>JBHEMS010000054.1:0-6236 GCA_046262455.1 Candidatus Dormibacteria bacterium | reverse complement strand
CAAGACAGTGGCTCGGACCACCACTGGGGATATCCGTAAAAAGCGTGCCGCCGGGACGGCGAAGAGGTCGTAATGTAAGCCGGGAGTGTCAAGGATCTACCGAAGTAGATTCGTCAAGCATCAACCGAAGCCCTATAGGCCCACCAAACGCCTGTAAGAGTTCGGGTGATGCGTCCCATTCGGCATTCGCCTGATGCGTCTCACATCTTCGGGTGATCTGTCCCAGCTACTTCGGCTGACTTGTCACGTGCGTCCCCGCTACCTGACCTTGGGGGTTCCCGCCAGCGAGTTCCATGACAGGATCCAGCGCGCACCGAGCAGGCGCAGGGCGCCGCGCGGACAGGTGCGAGCCAGGGCTAGGTGGCGCGCCCACCGCGGTGGCTGCTGCGCGATGGCGTCGTCGAAGGTCCAGTCCCGTGCGGCAATGCGCCCTCTCATGACATGTGGGTGCACGCCAGGGAATCGCATGAGGTTTCCGAGGGCGGTGAACGGGTTTTCGTCAGTCGTCGTCGCGGCAGCTGTTTCGCTCCGGGTCCGCACCGCATGGGCCTGCTTAGCCACCATCAGCGCGGGGGGGCGCACCCAACCGTAGTGGTAGACGGTCGCGGCGGCGTCTGCCCGGATCAGGCGCCGCATGCCCTGGCCTGTTTTGATGCGGAAGCCGGCCGCATCCCCAACGGATGCCACCCCTCGCCCGGTTCGGACGGCGCGAGTCTCGCGTCGGTACCAGGCGCACCAATTGTCCTGAACGACGTCGTACGCGCCGTAGAAGTGGAAGAACCTGAAGGAAAGGCCTTCAACCGGCGTGTCCAGGTAGCGCTGCATGCGCTCGCGAATGGGCCCCAGGTGGCCCTCGTGCAGCACCTCATCGCTCTGCAAATACATGGCCCAGTCGCCGGAGCAGCGTGCCAGCGCCAGGTTTGTTTGATCGGCGAGTGCTCTGCCGCCATCGAAGCGTGCCGGGTCCCATTTGGTGCGGAAAGCGACGATGCGCTCATCGCCAAGGCCCGTCACGGCTTCCCAGGTCCCGTCGTCGCCGTCGCCAACCGCCACTACGAGCTCGTCGACCAGCGGCAACAGCGAGCGCAGCGACTCCTGTAGCGGGTAGCCGAACCGCATCGCGTCGCGGCAGATGGTGAAGCCGGAGACTCTCACGCCCCCGAGTATGCCTCCTGTACGGACTAGAGTTGCGCCTCGAAACCGCGATCTTCCTGACCGCGCGGGATGTTGGCGGGGCTGGTCGGCTCGGGCCGTGGGCTGAATGCTCGGAGGCGTCGTCGAACTGGCTGGAGGATCCTGAGATCACTGGCCGGCTAGCCCCGATTGACACTTGGTCGCTTTCGTGTCACTCTAGGTGACATGATAGTCGCGCCCGGACCAACCGAGGGTCGTCCCTACCGCATGGTGGCAAGAGCGGCTGCCGCGGAGGCGACGGTCAGTCGCCTGCTTGAAGTGGCTGTTGACCTGTTCACGGAAAAGCCGTACGACGACGTCTCCCTGGATGAGATTGCCAGCCTCGCCGGCGTCACCAAGCGCACTCTTCTTCGTCGTTTCGGCTCCAAAGAAGCGCTCTTCGTGGCCGCAATGGAAGGCGCGCGGAAGGAGATGATCAGCCTGCGAGGTACGACGGCAGTTGGGGATATTCCGGCGGCGGTTGCCGGCCTGTTGGACCAGTACGAGCGCTGGGGCGCGAACCGCCTCCGCATGCTGTCGCAGGAGGATCGGATTCCCGTGATCACCGAGCACGTCAAGGGTGGGCGGCGCTGGCACTGGCAGTGGGTGGAACGCACCTTCGCTCCTCTTATCCGGAACCTCGAGCGGGCACCGAAGAAGCGCCGTATCGCGAGCATCGTGGCGATTACCGACGTCTACACGTGGAAACTCCTGCGCCGCGATCTCGGCCTGAGCCGGGCCGACACGGAACTCATCCTCGTCGATCTCATCACCAGACTTCAGGGAGAAAACTGATGGCACGTTACCTGGCCTACACATCGCCTGCTCGCGGGCACCTCTACCCCCTTATGGCCACACTGTTAGAGCTGCAAAAGCGCGGACACGAAGTGCACGTGCGAACCCTCGCATCGCAGGTAGCTGCCCTCCGATCCCTCGGCCTACACGCCGACCGCGTTGACCCCGCCATCGAGGAGGTGCCGCTGGACAGCTGGCAAGCCAGCACGCCACAGGAAGGGATTGCGGGCGTATTGGAGACATTCGCGAAGCGCGCGGCCCATGAGGTGCCTGACCTGCAACAGGCCATTTCCGAAGTCGGCCCCGACGCGCTGGTCGTGGACATCACGGCCGTCGGTGCCGCAGCCGTAACGGAGGCTTCCTCGATTCCGTGGGCGCAGTCGATCCCGTACTTCATGTTCTCGCAGTTCTCACCAGGCGGCCCGGCCCAGTTCACCCCTGCGCCATTTTCGTTGGATCCGGCGGGTGTGGACCTGCTGAACGCCCCTCGGCTGCCGCTCGGGCTGTCGGCCATCACGGGTGCCGACGACATGCTGCGAGCGCGACTGTACCTCTACTACACCGCGCCGCCATTCGAGCCCGGCCATACCCTGCCATCCTCGTTCCGGATGGTCGGCCCCGGGCTCTGGGACCCGCCCGGCGATACCCCTGGCTGGTTTGACGACCTGGACAGGCCAGTGGTGATGGTGACGGCCTCCAGCGAGTACCAGCGCGACGACGCGCTGGTCGCCGCGGCCCTCGGAGCTGTTCATGACGAGAACGTGCGCGTGGTTGTCACCACGGCCGCGCATGACCCGGGTGACTTCCCGGCGCCGGCCAGCGGACGGGTGGTCCGCTTCCTATCGCATGGACCCCTGCTGAAAAAGGCTGCCTGCGTGGTCTGCCAGGGAGGTATGGGAATCACACAGAAGGCGCTCGCCGCCGGCGTCCCGGTCTGCGTTGTGCCCTTTGGCAGAGATCAATTTGATGTTGCCGAGCGGGTGGTGGCGACTGGGGCCGGCACCCGGGTCTTACCCTGGGAGTTAACTCCGGAATCGCTGGGCACGGCAATCCGTCAGGCCATGGACATGCGCCCGGGCGCGCAGCGAGTTGCGACCGGCCTGGCCCGTGCCGGCGGCGCGCCGGCGGCCGCGGATGCGCTGGAATCGCTGGTCGCGACCGCGCCGCTGCCTGCGCATGTCGAGGTCGGCGGTCATGTCTGAGCAGCATTTGTCGAGACAACGACGGAGGTGATCCCCGACCAGCTCATCCGCTGGCGCATCCCCAAGGGCTCGCCTTTACGCAATCACCAGGGCGCGATGCACTTCACGCCGAATGGCACCCGCCAGGGTTAGCCGCGACTCAGTTCGGCCTCTTTTCCCCTTGACCCTGGCTCATGAACCTGTCGAGGTTGCCGCGAGCCTGCTTGCGGATCGAACCCTGCACCGGCGGCAGCCAGCCCAGGAATTGCCCGCGGGGCCCCAGCGCCATCGACGCCCAGCGCCACAGGTCGAATTGGTCCTCCTGCCGGGCGATCAACCCGTCCTTGAGCCAGAGGTGGGAGTGAACGTGGTTCTCGACGTCGCGGCCGGTGGCTGAGAAGTGGTATTTCGCGACCCAGGTCGCATGGCCCTCGGCGTCATCGACCGTTCCTACCTGGAAGGCCAGCTCCAGGCCGGCATTGCGCGAGTTGAGCATGTTCCACATGGCGCGAACCTCGTCCCCGGCGAGGTCCTGGAATACCGGGTCCCGAAAGCGGATGTCGGTCGTGTAGCAGGCGTTCATGCCCGCGGCGTCATGGTGCTGGAAGGCGGTGTAGAAGCGCTCGATGACGGCGCGGTTCTCGGCGGCGGATGTCACCTGGTGATCGTAGAGTCTTTTCGATGCCCTTTGTTGATGTAGGCGATGCGAGGATCCACTACACCGTCACCGGGCCGCCGGAGGGCGAGTGGGTGGTGCTGATCATGGGGCTGGGGACGGACATGAGCGGGTGGGACGCGATGCTCCCTTACCTCGAGGACTATCGGGTCCTGCGGATCGACAACCGCGGGGTGGGAAAGTCGGACGTGCCGGACGTCCCATACTCCATCGCTGGCATGGCCCGGGACGCGGTCGCGGTGATGGATGCGGAGGGCGTCGAAACCGCCCATATATATGGTGCGTCCCTGGGGGGCATGATCGCCCAGGAATTGGCGCTTGGTCACCGGGACCGGGTGAGGACACTGGTCCTGGGCTGCACCAACGCCGGGGTGGTGGCCGTGCCGGGGTCGCCTGGCATCCTCCGATTGATGTTGTCCCGGGAACGGATGACCGCGGAGGAGATGGGCAGGCGCGCGGCGCCGTTCTTGTTCCATCGCGCCCTGACCGAGGACCCGGCCGCGGTTGACGAGGCGCTGCGCAAGCGCGCGGCCCACCCCGCGAACCCGGTTGGGTACCGCCGGCAGCTTCAGGCGTCGCTGCGTTGGAGCAGCCTGCGCCGGCTGCCCGGGCTGCGGGTGCCGACGCTGGTGCTGCACGGGGACCACGATCGCCTTATCCCGCAGCTCAACGGGCGGCTCATCGCCCGCCTGATCCCCGGCGCGCGTTTCTACAGCATCAGGGGTGCAGGCCACGTGTACAGCACCGACGCTCCGGGGGAGGCCGCCGAGGTGGTGGTCAAGTTCCTCCGGGAACACGCCTCCGAACGGGTTCCCGGAAGGGCTCGTACGATCAAGGTGCACTGAGGAGAAGAGATGACTGAGACAGCGACCCTGGTCAACCACGCCTTCCGGCTTGCCAGCCGGCCTGTCGGCATGCCCAAGCGGGAGGACTTCGACTACGGTGAGGCGGCCGTGCCCGAGCTCGTCGACGGCCAGGTCCTGATCAAGGTCCTGTACCTCTCGCTCGACCCGGCGATGCGCGGGTGGATGAACGACGTGCGCTCCTATGTGCCGCCGGTCGGGATTGGCGAGGTCATGCGGGCCGGCGGGGTGGGCACGGTACTGCGGTCGAACAACCCACGTTTCAAGGTGGGTGATTTCGTCCACGGCATGCTCGGGATCCAGGAGTTTGCGGTGTCCGACGGCTCCGACCTGTACCCGGTGAACCCCGACATGGCGCCGCTGCCCACCTACCTGGGCGCGCTTGGCATGCCGGGTATGACCGCGTATTTCGGCCTGCTGGACATCTGCCGCCCGCAGGCGGGGGAGACCGTGGTGGTCTCGGCGGCGGCGGGAGCCGTGGGCAGCGCGGTGGGCCAGATCGCACGTATCAAAGGGTGCCGCGCGATCGGCATCGCCGGAGGCGAGGAGAAGTGCCAATACCTCGTGGAGGAGCTGGGCTTCGACGGCGCCATCGACTACAAGGGTGGCGATGTCATGGCAGGCCTGAAGGAGCACTGCCCCCAGGGGGTTGACATCTATTTCGACAACGTCGGCGGGGAGATCCTCGATGCCGTGCTGGCGCGCCTGCGCCGGGGCGCTCGGATCGCGCTCTGCGGGGCGATCTCGCAGTACAACAACACCGGGCCGGCGCGGGGGCCGGCGAACTACATGTCGCTGCTGGTATACCGCGCGACGATGAAGGGGTTTTTGGTGTTCGACTACCTGGATCGCTACCCCGACGCGATGAAGGAGATGGGGGCCTGGATGGCAAGCGGCAAGCTCAAGGCCAAAGAGGATGTCGTCGAAGGGCTGGAGACGTTCCCCGACACCCTGCTCAAGCTCTTCCGGGGAGAGAACACCGGGAAGCTCGTCCTGAAGGTCGCGGATGCTTGAGGGCACCGAGCTGCAGGGAACCGTTGCTTTGGTCACCGGGGCATCAAGCGGGATCGGCGAGGCCACAGCGCGGGCGCTGGCAGCGCAGGGGGCAACCGTGGCCGTCGCCGCGCGGCGCCGGGAGCGTCTCGAGCAGCTGGCGGCCAACATCCAAGAGACCGGGGGCCGGGCCCTTGTCCTGGAGGTCGATGTGACCGACCCCAAGCAGGCGGCGGACATTGTCGAGCGCACCGTATCGGAGCTGGGGCGGCTCGACACGCTGGTGAACAATGCCGGCGTGATGCTGCTGGGCCCAGCGGTCGAAGCCCCGCTCGAGGAGTGGGAGCGGATGGTGCGCCTCAACGTCCTTGGCCTGATGTACTGCGCCCACGCCGCGCTGCCTCACCTCTTGAAGGCGGCCCAGGATGGTCCGCGGCGGGTGTCGGACATGGTCAACATCAGCTCAACCGCCGGGCGCACGGCGCGCAGCGGCAGCGCCGTCTACAACGCCACCAAGCACGCGGTCGGCGCCTTCAGCGAGGGCCTCCGCCAGGA
>JBHEMS010000053.1:0-10251 GCA_046262455.1 Candidatus Dormibacteria bacterium | reverse complement strand
CGATCAGCACGACTTCGTCGCCGACCACGACCCCCTCGATGTTCGTCACGTCAGCGGTGAAGTAGTCCATGCTCACCCGCCCCATGAGGCGTGCCCGCATTCCGCGTACCAACACCTCCCCGCGGTCGGAGAGCGAGCGGGGGAATCCATCCGCATAGCCGGTGCTGACGGTCGCGGAACGGCGCGGACCCGGTGCGCGGTAGGTGCCCCCGTAGCCCACGCGGTCGCCCTCGCCAAGGTCGTGCAGCGCAACGACGGTCGACTTCCACGCGAGGGCCGGCCGCAGGTCGAGACCTGCGACCGCGGCGGCAGTCGAGTGGTACCCGTACATCGGCAGCCCGATGCGGACCATGGCCAAATGGCTGCTGGGAAACTGCAGCGCCGCCGCCGAGTTGGCGCAGTGGAGGATCGGGGGCGTGACCCCGGCGGACGCCAGCGCTGTCACCACGCCCAGGAACGTTCGCAGCTGTTCTTGGGTGCGCGGCGAGCCGGCGTCGTCGGCCTCGGCAAAGTGAGTCCAGAGGCCCTCCAGCTCGAGGCCGGGGTCGTCCTCGATACGACGCGCCAGGCGCACCGCTGCCTCGGGCGAGCAGCCCAGGCGCCCCATCCCGGTGTCAACCTTGAGGTGAACCCGGGCCGGTGCCGCGCGGCCGGCGGCCGCCTGGGAAAGCCCGGAGACGCCCTCGTGCCCGTGGACCGACAGGCTCACCCCCGTCGCCAGCGCACTCGCCTCGCCGCCAGGCGCAACCGGGCCCAGCACCAGCACCGGGCCGTCAATTTGGGCCCGCCGCAGGTCCTCAGCCTCGTCGATCGTGGCGACCGCCAGCCAGCCGGCCCCGGCGTCGAGCGCGGTCTTCGCCACGCGGACCGCCCCGTGACCGTAGCCGTCGGCTTTGACCACCGCCATCATCGCCGTGCTTGCATCGAGGCGCGAGCGGATTTGCGCCACGTTGTGGGCCAGCGCCCTGACGTCCACCTCTGCCCAGCGGAGCCGGGCGGCGCTCACCCGCGTGCCTGCGCCAGCAGGGGCTTCAGGTCGCGGATGGCGACGGGTATCAGCGGCAGCAGATCAGAGGCCAGGACGCCCGCGTCGCCCATGCGCGCGGCGGCCTCATCCCCGGTGGCCCCATGCAGGAAGACGCCCGTGACCGCGGCCTCGAAGGGTTCTAGTCCCTGCGCCAGGAGGCCACCGATGATGCCGGCCAGGACATCGCCCGTGCCCGCACTGGCAAGAGCAGGGTTGCTGTGAGGATTGACCCGCACGGTCCCATCCGGGGACGCGATCACGCTGTGCGATCCCTTGAGGACAACGACCTGCCCCCACTCCTGGGCGAACCGGCGGGCCACGCCCTCACGGTCGGCCTGGACCTCGTCCACCGAGAGCCCCGTGAGGCGTGACATCTCCATGGGGTGTGGCGTGAACACCAGGCGAGCCCGCAGGCGGGACAGCACCTTACGCTGCTCCGAGAGCGCGTTCAAGGCGTCGGCATCGACCACGGCGGGGGGTTTGAGCTGCGAGAGCAGGTCAATGACCAGACGGCGCGTCGAGTACTCGCGTCCCAATCCCGGGCCGACGACACAGGCGTCCGCGCCGGCGCAGTAACGCTGCAAGGTCTCAAGACCAGCATGACCCAGCGTTCCCGCGGCAACCTCCGGAACCTGGGTCACCACCACCTCGGCGCACTTCATGGCGAGGATGGGGTAGATGGTCTCCGCGGCCAGCAGCCGGACATAACCGGCCCCGGACCTCGCCGCAGCGGTCGCGGTCAAAAAGGGGGCGCCGGTGTACCCGAGGGACCCGGCCACCACCACCACCTGCCCGAAGGTCCCCTTGTTGGCTCCCTGCGGGCGCTCAGGCAGCCGGAGCTCCGGCGGAATGCTGGGCCGCGGCCTGCGCGCGACACCGTCGACCACGGCGGCGACCGCCATCGCCATACCGCCATCGTGGGTGATGCTCACAGCGATCTCGGGGGTCGGCTCACGCGTCAGCTTCACCTCCGGCGCCCCCCGGCGGCCAGGGAGAACTTCGACCAGTGACATCCGGGGAAACCGGCCGCGGCCGCCCAACGCCTTGAGCACAGCCTCCTTCGCGGCCCAACGGCCGGCCAGCTTTTCGGCATTGCCCGCGGCGTAGCGCAGCTCGCCGGGGGTGTAGACCCGGTTGAGGAAGCGGTCACCGTAGCGCTCCACGGCCGCCGCGATTCGCGCAACAGGCACCACGTCAATGCCGAGCTTCAACTCGACGTGCCCCTACTCGACGGTGACAGACTTGGCGAGGTTGCGGGGCTGGTCGACGTCCGTGCTCCGCTCGACCGCCATGTAGTAGGCGAATAGCTGCAGCGCCACGGCATTCACCACCGGCGAGAAGATCTCATCAACCTCGGGTACCTCGATGTAATCACCCGCGAGGCCCTTCAAGCGCCTGTCCGGTCGGTTCACCAGGGCCACCACCGGCGCACCACGCGCCGCCACTTCCTGGATGTTTCCGATCGTCTTCTCCAGCGTTGGCGACGCAGTCGCCACGGCCATTACCGGGAAATCCGAATCAAGCAGCGCGATCGGCCCATGCTTCAGCTCACCGGCGGCATACCCCTCGGCGTGCACGTAGGAGATCTCCTTGAGTTTCATCGCCCCCTCGAAGGCCATCGGGTGGTTGATCCCACGGCCGATGTACATGAAGTTCTGGGCTTTGGCGTACTTCCGGGCGACCTTCTGAACGGAACGCTTCCTGCGCAGCTCCGTTTCCACGGCATCAGGCAGCGCGTGCAGTCCCCGGGTCACGGATTTGAGGCGATCGGGCGGCACGAGGTGCCGTACCGCCGCCAACCGCAGGGCGAGCAGGTAGAGCACGGTAACGGTGGCCACGAACGTCTTCGATGAACAAACGCTGATCTCGGGCCCCGACTGCATGTAGATGACGCCGTCGGCTTCCATGGTCATCGAGCTCCCCACCACGTTGCAGATGGTCACCACCGTGGCTCCACGCTCGCGCGCCTCGCGCATCGCGGCGAGGGTGTCGGCGGTCTCGCCCGACTGAGAGATGGCCACGAGCAACAGGTGCTCGTCGACAAGCGTCTCGCGGTAGCGGAACTCGGAGGCGGGTTCCACGTCGACAGGGAGGCGCGCCAGCTCCTCGATGGCGTACTTGCCGATCGCCCCTGCGTTCAGCGAGCTGCCCGCACCGACGATGACCACGCGGTTGAACTTGAGGAACTGCCGATCGGTCAGGGTGAACTCGGGGAACGTGACCGTGCCCTCGGCGTCAAGGTGGCCGCGGACGGCGTTTCGGACAGCCTCGCCATCCTCGTGGATTTCCTTCAGGAGGTAGTGTGCGTATCCGCCCTTCTGGGCCGCCGCGACGTCCCAATTCACCCTGATCAACTTCGGCTGCACCGCCGTGCCGTCGAGGTCGGTGACCACGGGACCGAGCTTGGTGATCGCGACCATCTGCCCTTCACCCAGGACCAGGGCCTTCTTGGTGTAGGGGATGATCCCGGTGATGTCCGAGCAGATGAACCACTCATCCTTGCCCAAACCGACCATCAATGGAGCATTGAGCCGGGCGCCGATGAGCAAACCCGGGTCGTCGCCAGAAAAGATCACCAGCGAGTAGGCGCCGCGAAGGCGGGAGATCGCCTGTCGTGCGGCGTCCACCAGGTCGCCCTTGTAGTAGCTCTCGATCAGATGAGGCACCACCTCGGTGTCGGTTTCGGTTTTGAAGCGATGGCCCTGCTGGCGCAGTTCACGCTTCAACTCGGCAAAGTTCTCGATGATGCCGTTGTGAATCACCTGGATCCGCCCGTGGCAGTCGGTGTGGGGATGGGCGTTGAGCTGGGTTGGCTTACCGTGGGTAGCCCAACGCGTGTGCCCAATACCCAGGCCACCCTGCAGCGGCTTGCGGGCGCCCAGCGCCTTCTCCAGGTCGGCGACCTTGCCCGCCGTCTTGATCACCGACGGTCGTGGCTTCCGGGGCTCGAGGATCGCCACCCCGGCCGAGTCGTACCCCCTGTACTCCAGGCGCTTCAGCGTGTCCAGGATGACCGGCGCCGCGTCCTTCTCACCCAGGTAGCCGATGATGCCGCACATGTTGCGAGTTTAGCTACGGCGTAGGCGAGGCCGACGGTCTCGGCGACGGACTGGGCTCCACGACAGGGTTTTTGGCTACGGATATGTGCACCGTCACCTGCGTCGACCCGATGATCGCGACCCCTGTAGGCGGCTTGACCGTGACGGTCTGGACGATGTCAGCGGTCGCCCCGCTGATGTTGATCGGCTGCGTGTCGAGACTGGAAACCTGCGCCAAAATGATGGGGTCACCTTCGATCTGGAGAACGTCCGGGGTGGACTTGACGTCGGTGATCCGATAGCCAGAGGCGACCTGGCCCACGAATGGCACGTTCAGCCCGGCCTGGGCGCGCTTCTTCACCGGGGTCACCGGCACAAATACCTGCACCTGCTTGGGCTCGACGGTGACCAGCGGCGCAGCCCTTGGATCGATCCCATCCAGCTTGACGTCCAGCGCCGGCGACAGGTCGGCTCGCGCCTCGGTGAGGTCGGCCTGCACATACGGCACCCCTTTCGCCAGCACACTCTTGGGGCCACTCAACTTCACTGTGTCGGGGGTGGCCGTCGCCTTGCTACGCTGCGCCACGCAGCAATTGTTCTCCGAGTTCTTGAACCTCACGTCGACCTTTTTGGTCACGACGTCCTTCTCGTCCAAAATGACTTCGACGCTGGCAGGCGTGACCATCGACACCGCGACGCGCGGGTCAGAGTTATCCATTACCACCTTCACAACGTTGGGCCCAAGATGGGCCGCCGCGAGGTCGATGTTGGCGTGGAGGTTCGAGGGTTGGAAGGCCGCCAGGCTCTGGTGCAGGCCGGACACCGTCACGGTGACAGGCGGCAACTGACTGATCATGACCCAGTTGTTGGGAGGGGAACCCGCCTGGATGGGAACCCGCGGGATCTCCCTGGTCTCGACCGGGTTACCGGCGTACGCAACGACGCCCCACGTCGTGCTGGCGATGAAAAGGGCCGCGAGTTTGAGACGCCAGTTGTTGGAGAAGAGAGTCAAGGCCTGCCATCTCCCCCCGCCGCGGGCTGGCTGGCTGGGATCGCCGTCCGCGGGGCCGGGGTGGCGGGAGGTGTCGCCGCCAGGGCGGCTGCCTCACGGCGACGGGAGGCGGACCGCGGTCGGAGCCACGGCAGGCTTACCTCCTGCTTCGGCAGAAGCACGTTGTGGAGAATCTGGCGCAGCGCCTCGGGCTCAATCCCCCTGTGCAGGTTTCCGTCCTGCACCACTGAAATCCGGCCACTCTCCTCTGAGACGACCACCACGAGCGAGTCCGACTCCATGCTGAGCGCCAGTGCCGCGCGGTGCCTGGTCCCGATCCTCCCGGAGATGTTCAGCTCGTCCGAGACCGGCAGCAGGCAACCCGCTGCCACCAGCTTGTTGCCGCGGATGATCACCGCGCCATCGTGCAGCGGCGACCGCGGAAAGAACAGGGTCTGTAGAAGCTCGGCAGTGACGTCCGCGCTGATCCTCACGCCCGTCAGGGCGTAGTTCTCGAGGCCGACGCTGCGTTCGAAGACCACCAGCGCGCCCATTCGCGCCTCCGCCAGGCTCCGGGTCCCGGTGACGACCTCGTCGACGACGCGGCTCATGAGCGGCAGGTTGTAGTGCGCCAACGGGCGGCCCGCAAAGCCCACGCGACCCACGCGGTCAAGCGCGCGACGAAGCTCCGGCTGGAAGAGGATCACCACCCCGATCAGCAGAGCCGGCGCGAGGTTGCTGAAGATGTAGTAGGTCAGCTGGAGATGCAGGACCCTGGCAGTGAGCCCCACCAGCACCAGGCTGGCGAGCCCGAAGCTGAGCTGGACCGCGCGCGTTCCGCGGATCAACAGGAGCAGCCGGTAGAACAGGAAGCTCACGATGCCGATGTCCAACAGGTCCAGGGGCCATGCGCGGGACTGGAGGAACGTGAGGACATTGCGCAGAAACAGTTGCGACACCGCGCTCACCCGACCAGCGGAGCGTAGATAAGGGTCAACAGCGCCCGCTGGACGTGGAGGCGGTTTTCAGCCTGGTCGAAGACAATCGACTGGCGGCCGTCGATGACGTCGTCGGTGATCTCCTCGCCGCGGTGTGCAGGCAGGCAGTGCATGATTCGCGCGCGCGATGGAGCGAGCTTCAGCAACTCGGCGTTCACCTGCATTTCCGCGAAGTCACGCCTCCGGCGCTCCCGCTCCTGCTCCTGCCCCATGCTGGTCCAAACGTCGGTGTAGATGATGTCGCTGTCCGCGAGGGCAGTGTTGATCGGCCAGGTCCGCTCGGGCTCCCGCGCACCCAACGCGCGCGCCCGTTTGATCACTGCCTGTCGCGGCTCATAGCCCTCTGGCACCACCAGCCGGAGCTCGAAGCCCATGATCGCCGCGGCCAGGATCCACGAGTTGCAGACGTTGTTCCCGTCGCCCAGGTATGTCACCACCGCCCCCTCCCCCACGTGCTCGCGGATCGTGAGGAGGTCGGCCAGCACCTGGCATGGGTGCTCGGCGTCGGTCATAGCGTTGATCACCGGCGCGACCGCGTTGGCGGCCATGTCCTCGAGGTCGGGCTGGTTGTACACGCGCGCCACGATGCCGTCCAGGTAGCGGTCGAGGATTCGCGCGATGTCGGCGACAGACTCCCGCTCCCCAAGCTGGATCTCCTGGCTGAACAGCGGAATGGGATGACCGCCAAGTTGATGGATCGCCACCTCGAAGGACACCCTCGTCCGGTTGCTGGGACGCTGAAAGATCATGCCCACGCTCTTGCCATCCAGGGGCCTCGCGGTCGCGGCACCAGCTGCGCGGGCCCGCTTCTCCTCGCCGGCACACGCGAGCAGCGCTTCGATGTCTTCGCGCGTGAGGTCGCCGATGGAGAGCAGGTCCCTGCCGGCGAGGCCGGAGTACATGCTCAGATTCTAGAGCGCGGGCACCGCCGCGCCCTCGCTTGTCGACCTAACGCTTGGTGTATTGCGGAGCTTTGCGGGCCCGCTTCAGGCCGGGCTTCTTCCGCTCCTTGGCCCGCGCGTCGCGGGATAGGAAGCCTGCACTCTTGAGAACGCCGCGTGTCTCCGGGTCGTTGGACACCAGTGCCCGCGCGATTCCCTGAACTACGGCGCCCGCCTGGCCGCTGTTGCCGCCGCCCTCGACCCTGGCCGCCACGTCAAAGCGCTTTAGCGCGTCGACGGCGCGGAGGGGGGCCACCACTACCTGCTGCAGGAGGCGGCGCGGGAAGTACTCGCGGAACTCCCGATCGTTGATGGTGATGCGGCCTTCGCCGGGGCTGAGACGCACGCGCGCCACGGCCTCCTTGCGCCGGCCGACAGCCTTGAGCGGATCAGTCGCCAATGTTTTCGATCTCCCCTTTGTCGTTGAAACGGATCCGTCGCGGCTGCTGGGCCTGCTGTTCGTGAGCGCCGTCGGGGTATACACGCAGTCGCTTGAGCATCTGGGCTCCGAGGGTGTTGTGCTGAAGCATGCCCTTGACGGCGTCCGTCAGGGGCTTCTCCGGCTGGCGCGCCAGCTGCTCCTCGTAAGTCCGCTCCTTGAGGCCACCGGGATACCCCGAGTACCGTTTGTACAGCTTGTCCTTCGCCTTGTTCCCGGTGACCCGCACGTGGCGCGCGTTGATGACCACCACGAAGTCGCCGGTGTTCATGTGGGGCGTATAGCCGGGCTTGTGCTTGCCGCGAAGGACCTTCGCGATGTTGCTGGCGAGGCGGCCAAGAACCTCACCCTGGGCGTCGACGACGTACCAGGTGGATTCAAGCTCCGAGGCCTTGGGGCTGTAGGTCTTCTGCATCAGTACTGCACTCCCATCTGGTAGAGCCCGCGCGCGGGCGCGACGCGCGACACGCTTTTGGCACCGGGCCCAAGCAGGGCGGCCGCGTCCTCCGCCGGGCGCCGGCCCAGGCCGACCTCGACGAGGAAGCCCACGATCCGCCTGACCATGCCATAGAGGAACGCGTTTGCCGTGAGGTCAAAGGCCACCAGCGACCCGCCGGTCGCCCGCAGTGGACGCACGCGCAGGCTGAATAACTCGCGGACCGTGTTGCGCCCGGCGGGATCAGACCCGAAGGCGCCGAGGTCGTGTTCTCCAACCAGGCCGGCGGCCGCCCGCCGCATTGCCGCGACGTCCAGTGCCGAGCGCACGTGCCAGGCCCGGTCACGGAGCAGCGCGCCGCGCTCGGCGCGGTTCTCGACAAGGTAGCGGTAGGTGCGCCGACGGGCGGAGAAGCGGGCATGGAAGCGAGGGTCTGCGAGATCCGCCCGGCGCACCGCAACGTCGCGCGGCAGGACCGCGTTCAGGCCCGTCTGCAGGCGCGCGGGGTCGAGGTCGCGCGTGAGGTCGAAGCTGATCGTCTGGCCTAGCGAGTGCGCTCCGGCGTCGGTACGCCCGGCAGCGTCCAGGTGCGGCCGCTCGCCAGTGATGGTTTCGATTGCCTGCTTCACCGCCGCCTCGACGGTCGGCTGATCGCCGGGCTGCTGCTGCCAGCCGTGGTAGGCCGTGCCGTCGTACTCCAAAACCATTTTGTACCTGGTCACCGGAGCCAAGCTCCCAAAGATGGGATGGATCGGGCCGATCCGCGAGCCAAGGTCAAGGAGGTGCCGAGAAGCGGCGCGAGCGTACACGAAGTACGTGAGCGAGCATCGCAGGAGGCCGCCGAGCGGCCGTCACCGACGCAGAGATTGGCCGCGCAGCGGCCCAAGACGCCCATCTTCATTCCACCAGTTCGATTAGGACCATCGGCGCACCATCACCGTGACGCGGTCCCTTGGCGATGATCCGCGTGTACCCGCCCGGACGATCCTTGAACCGCGGCACGTATGTCTCGAACAGGCGCGTCGCCACGGCGGGGTCGGTGACCTCGTTGACGATCGCGCGGCGCGCCGCCAGGTCGTCCGCCTTGGCCGTGGTGATGACCTTCTCGACCCACCGGCGTAGCTCTTTGGCCTTGGCCTCGGTGGTCTCGATCCGTCCGGAGCGCAGCAGCGACGTCACCATGTTGCGGCTCATCGCCTGCCGGTGGGACGTCGTGCGGCCGAACTTACGGCCGGATTTGTTGTGACGCACGAATTGGCTCTCGGCTTACGCGAACGCGGAGTCGATCTGGTCTGCGGGCACGAAGCCCCGCTCCACCAGCTTCTCCTTGATCTCGTCCAGCGACTTCTTGCCGAAGTTGCGCAGGCTGAGGAGCTCTTCCTCACGCTTGCCCAGCAGCTGGCCGATACGTGTGATGTCATTGGCCTTGAGGCAGTTGAGCGCACGGACGGAGAGCTCGAGCTCCTCGACGGGGACGTCCGCCAACGGGCCGGCGCCGGTCGAGGTGTCCGCCGGCGGGGCGCTGATGCTCTCCCCGAAGCGGGCGAAGAGGTCGAGGTGCCGGGTGAAGATGCGGGCAGCGTCACTGACGGCGTCCTCGGGCTTGATGGTGTGGTCGGTCCAGAGCTCCAGGACCAGCTTGTCCCAGTCGGTCTCCTGGCCAACGCGGGTCTTCTCGACCAGGAAGTTGGCCTTGACCACGGGGCTGAAGATCGCGTCTATAGGGATCACCCCTATCGGCTGGTCTTCCTTCTTGTTGCGGTCCGCCGGGACGTAGCCGCGCCCGCGCTCGACCACCAGCTCGGCGCGCAGCGTGGTCGATTTGTCATCGATGCTGCAGATGTAGAGGTCGGGGTTGACGATCTCCACGTCGCTGGGGGTCTTGATGTCGGCGGCCGTGACCTCCTTGGGACCCTTGACCTCGAGGTACAGGCGCACCGGCTCCTCGCTGTGGGAAACCAGGTTCAGGCCCTTGAGGTTCAGCAGCACCTCCGTCACGTCCTCGCGGATGTGCGGGATCGAGCTGAACTCATGCGCCACGCCGTCGATCGAGACCGACGTGACCGCGGCCCCCGAAAGGCTGGACAGCAGCACCCGGCGCAGGGAGTTACCCAGCGTGGTGCCGAAGCCAGGCTCCAGTGGTTCGATCTCGAACTTGCCGTAATCCTCAGTGGTCTCCACGACCTTGACCTGGGGGGCCACCGGACGGGGCGCGGGGGCGGGCGGTGGCATCTCTGTGATGGTCATTGACATGGTGTTGACCTCCTCGGGGTTCAAAGTCAGGGTCATCGTGAGTAGAACTCGACGATCAGGTGCTCTTCGATGAGCGTCTCCATCTCGTCTCGCGCGGGATCCTGGGCCACACGAACGGAAAGCTCCTC
>JBHEMS010000052.1:0-29329 GCA_046262455.1 Candidatus Dormibacteria bacterium | reverse complement strand
GGGCGCATAATCCGGGACGTCGCCGGCGCCCTGATGGGAGAAATGGGTCTTCTCCACCGCCTCCGACCACCCGGCGGGGTCAGATCCCTGGGCGGCGGTCAGCTCGGCGGCGGCCTCACGGGCCGCCGTCAGGGCCGCGGCATTGGCGCCCAGGACCCCGAAGGCCGGGTAGCTGTTCTGGGGACCAGCGGTCTCGCCGCGGAACGCGCGGAGCAGGACGTCCTGGCTGTTCTGGTCGAACTTGTGCGCGGCGGCCGAGGTGTTGCTTCTCGAGACACTGTGGGCCGGCACCGACCCGCACGGCCGGCGCGTCTCCTTGTCGGCGAGCGTGTAGTCGAGATAGTCGTCGCAGTCAGCGCCACTGCCCAGGACTGCCGAGAAGACGTCGCGGTTGAGGTACTCCAGCCAGCGGTCGAAGAACACTGTCGCCGGCGCCATCTTGCCGCCACCGCGGTCGGTGCGCTGGAGGTCGTAGGCAGCCATGAGCGGCAGTACCCGCTGCAGAGTGGGGTCGCTGGTTCCCTGCAACGCGTTCACCAGGTAAGGCGCGAGCGCGCGGGCCCGGTGGTCGGTGTAGGCGACCTGCCGGGGCACCTGCCCGAGCGCGTCAAAGGTCCATGAGTTGGATGCACCGACGATGTCCGACAGCTGCACCGCCTGCTGGTACGCGCCCCAGTTCTGCGCCCCCAGGGTCGCTGGCGTCCACCAGCCCTTGGCGGGTTTGTTGTTCCAGTTGACGAGGAAGCCCGTGCTGGGATTGATCACGTGCGGATTGTTGGCATACGGCTCTTCGCCGCGCCAGTCGTACTCCCCCGTGCCCGGTTGCGGCAGGTTGGGGTCGATGTTTGAGGGCCAGAGGGGCCAACGCCCGGTGTGGAAATAGGCAATGTCACCGTGGGCGTCGGCGTAGAAGAAGTTGAAGCCCAGGTAGAGGTTCTCGAGAGCTTTGCCAAAGTCCTGGGCGGTATGCGTCTTGCTGATGTCGTCCCACGCCTGCAGGGTCCGCACAAAACGGTGGTCCACCGTTGTTTGCCGCGTGAACAGGTGGTGGTCAGCGGTTGGATCGGCGAGGGCGGGGCCGTGAACGGTGCGGTAAACAGTGATGGTCGTCGGGGTCAACGGACAGACATTGGAGGTGTTGGGCAGGCTCAGGATGTCCGTCGCATTGTTATGGCAGCCGAGTGTCTCGGTGTGGGAGTCCAGGGGCACCCAGGCACCCCTGTACCAGTAGTTCTTGTTCTGGTCGTCGAGCTTCTCGACGAAGGTACTGGCGTTGACGCCCTCGGCGGAGGTCACCGACCAGCCCATGTCGCGGTTGCGCCCGATGACCAGCAGTGGGATCGCCGGCACGGTCACCCCGCGCGTGTCGCGCTCCGGCGTGTGCACCTCCACCTCCCAGAAGAAGCCCGGGACCGCCCACCCGGTCTGCGGACCGCTGTAAAGCAGCGGGTTGTGGGTGGCCGTCCTGCTGCCACTGACCACGATGGCGTTGCTGCCCCAGCGTGGTATCCCCAGCTGCTGTTCCAGGCGGCGCACCAGTTGCGCGCGCGCGTCGATTGCGGCGGCGCCGGTTGCAAGCGCCGCGGCGGGCGGGAGGAGTGCGGCCGCGTGGTTGACGTAGGTTGACGCGGTAAAGCCGGCGGGCACCGGCGCAGGAGCCCCGGTGTGGCGAGGGAACAGACCGTCGGCGGCGGGGATGATGTGCGGTGATTCCGGGATGTCGAGCGGGAACAGGGTATTGAAGGCCTTCTCGGCCTGGGCCTGCCCCAGCCTGGAGACCATGTTCAGATAGGCCTTGGCGTTGGTCAGCTCGCCGGCGTCGAACTCGCCGAAGTTGCGTCCCGCGAACTCGCCGAATGCCAGGGTGTCGTCGTTGGTCCAATCGGCTGGGACGTCGCTGAGCAGCCCAAACTCCGCCGGGCAACTTCCCGCCACCGTAAGCGGGTAGTACCCCACGTGCTTGCCGCCCACCGAGGGTCCACATTCCTCGGTCATGAGGACATTGACCCCGTCGGTGAAAGCGTCCGCCTCGTCGCGGATTTGCTGCGGCGCCGCCGCCAGTTCAGCCAGCCGTCCCTGACTGCCCTCGCTCACCCTACGGGTCTGTTCGTCCGCGGGCAGCGCGCCGGCGCCGGTCAGTTCCGACAGGGTCCCATGCCCGACATGCCGAAACGCCTCCATCTGGAACAGCCGGTCGCGCGCCATGGTGTATCCCAGGGCGTAGGCCATGGAGACTTCGGTGTTGGCGTAGATCTGGGGAACGTCGAAGTTGTCGTAGTAAACCGAAACGTCCGTCCTGCCGCCGGGGTGGGTGGCCGTACCCGTCTGGTGGAACTGCATGGCCTTGTACTGCCAGTCGCGGTACATCGCGTACTGGTCCGCGTAATTTGGTCCGAGACTGGAACCGTTGGCCAGGTGCTGGGCAAATGTGAGCTGGTTGAAGGTGCCGGCGTTCCCCGTGGGCACCACGTCGACCGCGTGCATGGAATCCGTCGGAACATCGGCTGCCGCCGCCGGAGCCACGCCGACCAACAGCGCCGCGGCCGCGAGCGCGAGCAGCGCTAACCTGGACCTTCTTCCCCGCTGACCCAATGCAGATCCTCCCCGCAAGGACTCCCTTATGCCGGAATGAGGTTACCGCGTCACCGGGAGGGCGCGTCGGGCTCCGAAGCCTCTGGGCCCGGGTCGCCCACGCCTCCCAGCGCCCGCGCCGCGACCTCCGGCGCGACGCTGTTGATGAAGGTGCCGGTGCCAAGCTCGAACCCCGCCAGCTCGCCGAGCTTGGGGCGCACCTCGAGGTGCCAGTGATAGCTGCGCAGCGCGTCGCCGGCCGCCGACGGGTGGCTGTGGATGTACCAGTTCAGGGGGACGTCGCCAAGCTCGTGGGTGATCCGCCAAAGGATGCTGCGCAAAAAGACCCCCAGCGCGGCGGCGAGCTCCTCCCCCGCCATGCCGAAGTCGGCCTGGTGCTCACGCGGGATGATCCACGTCTCGAAGGCCGACCGGGACGCCCACGGAGCGATGGCGACAAATTCCTTCGTCTCCGCCACCACGCGCTCTCCGCCGGCAAGCTCCTCGGTGACCATTCGGCAGAAGACACAGCCGCCGACCTGGCGATGGGCGGCCTCCGCCCCCGCGAGCTCCTCGTCCAGCTGGGGGGCGGCAGCGCGCGTCGCATAGAGCTGGCCGTGGGGGTGGGACAGCGACGCACCCGCCTCACGGCCGTGGTTGTAGAAGGGCAGCAGCGAGCCGACCCCGTGCACCCGGTGGCGCCAGTAGCGCTGGAAGGTCGTCGCCATGATCAACTCGGCCTGGGGCGCGGACAGGTATGGCAGCCAGCGTTCGTGGTCGGGGCTGTGGACGATCACCTCGCAGATGCCGAGTGCCGGGCCAAAGGTGCGCAGGGGGTTTCCCATGTCGGCGGGGCCGTCCTCACTGGAGAATGCCGCAAACAGGTTGGGGACCACGCGGACGTCCCAGCCTGGGGAATCGGCCTCCCCGCCCTCGCGGACCGCCGCGACCTCGGGCGGCGTCTTGGCCTCGTTGCCCTCGCAGAACGGGCAGTCGGCGTGATCGCGCTCCTCCGGCACGGGACCACCAGGCAGCGCCTCCGGGCGCTGCGCTCGCGCCGGCGCAAGACAGACCCAGCGGCCGGTGATCGGGTCGCGACGTAGCTCAGGCAACGGGGGCCTCCCTTGAATTGGCGGGTTCGGTAGCGCGGACCAAATCGAGCCCCCGGCGAAGCGCCTGCGGGCTGGCTCCAGCCATGACCGGGATGCGCGTCGACAGCTCCAGGCCGGCCTCCGCCAGGGAACCCCCCTCGAGGTCGGTGGCAGCGCCGCCCGCCTCCTCGAGGATCAGGAGCGGAGCGACGCAGTCGACCGAGCGCAGGGATGGCGCCACGCTCAGGGTCAGGGCACCGGTCGCGCACAGGCAGATGTTCAGGGCCGCAGAGCCCAGGACGCGCAGCTTCTGGGCGTCGGCCACCAGCCTGTCGAAGCGCCAGCTGTTCTTGTCCCACGCCGTCGCCTCGAGCTGCAGGACGTTGATGCGCCCGTCGCTCAGCCCCGTTCCCGCGTGCATCAGCGCGCCGTTGCGCCGCGCGCCGCCCCCCCTTCGGGCCTCGAAGTGCTCGCCGGTGACCAGGTTGCGAACGCTTCCCTCATAGACCGCACCAAAAGTGCGGCCGCGCGCCGCCGCCAACGCGACGCTGAAGTACGGGATGCCCATCTTGGCGTTGTGGCTACCGTCGATGGGATCGACAATGATCGTGTCCCCGCCCTCGCCGTAGGTGCGCTCCCCCACCTCTTCCGAGACCAGGTGGAACGAGCGGCCCCGCCGATGCTCCTGCTCCAGCGCGCGCAGCACGATCTGCTCCGCCAGTGAGTCGATGTATACGGTGCCATCGCCCCCCGCGCCCTGCCCCTGGACCTCGCGCGAAGCCGCCGTCCCCCAGACCTTGGCGACCGCGGCCTGCACCTCGTCGGCGATGGTCGCGAACACCGGCAGCCAGCTCTCCCCTTCCTGTCCCCCGGATGCCTGACTCAGAAGCGCCTACCTCGGATTCGGTCGATATCCAGTTTGGCCGTCTTCGCCACCAGCATCACTGCCATCACCCCGGCCTGCTGGGGATCGCTGACCACGAGGTCGGCTGCGCCGGGGACCGATCCCGCCATGTTCAAGGACACGACGACGATCCCCTTGGCCTGGACCTCTTTGATCGCGGCAGTGATTTCACCACCCATCAGGCTACCCGCCAGTACCAGCGCTTCGACACGTGGAAGCCGGGCCGTCGCGCGCACCGCCTCGGCGATCTCACCCTCCCCCACCAGCGGAATCGTGTCCACGGAGATGCGTTCGCCGCGGATGTTGTGCCGGTCGGCCTCGCTGACGGCGCCCATGACCACGCTCCCGACCTGCGCGCCGGCGCCGATGACGATCACCCGCCGCCCGAAGACCTTGTGGAAGGTGGGCTCGCGACTGACCGTTAGGACGCCGCCGAGGGTGGAGAGAGCGTCGGTCAGGGCCGGCTCATCGGACACCGGCTCGAGCTCGAAGAAGATCCGCGCCTGGGAACTCTGCCGGTCGTCGATACCGACATAGGTGACATTGCCGCCGTGCTCGTAGATGACCCGGGCGAGCGAGGCCAGGATCCCGGGACGGTCTTCAACCGTCACCGAGAGAGCGAGCTGGGGAACTTCCTCGACGCCGTCCGGTTTGCTCACATGCACACCGCGAGGATAGAGAAGCGCTCAGGTGACGCTGAAGATCTCATAGTCGCGGGACTGGAAGACGAGCCGGTGCCAGGCCTGGAAGTAGGCGAGGTTGGCGCCCGGTCCGTTCCCTCGATCCAGCTCGCCGGGCCCGATGACCACGTAGCTGACGTGGTATCGCCGGAGGAGGTCCTCGGCGTTGCCGCCGCCCTGGAACATCGTCCGCACGTCGGTCTGACGCGGTTCCGTGGGCAGGCCCCACGTCCAGACCCAACCGGGGTATCCCATGACCTCTTCGCGCTGGCTCATCGTGAGGATGGGGTGGTTGTTCTGCCAGCCGGTCAGGAATATGGAGGACTCCGGCGTCTTATCCCGGGCCCAGGCGGCCACCCGGAGTTCGTCGTTGCTGAGCAGGCGGAAGCTCACGTTGGGCAGCTCGGGCTGGGATGCGCGCACGAGGTCGATCGCCCCTGACGCGCAGGTCGTCACCAGCAACACCGCAGCGGCGGCAGCCAGCAGCGGGCCGCGCTTCACGAGCAAACCGATCACCACCGCCGCCAGGATTGCCGCGACGATTGCCCACCACACGAACCACTTGGTGTTGTCCCAGTCCCAGGGCTGCAGGATGACCAGGTTCGGCAGCATGAAGAGCACCCACGAGGGGGCGACGAAGCGCATCAGCCCGCGCTTGCCGCCGCGCTCCACGAAGAAGGCCGCCAGCGCCAGCGGGATCAGGAGCGCGGTGTTGAGGATCCAGAACAACGCCGCGTTCATGTGGTAAGCGGTGTCCGCGGTCGACGCCAACCAACCCGGTTGCAGCCGCAGGAAGCCGTGGCTGTAGGCCGCGGGGGGAAGGATCATCAGGACCTGCGGCGCTCCCACGACGGCCGCCGGCACCAGTAAGAGCGCCCAGTTGGCGAGCGTTTTCCCCGTCGAAGCCGACGCGAGGGCAAACGCAACATCGACCACCGCGAGCACCGTCAGGAACAGGGCCAGGTCGAAGTAAGAGCTGGTGTGCAGCAGCGGCATCAGTCCCAGGAGCAGCCCGGCGAGCAGGAAGTCCCGGCGACGTCCCGTGCTGCGCGCGTACCAGGCCAGGGACACCACCACCAGGCCAAGACCAAAGCCGAACAGCGTGGTCCGCTGCGGTACCAGGTACGCCAGCACGGGGTTGAGCCACTGGTACCCCAGCGCCCGGTCGAGGGTGTACTCCCGCACCGGGTGGATGAGCGCGTTGGCCAGTCCGCCGGCCCAGCCCAAAGCACCTCCCCCGGGGGGAATGTCACGGAGGACGTTGAGGAAACCAAGTCCCCCGCTGAGGAAGAAGATCAACACCGCGATGACCGCGGTCCAACGGTCGCCCACCAGCCGCAGCGCCGTCGAGTGGAACACCACCACCAGCGCCAGCGACATGATGGCGCTGGACACCGTCAGGCTCTGAGGCAACGTCAGCCCGAGGTGCGGCAGGATCCCGGAGAAGAGGTCAGGCAGGAAGGGGTAGGTCAGCTTGACGCCGCTGAAGAAAGGGTTGTCCGGAGGCAGCACGTGGGGCGCGGTGGACAGGAAGCCGGCGATCGCCAGGTGGGTGCACCAGTCGCCCCAGATATTGACGTAGCCCGCGTAGAGCCCGTCGGCGCGGGGCGACAGGGCGTGCGAATAGAAAGGCACGAAGAAGAGGAGCGCCAGCCCCAGGAGGATCCACAGCGGGAGGGCTCGACCACTGCGCCATCTACGCGCGAAACCGCCCGCCTCGTCCACCAGCGTCGCTCGCCAGCCGGTGCGCACCGCACACGCGACGCCCAACGCAAGGAGCAACAGCGCGCCGGCGGCAACACTCAGCCCCGACATTCCGAGCGGTATCGCGCTGAGCCACGTGAGCATCGCCGCGGCCGAGAACCCGAGGACCACTCCGGCGGCCACCCGGCCCTCGAGTTGCCACGGCATCCGGCTGATGAATGTCAGCATGAACCCCGCCGCGGACGCCAGCAGCAGGTAGCCGAACAGCAGGACGATCAGGTCAGATCCAGCTGATCTTGGTGTCAGTCGACAGGTTGAACCAGATGCGCTGGGTCCACTGGTCGCCGGTGATGGGGACACCCGCCCAGAGCGGGTAGAAGAACACAAAGACCAGCACGACCAGCCCCAGGTAGCCCAGCGCCAGGTGGCGGCCGGTCAGCGTGGGCAGCGTCGCGTCCCCCACGGAGAGCCGGATCCGGCCGCGACGCACCCGGGAGAGGGCGAGCGCCACGGCCAGGATCATGAAGGGCAGACCGCCGAACATGTGGTAGAGGAACATCACCCGCGTGACCCTCGAGAACGGCAACCAGGCGGCGAGGAAGGCGATGACGATCAGCGCAGCCGGGAAGCTCCGCCGACGCAACGCAAACACCGCGCAGTAGATGAGGGCGGCTATCGAGGCCCACCAGATGGCCGGGTTGCCGAGGTTGAAGACCTCGGCTCTCAGGGGCTGGTGATTGCTCGCCGCGCTCCCGAGGTTGTCCTGGTAGTAGTAGGCCACGGGGCGGAGCAGGAAGGGCCAGCTGTACCAGGCCGACCCGTAAGTGTGGGTGGCGGTGAGGTGGGCGTGGTAGTCGTAGGCCCACTGGTCGTGGACGACCATCTGGCGGAGATACGCGACGGGGTCCAGCCCGGTCGGGATCCACACGGGTCCCACGTGCGTCAGCCGCACGGCCGCCTGCGGCTCCGCCCCGGCGGGGCAACTGGCCGGCACCTCCAGGCCCGACGACGAGGTTGTACTGCATTGAGGGATGCTGTTGTAGCGGAAGTAGCTCAACGTGTAGACCGCCGCCGGGATGATGAACAGGAACAGGAAGTAGATGTACGCGCGCACGAAGCGGTCGCGCGGGCCGAAGGGGTTCTGGCGTCGCCACGATTCCGACCCCAGGCACCATCCGGTCCCCGGCAACTCCAGGCGGACGGCGGTCAGCGCCCAACCTCCGATGAGGATCACGAGCATCGTGCCGAGGGCCGCGAGCGTCGTCCACTTCGCCGCCACCGAGAGCCCCAGGCTGAGGCCCAGCGCGGCCAGCGTCCACCACCAACGGCGGTCGGTGCGGGCGTCGCGGTGGACCAGGAAGACCCAGTACGCGAGGAGAAGTAGCGCCAGCGCCACCGCGTCGATCATGCCGATGCGCGACTGCACGAAGGCCATGCCGTCGAATGTCATGAGCAGGGCTGCGGTGGTGGCAAAGAATCGGTCCGGCCAGAGCCGCATCGCGATCAGGTAGATCAGCGGTACCAGGGCAGTGCCGAATACCAGGCTGGCAAGGCGCCAGCCCCAGGTGCCGAAGCCGGGAAGCGTGCCCTGCGTCTCGCAACGCTTGTTGGGCGCGACGGTCACCCCGCGGTCGTAGTGAAGCCACGTCCCGCCAATGACCATGCCGGCTGCGATCACCAGCTTCGAAAGCGGCGGTTCGGGGTCCAGGTAGTCCATGCCGACCAGGTCCTTGCAGGCGTCCTGGGCGAAGTAGACCTCGTCGAAGATGTATCCGTTCGGCGCCTGGTACGGGTGGCCCAGGCCAAGGACCCGCACCGGCGGCCAGCTGCCGAGGTTGGTGGCAAAGTCGGGGATGATCGGGCTCAGCAGCCGCAGCAGGAAGGCGACGACGGTGATGGCCAGGATGACCCGGGCATCCCGCCCGATCACCTGCCCCTCTTGCCGCGCCGACGCCGGCGTGTGCTTCCCTCGCCAGCGTCCGGCCCCGGCTGCTGACGGCGGGCACCAAGTCGCTGTTTCGCCGCGGCCAGGGCGCCGTCGCTATCGGCCACCGGGAGCACCGCCTCGCGCTCCACCATGATCCTCATCCCCAGGCGCCGGCGGAGCTCCTCCTGCTGGCCATCGTCGGCCCGCACCTTGAGGCACAGGGCCTTCTGGCTGTACAGCGCACGGACCGTCTTGGTCTGCAGGCGCTTGCGCTCGGGACGATCGAAGATGTGCTCGAGGGTGTCGGTGCGCGCCTTCTCGATGTCCGTGTAGGGGATGAGCGCCGCCCGCATGAACTGCTGGATGTGAACACCACCTTCCTGGAACTCGATGAAGGTGCGGCGGGAGTACACGTAGAGCACCGCGCCGACTATCAGCGGGAAGGTCGCCGAGATAACCCACTGGATGACCCGGGCGGGCTGGTGGTGGCTGACCGCGTCATAGACGCCAAACCCCAGGTAGCCCAGGCTGAAGAGCACCAGGATAGTTCGGAAGTCGCGCAGCGTCTGCCGCGCGTACAGCAGGTAATGCCTTTGTGTCGCCGGCACGCCGCCAATTCTATTTGGGGGGTTGCGCACAGCCGCCTTGGGGAAGCGGGACTGGCTGGGCGGGGCGCCGATTAAATTAGAAAAGCCCGAGGGGGGACTCGGGCTTTTCCAAGGAAGGGATTGAGTAGGGCTCGGCTGTGAGGGCAATTATTCGTAAGGCGCCCGTTAATTTGGTGAAGACCGGGTTAAGACTGATC
The DNA here is from genome assembly GCA_046262455.1 of Candidatus Dormibacteria bacterium. Lineage (GTDB taxonomy): Bacteria > Chloroflexota > Dormibacteria > DASZGP01 > DASZGP01 > JAXDLW01. Next base: position 19,647 of record JBHEMS010000052.1, on the reverse strand, counting down.
AAGAGTTGTTAGAGCCCGCCGAACCGCCTGGTGCCAGCCGTCCAGCCGGCCCCGCCGCTCCTCGGCGGGCATTGCGGGCGTGAACCGTCCGGCCTCTTTCCAGGTTGCCGCCAGCTCGTCCAGCGAAGACCACGTGCCGGTCGCCAGGCCCGCCAGGAACGCCGCCCCCAGGGCGGTCGTCTCGGCGGTGCCAGACCGCAGCACGGGGATCTCCAGGAGGTCGGCCTGGAACTGCAGCAGGGCATCCATGACACTGGCGCCGCCGTCCACGCGCATCTCCTGGGGGCGCACGCCTTCGGATGCCATCGCCTCCAGGACGTCCGCCGTCTGGAAGGCCATCGATTCCACCGCCGCCCGCACCAGGTGCTCCCGGGTGCTGCCCCCACTCAGTCCGCTGATCAGGCCCCGCGCCGCCGGGTCCCAGTGCGGCGCGCCGAGACCGGCGAAGGCCGGCACCAGGTGCACGCCGCCGGTGTCGGTGACGGCGGCGGCGATGGGACCGGCTTCAGAGGCCTGCTCGATGACGCCCAGGCCGTCGCGCAGCCACTGGAGGGCGGCCCCGGTGACGAAGATGGCGCCCTCCATCGCATATGTCGGCCGCCCCTGCAGCTGCCAGGCGACCGTCGCCAGCATCCCCGCCTGGCTGAGCTGTGGTTTCTCGCCGGTGTTGAGGAGCACGAACGAGCCGGTGCCGTAGGTGTTCTTGCACATGCCGGGGCTGAAGCAGGCTTGGCCGAACAGCGCCGCCTGCTGGTCACCTGCGACCCCGCCGATGGTCAGCTCCCGGCCGAGGAAGGCTTCAGGGTCGGTGCGCCCGAAGTCGCCGGAGCTGTCGCGGACCTCGGGGAGTAGCTTCAGTGGGACGCGCAGCAGGTCGCACAGTTCCTCGTCCCAGGCCATGCGGTGCAGGTCGAAGAGAAGCGTCCGGCTGGCGTTGCCGGGTTCCGTCACGTGTGCCCGGCCCCCCGTGAGCCGGGCGATCAGCCAGCTGTCGATGGTGCCAAAGGCCAGTTCCCCTGAGACGGCGCGGGTCCTCAGCGCCTCATCCTGGTCGAGCAACCAGCACAGCTTGGTGCCCGAGAAGTACGGGTCGAGGACGAGCCCGGTGCGCTCCCGGAACAGCCCCTCGCGACCCTCCTCCTTGAGCTGCCGGCAGAGGTCGGCGCTGCGCCGGCACTGCCAGACGATGGCGCGGTGGACGGGCTCGAGTGACGCGCGATCCCAAAGTACGAACGTCTCGCGCTGGTTGGTGATCCCGACGGCGGTCGGCGCCGCACCCGACCGTTCCAGCAGCTCAGAGGTCGCCTCCAGCACCGTCTGCCAGATCTCCCCGGCGTCGTGTTCCACCCAGCCGGGCCGCGGATAGTGCTGGGTGATCTCCCGGTAGGCACGGTCGACGACCCGGCCCAGGGTATTCACCAGCAGGACGGTGGTGCCGGTGGTGCCCTGGTCGATCGCCAGGACGACCGGTTCGCTCAACCGCGCCGCCCGGTGAACGCCGGAGCCCGGCCCTCCAGCCTCGCGGTCATGGCCTCGGCCATGTCGGGGCTGGTGATGCACTCGAGTTGGGCGGCCCCCACGTCGCGCAAATTGTCCTCGGGGGTCTGGCCGGCAGCCGCCTGGTCGACCAGGCGCTTGATCGCGGAGGTTGCCAGCGGGGCGTTTCCGGCGATCGCGCGGGCCAGGTCCAGGGCCACCTGCTGCACCTCCGCGGCGGGCACCAGACGATCCACCAGCCCGATCCGCAGCGCCTCCTCGCCGCCTAGCTCCCTTCCTGTAAGGGCCAGGTCCTTGGCCCGGCTGGGACCGACCAGTTGGACGGCCCGGTGAATCCCGGTGAGGTCGGGGATGATCCCGTAGCGGATCTCGAGCATGCCCATCCGGACGTCGTCGGCGGCGACCCGCAGGTCGCACGACATCGCCAGCTGGATGCCGGCCCCCAGCGCCGCCCCGTGCACCGCGGCCACCGACGGCTTGCCGATCCGCTCCAGCTTGAGGAATATCTCCTGCAGCCGGGCCACGCCGCCGGGAAAGTTCTCCCGCACATCGCCGCCGGCCAGCGCCGCCAGGGACTCGAGGTCGATGCCCGCGCAGAAGACCTTGCCCTCCCCCTTCAACAGGGTCACCCGTACGGCCGGGTCGGCGGCCAGGTCGAAGGCCTCACCGACAGCCTGGAAGAGCTCGGTGCTGAGCGCGTTCCTCTTCTCGGGACGGTTGAGGGTGATCGTCAGCACGCCCTCCTCGACAGAGGTCAGCACAAGGTCGCTCATTCAGTAACTCCTTGTTTGTGTGGCGCGGGGCAGCCCGGATCGAGCGCAAAGTCCACCGTACGCGCGCGCGGTCGCAGGGCATCGTAGACCAGCAGGCGACCCGCCAACGGTTGGCCCACACCCAGGACGAGCTTCATCGCCTCCGCCGCCTGCATGCCGCCGACGACGGCCGCGACGGGCCCGAGGATGCCGGCCTGGGCGCAGGTGGGGATCTCCCCGGCGGGTGGCGGCGCGTTGAAGAGGCAGCGCAGGCACGGCCCGCCGGGGACCACGGTGGTCAGCTGGCCGCCGTACTCCAGCACCGCCGCGTGCACCAGGGGAACGCCGTGCGCCACGCAGGCGTCGTTGAGGGCGAATTTGATCTCCAGATCGTCGGTGGCGTCGCATACCACGGTGCGCGCGCGCACGGCCTCAAGCGCCGCCGCGGGCGACATGCGCCGCTCGACGGCCACCACCTCGATGGTGGCATTGATCGCCCGGGCCGAGACCGCCGCCGACTGGGCCTTGGGGCGCCCAACGTCGCCGTCCCCGTGGAGCGGCTGCCGGCCGAGGTTGGAAACATCGACAATGTCCCCGTCCCAGACCTCGATGTGCCCCACGCCTGCGCCCGCCAGGTACTGGATGACCGGCGACCCCAGGGCCCCGGCGCCAATCACCAGCGCCCGCGCCGCCGCCAGGCGCAGCTGCCCGCGCTCCCCCACCCCATCCAGGATCAGCTGGCGGCTGTAGCGCTCAACCTCCTCATCGCTGAGCCGCCCCGGGACGGGGTCAAGCGCCATCGGCGACGGTCAGCGGACCGCTGATGTTGAGGCTTCCCTTGCGGTAGCCGTCGCGACTCACCCTGACCTCCCCGTAGCCCAGGTCGTTGAGGCGCGCCGTGACCCGGGCCAGGCGCCCGGGCTCCAGCAACCGGGCGATGTGCGGCTGCTCCACCTCGATGACCGCGACCGCGCCGCCATGGCGAACGCGGACCTGGCGGAAGCCCTCGCCGTGGAGGACCTCCTCGGCCTGCTCGATGCGGTTCAGCAGGGCGGGCGAGACCAGCGTCCCGTAGGGGACGCGGGATGACAGGCAGGCGGCCTCGGGTTTGTCCCAGTTGGGCAGGCCGAGCTCGCGGGCCGCGGCGCGCACGTCATCCTTCCCCAGCCCCGCGTCATCGAGCGGACTGACCACCCCCACCTCGACCGCGGCGCGGCGTCCCGGCCGCCAGTCGGCGCGGTCGTCGCGGTTGAAGCCGTCAAGCAGCGCCCTCACCCTCCGCTCGGCGGCCACCTCGGCGAGGCGCGTGTAGAGCTCGTTCTTGCAGAAGTAGCAGCGGTCTGGCTGGTTGCGCCGGTAACCCTCCAACTCGACCTCGCGGGTTACCAGGACGCTGACTTCGATGTCCCGGCCGCGGGCCAGCGCCAGGGCGGCCTCCAGCTCCGCGGCAGGAAGGCTCGGCGACCGCGCGATGACCCCCGAGGCGGCGCTCCCCAGCGTCCGGTGGGCGATCTCCAGCACCAACGCGCTGTCCACGCCGCCGGAGTAGGCGACGAGCACGCTGCCCAGCTCCCTGACGCGGGCGGCGGCGTCCTCCAGCTTGACCGCAAGGTCGCGCCTCACCAGCTCACCACGCGTTCGCACCACGCGAGCAACTCCACCAGGCCATCGTATTGCAGTGGCGGCATGGCGACGACCTCCGCGCCCTCCGGCACGGAGGTGACGGAAGCGTCCCCCACAAACACCACCCGGACCTCATCCCCGCTGCGCACCTGGTGCGCAACCACGTCGCGCGCCAGCTCGTCGTCCGCCCGCCGGATGATGTGCAGCTGCCGCATCAGTAGGCCTTGAAGCTGATCGCGGCGTCGGTGGACACGGCGATCGTCCCGTCCGAGCCGCCCGCGTAGAAGTGGTGCGAGTCTCCTGGGTCAATGGCCACCCCGGTGACTGCCACGTTGGGCGCGCCGGCATTCCAGGTCTTGCCGCCGTCCCCCGTCAGGAACACGCCGCCCTCGGCGGCGACCAGCACGATGTTGGCGTCGGTGGCGCTGGCGGCGATCGAGTAGACCGGCCCCGTCTTGTCCCGAACCGTCACAAAGGTTCCGCCGTGGTCGGTGCTGGCCGCGACCCCCAGGCCAGGCGTCCCCGCCAGCAGGGTGCCGTCGGCGGTGACCGCCAGCCCGGTGATGTAGCTGGTATCCGCCTGGCCCGGGTGATGCGTCCAGTGGGCACCGGAATCAGCGGAGACCAGCAGTCCTCGCCGCACGGCATACGCATACATCTGCCCCGGTCGGGACGGATCGAGGGCAAACCCGTGCACGTCGGCGCCTTTGAGGTCCTCGGAGACGTCCGCCCAGGTTGCCCCGTCGTCGTGACTGACCTTGACCCCCAGGTTGTGCCCGGCCGCGAAGAGCGACCCGTCAGGCGCGTAGGTCAGCGCCAGGACGTCGCCATCCAGGCTGGCGGCGGCCAGTGGCTGAGGCGAACCGTTGGCGTGCTGGGCCACGGCGACGCCCCGGTGCGTCGCCACCAGCAGGCGCCGGCCGCTGTCGCGGCTGGCCAGCGCGTGGATGTGGTTGACGTTGATCGTGGGGTGGCCCAGGGGGCTCGGCTCACCCTGCGGTGAGGCCGGCGGCGGCACCACGACCGAACCCTGCTGGGCTTCCGCGCCGCAGGCAGCAAGGCACAGCATCGAGAGCAGGAGGAGCGGGCGCAGGGACACAGTAGAGGTTAGCGAGGAGAAGGGGGTAGGCACCGGCCAGCGGGGTACCAGCGCCTACCCTTGCCCCTACTGTACGAGGTCCGCCCGCGGTTTTGGTGGGGGGCCGGCACATCGAATTGGAACCTGATCACCTGTACAGTCGAGAGGATGGCGCGCGACGCGACGGCCCCCCTTCTCACCGTGGTCGTTCCCACCCGCAACGAGGCGGACAACGTCGACGCGCTGGTGCAGCGCCTGGCCACGGTCCTCGCCGGGGTGCCCACACAGGTCCTATTCATCGACGACAGCACCGATGACACTCCTGGCGTCCTGGGCCGGCTGGCGGCGGCGCCGCCGGAAGGGATTTCGATCGACGTCGTGCATCGGCCGCCGGAACGGCAGACGGGGCTGGGTTCGGCCGCGGCCGAGGGTTTGGCCGCGGCTTCGGGCGAGCTGGTGGCCGTGATGGACGGCGATCTCCAGCATCCCCCCGAGCTTCTCCCCCGCATGATCCGGGCGCTCGAGGGTGACGACCTCGATGTTGTCGTGGCCTCCCGGTACACCGCGGGGGGAAGTGCCCGGGGGCTGAACGGCCCGGCCCGCGTCCTGGTGTCCTGGGCCAGCAAGGTTGTCGCCCAGGGGCTCTTCCGGGAGGCCCGCAAGACCTCAGACCCGCTATCCGGCTACTTCCTCTGCCGGCGAGCGGCGATCGACGGCCTCGAGTTCCGGCCCATCGGCTTCAAGATCCTGCTGGAGGTGCTGGTCTGCGTCGCCGGCGCCCGGGTGGGGGACCTGCCCCTCACCTTTGCCGCGCGGCACGCGGGACGGAGCAACGCGTCGATGGCCCAGGGGGTGGCGTTCATCCGCCACCTCAGGTCGCTACTGGTCCACGTGCCGGGGTCGGCGCGGGTGTGGAAGTACGCGACGGTGGGCGCAATCGGCCTGCTGATCTACCTCAGCGTCCTGGCGCTGCTGTCCGGTCTGGGGCTGGCGCCACACGTGGCCTGGCTGGTGAGCTTTGGCATCACCCTGGCCCTCAACTGGCAGCTCAACAGAGTGGTCACATTTGCCGACGTTGCCTCCCCCTTCACTGCCGGGCGGCGTCAGCTCTACCTGCCGGTCGCGATCGCCGGCGGCGTCGCCAACCTGGTGGTCTTCACGCTTTTCCAGGCGCGGCTGGGAGTGGTGATCGCCGGGTTGCTCGGTGCCCTGGTGGCGATGGCCACCAACTACAGCGTCCAGCGCGGCCTGCTGCGCCGGCCACCCCGCGTTGCGGCCGCCCCCGGGGCACAGCGCCACCCGCTCGCCGGAGTCGTGGAGTCGCTGGTGTCAGCCAACGTCGCGTACATCCCCCCCCCGCTGGACGGCGTCGCGCTGGACACCGCGGCGCTGGGCGGCGGCGCCCGGGCGCCCCGCGAGTTGCTCCGCGCGGCGGAAACCCACAAGGCGCTGTTGCTGGCCGAGGCTCCTTCCGCCAAACCGCAGGCCCGCAGCGACGTGGGCGTCAGTGCCTGGATGGCGGTGCCCGTCCTCGATGGCGGCCGCCTGACGGGATTACTCGTCTTGCACCGCGAGGGGCAATCGTTCACGGGCGACGAGCTGGATACGGTGCTGCGGGCGCTGCAGACGCGGGTAGCGGCATCGTCGCCCCGGATCAGTCCGCTTCTGGCGGCGGAGCGGCGCGGCTCGGGATAATCCCCTCATGACCCAGGCGCCACCCGGCAAACCCGAGCCCGGAACGCGCGACCTCCTGGACGAGGTCGGGCGCCGCTGGGGCAGCCAGGGCCGGCCCGCTTCGAGCTGGAGCATCGACCCTGACCTCGAAACCTACGAGGAGGACGAGGACACCGGGGGCGGAACCGGGGTGATGCGCTTCGCGCGCAGCGACAACGCCTCGCTGGAGCGCGAGGACCGCAGCGGCAACCTGGTGGCGACCGTTCGGGCTGAACGACCCCCGGAGGGCGCGGGGCGGCTGGTCGCCGACATCCGCACCTTTTTGCTGGGCAAGCCCCTGGCCAGCTCGCGCGCCGCGCACGAACGCCTGACCAAGGTCAAGGCGCTGGCCGTGCTGTCATCGGACGCCCTGTCGTCCGTGGCATACGCGACGGAGCAGACCCAGGCCGTTCTCTTCCTCGCCGGGGTGTCTGCGCTGCTCATCTCGCCCTACCTCGGCGCGGCGATCGTGGCGCTGCTCTTCATCGTCGGTCTTTCGTACCGGCAGACGATCAAGGCGTACCCCAAGGGCGGCGGCTCCTACATCGTCGCCAGCGACAACCTCGGTCCCCTCCCCGGCCTGATCGCGGGGGCATCGTTGATGACCGACTACATCCTCACCGTGGCGGTGTCGGTTTCGGCCGGGATCGGCGCGGTGGTGTCGGCGGTCCCGTCGATTGCCGGGCTGACGGTGCCGCTGGGCCTGGCGGTGATCGGCCTGATCGTGCTGGGTAACCTGCGCGGCATCAAGGAGGCGGGCAGCATATTCGCCGCACCGACGTACCTCTTCATCCTGGGGATGGTGGCGATGATCATCCTGGGGGCCTTCCACGTCTTCACGGTCGGCACGAATGTCCCCAACTCCATCAAGGCCAGCAACTACACGGGCCATGCCATCGACGCGCTCACCTGGGTGCTGGTGCTGCGTGCGTTCGCCTCCGGCTGTACCGCGCTGACCGGGGTCGAGGCGATCTCTGACGGGGTCCCGGCGTTCAAGCCGCCCGAGTGGAAGAACGCCCGGACGACGCTGGTGTGGATGGTCGTGATCCTGGCGGTTACCTTCGCCGGCATCACGCTCCTCGCGCACGCCTTCCAGCTGGAGCCGAGCTACCAGCCGGGCACTCCCGGCCTTGACCCTCATCTCCTCCATGGCGAGTACCAGACCACTCTCTCCAAGCTGGCGCACGTGGTCTTCGGTAACGGCCCGGCGTACTTCTACATCCAGGCCACCACCGCGGTCATCCTGGCCCTGGCCGCCAACACTTCCTTCTCCGACTTCCCGCGATTGCTCTACTTCATGTCGCGGGACAAGTACGCGCCGTCGCAGTTCGCCAGCCTGGGCGACCGCCTCGCGTTTTCCAACGGCATCATCACCCTGGGCGTCCTCGCGGGAATCCTGTACACCGTGTTCAGGGGGAGCACCGACGCGCTGATCCCCCTGTACACCATCGGCGTCTTCCTCAGCTTCACCCTCAGCCAGGCGGGCATGGTGGTTCGCTGGCGGCGAATCAGCAAATCGGGCAGCGCCGAGGAGCGCAAGGGCTGGCGGGTCGGCCTGGCCATGAACCTCGCCGGGGCCATCGCGACGGCCGTGGTCCTGGTCATCGCGGCGGCCACCAAGTTCACCTCCGGCGCCTGGGTGGTGGTCGCGCTGATCCCCGTCCTGGTCCTCACCTTCATGGCGATTCAGCGCCATTACGTCGCCTCGCGGGAGATGGCCCAGGCGGAGACGCCGCTGACCCCCGGGGAGGTGCACCCGATCGCCGTCGTCCCCATCAGCGATCTCACCGACGTCACCCTCGGCACGCTGGCCCTGGCTCGCCGGCTCTCCGACGACGTCATCGCCGTCTACATCAGCGACGACCCGGAGCGGATCGCCCAGATGCGGGAGAAGTGGCAACGGTGGGGCAACCACGTGCAGTTGCAGATCATCGAGTCGCCCTACCGCAGCGTAGTTCGTCCGCTGCTCAACTTCCTCGACGCCATCGAGGACCAGCTCCAGGGCAACACCCTGATGGTGGTCCTGCCCGAGTTGGTGCAGACGAAGTGGTGGCACCAGTTGTTGCACAACCAGACCGCATTGAGACTGAAAGCCGCACTGTTATTTCGCCCCGGTACCGTTGTTATCAACGTGCCCTATCACTTTGCCGGCGAGCACACCCAGCGGAAACGCGATGAGCAGCTCGAGAGCCACGGCGCCGAGACCGAGGTGACCGTGCCCGGAACCGGCGGCTCCGGGGGACCGAAGTGACGCGCACATCGGGCACGCCGACGACCCGGGCTACCGCCCGACCGACGCAGCGCGGCCGTCTCACCGTCTTTGTCGCCGCGGCGCCGGGCGCCGGCAAGACCTACGCCATGCTCGAGGAGGGTCACCGCCGCATGGAGGCGGGCGAGCATGTGGTCATCGGCATCGTTGAAAGCTACGGCCGCCCGCGCACCCTGGCGCTGAGGGAGGGACTGGAGGAGATCCCGCTCAAAGTCGTCCCCTACAAGGGCGTCGAAGTGCGAGAAATGGACCTCGAACGAATCATCGCCCATCACCCCGACGTGGTGCTGGTCGATGAGCTGTACCACACCAACGCGCCAGGGGTGAAAAACGAGAAGCGCTACCAGGACGTGGAGGAGATCAGGGACGCCGGCATCGATGTCCTCAGCACCATGAATATCCAGCACCTCGAGAGCCTCAAGGACGTGGCCGAGCAGATCTCGGGCAGCACCATCAGGGAGACCATCCCCGACCGCCTGCTGGATGACGCGGACGAGATCCAGCTGGTCGACATCTCCCCGGAGGCCCTGCGCAAACGGATGATGCACGGCAACATCTACCCGGCCCAGAACATCCAGCGTGGCCTGGAGGGTTACTTCAAGGCGGGCAACCTCGCCGCGCTGCGCGAGCTCGCGCTGGGCTGGCTGGCCAACAGCGAGGCCGAGCGGATCCCCGAGGAGACCGCCGCCGGCGAGAACGTCGTCGCCGCCATCCGCGAGCCGGTGCAGAGCCAGCCGCTGATCCGCCGTGCCATCCGCATGAGCCGGCGGTATCGCGGCAACTGCACCATCGTCACGGTGCTGCGGCCGGGTGAGTTGCTGAGCGAACCAATGGAGCAGAGCATGTCGCTGGCCGAAGCCCTCAGCGCGGAGTTTGCGGTGCTCCACGACACCGAGCCGGCGCGCGCGATCATCGAAGCCGTGCGCGGCCACGGCGCCTCACAGTTGCTCATCGGCGCGCCCGGGGGACGCTTTTTGGAGCGCTACCGCGGGAGCCTGGTCGACGAGCTCCTGAACGAGCTCAAGGACGTCGACATCCACGTCATCGCCAGGCTCGACCCCAGCGGCGGCAGCGACAGTAAGTCGGACCCCAAGGCGGTCGTCCAGGCCGCCACCGGCGAGCCCGCCCAGGACCCGGTGGGCACCGAGGGGGGCGAGCGGGGCTACCTGCGGATCTATGTCGGGTACGCGCCGGGTTGCGGCACGACCTCGATGATGCTTCGAGAAGGTCAGCGGCGGACGGGCCGGGGCACCAGCGTCGCCGTCGGCGCCGCCGCGACCTACAACCTCGAAGCCAACCTGGAGGCGATGAAAGGCCTGACCGCCATCCCGGCCCGCAGCAAGCCGACTCGCCCGGGGGGCTCGGCAGACATGGACCTGGAGGCCGTGCTGAAGTCCGGCGCGCAGGTGGTCTGCGTCGACGACCTGGCATATGAAAACCGCCTCCCGGATGCGAAGTACAGATACCGCTACGAGGAAGTCGAGGCGCTGCGCCGCGCGGGGTTCAAGGTGGTCACCACGGTGCACCTGCGCGATGTCGAAAGCGTGGCCGACACGGTGAGCGCGGCGACCGGCGTGCGGCAGGCGGGGGTCGTGCCGGACTGGGTACTGCGCGAGGCCACCGAGCTAGAGGTTGCCGACGCACCCCCCGCGGTGCTGTTGGAGCGGCTCATGCGCCACGACGTCCCGGTCCCCGAGGAGCGCCGGGCTGAACTCCGCAAGATCTACACGCTCGAGGTCCTGAGCCGGCTCCGGGAAATCGCCCTCCGCCTGGCCCTGAGTCACACTGACGCGCGGCTGCTGGCATACATGGAAGCGACGGGGATCACCGAGCAGTGGGAGTCGATGGCCCGCGTCATGGCGTGCGTCGCACCGCAGCCGGGACTGGACCAGCTGATCGAGCGCTCGGCACGGGAGGCGCGGCGTGCCGAGGGCAAGCTGGTGGTGGTGAGCGTGTCTCCGTCCGACAACAACGACACCGAGGCCGATGCCTCCACCGCGCGGTACCAGGAGCTGACGCTCAAGGCCGGCGGCCAGTTCGTGATCCTGCGGTCCAACAAACCCGCCCAGGCGCTGATCGATTACGCCAAGAAGACGCACGTCACCGAGATCGTGCTGGCGCGCGGTGACCACGAGGAGAAGGCCGGACCGCTGGGTAGTTCCATCAAGCGGGACATCATCCGTGGGGCGTCACAGATTGACGTGCATGTGCTGCGCGCGATCAGCGATCCGTCGGCGCCTGTTGAGGCGTTTACGCCAGAGGAAGTCGGGCACTAGGCCCCGCCCCCGGGCGCCGCGGGGACATGCGACCCGGTGCCCCGTGGGTGCCGCGGGGACATGCGACCGGGCCGCGGCGTTGGGTTGCGCGCGGCCGAGCTCGCCGGGAATTAGCGGCGGTCGCAATGCGCCCGGACCGCACGTCCCCGCGCCACCCAGCGCCCGATACCCGCTGAGCGTCTACGGCCAAGTGTGATCACGCACGCGTGGTCGGTCATCGGCGTCGCTGGCAGTACTCGCAGCAGAATTTGGCGTATCAGCCCCATTTGCGTTTGGGACTTCGATGACGGACCCCTGCTGGTTGCTGGGCCTATGTGATCGGTCTAGATGATTCCAGCCGGCCTCTACACGGCCGGTCCCATGGGACCGTTGGGGGTACCCTGAGGCAATCATGGCGCCAGAGTACCGTCCTGCCGGTCGCAGACGATTCCTGGCCGCACTCACGTTGACCGTCGTCCTGGGAGCCCTGGGCGTAGTCTCCCTGCTTCTCGCGATGGCGGCATGTGCGCCACGACACGATCGTCTCCCGCAGGCCGGGACCTGCCCGATTCCGAGCGCGCCAACTGCGTCGGCAGCGACAGTCATTACTCATTACTTGGCTGATGATCAGGCGCGGGGCCGTCAACCGAAGCGGATTGAGCTGAGCGTCGGTGAAACTTGGCAACTCGATGCCTATGGTCCACGTCAGCATTACTGCTACGGGTACATAGTGGATCCGCTACCGAAAGCGCAGGCTGCGCTGGTCGAGAACGGCAGGGTCGAGCTGGGCAGAGAGCCCGAGGGATTCTTCGATCGGGTGCAAGTCCGTTACCGTGCTACAGCACCTGGCGAAGCCACGGTGGCGATCGGGCAAACGTGCGAAGCCAAACGCGAGAATTCATCCATTGGATGCGACATCCTGGCGTTTCTGCCCATCCGCATCACGGTTGCCGTTCATTAGGGTGGCGATCCCGCAACGTCGCCAAGGCAGGTCGCCGAGCGCGAGCATGTAACGCTGTAGAGTTTTATCGGAAATGCTCCCACCTCGCAGTCATGAACAGACAGGGGCGCCTGGTCAGCAGGAGTCACCTCCTCACAGACGCCGAGGGGTTCTCAATGTTCTGATGGCCTGCAGCACGATGATTGGTTTGGTGCTCCTCCTCATCGTTCTGTACGTCGGGTTCATGCTTTGGGCGAGTGCACATTCGCGCAACAATCCCAAGGACACCGGGTGCTCACCGACGCCATGCAACGCACCGAGATAAAGCGCAAGCTCGCCTCCCGAAAGGGATAAAGTCGAACCGATGCTTCATCGGGCCAGGCAGCTACCCATCGAGGTGCGCGTTTTCGGGGTGGTCGCAGTTGTGGTGGGCTTTCTCGCGCGCTGAGCGCACCCCTTTTTTTCTGACACTGAACTGAGGCGCGGCGCGAACAATCACATGGACGTTGTCATCGACAGCGCCTGGATCGTGGCTGGCGGCCTCGCGCTGTGTTCAGGTATTGCTTCTGCGGTGGCGGCGCGATTCTTTGGGTGCCCCTTCTTCACTTAGGCGGCTGTCAGCACAGGCCTCGCCAGCAGCCCCTGGGGGTGGCAGACTCACGGCCGGCCCGAGGAGCTTTACATTGCGTACAGTTACTGATACATTACGCCCTGTCAAGTTCACTGAGGAGAGCCCCATGCGAATCCAGGTTTCAACCGAGATCGACCGCCCCATAGAAGAAGTCTTCCAGTTCCAGGGCCCGGCCCACTACCAGAACCACCCGCGCTGGGATCCGACCGTCACAAGCCTTGAGCCCGTTGGCGGAGGTCCGATCGGTCTGGGCTCGCGCTTCGTCATGAGCCGCCAAATGATGGGACGGCCCCAGACCCACACCTTCGAGTTCGTCGAGTGGGAGCGCCCGAACCGCCTGGCCATCGAAGCCCGCTCCCCCGGCTTCCACCTGCGGATCACCTCCGTGGCCCAGTCGCTCGCTGCCGACAAGACACTCCTGACCCTGGCGGGTGAGGCTCGCATGGGCGGCCCCAGGGCGCTGTTGGCACCGCTCATGAAGAAAAAATTGACACGTGACTCCGCGGCTAATCTAGCCCGGATCAAGGCCATGGTCGAGTCCGGTGAGGGGCGATGAACTGATTCATCGTTCTGCTCTTCCTCCACGTTCTCGCCGCGATCATCGCCTTCGGTCCGAACTTCGTCTTCCCCGTGATCGGAACGCGTGTCGCCAAGGATCCGTCCATGATGCGGTTCGGACTGGGCATTATCCACACCGTCAGGGGTCGCATCGTGATCCCGGTGGCGCTGACCATGCCGGTGAGCGGCCTGGCGATGGTCCTCATTCTGGGCGTCCACCTCCTGAGAACACCCTATCTCCTCGTCTCAATCGCGATGTATGTCCTGATGGTCGGTTTGGGTCTTGCGGTGACTCTCCCCACGGAGCGGAAGGTTTTATCTCTGCTGGAGGCTGGCGCCAGCGCGGGGTCGCCCGGCCTGAGCGGCTCGGTCGATCGTGTGCGGAAGGTCGGGATGGTGCAATTCCTGCTGCTCTTCGGGATTGTCTTCCTGATGGTGTTCAAGCCCGGCGGGCTGCACTGAGTCGAGGTTCAATGCCGGCGCGCCGCCGCTATCCACCCTGAAAGGGTCAGGCAGAGATTTCCTCGATCTATCATCGGTCCCGATGCAGCTCTCGGGGGGCTATCAGCTGCGTGAGGCGGAGGTGGGCACCGACGACGAAGCTGTCACCAGCCTTATCGCCGGATACATGACCTGGGCTCATGCCCGGCTCCGGGATGATTACGGCGTCGCGGAGCCGCCGGCAGACCTTGCTGACATTCGCGAAAGTTTGGCGGCGTACCGGCGCCCTGCGGGGTCTCTCCTTCTTGCGGAGCGGGATGGGAGGTCCGTCGGCGTCGGAGCAGTCCGCGGTCTCGGAGAAGATGTCGCCGAGATCAAGCGGATGTATGTGCTCCCCGAGGCTCGCGGACATCACGTCGCGTCGCGAATGCTCGACACGTTGACCTCCGAAGCATTCGCCCGGGGAGCAAGCCTGATACGTCTGGATACCTGCAGATTCATGACCGACGCACAGGCGCTGTACCGCTCCCGCAGGTTCACCGAGAGAGAACCGTACGAAGGAACGGAGATTCCCCCGAGGTTGCAGCACCTGTGGCTTTTCTTTGAGCGGAGCGCCGACTCGACTTAAACCCTGACCCCCCGAGAGGATGCCGTCCGGGTGAGGCGAATGGTTTCCTCCAGGTAACGCGGCACGGCGATGCCCATGGAGGTGAGCAGGGAAGGATCGTCGCCGGCTGTGAGGTGGGCATAGGACACCAGCTGGTTCAGTGCCGCCAGCGGCCGGCTGACGGCGTAGGCGCGTCCAGGCTCCCCCTCCAGGCCGAACTGTGCGAAGTAAGTCTCGAGCATCAATGCCGTCGTGGCCGACTCGGCCTCCTTGCGAAGCAGGGTCACCAGGTCGAACAGGGGACATCCCACCGAGGCGTCCGTCCAGTCGTAGATGACGACGTCGCCGACGTCCGTGAGCTGGACATTGCCCAGGTGGAGGTCCCCGTGCACCAGGGTGGTGGGGACATCGAGGTGCACCAATTCGCGTGCCAACGCGGCCAGGTCATTGCGGATCGCGCCCAACTCCCCGAGCGACCTCGGGCTATCGCGCATCAGGGGCGGGGGGATTTCGAGGAGCTCGTCGAGGGATCGCAGCACGACCTCGGGGCGCCTATCCTGCGCCCCGGCGCGAAGCAGGTCGTCGACCATGGGGACGGAAGCGGCCTGCAGTTCGCCGATGCAGGCGGCTGCGGCGATCCTCGTGGCGGGGCGATCCGCGGATGCCGGCCGGCCGCCCATGTCGGCGAATAGCATGATGCCCTGGCCGTCTGCGGCGGCCACGATGCTCGGGATACTCCTCGGCGCCATAGCCGCGAGCAGGCGGGTGACGGGCCCTTCACGGGCGAGGTAGGGCGGAACCGCCTTGAGGTAGTAGTCACCCCGGTTGGTGGGGACGCGCAGCACAGATGACAGGCTCCATGTGCGGACTTGCTCTGGCGCTGCGGCCACTTCGATGCCAAGAGCGCTGAGTTGCTCCTCTGCCCAGCCGCATGCGTGCTGGAACCAGCCGGTCTGCGTCCACACGGGACGCAGGTGGTCGCCGCCAGCCCAGGCGGCTATCAGCGCGATGCCTGGGTCGCCCGGGGCGTCGGGCAGGGGTCCCCACTCTCGTCCTGGAGGGAGCGTTGAGGGAGAACCGAGCACCTCGCACACCGCGGCGTAACCATCGTCCGCCCCGCCGCCTGCCGGCTCACAGAGAAGCACCACCACCTCGAGCCCGAGTGCGTTTCGCACCGTCGCGCGCACAACCTCCGGGTCGGAGGCATCCTCCTTACTGAGTCTCACCTCCGGTAGGCCCCGCCGCGAGCCGCTGTCGCGGACGAACAGGTTGGCGCCGTTGTCGACCACACCCAGGACGCAACTGAAAGACCGCGACTGCTCCCCACTCACGGGAGCTAATCTAGCCGGGATTGGCGCCTGTGCATCAGGCACACTTGCGTGATGACCTCTGAAATCGAAGGGCCCCGAATCGCTACCACGGCTGAGGCTCAGGAAGTCGCCTTGCTGCTTGACCGGTTCAACCGCGAGTTTGATACGCCATCGCCAGGACCGGCCGTGCTCGCCGCGCGTCTGACGAAGTTGCTTTCTGGTCCCAACGTCGTGGCTCTGCTGGTCGGCGACCCGGCGATGGCGGTGGCGCTGCTGACATTGCGTCCAAACGTCTGGAACGAAGGGTTGGTCGCTCTGCTTGACGAGCTATACGTCGTTCCCTCAGAGCGCGGGCGCGGCATCGGGACGGTGCTGCTGAAGGCGGCCGAGGCTGTGGTTCGTCAGCGCGGTTGCGAGCTACTCGAAATCAACGTCGACGGCGAGGACACGGACGCTCGCCGCTTCTATGAACGCCATGGCTACGTCAACCATGAGCCGGGTCAGAAGGAGCCGGAACTCTACTACCACCGCGACCTCGTTTCACCGAGGTAGCCGCAGGCTACTTGAACGCGGAGGCCGGTACCCGTAACTCCACCCGGCGGCAGGCGTCGCAGGCGAACAATTCCAGTGGGAGTCGGTCTGGTGCCAGCCCCTCGCCCCATGGAGTGACGCCCCTCGCCAGGGCGTTCACGTTGCCGACAGCGAAGTCCTGCGTCCCCATGTCCCATAGGTTCCCGCCGCACGCCTGGCACAGTTCACCCGGAACACCGCCAGTGACGAGAGGCTCATCATGAGGCGCTTGCACGATTTGTCTCCTCTTAATACGGCGTCGCCGGGCTCATGCTAACCCTTCAGCCGAACTAATACGGTCGGATGGCCAGTCGCGTTCTCAGCGCGCGTGTCCCGCCAGTGCGCGCTGCACCAGGCGGCGCACCCGTGCCCCTTCCGTCTCGGTGACGTTGCGATCCTCGAGGCGCTGCTCCCCGACGGCCGCAAGCTGCGCCAACACCTCGTCGCGCGAGAAATGAGAGAGGAAGCGCGACATAAATGACCTGCGTCCCACCGCCGCGATCGCGCGGGTTAACGCGTCGCCCGGGATGTCGGACGTCGCCATGATGATCCAGCTGTACGCCACGTCGTCCGCGGCATGCCCCCGACGGGCGCCGGCCCAGTCGATGACCCAGGGGCCGTCACTCCCGACCATCACGTTTTCGGGATGCAGGTCCAGGTGCAGGAAGTCATCGCCACCAGTCGGGGCTTGCAGTGTCAGGTCCGGCGGCGCCGGGATGGAATGCAGCTGTTGATGCAGGCTGGCCAGACGGTCCGCGTGGGCAAGAATCAGCCAGGGGCGCCTTCCGAGGTCGGTCAGCATGGTTGCTTCGCCAACGCGCTCCATCAACATGTCAGCGCCATCCACGTCGACCACCTCTGGCGCCGGATAGCCATGCCCACGAGCCCAGCGCATCGCCACCACCTCCTGGTCCATCACCGCCCGGTGGCGGTACCGGCGCAGCACCCGGCCGTTGCCGGCATCGAACACGTCTGCCTCGCGGCCGACAGCCAGCAGCGCCCCTGGCTCAGTCCTCATCGCCGGCGACTATCCGGCAGAGGTCCGTCATGGTGCGGTCGCGGAAGGCTGCCCGCCACACCCGCCTCTGCCTCTCGTCGGCAGCAAAACCTGGGACCCACGGCGGAACGATAGCCGTATCAGCCGGCGCGTAGCCCGTGAGGTCCTGATCCAACAACTGAACCGCCACACCGATTCCCTTCAACCACGACACCCTGGCTGCCACACGCAAAGCCTACTAGGCCGGTGCGTCCTAGTCAAGTCTGGGCTAGGCCGCGCTGGTGTAGTACATTCAGGATGTGACGAGCGCTCTGCCCACAAGCTCCTATGCCGTACTTGGACTTCTTTCCATGGCCCCGATGTCCGGCTATGAACTCGCCCAGGCCGCCGACCGCTCAATCGCCAACTTCTACCCGATCTCCAAGACGCAGACGTACGCCGAGCTGGACCGCCTCGAGAAGCTCGGACATGTGACAGCGAGGGACGTAGCCCAGGAGAAGCTGCCCGATAAGCGGGTCTTTGAGCTCAGCGCGGCAGGGGAGGCAGCCCTTGACGCCTGGCTGACAGTGCCCGGGCTCGAGCGCGACACCTACCGCAGGCCGACCCTTCTGAAAGTCTTCTTCGGGCATCGCATTCCCCGAGAGCACCTCCGCGAGCTGATCGACGAATACCGTCGTGCCGCCGCCGAGGAGATCGAGCACCTGACCGCTGTCACGGCGCTGCTGGAGTCGGTCCCGGCCGCGTCGCACACCCGCCTGGCGGCTCTCTATGGTCTTCGCCTCGCCGAAGCGGTGGTCGCTTGGGCGGATGAGGTCCGCCCTCAGCTGCCGGACGTCGACCCGCTCGAAATGCGCCCCCGTCGCACAGCAGCCCCGACCACGATGCGGCTTTTCCGGGCGGTTCCCCGCCGGCCGAGGCGGCCAGGCAGATAAGCACCATTCGGGACCCCGGCCGTCAGGCCGAGATTTTCTCGGTCGGACCCCTGGAGAGCTGCGGCGGGACGAAGACGAAGTCACCAGTCTCTTCGTTCCTGGCCATCTGCCACCCACCCTCGTGCACCTGCCAGTGGTGGAGGGGACACAGCATGCACATGTCCTCGATGACCGTCTTGCCGCCGCGTGAGTACCACGTTATG
Source organism: Candidatus Dormibacteria bacterium (assembly GCA_046262455.1). Lineage (GTDB taxonomy): Bacteria > Chloroflexota > Dormibacteria > DASZGP01 > DASZGP01 > JAXDLW01. Next base: position 1,271 of record JBHEMS010000052.1, on the reverse strand, counting down.
TGGTGCGCCTCGCACTCTGACGCCGGTCGCCGACAGCCGGGGCGCACACAGCGCGGGTAACGAAGCCGAAGCGCGCGCATCTCCCGCTTGCTGAGACGGCGCTTCATCTTGCTCACGCCGACGGGGAGCAGCTTGCCGTCCAACGCGACCTGGGTGATTGCGACGTCCGCGCATGCGAAGCGACCGACCGCCGCGCCGGAGAGCATCACGCCGTACTCCGACTCTGCTGCCGGCGACCCGGGGCGATTCAGGAATGTGTCCAGCGATGCGTAAACAACAAGGTGGTTCGGCGACAAGCTGTCGCCGGGCCGGGCGCTGCGCGCCATGTCCTCGTTGCACATGTTGACGAGCGCATCGGCCCGACGGCGCCCTTTATCGCGGTGGTCATCGGGACCGAAGCGGTGAGAACGTGAGTCGATGGCTTTGATCACCTGGAGGTAGCCGAGCCCATCGAGTTCAACGTTGATGAAGTGACGCCCGTCGTCCGTCTCATTGGCGGTCAGGTTGCGGAATTCGACGGCAGCCAACTCCTCGTCCACCACACCCTGCGGGTCCTGGGCGTGGCGCAGGCTGAGGCATGTGCGGCGGAAGCGGCTGACGGACTCCACCTTCGCCTTCTCCAGCAGCGGTGCCTCGTCGAACTGCGCGGTGGGCGATTTCTCGCTGAAGGCCGCGTTGTGCGCCATGAGCAGCAGGTGACTGAACCCGATCTCGCCGTCCTTGAGCGCCTCCGCGCTGACGGGCAGGCGGCCCAGTTGCCTCCCCACCGCCCGCAGCGACAGCGCCTCTGATACCGACGCTCGTGCACGCACGCGAAGGAAGTCAATCTCGTCGTTGAACGCCTGGGCCTCGGCCTCGTTGGTGTCGGAGAAGACCCCCATGAGACGTGCCGCCTCGAGCTTCAGCTTGCTCGCGCAGCGCACCAGGCTGACGACCTGGTCGCCAATCTCCGCGGCAGTATGCAGGGCCTCCGGGCGCTGCACGAATGCATCCACCGCCTTCTCCAGCGCGACAAACGGGCCACCGGCGAGCGAATGCGGCTCGACGCTGAAAGCCGTTTCCCCGGCCGCTGTCCAGAGTTCCCCCCCAACCCCCATGACTCCTCTATTATACCAAACATCTGTTCGGGTTTGGCCTGCGCTACCGGTCATTGCGACACTTCGAGGTGCACAGAGGAGGAGATGTCCATGCCCGGTATGCGGTTGATGTACATCGAACGGTGTCAGATTGGGAAGCGCCTGCGAGAGGGAGATTCCATCCAGGCGGTGGCG
>JBHEMS010000051.1:0-13615 GCA_046262455.1 Candidatus Dormibacteria bacterium | reverse complement strand
CGGATCCCCTCTGTGGGCGCGCGCCCTTAGCCGGGTGCACGCCAGCAGGCGGGGTTGCTTCGACGTGGACGTCGACCTCGCCCCCGGCGAGGTGCTCGGTCTGATGGGTGTGAACGGCTCGGGTAAGAGCACCCTCCTCAGCGTCCTCAGCACCGCCGATCCCCCAAGCTCGGGTGACCTCCGGTGGTTCGGGCAGGGCCCTGGCCCGGCGGTGCGCCGCCGCCTCGGCGTGGCCGGCGACAGCGCCGTTCACTTCGAGGAGCTCAGTGGCGAGCAGAACCTGTATTTCTTCGCCCGCCAGTACGGGGTTCCTGGCAGTGAGGCCCGAGAGCGCATGGACGGGCTGCTCCACTGGTGCGGACTGCACGAATCGCGAGACCTCCGGGTGCGCGAGTACTCGCTCGGGATGCGCCGCCGCCTGGCCATCGCCGAGGCCCTGATCCACGAGCCTGACCTCCTGCTGATGGACGAGCCGACTCTGGGGCTCGACCATCTCGGCGCCGCCGACCTCGCCAGGCGCCTGCGGGGTGAGGCGGAGCGCGGCGCGGCGCTGGTGCTGGCCACCAACGACGCCACCCTCGCGGAGCGAGTCTGCGACCGCGTGATGTTCCTGCACCACGGCCGCGTCGTCAGCGCCGAGATCGTCGGGCGGAGGCCGCTGGCGCGGCTCTTCCGGCAGGCGACGGGGACCGCGCTGTCCAAGGCCAGCGCGTGAGCGTGCTACCGGCCTCGATCCCGCAGCGCGAGTTTCTGGAGTTCGGCCAGCGCCGCCGCGCCCTCGTGATCAAGGTCGCCTTTCCGCTGGTGGTCGGCGTTCCCTTGCTCACGGGGGGCGCGCCACCGTTCTATGCCGCGATGGCCCTGACCATGCTGATGACCATCATCGGCGCGCTCGGGACGGCAGCGGTGCTCAGCCGCGAGAGGGCCGCGGAGCTGCAGCTGCGCTACCGTTTGCTGCCGCGACGCCACGGGATCGTGCTGCTCGAGCGGTTGGCGGCGGCGGCGGCGATCGACCTCGCCCAGCTCGCTTTGATCTTCGGGTTGATCGCGCTCCGACACCCTCGTGCCACGACCTGGTGGCCGGCGCTGCTGTTGGCGGTGGTAGGCACCGTGCTGTTTGCCAACGTGGTCGGGGCGCTGGCCAGCACCTTCACGACGGCGCCCGGCGAGGTGATGCTCTACGTCCTTCTGCCCCTGCTCCCTGCGTTCTACCTCGCCGGGGTTTACGCGCCAGTAACCACCGCCGGACAGCGCGCGGTGTCCATGCTCCTGCCGATGACCTACCTGCACGAGGGGCTACTGGGGGCACTCGAGGGGTCAGCACACATGTCGGCTACCAGCGTCGCGCTTGGCGGCGCCGTGACCATCGGACTGTCTATTGCTGCCGCGCTCATTTCCGGCCGACGGGTGCTCACCGCGTGATAGCGGCGATGCTGGCCAGCGGATATTCTGAGCTGCAGAACCTGCCGGACATCCACGTCCCGATCATCGGCAACCGCTGGGCCGTGGGAATTTTCTTCCTGGCCCACATCATGTTCGGCTCCTTCACGATGGGAACAATCTTCCTCTCGCCGACCTACCAGTTCATCGGCCGGCGGCGCAGCGATCCTATTCGCTTCGAGCGCTACGCACGCAACCTGGCAGAGATCAACATCCGCATTTTCAGCCTCGGCGCGACCCTCGCCGGGTTTGCGGTCATCTTTCTAACGGGCCTCTACCCGCGGTTTTTCATTCCTCTCATCGAGATGTTCTTCTGGCCTGCGCTGGTGGCGTTTGTCATCTGGATCCCGGCGATCGCCGCGCTCTACACGTACGTTCACAGGTGGGACAGCCTCAGCGCCAGGCGCCCTCGCCTTCACCTCGCGCTGGGCTACTACGCCGCGGGCTTCGAACACATTTTCCTGGTGATGATCGTGGGTATCGATAGCTACCTGTTGACCCCGGGGCGGGGCCACGGGATGGCGGCGTTCTTCAACGCCTCGTATTTTCCCGAGCTGTTCCACCGCTTCACCGGGAACATCTCGTGGGCCTCATTCTTCATCGCCGGCATCAGCGCGCTCCGAGCGTCGGCCGCGCGCGACCCGGAGAGCCGGGCATACCACGCCTGGGCGGCACGCGTGAGCATGGTGGTGGGCTTCCTGACCCTGGTGGCGCAGGCGCTGATCGGTTTCCTTTACGCCGAGGCGATCAAGCAGGCCTCGCCTGGTGCATTCACGTACTCCGTCCGCGGACCCTTTGCGTGGCTGTGGCTGGTGCAGGGCCTGTTGCTCGCGCTGCTCCTGGTCGGCTCGAACGCTTACTTCCAGCAGACTCGCCCCACTGGCCCCGGCCGGGCGATGACCGGCGCAGTGGTTCTGCTGTCGCTGGTCGCGGTCACGCCCGCGGTCCTATATCCGCACGGCCTCTTCTGGGCCCGGTACGTGGTGCTATCCGTGTCGATCCTGGTCAGCGTCGGGCACTACCTGTCCTGGCGCCGTCGCGCCGAGAGGGCCGAGTCGACTGCCGTCGCGCCACGCGCCACCATGGCACTGGTGGCGCTGAGCGCGCTCAGCATCTTCCTGCTGATGGGGATCATCCGGACGACGGCTCGTGGCGAATTCACCGTTTACGGGAGGCAGACCGAGTCTCAGTCTTACGGGATTTACGCGCCCTCCTCGGGTCATTACCCGTGATCGCGGCGAGCGAAATGGGCCAGCTGCAGACGGTCTTCTACATCGTGCTGATCGGCGGCACCCTCATCGCCATGGCGCTCTTTCTCATCGGCGTCGGCTTTGTCACGCTGCCCCGCTTCTATCGCCGCCCCGACCACCGCCTGATGGCCGGCCTGATCGGGGGCGCTTTGCTGTTCACGCTCTCCTTCATCGCCGTGATGAGCGCACTGGTGATCTGCTCCGTGAGCCGCCATGCCTGACGACCGCATTTCGCGACGCCGGTTCGCCGTCTGGGGGACGACGGTCAGCGGCGCCCTGGTCTCCCTGACGCTGGGAATACCGATCATCGGGTACCTGGTGTCCCCTCTCTTCGCGCGGCGAGAGCCATCGGTGGAGCGTCTTGTCGGGCCGGTACGTGACCTGCCGGAGGGCCAGCCGGTGCGCTTTGTGGTGCTCTTCCCGCAGAACGCGTGGCCCGTGAACCAGGAGGAGCACACCGTCTTCGTCGTGCGGCGCGGTGACAAGTACGACGTTTTCTCCAACACCTGCACACACATGCAGTGCCCGGTGCGCTTCCAGAAGGATCTCAACCAATTCCTCTGTCCCTGCCACGGTGGCCTCTACGACCTCCGCGGGCAGAACGTCGGGGGGCCGCCGCCGAAGCCCCTGCCGAAGTACTCGCACCGGGTCGACGCCCTTGGGGACCTCTACATCCGCAACCAGGTGGACGAGCGAATATGAGCACGACCCGACGCGCGCGGCGACCGGGCCGGCTGGCGCGCACGTACCAGTGGATCGACGAGCGCACCGGTATACGAGGCCTGATGCGCAAGGGGCTCTACGAAGCGGTGCCCATCCGCGGAAGCTGGTTCTACACACTGGGCAGCGCGACGCTGGTGCTGATCATCCTGCAGCTGGTCACGGGGATTTTCCTGATGTTCCAGTACGTCCCATCGGTGCAGGAGGCCTGGGAGAGCCTGCACTTCCAGCGCCAGACCGACGTTTTCGGGGCCTGGATCCGCGGCATCCACATGTGGGGCGCTTACCTCTTGATGTTCGTCATCGGGCTGCACCTGGTTCGCACGTTTCTCTCTGCGTCGTACAAACGCCCGCGGGAGCTGAACTGGATCACCGGTGTCCTGCTCCTCGTGCTCACCCTGGGCATGGCCATCACTGGCGCGTTTTTGCCTTGGGACCAGGCGGCCTACTGGACGGCGGTGGTGGTGACCAACATCCCCGCGTACACGCCCGTCATCGGGCCGTTCATCCGGACCCTGTGGCGAGGCGGGGAGGCCGTTGGCCCCATCACCCTGACACGGACATTCGGGATACACGTGTGGCTGCTGCCGTCGATCCTCTTTCCGATGATCGGGGCACACCTCGCGCTGCTTCGCAAGCACGGGGAGTTCGGGTCCTACGTAAACTACCGCGGGGCATTCCGTACCCGCGAAGGGCGGGTCACGCCGCCCTCGCCGGATCGCCTCGAGGCCGCCCCCCCCTACCCCGCCGCACCCACCGATGAACTCTGGGCCGTTCCTCTGGAGACCGAGGATTTCTACCCGCACCAGACATTCAAGGATGGGGTGGTGTCGGCGGTCCTGGTGCTCCTGGTCTTCGCCCTCGCGGTCGCCATCGGCGCGCCGCTGGAGGACAAGGCCAACCCGTCGACCGTCACGTACACGCCCGTGCCAGAGTGGTTCTTCCTGCCTCTGGACCAGCTGCTCGTGCTGCTACCCAAGCAACTCACCGTCCTCATCCTCGCGCTGCCCATGGGCGGCGTCCTGCTCCTCCTCGCCCTGCCCTTCATCGACCGCGGCCATGAGCGGAACCCCTTCGAGCGCCCGGCCATCGTGGTGCCCGGCCTGATCATCGTGTTTTTCCTGGTGGCGCTCACGCTGCTCGGTTCGGGGAGGCTGTTCAACCTGTGAGGCAGGTGCTGATGGCCGCGCTGGCGGCCGGCGACCCGTTCTTCCAGGGCCGCGCGCCGCAGGCAGGTGGTACCACGGGGGCCCGACTGGCGATAGCCGTGGTCGCGCTCTCGCACATCCTCAGCGCCGGGTTGATCAGCGGGGCGGGACAGCTCGCGCCAGTGATCGAGTGGCTCGGCTATGTGCGCCGCCGCGATGATTACGACCGACTGGCCAAGGGCATGGCGAAATACCTCGTGCTGTACTTTGCCATCAGCGCGTCGCTCGCCTTTATTTTCGTCACAGTCCTGCTGACCGGACTGTGGGGACACTTCTGGACGACGCTGGTCCGGGTGATGTGGGTGCCGTTGGTCATCGAGCTGTTCGCGTTCCTCTTCGAGGTCATCTTCGCGTACCTCTGGTATTACTCCTGGGAGCCGCTGCGCGACCACCGTTGGCTGCACATGTCGCTCGGCGGCCTGTTGGTGCTTGCGGACCTACTCCAGGTGCTCATGATCAACGTCGTCGCGTCATACATGGAGACGCCGACGAAGCCCGACAACCTGTTCACCGTCATACTCAACCCCACGTTCTATGAGCTCCAGGTGCACCGCGTGGTGGCCAACCTCGCATACATCGGGTTTGCCATCGCGGCCGTCGCGGGGTGGCGCTTCCTGCACACGAATGACGCAGATAAGAAGACGTTCTATGACTGGGCCGGCAGTTTTGGCATGCTCGTGGGCATCGAGCTCACGCTTTTGCAGCCGCTCGTCGGATATTCCTACGCCAAGGAAATTCAGCTGCACTCGTACAGCAGTTGGTATCGAATGATGCTTGGTGACCTCAGCACGCTTTTCCTCTTCCAGATGGTGTTGCTGGGAGTAATGCTCCTGGTTTCGACGCTCTACTTCGCGCGACGGCTGCACAGCGACCTCGCGCCTGGACACCGGGCGGTGTTCATCATGGCCGTTCTGATGATCGCGACCACGCTGTTCGCGGCAATGCCGTACCACCTTGCCTTCACCTACACACAGGTGCAGGCCGCGGGCCTCGACCGGCCGTTCTGGCAGGGGGGACTGATCAACCCGCTTGGCGCCATGTTGCCGTGGAAGGTGCTGGCGCTGATGGCCTACAGCACCCTCGCCGTGGCGGCGGTCACCTGGTACCTGCGGGGCCTTCGCGGGGTGCGGTGGGGCAACGCCGGGCGCGGCGAGCAACGGCTGCTGGTGGCTTCCGCGCTGCTCACCGCGGGCATGATCGTGACCATGGGCGTGATCCGCGAGAACGGGCGTCAGCCCGACCTCATCTACGGCCGGATGTCGGTGGCGGGCCAGGCCCCCACCACCGAGCACAAGGCACCACCGGCACCGCCATGATGCTCTTGCTGCGCTCAGCCCTCCAGCAGCTCCGCGAGGGCGGCTGGGTTGGTGACCCGGAGCCTGCGGTGGCGAACTTCGATGTACCCGTCGGCCTGCAGGGTGCCCAGCAACTTGGTGACGGTTTCGCGGTGAGCGCCGACGATGTCGGCCAGCACCTGGTGGGTGATGCCCTCGATCACCCCGTCCTCATCGCGGCGGAGTCGGAGCAGCGCGAGCGCGATCCGCGAGCTCACGTTGTGGTAGGCCAGGTACTCGAGTCGGTCCTCACTGTCGACCAGGCGGTTGCCGATCATCTCGAGCATTCCCAGGCCGATCTCAGGCTGGCGGCGCAGGACCTCCCCGGTCTGGCTCCTCGTCAGGATCTCGATCTCGGAGTCCTCCAGCGCCTCCCCGACGCCGCGGGCCAGTCGCGCCCCCACGAACCACGCCGGCGGTTCGATGAGGTCGAGTTGAAGCTTGCGGCCGCCCACGGTGTAGCGGCTCAGGCGAACCCGCCCGGAGGCAAGGCGATACATCCAATCGGCGCTCGGGCTGCCCTGCAAGAAGGTCCCACCCCGGCGGACGCGGAGCAGCCGCGGAGGCGGCGTCAACCACCCAAGCAGTCTCCCCGGGGCATCCATATCCACGACGCGAAGAACACAGTGTAGGTAAGTAGGTGAGCGAGCGTATGGACCACCCCACTCGTGACCTCCCGGGCGAGGCTCTGGCCCGCGGGGATATCCATCTGCGGGTCTACAGCGCGCCGAGCGTCGAGCTCGGCAGGACCGTGGGCGACCGCGTGCCGAGGTGGATCCAGCGGATCTACGAGAGCTACGGCGCGGATCTCACCAATCCCCCCATGAGCGCGTCGATGGAGGCCGTGGCGGAAGGCCTGTTGCACCGGCTCGAAGGCCTGGCGCTGATCCTCCGGCGGGCCGAAGCGCGTGGGTGGACGGCGAGTGTCGACGATGACCAGCTGGTCATTTACACCGGCATTGGCAACGACGAGGTGCGCCGCCAGCTGGAGGAGGACGGCGTCCTCGCGCTGGTGCAGGAGTTCGCGGCGCGCGACGTGGAATCCCCGGGAGTCTAGGGACGGATGGCGCGGGTGTTGGTGGTCGAGGACGAGCCGAACATCTCGGCGATCATCCTGTTCAAGCTGCGGCGCGAGGGTCACATCGTGGCCCACGTCGAGACAGGCGCGGCGGCGCGCGATGCCGGTGAGAAGTGGGACATGGTCCTCCTGGACTCAAGCCTGCCCGGCGAGGATGCCCTGGAGCTCCTGGCTCACTTCCGGGGACGGTTCCCGGTGGTCGTGATGACGGAGTCGCTGGACGAACATACCCCCGCTGCCGCGATGGCCGTTGGCGCCGTCGCCACGGTACGCAAGCCCTTCAAGCCGACCGTCCTGGCACGCCTCGTGGCCGACGTGACGAGGTTTCCCAAAGGTGACGCACATCACAGCGTGGAGGCCACCGCCGACCAGTTAATTACCACTGTGGGAGCGGAATCCTGATGACCGAGACGATCGTTGCCGGCCAGCCCAGGGTGAACGCCACAGACGAACGCGTCAGCTGTTTCTGGATCTACCAGCTCCGCCCCAGCTGGCGACTGCTGGACCGCGCCGCCCGTCGCGCCGGCATCGACCGGCTGCTGAAGGTTGTCGAGAGCGCCGCGGAGGGAGGTGTCCGGGTGCGCGGCGCGTATAGCCTGGCCGGGCTGCGCGCAGATGCCGACCTGATCCTGTGGTGCATTTCCAATAGCGCCGACGCGATCAACGACCTCGCGCAGGACATCAGGAACACGGGCCTCGGTCAACACCTGGACACGCGCGAGGTCTTGCTCGGCCTGGCCGGGCCGTCGGAGTACAACCCCGAACACCTGCCGGCCTTTTTGAAGGGAGAGTTCCCTCGCCGCTACCTCTCTGTTTACCCATTCGTGAAGACACCCGCCTGGTACATGCTGCCGCCAGAGCAACGGCGCGAGATGATGGCTGAGCACGGGCGAGCGGGCCGCGAGCACGCCGTCGCGGCGAACACCGTCCGCGCCTTTGGCCTGGGGGACTCGGAGTTCGTCGTGGCGCTGGAGGCCGACCGCCTCAAGGACTTGGTCGACTGCATGGACGCCCTGCGCCGGCTGCGCGTGCGCGAGTACACGCTGCGCGACGCGCCGATCTACCTCGGCCGGCTGCTCCCTCTCGAGGACATCCTCAGCCGCCTGTCCTAGCTCTTGACGGCGGCAAAACCCGACGGATTGGACTAACCTCGGCCGGTGACTGCGGCCCTGGTTTTGCACGGTGGCGCGGGCGTGTGGCCCGAGGACCTCAGGGGTGAGGCGACGGCGGCGATCGAGCGATGCGCCGAGCGCGGCTGGGCGCGCCTTGGAGAGGGCCCACTTGAGGCGGTGGTCGAGGCGGTTCGCGCGCTCGAGGACGAGCCGCTGTTCAACGCCGGTATCGGGGCCGCCGTCACCAGCGCCGGCACCATCGAACACGATGCCGGCGTCATGGTGGGTGATGGACTGCGCGCCGGTGGTGTGGGTGCGGTCCTCGGCCCGCGTCACCCGGTGGAGGCCGCGAGGGCGGTGATGGAAAAGACGCGGCACGTGCTCCTGGTTGGTGAGGGAGCGATGGCGTTCCTGCGGGGCGCCGGCGTGGAGATTGCCGACCCCGCAACCTTCATGACCGAGCGACGCCGCCAGGGCCTGTTGAGCAGCGACACCGTCGGCGCGGTCGCCACCGACGCCAACGGTCGGTGCGCCGTCGCTGTCTCCACCGGGGGGTACACGGACAAGATGCCGGGACGCATCGGGGACAGCCCGATCCCGGGCGCCGGGTATTACGCCGACGACGCCGCGGGCGCGTGCTGCGGGACGGGCACCGGCGAGGGGTTCATGCGCCTCACGCTGTCCCGACAGGTGCGCGACATGATGGCGTCAGGCCTGTCGCCGCAACAGGCCGCGGAGGCGGCGGTGGGCATGCTCGGGGAGCGGATGGACATGACCGGCGGAGTCATCGCCGTGGGCCGCGACGGCCGGGTGGGCCACGCGCACAGCACCGCATTCATGCCCTTTGCTGTGCGGACGTGAACTGGGTCGCCTTCTCGTCGACCTTCGTGACCCTGCTGGTGATCATGGACCCGATCGGGACGGCGCCCATCTTCGTTGCACTGACAGCTCAACAGTCACCGGCAGAGCGGCGGCGGTCGGCGGTCGTGGCGGTGGCGGCGGCCGGCAGCCTGGTGCTGGTCTTCGCGCTCGGCGGGGAGCTCCTTCTGGGATACCTGCGCGTCAGCGTGGAGAGCCTCACGATCGCCGGGGGCCTCCTGCTTCTTCTGGTCGCGCTCCAGCTCCTCTCCGGTCGGGACCAACCGCCCGAGGAGTCGGCGAACGTGTCGCTGGTACCGCTGGCAACTCCCCTTCTAGCGGGCCCCGGCGCCATCGCCGCGGTGATGGTTCTCGCCCGTCGCTACCCGGGCACGCCCGGGCGGCTCAGCGTCGTGGCGGGGATCGGCGCGGTACTCATCGTCGTGCTTGTCGGCCTCCTCGTGGCCGACCAGATCAACCGCGTCCTCAAGCCGGTGGTGGCGCAGTTTGTCATCCGCGTCCTCGGGCTTTTGCTGGCGGCCATCGCCGTGCAGCTGGTGATCGACGGCGTCCGCGTGGTGATCCACAGCGGATAGGACGGGCGTAACCACACTGCGTAGCTGATGGAGAAGCGATGAGGATCGGATACATGGTGCCCGCGGTTCTGCTGGTGGTGGCCGGAGGAATCTTCGCGCTCCAGGGAGCCGGTTTTCTACCCAGCGCGGTGATGCACGGCAAGCCGGAGTGGCTGGTCATCGGCACGATCATGGTGGTCGCCGGGCTCTTCCTCGCTTACAGGGCTCGCGCCCCGAGGACGCCGCCCGCCTAGCTTCGGCCTACAGCGACTGTTCCGTCGGGCGTACCAGGACCTCGTTCACGGCCACGTGTCGTGGTCGCGTTACCACGAAGGCGATGCTGTCGGCGATGTTCTCCGCCTCCAGGATCTCGATGTCCGCGAATCGAGCGGTGAGGGTCTTCTGAACCTCGGGGCGGTTGTGTAACCGGAGCTCGGTGGCAACCGCCCCGGGCTCGACGAGCGAGACGCGCAGGTGGCGCTGCGTCACCTCCTGGCGGAGGCCCTCGCTGAAGGCGCCGACCGCGTGCTTGGTGGCGTTGTAGACGGCGCTACCGCTGCGCGCCGTGCGCCCTGCGACAGAGCTGATGTTGACCATGTCCGAAACCCTGCGCGGGCCGTCCTCGGCCGCCTTGAGCAGGTGAGGCAGCGCGGCGTGGGCGCAGTACAGCAAGCCGAGAACGTTGAGCTGCACCATGCGCTCCCACTCCTGGAGCGGGGCTCCGACTGCCGGGCCCAGCAGCATCACGCCGGCGTTGTTCACCAGTGTGTCGAGCCGCCCCAGCTCCGATACCGTGCGATTGACCATTTCTTCCGCCTGCTTGGGATCGGTCACGTCGACCTCCAGCACGAGCGCCTTGCCGCCGGTCTCATGGATGTTCGCCGCCAGCTGTTCGAGCCGGTCCCGCCGCCGGGCGGCGACGGCAACGGTCGCCCCCTGGGCGGCCAGCGCCCGCGCCGTGGCCTCGCCGATCCCGCTCGATGCACCCGTCACCAGGGCGACGGTTCCGTCTAGCTCCGTGCCCTCAAGCATTGGCAACCTTCAGGACCAGCTTGCCGGTGTTCTCTCCCCGGAAAAGCTTGAGCAGGGTATCGGGAAACGTCTCCAGCCCCTCGACGACGTCCTCCTGGGCCTTGAGCTTGCCGCTCGCGATCCAGGCCCCCATCTCCCGCATCGCGTCGGGGTAGCGATCCAGGTAGTCGAAAACCAAAAAGCCCTTCATCGTCGCGCGGTATACCAGCAGCGACATGTAGTTGGACGGACCCCGCGCCGGCCCGGTGTTGTTGTACTGCGAGATCGCCCCGCAGAGCGCGATACGGGCGCCCCGGTGCAGCCGCGCCAGGACCGCGTCGAGGATTTCCCCGCCGACGTTGTCGAAGTAGATGTCAACTCCCTGGGGGCAGTGCTCCTTGAGGCCGGCCGTGACATCGCCACTCTTGTAGTCGATCGCTCCGTCGAAACCCAGCTCCTCCACGATGTAGCGGCACTTCTCCTCGCCACCGGCAATGCCGATCGCGCGGCACCCCTTGATACGCGCGATCTGGCCCACGGCGCTGCCCACGGCACCGGCCGCCGCCGAGACCACCACCGTCTCGCCCGGCTGCGGCCGGCAGATGTCCAAGAGGCCGAAATACGCGGTCATGCCGGGCATGCCCAGGGCGCCCAGGTAGGTGGGTAGTGGAGCGAGGTTGGGGTCGACGCTGTACAGGTCCCGACCGTCGGAGAGCGCGAACTCCTGGATCCCGAGCATGCCGTGCACGAAATCGCCCTCTTTGAACCGCGGGTTGTTCGACTTCAGGACCCGGCCCACGCCCCCGGCGCGCATCACTTCGCCAATGCCCACGGGCGGCACGTAGGAGCGCACGTCGTTCATCCAGCCACGCATGGCCGGGTCGAGCGAGAGGTACAGGACCTTGATCAGGACCTGGCCGTCGACGAGCTCGGGCACGGCCGCCTCAACGTAGTCGAAGTCCTCCCGCTTGGGCATGCCGACGGGCCGGCTGGCAAGCCGGAAGGCGTGGTTGACCAGGGTCGCTGTCTCAGTCATCTCTTCTCCTCAGTGCACCTTGATCGTACGAGCCCTTCCGGGAACCCGTTCGGAGGCGTGTTCCCTGAGGAACTTGACCACCGCCTCGGCGGCCTCCCCCGGAGCGTCGGTGCTGTACACGTGGCCTGCACCCCTGATGCTGTAGAAACGCGCGCCGGGGATCATGCGGGCGATGAGTCGCCCGTTGAGCTGCGGGATAAGGCGATCGTGGTCCCCGTGCAGCACCAGCGTCGGCACCCGCAGCCCGGGCAGCCGGCGCAGGCTGCTCCAGCGCAGGGACGCCTGCAGCTGCCGGCGGTACCCAACCGGGCTCGCGGGGTGCGCCGCGCGCTTGCGCAGTGCCTCGTCAACCGCCGCCGGGTCCTCGGTCAGGGCCCGATGGAACAGGAAGGGTGCCGCACGCCTGCCCATCTCCTCGGCGGTCATGCGCTCCCGGGACAACATCAGCCGGAGGATGCCCGGGGACCCCGGCACTGCCACCACCCCGGCGTTGGTGCAGCCCAGGACCAGCGTCCGCACCCGGTCCCGGTGACCTAGCGCCAGCTCCTGGGCGATCATGCCTCCCAGGGATGCACCATATACATGGGCCGTCTCCACGCCCTCAGCGTCCATCACCGCCACCGCGTCCCGGGCCATGCCAGGGATGGAGTACGGGACGTCCGGCGCGTCCGACTTGCCAACCCCCCGGTTGTCGATTCGCAATACCCGGTAGTCCTCGAGGTAAGGCAGCATCGCGTCCCATCCGCTCATGTCCGTCCCCAGCCCCATGATCAGCACCACCCACTCCCCCTCCGCCGGACCGGTTACGGTGTAGTGGATCCGCGCATCGCCCACGTCGACAAAAGGCATCGAAAAGACTCTACGATCCGAGAGTGACATCTGCCGCCGAGAACCGCGCCCTCCTGGAGCGTTTCTACACCGCCTTCCAGGACCATGACGCGGCGGCCATGAACGCCTGTTACGCCACCGACATCCGCTTCCGCGACCCGGTCTTCGAGCAGCTGGCCGGCGACCAGGCCCGCGGGATGTGGACGATGCTGAACTCTCGCAATAGCGGCCTGGAGCTCACGTACGAGGTGGGGACGGTCGATGACGCCGAGGGCCATGCGACCTGGGTGGCCAAATACCACTTCTCCGCCACCGGCCGCGACATCGAGAACCACGTTCGCTCCCACTTCTGGTTCAAGGATGGGTTGATATCCCGGCAGGAGGATGACTTCGACCTGTGGCGCTGGGCGTCAATGGCGCTGGGGCCTCGGGGGCGGTTCCTGGGCTGGCTGCCGCCGGTGCAAGGTTCCATCCGCAAGCAGGCTCGAGGGAACCTCGAGAGGTTCATGAGCCAGCGTCAAGGGGCGCCGACCGACCGGACCTGAGAAGCTGGAGACCGGCCTTGGCGGCCCGGCGGGCAGACCTTGGTCGGTCTCGCCGCAGCGGAAGCGAAATGCCCGCAGACCGTTTACGCTGGCCCAGTCGCGCCCACTCTGGGCCGGCTCAGAAAATGGGAGTTGGCATGGTCTATTGCGTGTACCGGTGGAGCGTCCAGCGCGAAAGGGTCTCTGAGCACGATGCTGCCCTGGTCAAGCTTGGAGAGCACATCAAGGATGAGCATCCGCTAATCCAGGGCGTGCGCTCATGGAAGGTTTCCTTCGGGTCCGACGTCGGACGTCCTGGTCGCGTATGGGCGGAGCTATTCAAAACCCTGGCCGATTACGAGGAACATGGGAGAACCGAGTACACCGCCGCCTGTGATGAGGCGTGGGCACCGATTTTTGAAGCAATGGTTCCGGGCTCGATGACCAGCTCGATCTGGGACGAGGTGGCGCTGGATGCCTGGTTCGACAGGGCCTAACCGGCGCCTCATGACTGTATAGCGCCAACTGGTGACTTCGGCATCAACAGCACTGACCTGAGGAGCACAACCGAGCGTCTCGAGTGACGAGGCCCCTAATTGGCGTACATTGGGGCGCCATGGGACTCGTCCACCGGGCCCGCG
>JBHEMS010000050.1:0-14436 GCA_046262455.1 Candidatus Dormibacteria bacterium | reverse complement strand
GGGTGCCGGCGCCGTGGTGGACGAAGTAGGTGATGTCGCCATCGGCGTCGCGCAGGAAGACCTCTTCGCTCTCCTGGGGGCTGTAGACATAGACGTTGCAGTCCTCGTTGCCGAGGATCTCCACCCACTCCCGCGCCGCCCGCCCGGCCAGTCCGTTGAGGTCGAAGGCGCGAGGCTTGAGGGGACCTTCGATCTCCTCCCAGGCGGTGGGGGGATGGAGCCGGTAGAGGTGCGAGCAGGGGCCGCTGAAGGCGTCCCGGCCGTGCTCCTCCTCGAACACCCCTTCCGGGACGTGGACGTGGGCCTGGTAGGCGGTGCGACCGCGCGAAAGGGGATACATGGGCTGCCTCCTTGCTAAGACGCTCTCAGGCCATAGTAGTCTGGGCGCTCCGATCGGAGATGTCGCGCAGACTGACGATGAAAACTCGCTGGCCGGCGAGGCTCATCTTGCTGGGTCGGAGCTCCAGTGGGAACGTCGACCGGTCCACACGGCGGCCGCGGGTCCGCAGTGTCGCCGGGGTATCCCAGCCGCTCACTCCATCCTGCGCCGTGTAGGCGAGCAGCCGTGCCATCAACTGCTGCCTGTCGTCGTCGGCCACGAGGATATCGATCGAACTCCCGATCACATCCTCCGGTAGGTAGCCGAAGAGTCGGCGGGCGGCAGCATTCAGGCTCTGGACCCGCCCCAGCTCGTCCATCGTGATGATGCCCTCCGCGACGTTTTCCAGGACGCCGGTAATGCGCTCGCCGGCGTCCTGCAGGGAGCGCTCGGCGCGGCAGCGCTCCACGAACTGGCCGACCTGGCTGCCGATGGATGCCAGGGCACGCAGGGTCTCGTCGTTGGCGGAGGCTTGGGACTCGGAGAAGAGTTCGATGACGCCGGTGACCTCGAGGCCATTGAGAACGGGAAAGGTGAGGGCCCCACGCAGGCCTGTGCTCGCGGCATCGCCGCGTCGAACGAATGACGGATCGGACTGGACGTCCTCGACCACCGTGGCCCTTGCCTCGGCCCACGTGCGGCCCAAAAGGCCGGAGCCGCGCGCAAATGTCAGGTCTTGACTGTCCCGGATGAAATCGACCGCCGACAGGCCCTGCGCGAACCATGACTCCTTCCAGACCAGCACGGCGCGCGCGGCGTCCACCTCCCACCACTGGGCAACCGACTGCTCCAGGTGAGTGCCCAGCTCCTCGAGGATCGGCGGCGCCGCCTCCTCCAGGCTGCGGGCCTCCGACAGGGCGCGGGTCACCCCGAGCTGCATTGCCTGCAGCGCCTCCGTGTGCCTTCGCGAGGTGATGTCGCGAACAAAGGCGATGAAGGTGGTCTCGCCTTCGGTCGTCGTCGCGGGCGAGATGGCGAGCTCAACAGGAAATTCGTGCCCGTCGCGGTGCAGGCCGGTGATCTCGATTGTCTGCCCCAGCACGCGGCCCTTCCCGGTGCGACGGAATTCCGCCAGCCCGGCCTCGTGCGCCGGCCGGTGCTGCGCGGGCACGATTATTTCCGACAGTCGGCGCCCCGCAACCTCACCTTTGAGCCAGCCGAAGACGTCCTCGGCCCGACGGTTCCAGTCCAGCACGAACCCGTCCTGGTTCATGGTGATCAGCGCGTTCAGGGCGGTGTCCCACATCGCGCGCATCTGGCTCTCGGAGCGGAGGATGCCGTCGGTCTGCCGGCGCAGAGCCTCAGCCTGTTCCTCGTAACCGAGGGCGACGCGTCTGAAGGTGCGGAACTGGACGCCGAAGAAGGTGCCCAGGAGGACGATCAGCCCCACCTTGAAGGTGACTGCCCCGGGTTGGAGGACGAGGTGCGTGTAGGCCGGGGTGCCGATGTCCAGTGGGAGGTCGAGGAGCAGGAAGACGATCACCGCGGCAACAGCCCCGCGGGCGTCCCAGCGCACCGCCGCGGACAACAGCACAAGTATGTAGGTCAACCAGGTCAGGTCCCCAGGCCCCGCATAGTCGGCCAGCACTGCGCCGAACGCGATGCAATCGATGGCGAAGACCGCCACCCGCAGCCGGTCGTCGGCGAGGCGAGCAGGGCTCCGGACGTAGAGGCTGAGGATCACCACCGACGTGACACCAGAGAGGCCGGCGACCAGCAGCATTCCCCCCGGCCACGCTGGGGGAACGAGCATCAACCGGACGAGCAGGAAGGGAATTGCGCCCAGGCGGACGATGGCGATCCAGCGCTCGACGCTGACGCCTTCGCGACGGCGCGAGGCAGCGCCGCGGGCCTCTCGTCCGGCGCGCGGGGTGCTGCTGAGGGTCACCTGATCAAGCCTGTTTGAGAACCGCAGCGTCGAGGGGTTTGAGGCGTGCCAGGTTGGGATGCTGGGCTCGACGCGCCAGGCCCGGGTCGTGGGCGTTCACCCGCTGAAGGCGTTCGGGCCCCATGTCCCGCACCCTGGTTGGGAGCCCGTAGTCCGTGGCCCGCTCCCGAGGGACGCGGCCCGCCGCGGCGATCGCTGCGACGATCTCGCCGACCTCCAGGTTGCTGCCGTGGTCGGCGCCGCTCGAGCGCGAGATGGTCTCCTCCATCAGTGTCCCGCCGAAATCGTTGGCGCCCCACCGCAGCGACTCCGCGACCCCGTCGATGCCAATCTTCACCCAGCTCGTCTGGATGTTGGGAATGTCCGCGCCAAAGTACATCCGCGCGACAGCCGCGAGCTTGAGCGACTCCTCGAGAGGAACCTCGGGGACGGCATACCGGCGCGACAGCGGATTGTGCTCGTTCTGGAACGGCAGCAGCACGAACTCCGTGATTCCCCCCGTCTCCCGCTGCAGGTCCCGGATAACCTGCATGTGTCGCATCCGGTGCTCCCAGTTCTCGATGTGGCCGTACATCAGGGTGCTGGTGGTACGCAGACCCACCTGGTGTGCCGTTCGGACCACCTCGACCCAGGCATCGGTGTCCAGCTTGTTGGGACAGATGACCTTGCGCACCTCTTCAACGAGGACCTCGGCCGCCGTGCCGGGCATGGTTCCCAGGCCCGCCGCCCTGAGGTCCAGGAGGACGCTGCGCACAGGCCGCCGCTCCAGCGAGGCCAGCCAGCGAACCTCCTCTGGCGAAAGTGCGTGCAGGTGCAACTCCGGCCAGCGGTTCCTGATGTCCTCGAACAGCTCCAGGAAGTAGCGGAGGTCGAGGTCGGGCATCAGCCCAGACTGCATGCAGATCTCGGTGGCGCCGCGGCGGACGGCGTCCTCGATCTTGACGAAGATGGCATTGCGGTCATGCCAGTACGCGGCCCCGTCGCTGGGATTGCGCCGGAAGCCGCAGAACAGGCAGCTGCCGACACAGGTGTTGGTCACATTGACGTTGCGGTTGACCACATAGGTAACGACATCGCCAACGAGTTCCCGGCGCAGTGTGTCCGCCGCCGCGCGCAGGTCGGCCGCGGTCTCGGCGTAGAGCGGCAGGCGCTCCATCGGGCGGTACCCCCGACCGCGGACGGTGGCCTCGATGGCCTCGATGGCGGGCCAGCGGTACGCAGGGGAAACGGAGTCGCCATTCAGGGAGATCCCCCCGAGGTCCCGGGCCCCGTCCTCCAGCAGGTCCGCCCAGTCGGCCGTCCCCATCGCCGCCCCCGGGAGGAGGTTTGGCGGAACCTGGACGTGGACGTCCCCGGGCAGGACACGGCGCGCCGCTCGGACCGCGTCCCGGATGGCGTCGGCATCGGGCGGCCGCGCACCCGCCATGGGGGTGCCGGGCTTGGGTTGAAAGTCCTGGACGATGACCTCCTGGACGTGGCCGTGGCGGCGGTGTGAGGCGGCGATGGCCTCGAGGGCGGCGAGGCGGTCGGCGGCAGTCTCGCCGATACCCACCAGGATCCCGGTGGTGAAGGGAATGCCCAGCCGGCCCGCGTCCTCGAGGTGTCGCAGGCGGTCCGCGGGCCGCTTGCGGTACGCGCCGGCGTGGGCCCTGAGGTCGTCGCGCAATGTCTCCAGCATGAGGCCCATCGAGACGTTCCAGGGCTTGAGGGTGACGAGGGCTTCACGGCTCAACACCCCGAGGTTGGAGTGCGGTAGCAGGCCGCGGCGCATCGACCTGCGGCAGACCTCGACTGCCAGGTCGATGAACGCGCGTTCGGCCGCGTCCACGCCCTCGTCCAGGAAGTGGTGGGGATAACGCTGGCGCAGCTCACCGGCCACGTCGGGTAGGTCCCAGGGACGCTCGCCGCTCATCACCAGGACCTCGCGACAGCCGGACCGGACGGCGGCATCGAGGAGTTCGTCGACGCGGGCCAGGGTCACCAGGTGGCCCGCGTCGGTGCGGTACTCGCAGTACCCGCACCGAGCCAGGCACCGATAGGTCAGGTCGACCGTGATCGACCGGCTGTACGTGACAAGGCGATCGGTGTCCCACTGCGGCGCCGCGACGGCCACCGCGGGTTCCGGGGGGGCAACGACGGGCAAGTCTTCCACCAGGGGTGAAGTCTAGGTGCGGGCCACCCCACGGGCGGTTACCTGCGGTCGGCCGCGACGCCTACGTAGAGCCCGCGGTCTAGCTTGGAGACCCGGCACGCCGGCGGGCCCACCAGCCCGCCAGGAGGACGCCGCCGGCGAGGATCGCGGCGCCGGTCGCGGACGGCGGTGCCGCAGCCCCGGTCGTGGGGGTTCCGCCGAAGATTGGTCCGACTGGTCCTGGTCCCGTCGGTTGCGACGCCGTTGTTGTGGCGGCACCGCACAAGCCGCTCGGCCGGACAACCGGGCCGGCGGCAACCTCCTGGCGAGGGAAGGGCGGGGCGGCGGGGACCGGGTACCCCGCGGTGAACGTCGCCGTCCCCAGCGTCAGCGCCGTGACGGGGCATTCGGCGACGCTCCGGGGGTCGGCGTGGCTGGTCCCCGGCAGGCTGGGAGCGGACGTATTCGCCCCGGCGGCGAAGTTGAACGCCGACGTCAGGTCGCCGATGTTCTTGGGGTCACGCCGCCACGGGCTGATCCCCGGACGCGGTCCGCCGGGCGCACGCGGGTCTCTCGACGGAATCTCGGCGCCGAACCGCCGTTCGAGGAACTTCAGCAGTGAGGTGTGGTCGAACTGATCCGAGCAGACCATCGGGCCGGCCTGCGGGTTGGGATTGCGAGAGAAGGGAGAGATCACCAGCGTCGGTACGCGGAACCCGAGCCCTATTGGCTGCGTGGCATAAGCGCCTGCGTCGGACCTGGCGGTGGAATGCTGACTCAGCTTGGCCAGGTCCAGGTACTCCCCGGCGGCCATGGGGTCGGGCGGAACCGGCGGCGTCGGCGGTGGGACATGGTCGAAGAACCCGCCATTCTCGTCGTAGGTCAGGAACATCGCCAGCTTGGGCCACAGGGGCGACGCCATGAGGAGGGTGACCAGGGTGTGCGTCGTGTCCTCTCCATAGAGCGTTGGGGCCGGCGCGTGCTCCGAGTCGACGGCGTCGACCAGGACCCACGAGACCTGAGGCAGCCTCCCGGCGAGGGCGTCGGCCGCGAAGTCAGCGATCCCGGCGGCAAACGCCTTCGTCGCGAGCCCTGGGTTGCCGGTGCCCAGACGGTACTGCGGGAAGTACCGCAGCACATTGTCGCTCACCCCGCTCGGCTGGTCGGGGCTCCCGTACACCTTCCAGGTGATGGGCGCGGCGGCACCACTGGCGTTGCGGTGGGCGTCGAGGACTTCGGGGTAGGGCACCCAGCGCTTGGCGGTGCCAAGGTCGTAGGCGGCTAGGAGGGAGACCCCGGTGTCGAGAAACTGCAGCCCACCGTCATAGGCGTCCGGGTCCATGGTGCCAGTCATCGAGTAGAGACGGTTGGCGTCGGTGCCTCCCAAGACCGAGCAGAAGTAGTTGTCGCAGATGGTGAAGTTGTCGGCCAGGGCCCAGTAGAAGTCCATCTCACCGGATCCGTCCCGGGTGGGGCTGGCATCGTAATAACCCATCGTGACGGGGGCATACGCGGCTCCGTTCGTGGTCACGTGGCGCTTGACCCACTGGTCCATCGCTCCCTGGTTCCACATCGCGTGCTCGTCGGCCCACTGGTGCTGGATATCGTTGATGCAGTCGCCCTGGCGGCCCGGCGTCGCGCCGGACGTGTCGATCTGGAAGGGCGTGAGGGGATGGGGGCCGGGCACGGAGTTGGGCGACGGCTGCCGGAAGACGGCGGTGCCGTCATCGCCGGGGAAGAGCCTCACAGAGCGGTCATCGAAACCGCGGACGCCCTTGTATCGGCCAAAGTAGTGGTCGAACGAGCGGTTCTCCTGCATGAAGATCACCACGTGCTCGATGTCGTTCAGCGAGCCGCAGGCGGGAGCAGCAAGGGCCTGCCGGAGAACGCCCGTGAAGTCGCCGAGGCCAAGTGACAGCCCGGCAGCAGCCCCGCCCTTGAGGACGTCGCGGCGGGAGGGGCGGAGGCTCATCGACAGGATGCTACCGGCCGGTGCCCGGGGACGGCAGAATCCGCCTCAGCTGACGGTCTGCCTCAGGCCGTCGAGCACCCGGCGCCACACGTCGTCCGAGGCGTCCTTCCACTCCGGCGTGCGGAAGAAGCAGTGCGGGGCGCCGTCGTAGACCTTGAGCTCGGCGCTGACCCCCTTGTCCCGCAGCCGCTTCTCCATCTCGGCAACCTGGTCCAGCGGGATCGAGTCATCCCCACCCCCGTAGGAACCGACAACGCGCGCGTCGATCTGCGCGGCGGCCTCCAGGGGTGAACCCGGCTTGTTGCCATCAGGCCCGCTCCAGGCCTTCAGGTGGCCGTACATGACAATCAGCGCCCGGGTCTCCCGGTGCCGCGCGGCAGCGAGGTATGCGAGCCGGCCGCCCCAGCAGAATCCCGTGATCGCCAGTTGGCCCAGCAGACCCTCACCCTTGAGGTGCTCGAGCACGACGTCGATGTCCTGGAGCGCCTCCTCGTCCGCCACCGCGCCGATACGCTGCCCGGCCTTCTCGTGGGTCTGCTCTGACAACGTGCCCTGGCGGTGGAAGAGGTTTGGGCACACCGCCAGGTAGCCCTCGGCGGCGTACTGGTCGGCGAGGTCGTAGTAGTAATCCTGGGGGTCGAAGTAGTCGTGGATGATGAGCATCGTCGGGAATGGCGCCTCACCGTCGGGCCTGCTGACGTGGGCCTCGAACTTACCGCCGTCCCTGCTGGTGAGCTCGATGTCCTGCCCTTTACGCGTGCTCTTGCCGGGCCAGTAGTTGGAAGCCGGGTTACACATCCTTCTTCTCCCCTGGAATGCTCACCGCCCTCGCGGCATCGCCACCGCGGCGATCGGTTTAGGGTAGTCCATCGGGACCCGGCAGGCGGCCTCCGATTGAACGGCAGCGGGCATGTCCCAGGGGTGGTGGATGAACGCGTCCGGAACCCG
Organism: Candidatus Dormibacteria bacterium; assembly: GCA_046262455.1. Lineage (GTDB taxonomy): Bacteria > Chloroflexota > Dormibacteria > DASZGP01 > DASZGP01 > JAXDLW01. The sequence goes on along the minus strand of JBHEMS010000050.1, from coordinate 7,118 downwards.
AGCAAGCTCCGGCACATGGCGGCGCACGTAGTCACCTCCCGGATCCAGGCTCTCAGCCTGGTGCCGCGGGTCGTAGATCCCCGGGTCCGAACTCGCCGCGACGCCCACGCCAAGCGCCTGCCGCCACCCCGTCGCATTCATCGCCACGTCATGGTCCACCTGGTGCCGCGCGAAGTGCCGCGCGCCTGATGCCGGGTCGATGCCGAGCCCATGAGAGAGGAACGATGCGGCGGCGACCCGGACGCCGTCTGGCATCCACCCCTCGGTGCTGAGCTGACGCATGCCCGCATCGATCAGTGGCACGCCTGTCCGGCCGCCGGCCCAGGCGTCAAATGCCTCTTCCGCCGCTATTACCGGCGTGCCACCCCGCGACCCGCCCACCGCCCCCTCGGGCGGGTCCCATGAGTCCTGGGTCAACTGTGGCGGGCTGAACAGCAGGTGGTGTGCGAAGTCCCGGCGCGCTAGCTCCATGATGAAGCGCTCAACCGACGGGCGGGCGTCGGCGTTGCGCGCACCCTCGGCGATGACGGTGGCCGCCAGCCTGCGAGCCGAAACCGTTCCAAATTTCAGCGCCGCGGAGAGCCGGGACGTGGTGTATTCACCCGCCAGCTCGCGCTGGGCTGGATACCGCTCGAGACCCTGGGCCAAGAACGCCTCGAGCCTGGTGGCCGCGGACGCCGGCGTGGCGCCGGGCCACGGCGACGGGCCGAGGAGCGCCGGGGCGAGCGTCTCCGGCCAGCCGTCGACCGCCGCGGGAAGCTGGCCTGACGCCATGAAGGTGCCTTCTGCCGGCTCGCCCTCAGGCCCCAGCTGCAGGGCCTCGAACCACCGCAGGGCGAACGCGTCAAAGTCCGTCGGAAGGTGGCCGTCGGCATCGATGGTCCGCAACGGTGACACCAGCAACAGGTCGTCCATGGGCATCGTCACGACGCCGGTCATCTGCATCCCGCGCGTGGTGCGCGTGTCGCGCCAGCGTGCATACGGGGTGTAGTCGCGGTTGAAGTAGAGCGCCCAGGCCCCCACCTCCTCGGCAACCCGGTTCAACTCGCGGGCAGCGTCCTCGGCGCGCACCACCAGCAGGCGGCTACCGCGCCCCCGGAGCGCCCGGTCGAGGTCGAGAAGAGCGGTACGCAGGAATTGCAGCCGCCGCTCCCCCATCGTCGGCTGACGCAGGATGCGGTCGTCGAGGATGAACAGCGGCACTACCGGCACCCCAGTGCGCAGCGCACCCTCCAGGGCCAGGTTGTCATCCAGCCGCAGGTCCCGGCGGAACCAGTGCACCACGCACTCAGCCATCCGCCAACCCTATGGTTCCCGACGCGCGGGGCTAGTGCCGGAAGTGACGGTTGCCCGTGTACACCATCGCGAGCCCGCGCTCGTCGGCCACCGCCAGGACCTCGGCGTCCTTGATGCTGCCTCCTGGCTGGATGATGGCGGTCACCCCGGCGTCAGCGGCGGCCTCGACCCCGTCGGGCATTGGGAAGTAGGCGTCGGACGCCAGCACGGTGCCGGCCGCGCCGCCCCGAGCTCGCTCCGCGGCCAGCTTGACCGCCTCGACGCGGCTCATCTGGCCGGCGCCCACCCCCACGCCGGCGTGGTCCCGAACCAGGACGATGGCGTTGGACTTGACGTGCTTGACGATGCGCCAGGCGAACAGCAGCTGTTCCCACTCCTCCTCGGTCGGCGAGCGCCGGCCGACGCTGGTCATCCCCGATCGCTCGGCGCGCGCGGCATCGGGTCCCTGGACCAAAAACCCGCCGGAGACGACCTTGACCACGGGGGCCGGCGTGGCCGTCGGGACCTTGAGTATCCGCACCTTTTTCTTGGCCGTGAGGATCTCCAGGGCCTCCTGTGTGTACCCCGGCGCGGCGACAACTTCTACGAAGATCCGGGCGATCTCGGACGCGGTCTCGGCGTCGCACTCCTGGTTCAGCGCCACGATGCCACCGAAGGCCGACACCGGGTCGCACTCGTAGGCGCGCCGATAGGCCTCGGACAGGGTCCGCCCCGCGGCCGTGCCGCAGGGGTTGGTGTGCTTGATGATCGCCGCCGACGGCACCGGCAGGTCCTGCACGAGCTCCCAGGCGGCGTCCACGTCGACGATGTTGTTGTAGGAGAGTTCGATCCCGTTGAGTTGCTCGGCAGCGACCACGCCCCCTCGCATGCCAGACGCGTACAGCGCGGCGGTCTGGTGGGGATTCTCACCGTAGCGAAGGTCCTGGCGTTTGTGCCCGCCAAGGGTGAAGTCAGCGGGCCATCCCTCCTGTGGCTGCAGGCCGCCAAGGTAGGACGCGATGGCCGCGTCGTAGGCGGCGGTGTGAGCGAAGGCCGCGCGGGCCAGCTCCTGCCGGCGCTCGGCAGACGGACCGCCGGACCGCAGCTCCTCCAGCACCCTGGGGTACTCCAGCGGGTTCACCAGCACGACCACTGACGCGTGGTTCTTGGCTGCCGCGCGCACCATCGTCGGGCCGCCGATATCGATGTTCTCGACGGCCTCGCCCAGGGTGACGCCCGCACGCGCCACGGTCGCCTCAAACGGATAGAGGTTCACGGCGACCAGGTCGATCGCCTGCAGGCCCTGCTCCGCCAGCTGTTGCATGTGCGCGGGTTCGGCGCGGTTGGCCAGGATGCCGGCGTGGACCCCGGGGTGAAGCGTCTTGACCCGGCCGCCCATGATCTCCGGGAAGCCGGTCAGGTCGCTGACGCTTGACACGGCCACCCCGGCCTCGCTGAGAGTCTTCTTGGTCCCGCCGGTGCTGTGGATCTCGAATCCCAGTTCGACCAGGCCGGTGGCGAAGTCGACCAGGCCGGTCTTGTCATGGACGGACAGGATTGCCTTCACGCGCGTCGCTGACCGGTGACGAGGGCCGATGGCAGGCGTCCCTCGATTAGCGCCTGTATGGTGGCCGGCAGCAGTTGGTGTTCGGCGGCGTGCACCCGCTCCTCGAGCTGCTCGAGAGTATCCCCGGGCTTCACCGGCACAGTGGCCTGGGCCAGGACGCGCCCGCTGTCAACGGTGTTGGGCTCGATGAGGTGGATCGTGACGCCGGTCTGCGTCACGCCGGCCTCGAACGCCTGGCGGATCGCGTGCATCGACCCGGCGAATGCGGGCAGGAGCGAAGGGTGAACATTGACGATCCGGCCCGGGAAGCGGGCTACGAAGGCCTCATCGTTGATCCGGTCATACCCAGCGGTGACGACCAGGTCGACGCCGTTGGCGTCGAGCACGTCGGCCATCGCGGCATCGCGCGCGGTCAGCGTGCCGCCATGGTCGGCGAGGCTGAAAACGCGGACCACGGGTACCCGCGCCGCCCGGGCGATGTCCAACGCCGGGCATGACTTGTTGCTGGCGACCACCGCGACCTCGGCATTGACGCGGTCCTCACGGCAGGCCTCGAGAATGGCCTGCAGGTTGGTTCCGCGTCCGGAAACCAGGACACCGAGGCGGGTCAAACGATGCGGACCCTCTCGGGCTTGGCCAGCGGAACCACCTTGCCGATAACCGCGGCGTCGCTGCCATCCAGTGCCCGCATCAACCCGGGTACGTCACCCTCGCGCACCACCAGCACCATGCCAATGCCCATGTTGAACGTGCGCCACATCTCGTCCTCCCTCACCCCCTTGGACTCGATCAGCTTGAAGATGGGCAGGGGCTCCCAGCTGGAACGGTCGATTTCCGCCCCGAGGTCGTCGGGGAGGCAGCGGGGCACGTTCTCCAGCAGCCCGCCGCCGGTGATGTGCGCGACGCCAAGGACATCCACCGCCCCGCGGGCGACGCGTAGCTCGGACAGGTACGAGCGATGGGGCTCCAGCAGGGTCTCACCAAGGCTCCGGTCGAGACCCGTCGGGGTGCTGCCCAGCTGCTCGTCCTTGAAGAGGTAGCGGACCAGGCTGAACCCGTTGGTGTGCAACCCGCTGGAGGGCAGGCCCACCAGGACGTCGCCCGCACTGATCCCCGACGGCTCGATGAGGTTCTCGCGCTCGACCACGCCAACGATGAAGCCCGCGATGTCGTAGTCCCCGAGCGCGTAGACCCCGGGCATCTCGGCCGTCTCCCCACCAATCAATGCCGCCCCGGCCTGGCGACAGCCCTCGGCAACGCCCTCCACGATCTCCGCCAGCAACTCCGGCTTGAGCTTCCCGGTGGCGAAGTAGTCGAGGAAGAACATCGGCTCCGCCCCGCTGGTGGCGATGTCGTTGACGCAATGGTTGACCAGGTCGAGCCCGATGCCGCGGTGCCGTCCCGTCGCGATGGCCACCTTGACCTTGGTGCCAACCGAGTCGGTGCTCGAGATGAGCACCGGTTCCCGGTACCCGCCAGGCATCGCGAACGCCCCCGCGAACCGACCCAGGTCGCCTATCGCCTGGGGGGTGTGCGTGGATCTAACCGCGCGCTTGATCATCTGTACGGCACGGTTCCCGGCGTCGATATCAACGCCGGCGTCAATGTATCGCAGGTCCCCCATCACCCACTCCTTGGCACTTGGACCCCAATTCTACCGGGCCGGATGTGCGATAAATCGGCCATGCCAAGCGTCAGCCAGGTGGAGATCGCCCCGCTTCCCCCGGAGCGCTACGAGGACGTGCTGTCCAGCGCGGCGGCGGAGGAATTCCGGCGCGACCGGGTGCGGGCGCAGGAGCTTTTCGCCGGCCGGACGATCTGGAACGTGAACTCGACCGCCTCGGGCGGCGGGGTTGCCGAGATGCTGCGCTCGCTGATCGCCTATGCGCGCGGCGCCGAGGTCGATACCCGCTGGGCGGTGATAGGCGGAAGCAGCGACTTCTTCACTATCACCAAGCGTGTGCACAACCACCTCCACGACTTCGAAGGTGATGGCGGTCCGCTGGGCGACGCCGAGCGACGCAGGTATGAGCAATCCCTCGTCGACAGCGCCGACGAACTCTGCCGCCTGGTCCAGCCGCGCGACCTCGTCCTGCTCCACGACCCACAGACCGCCGGGCTGATCCCCAAGCTCAAGGCGCTGGGTGTGCCCGTAGTCTGGCGCTGCCATGTCGGCATCGACACCCCCAGTGACCTGGCGCGGAACGCGTGGCGCTTCCTCATCGACTACGTGAGGCAGGCGGATGCCTACGTGTTCAGTCGCCAGACCTTTGTCTGGGAGGGGCTCGAGGACGCCAGGACCCACCTGATCATGCCTTCCATCGACGCGTTCTCACCCAAGAACCGCGAGATGGAGGAGGACCAGGTGCTCGCCATCCTGGCTGCGTCCGGGCTGCTGGCCGGTGGGGCGGACCCGGCGAGCGCCAGGTACACCCGCCAGGACGGTGCCGAGGCCCTGATCGCGCACCGCGCCACCGTCAACGAGGTTGCCCAGCTGCAGCCGGGGGACCGCACCATCCTCCAGGTGTCCCGCTGGGACCACCTCAAGGACCCACTTGGGGTCATCAGCGGGTTCGCCGCGCACATCGCGCCCAGGAGCGACGCGCACCTCGTGTATGCCGGGCCCGCCGTCGAAGCGGTCTCTGACGACCCCGAGGGAAAAGCAGTTCTCGAGGAGTCGATCAGCGCATGGAAAGCCCTCGCCGAGGAGCAACGGGCCCGCATTCACCTCGTGGCGCTGCCAATGGACGATGGCGAGGAGAATGCCGCGATGGTCAACGCGCTCCAACGGCATGCCTTTGCGGTTGTTCAGAAGAGCACGGCCGAGGGCTTTGGGCTGACGGTCGCGGAGGCGATGTGGAAGGCCCGGCCGGTGGTGGCCAGCCGCATCGGCGGGATCCAGGACCAGATCGAGGACGGTAAGACCGGCATCCTGCTCGGCGACCCCGGAGACCTCGCGGCCTACGGTAAGGCGGTGGTCAGCCTCCTGGAGGACGAGAGGCTGGCCGCGGACATCGGCAGAGCCGCCCAGGATCGAGTCCGCGATGAGTTCCTCGGCGCGCGCAGCCTGATGCAGTACATGAAGCTGATGGCGGGCCTTATCAGCGACTGACCCCCTCGATGGGGGCGGGACCCGGGTTATGCCCCGGGGCGTCCCACCGGCTCGGCGCGTGGCTTGGGCTCCAGGGAGAGCTTGTCCATCTCCAGCTGGACCGGCACGCTGACGGGATACTCGCCGTCGAAACAGGCGAGACAGAAATTGTCGATCGTGTGGCCCACAGCCTTGACCAGGCCGTCCATCTGCAGGTAGCTCAGGCTGTCGGCGCCGATCACCTGGCAGATCTCATCCTCCGTGCGATCGACGGCGATGAGTTCCTTGCGGCTGGCAATGTCGATCCCCATGAAGCAGGGGTAGTGCAGCGGTGGTGACGCGATGCGCATGTGGACCTCGCGAGCCCCGGCCCAGCGCAGCAGCTCCACGATCTGGCGGCTGGTGTTGCCGCGAACGATGGAGTCGTCAACCAGAACGACCCGTTTGCCCTCGAGCACCGGGCGTACCGGATTGAACTTCAGCCGGATCCCCGCCTCGCGCAGGGACTGGGACGGCTGGATGAACGTGCGCGTTATGTAACGGCTCTTGATCAGGCCCTCGCGGAAGGGGATCCCCGCCTCCTCCGCAAAACCATGTGCGGCCGGCGTCCCGCTGTCGGGCAGCGAGATCACCACGTCGGCGTGCGTGGGACGCTGTCGGGCCAGCTCCCGACCCATGCGGCGGCGGGCTTCGTAAAGGTTGCGACCCATCATGTGGGAGTCGGGGCGGGCGAAGTAGATGAACTCGAACATGCACGCGGCCTTGCGCAGCGAGATCCGCGCCATGAAACTCTGCACCCCGTCGGCATTGATGATGACGACCTCGCCAGGCTCGATCTCACGCTCGTACCGCGCACGGACGGTGTCCAGCGCACAGCTCTCACTGGCGATGATCCACCCGTCGTCCATCCGTCCGAGACAGAGCGGCCGGACTCCCAGCGAGTCACGGATGCCAACGATGGTGTCGCGGGTGAGGAAGACCAGGGAGAAGGCGCCCTCCAGGCGCGGCAGGGAGCGGCGCAGCACGGTCTTCACGTCATTCCCCGGGGTCTGGCTGATCAGGCGGAGGATGACCTCGGTGTCCGAGCTGGTGTCGAACTCGATTCCCTTCTGCTCCAGCTCCTCACGCAGCTGGTGGTAGTTCGTCAAATTGCCGTTGTGACCGATGGCGATGGGGCCGATCTGG
>JBHEMS010000049.1:0-27968 GCA_046262455.1 Candidatus Dormibacteria bacterium | reverse complement strand
CAGCTGGATGGCCCGGGCCGCCGCCTGGCGGCGCCCCGCCGGCAGGTGCGGGTCGCGCAGCGCGGCGTAACTTGACACCAATCGGGCATTGAGGGACCTCGCGCCCGGCGATTCGAGAGCGCGGGTGCTGGCCACGAGCCGGCCGAGTTCGATGGCATGAGGGTCGGGGGAGGGGGAGGGGGGTGCAGCTGGAGGCGGGAGGGCAGGTTGGGGCACGGCGGCCGGCAAGCCGGCGCCGGGACTCGGCGAGGAGCCGGCGCGCGGGTGGGTCGCCACGGAGGGTGATGCCACGCACGCGGTGAGCGCGACGCAGAGGGAAATGGCTGAAAGCGGTCGCGAGGTCACCTGTTCGCAGTGTAGCGGCGGGTCCCCGGACAGAGAACCCTGGGGATTTCCGTGACCCTGTGGGGTGCCGTAGCATCGCCGCCGTGAGCCTGGCACTCGCCCTGCGGATGGCGCTGGCCCCGACCCTCGTCGCGGTGGCGACCCTCTTGGCGCGGCGCTGGGGGGCCCCGGCCGCCGGTTGGGCGGCCTCAACCCCGGTCGTCGCCGGGCCGGTGCTGCTGGTGGTCGCAAGTGACCACGGGACGTTATTTGGGTCCCAGGCTGCCGGCTCCGCAACGCTGGGCCTGGTGTCCCTGGCCATTTTCACGGTGGTCTACGCGCGCCTGGGGGGGGCAGGCCTGCCGTGGGCAGCCTGCCTCATCGCCGGGTGGGCATCGTTCGTGGTGGCGACCCTGTTCCTATCGATGTTCACGGTGCCCACCCTGTGGGCGTTGGTGACGGCCGTCGTCGCCTTTCGAGTGTGTCGGCTCACCCTCGGGACGGGCGAGGACGCGAGCGCGGACGCCAGGAGGTTGCCCGGTGACATCCCACTGCGCATGACCGCGGCACTCCTCATGGTCGCGACCCTGGCGGTGGTGGCCGGGATGCTCGGTCCCCGCCTCAGCGGGCTGCTCACGCCGTTCCCGATCATCGGATCGGTGATGGCGGTCTTCACCCATGTCACCCGCGGCCGTGGCGCGCTTGGTGGCTACAGCGACGCGCTCCTGAAGGGACTTCCGAGCTTCGCACTGTTCACTGCGACCGTCGGTCTCATGATTGTTCCGCTGGGCATGGCGGCAGCCTTTATCCTGGCCACCCTGGTCGCCGCCGTCTCGCACACTGCCCTGATATACCTCGACGTGCGCTCCTCTGGAGGTCGCGAGGACCTGCCCCCGACCCGGGCTCCCGGCGTCGGTAGTATCGACCGGTGAAGGTCGGCGCCGTATTCCCCCAGATCGAGACGACCGCCGACCCGGGCGCCGTTCGCGAGTACTTTGCAGCTGTCGAGGCGCTGGGCTACGCGCACGTCGCGGTCTATGACCATGTACTCGGCGCTGACGCCAACCGGCCAGGCGGCTGGCGCGGGCCGTACACGGCGACCGACCCCTTCCATGAGGTCCTGGTCCTCCTGGGCTACGCCGCAGCCATCACCAGCCGTATTGAACTCGTTACGGAGGTCTTGATCCTGCCTCAGCGCCAGGCAGCCCTCGTGGCCAAGCAGGCCGCCGAGGTCGACGTCCTGTCCGGCGGCAGGCTGCGCCTGGGCGTGGGGCTGGGTTGGAACCCGGTCGAGTACCAGGCGCTGGGAGAGGACTTCGGAAACCGAGGGCGGCGCATCGAGGAACAGGTTGAGTTGATGCGCAGGCTCTGGACGGAACCGGTATTCGACTTCCAGGGCGACTTCCACACGATTAGCCGGGCAGGCCTGAACCCCATGCCCGGCAGGCCGATCCAGGTCTGGATGGGCGGCACCGCCGACCGCGCCAAGCAACGCATCGCGCGCATCGCCGACGGCTGGATGATGAACCTGCCCACAGAGAAGGACCCGCCCGGAGCGCTCCAACGTGTGCGCGAGCTGGTGGCGGCAGGCGGGCGCGACCCGCAGCAGTTCGGCGTCGACGTGCGACTGACCATCACGTCGGGGCTGGAGAAGACCGCGGCCGAGATGTCAGAGTGGCACGACCGCGGCGTCAGCCACGCAAGCGTCAACACCATGGGCGCCGGCCTGTCCTGGCCCGCAGGTCATATCGACACGCTGCGGCGGTTCACGGAGCTCTACCGGGAGGGCTGACCCGGCGCTGCTGAAATCAGCGGCGGTGCGCGGTGCGGGCGGCGCTGCGACGGCGGCGCTTAGCTCCGGCGCGCACCTCGCTCGGCGTCAGGGCGCGGAGTTCGGCATCCAGCCAGCCGCTGAGCATGGCGAGGTCCGGCATCATCTGGCGGTCGGCGACGATGCCGAAGTGAAGCTGACCCAGGTAACTCATCACGGTGATGTTCAGGCCCATGCCGTCAGTCACCACCGAGACGGGGTACAGGGCGTCCAGGCGCGCACCGGCGCAGTAAAGCGGGAACTGCGGCCCCGGGACATTGGAGACCACGAGGTTCCAGGTCGGGCGGGCATTGCTCGAGATTGCGAATGTCAGGCGCGCCGCCCGGGAGAACACCGCGGGAGGGATGAAGTTCGTTGCGTCCTGCAACAGGTCTGCCGGCATCGCCCGGTGGCGCTCCTTCATGTCGCTCATGGCGTCATGGGTGCGCTGCAGCCGGCGGGAGGGCGACGCCTCGTCGGTGAACAGCGGAGCGCTCATCAGCATGATCCGGTTGCCAAAGGTCCCCTGCTGTTCAGCCGATCGCACTGAGATGGGGATCTGGGCGACAAGTGGGCTGTCCGGCAGCTCCTCGTGCATGATGAGCCATCGCCGCACCGCTCCGGCACAGATCGACACGATCACGTCGTTCACGGTGCACCCGTTGGCGTTCTTCACCGCTTTGACCGTCTCCAGGGGCATCCGGCTGATCGCCAACCGACGGTGCGGTGAAACGCGGCCGTTGAATGACGTCCGCGGCGGCACCACCTGTGGCCGCTCGGCCGCGCCCTGCCCGCCACCGAGTACCTGCTGGACCCCGCGCGCCGCGCGCGCCAGCTGGCGGGCCCCCGGTAGCGCGTCATAGATGGCGACCTCCTCGATACTCGGCAGCGCCCTGGGCAAGGACTCGAGCAGTCGGAGGGGATAGCGCGGTAGCCCCAACGCGCCACGGGCCAGCATCTCGACCTGGCTCGGGACCGGTGACCTCCTGTTGCGGAGCGGCGCCGGCTTGTCGCGGCCCTGCGGCGTGAGGTCGAGGAGCACGCCGAGGATTTCCGCACCCGACATCCCATCGATCACGGCGTGGTGGATCTTGGTGAGCAGCGCGACCTTCCCGCCCCGGAGACCGTGGATCAGGTAGAGTTCCCACAGCGGCCGCGCCCGGTCGAGAGGACGGCCGAAGATCCGCGCGACCTGCTCCGTCAGCTGCTCATCACTTCCCGGGCTGGGAAGGGCGAGTTCGCGGACGTGGAATTCCAGGTCGAACTCCGGGTCATCGATCCAGTACGGGTAGTCCAGCCCGAAAGGCACCTCCGCGAGGCGCCAGCGGAAGGGCGGTAGCAGCGGCAGCCGGTCGGCGATGAGCTGCTGGATGCGCTCCAGTGTCACCTTGCGGCCCGGCGCGGTCGATGGGTCCAGGACGGCGATGCCCGAGACATGACCGTACTGGGTGGGCGTCTCCATGGCGAGGAACTGGGCGTCCAGGCTGGTCAGCTGCCGCATGGTTGCTAACAATGCCACGTTGAACCGCAAGCGCAATGTTGCCTTGGTGCGCGAAGATGCAGACGTGAGTTCGGCGGGATCCCCAGCCCCTCTTCGCATCCTCATCCTCGAGGACAACCTGAACGACGTCGAGTTGGTCCTCCACGCCCTGCGGCGGGACGGCATCGAGGTGGACCACGAGGTCGCGGGTGACGCGCCCTCATTTGTCGGCGCGCTCAAGCGGGACCCCGACGTCATCCTCTCGGACTACAACCTGCCGAAGTTCGATGCCCTGGGCGCGCTGCGCGCCGTTCGCGAGAGTGGCCGCGACATCCCCCTGATCGTGGTCTCCGGCGCGGTGGGCGATGCCGAGGCCGTCGAGGCGATCCGCGCCGGGGCGGCCGACTACCTGCTCAAGGACCGCCTCGGTCGCCTGGGGTCGGCGGTCAGCCGCGCCGTGGAGGCGCGCCAGCTACGGCTGGCGAACCAGCTCTCTGTGGCCGGGCTGCGCGAGACGTCGCAGCGCCTGCAGGCGATCTTCGACAACACCGCCGACGGGATCGTGACCGTCAGCCCCGACGGCCGGATCGACGCGTCCAACGCCGCCGCCCAGCGCCTCTTCGGCTACACCGCCGACCAGCTCAAGGGCATGGACGTACGGACCCTGGTTTCGGATGTCGGGATCCCCGAACTCGACCCGGCGGCGACGCCGGGCAGCAGCTCCGCGGGCGCCGCGCCTGCGCGCGTCCGCGAGTGCAGCGGGCTGCGCCAGGACGGGTCCGGCGTGCCGGTGGAGCTGCGCGCCGAGCGGATCCCGGTCCTCGACGGCCAGGTGATGGTGGTCATCTTCCGCGACATCACAGAGCGCAAGGCATACGTCAGCGCGCTGGAGCACCAGGCGCTGCACGACGTTCTCACTGGGCTGCCGAACCGTGCTCTTTTCACTGATGTCGTGAACCGCGCCCTCACCGCCGCCGAGCGTGACCAGGAGAGGGTCGCGGTCGTGTTGCTGGGTGTCAGCGACTTCAAGACCGTCAACGAATCGTATGGTCACCAGGTTGGCGACGAGCTGTTGCTGGAGGTGGCGGCCCGCCTCCACGACACCCTGCGGGCGTCGGACACGGCTGCGCGGCTGGAGGGCGACGAGTTCGCGCTGCTGCCGCATGGATCGCTGACCAATGAGCAGCTGGAACAGGTGTTGCGCAAGGTCCTGGCGGTCTTCGACCGGGAGTTCCACCTCCGCGGCCAGCGGGTGCACGCTTCGGCGCGGCTGGGGGTCGCCGTCTACCCCGACCACGCCACCGACACCACGGCGCTGATGCGGTGCGCGGACATAGCGATGTATGCCGCGGGCCGCCAGGGCGCCAGGTACCTCTGGTACGCGCGGGAACTCGACCACTATGGCGCCGACAGGGTCGCGCTGATGTCCGAGCTGCGGGGCGCCATCGACACCGGTCAGTTGGTCCTTTTCTACCAACCGAAGATCGACCTGAAGGTGGGCCGGGCCGTCGGTGTCGAGGCCCTCCTGCGCTGGAACCACCCCAAGCGCGGCCTGCTGCCCCCCGGCGCCTTCATCGACGCCGCCGAGGAAAACGACGTGATCATCCCGCTGACCCGCTGGGTGGTCAATGAGTCATTCCGGCAGTTGGCGGAGTGGAACGGGCGCGGGCTGGATCTCAAGATGCAGCTCAACCTGTCTGCACGCAACCTGGTCGACCCCGAGGAGATCGAGGAGATGGTGCGCATCCTGCGCCGGCACGGGCTGGACGCCACCCAGGTCGCCATGGAGATCACCGAGCGCAACTTCGCCAGTGGCAGGGCCCAGGATTCGTTGCGGGCGCTTCGCGCCCACGGCTTCGGAATCTCAGTGGACGATTTTGGGACTGGATACTCGGCGCTTTCATACCTCCGCGACATGCCCGCCACCGAGATCAAGATCGATCGTTCATTTATCGCGGCGATGGGCGCGGACCGTGGGGCCATCGTCTCACCCGTGATCCAGATGGCGCACAACCTCGGACTGTCGGTTGTGGCCGAGGGGATCGAGCAGCCGGGCACCGCCCGCAGCCTGCGCATTTTGGGTTGTGACAGCGGTCAGGGTTACCACTTCGGCCGTCCGATGCCCCCGGATGCGCTCGAGAAGTGGGCGCGGGGGCAGCGCGGCAGCCTGGATTAACGGCGGTAGTCGCGTGTATAGCTGGGCTGCTCGGTTCTTCGCGCCAGGTCGGTCGCACCGACGGCGGGACCGGCCTCCATGGCCAGTGGGATGACGCCCGCCCAGTACGCCGAGTCCAGGTCTTCGGGGTCGTCGACAGGCCCACCCTCTCGCACCTTCGCGGAAGCCTCGTCGAGGGAGAGCGCGAGGATCACCGTGGAGGCGATCTCCGTTGGGCTGGGCGGCCGGCTGTCCGCCCATCTACCGGGCGCCACCTGCTCCAGCAGGGCCTCCATCGCCGCCAGCTTCTCGACGGGATCGGTGACCTCGACGGCCTGCCCCATAACCACCACGGACCGGTAGTTCATTGAATGGTGGAACGCCGAGCGGGCCAGGACCAGCCCGTCCAGCAACGTGACCACCAGGCAGGCCTGGGCGCCGGAACGCAGCGCGGTCAGGGCGCGGTTGGCCGCGGCGCCATGGACAAAGACCCTGTCTCCCCGGCGCGCGTACATCGTGGGGATGACCTGTGCATCGCCATCGACCGTGAACCCAAGGTGGCAGATGAGCCCTTCATCGAGAATCGCTTCGATCGTCTCGCGGTCATAGCGACCGCGCTCCGCGTGGCGACGAACGGTCGCGCGCCGGCTGGGGGCCCTGTCGTCTATCGCCATCGGTCGAGGTTACCGCGAGCCGGGTGACGTGCCACCGGCGGCGAATCTCGACCGCTGCCTAATCGGCGAGAGGCATCCCGCGCGTCTCGGGCAACGCCAGCAGCATCAGCGACCCAGCGATTGCCGCTGCCGCGGTGAACCAGAGCGCCGCCGGGAGCCCGAAGCCGGGCTCAAGCGCGGCCACCACCCGCAGCCCCACGACCCCACCCGCGGCAGCGGCAACCGACGTGGCGGTCAGCGCGGACACGCGCGCCCGGGCAGGGACCAGCTCCGCACACCAGGCCTGCATCATCGGGGCCGCGGCACCGGCGCCGGCACTCCACAGCGCCGCCGCGGACCCGTACACCAGGGGGCTGCTGTTGAATGAGAGCGCCGCGAAGAGCGCCCCGACTCCCAGGAGTACGACGGACGGGACCCGCCTGCCATAGCGGTCGGAGGCCCAGCCCCCGGCGGCGTAACCAACGAGCGCCGCGACACCCGATACCGCCACCACCAGAGAGAGCGTGAGCGGCGACATGGCCAGCCTGCGGCTGCCGAACAGGACAGAGAAGAAATTTGCCGGCTCGAATAGCAGGGAGGCGAGCGCCGCTGCGCCGCAGAGCACGGCGAGTCTCGCCCGCCAGGCCGGCTCGAATGTGCCGCCCAACCCGGGCTGAGCACCGATGACGGGAGCGGGCGAGGGGATCCGCATCGCAAGGGACGCCAGGGGCAGACCGAGGCCGGCCATCGCGTAGAGCGCGCGCCAGTGTGGGGCCAGGAAGGGATAGGCAACCACGACCAGGGCTCCACCCGCTCCACCTGACACCGCAAGCAGTGCCACTGCCTTACCGCGGTTCCGGGCGCCGGCACACTCGACAACCGCGCTCGTCGCTATCGCCACGGCGATCGTCTCGCAGCCAACCGCGAGCAGCCGCGCCGCGCCCAGCACCGCCAGCGACGGCGCAATTGCGCTGACCACAGCCGCGCCCGAGAAACCGACGATGGACATGGTCGCCACCTCCCCGCGGTGGCGCCGGTCGGCCCGCGCGGCGAGGGGAAGCGCCACCAGCGTACCCAGCGCCAGGGTTGCGCCGACGGTCGCCAGGCCCGGAACGCTGGCATGGAATTCAGCCGCGATGGCGGGCAGGGCGATGAACAGGATCGAGCCCGAGTAGCCCGCAAGGAAGGCAACGATGGCGGATGCCGCGAGAATGGGCCGCACGCCACGAGGTTTACCATGCGGTGGTGGAATTCGCGCCGGACCTCGCTGAGCGGCTGGTGGCAGCCCTGCACTCGGTGCACGGCGAGCACCCCGGGCACCGCGCCGCGCATGCCAAGGGGAGCTGCGCCCGCGCCGTGTTCAGCGCCACCGCCGACGCCGCGACCCTGACCCGCGCAGTCCACATGCGAGGCGAGCCTGTACCGGCCACCGTGCGCTTCTCCAATGGCAGCGGGATCCCGGCTCTCCCTGACTACGCGCGCGGCGACGGGCGCGGCATAGCCGTCAAATTCGACCTCCCCGACGGCACCCACACGGACATGGTTGGCCTCACGCTGCCGGTTTTCTTTGTCCGGGACCCCGAGAGCTTCATCGAGTTCCTCACCGTGACCCGGCCGGACCCGGAGACTCGCCAGCCTGACCTGGGGTTGATCGGGGCGTTCCTCGAACGACATCCCGAAACGCGCAACGCCCTGGATGCCGCCCTGTCCGGACAGCTGCCGGCAAGCTACCTCCAGACGCGGTACAACGGCCTTCATGCCTTCCGGCTGACCAATCCGGCGGGGGAGTCACGATGGGCGCGATATCGGTGGGAGCCGGAGCTCGGGGAGCAGAGCATCACCGTCGACAAGGCGCGGGAGGGGGGCCGCGAGTACCTGCAGGATGAGCTGCGCACCCGACTGGCGGCGGGTTCGGCAGCGCTGCGGTTGATCTTCATCCTGGCCGGTGAGGGGGATTCGTTGACCGACCCCACCGCATCGTGGCCGGCAGATCGGCCGAGCGTGGTCGCAGGTCGACTGGAGATCACGTCCCTGGAGCCCGCAGAGACCTGTGATCGCCTGGTCTTTGACCCCACCAACGTCGCCGACGGCATCGAGTGCTCCCACGACGCGATCCTCCACGCGCGGTCAGTCGCTTACGCGCGGTCGTTTGCCGCTCGCCGCGGCATCCGGCCGCCGGGCGCACCCGCAGCGGTCGCTCCGCCCGCTGACCTGGGCCCACGTGCGTTGCTTCGCGCGGGCGAACTCCAAGCCGGCGGCCTCGCCGCCATTGACGTCGATGGCACGCGGGTCGCGGTCGCCAGGGTGGGCGGCATCCTGTACGCCTTCCAGGACGCCTGCACCCATCGCGGCTGCTCCCTGGCGGAAGGGACCCTGGGTGGAGGCACGGTCACCTGTCCCTGCCACGGGAGCGAGTTCGACGTCACCACCGGGGCGGTTGTGCGTGGCCCGGCGGCGGAAGCGCTCGCGACGTACGGCCAGGCCCTGCCGCACGGCGCGCCCTGAGCCCTGCTATAGTTCGGCGAGCGCGGGAGAGATCGAGCCCGCACGCGTCTCCAACGTTCCTTGAGCCCGGCAACGGCCGGTGGTCGTTAGGTCGACGGTACAGAACCCATTGCTCAAGGCAGGAGACAGATGAACAAACCCCCCGGAGTGCAGAAAAAATGCGCTCCAACAACGCTCGCCGGAGTCTTTGGCATGGTCACATGCCCGGGTCCCCGGCAGACCAGCCCTTTCGGCCGGCGCACCGCGCGGTCGCATACACCACAGAGGTACCCAGTTTGAGTTTCCAGGACCGCACCCTTACCTGCCGCGATTGCGGCCAGCAGTTCACGTTCACCAGTGGCGAGCAGGAGTTCTACGCTTCTCGTGGCCTCACCAATGACCCGGGGCGCTGCCCCGATTGCCGGGCAATCCGGCGCGGTCAGGGCGGCGGCGGTGGTGGCGGCGGCGGTGGCCGCTCGCGCGAGATGTTCGACGTGGTCTGCAGCAGCTGTGGCAAGGCGACCCAGGTGCCCTTCCAGCCCACGTCCGGACGCCCTGTCTACTGCAGCGACTGCTTCGCCCAGCAGCCCCGCAGGAGTTACTAGCCCACCTTGAGCGTGCTCCGAGTGGACGAGGTCCTGATGCCGGGCCAGGTGGCGTCGCTGCGACGCCGCCTTGAGCTCATGTCGCCAGAACAAGAACGTCTCACCGCCGAGCTCAAGGAGCTCACGGAGCAGGCCGGCCCAGAGGCTGTCGGTCCCGGTCGCTCGACCGGGTCCGACAAGACCTCCCGGCAGATCGCCAAGGTGCGACTGCAGCTGGGCGCCGTGACGCGGGAGATGGAGAGCCTGCAGAGCCTCATCGACGCTCGGCTCTCCCAGGCGGAGCGACGCCGGGTCTGACCGATCAGCCGAGGTGAACCGCCTCACGGCCGATCTACGAGGTCCCCTGGTCTACGCAGACTTCGGCGGCGCCGGCAAGCCCGGAGCCCTGCTTCTGCACGGCATCGGCGGGTCGAAGATCAACTGGCAGCTCTTTGCGCCCCTCCTGAGCGCGCAATTCCACACGCTGGGGCTCGACCTACCAGGGTTCGGGGAGAGTCCTCTGGCGGGCCGGTCGGCAGGCCTTGATGCTCAGCGCGACCTGGTCATCGAGTTCATCGAGCGCTTCATGGACCCGCCGGTATTGCTGGTGGGACATTCGATGGGGGGGCTGATCTCGACGATGGTCGGGGCCGCGCGCCCCGACCTGCTCCGCGGGCTGGTGCTCTTCGCCCCCGCCTTCCCGCCGACGGAGAGCCCTGCTCCAAGCCTTCCCAGCGCCCTCCTGGACCGCGCGTCCTATGCCCCCCGGATCTCCGGGACCCTCGGCCAGTTGATGGTGCGCGCCCGGGGTGCCCACGCCGTGGTGACCGAGACGCTGCGCAACTCGTCGGCCGACTTTGATGCCCTCCCGCCGGGCTTCGTGCAATCCCACGTGGATGCGGAGGAAGAACGCATGCGCAAGCCCGGCGCCTACATCGGGTACATGCAGGGCTGGCGCTGGTTCCACTCAACATTCAGGGAGCCCGCCGGGCTGGAGGGCGTGATCAGCTCCATCACCGTGCCTGCGATCCTCCTGCAGGGGACCCTCGACGGTGTCGTGCTGCCGGCGGCAGGACACCGACTGGCCCAGCTCCAACCCGGCTGGACGGCGCATTTCATGGAGGGAATCGGCCACAACCCCAACTTCGAGGCCCCGGCGGAGTCGATGGCGTTCGTCGCCGCATGGCTCCAGGAGATCGCGCCAACGTGACTTGACGGGCAAGACTCGCTCACCCCCGCAACGTATCGCTCGGTTGACGCCGGCAGATAAGGAGTGGAGACTGCGGACTCGTGGACCTTCTGTCAGTTGAGGACGTCACCGTCAGGTTCGGCGGCATCGTCGCGGTTCAAAACGCCTCGTTCGGCATCTCCAAGGGTGAGATCGTCGGCCTGATCGGCCCCAACGGCGCCGGCAAGACCACTCTCTTCAACGTTGTCACGCGGTTCTACCAGCCCACCTCCGGGGACGTGAAGTTCCAGGGCGAAAGCCTGCTCCAGACCGGCGCCCACGACGTGGTTCGCAAGGGAATCTCGCGAACCTTTCAGAACGTCGAGCTCTTCCGCACCATGACCGTGCTGGACAACGTGCTGCTGGGCGACCACGTGCACGTCAAGACGTCGTGGGGGGCTTCCGCGCTTCGGCTTCCGTTTGTACGGCGGGAGGAGCGCGCCGCGCGCGAGGCGGCGATGGAGGCCCTGGACCAGGTGGGCCTCGCTGGCATCGCGGCGCGTCCGGTCGCCGGGCTGCCGTTCGGCAGCCTCAAGCGCGTCGAACTGGCCCGCGCGCTGGTGTCCAAGCCCAGGTTGCTGTTACTCGATGAGCCCGCGGGGGGCCTCAACCATGAGGAGGTGGGCGCGCTCGGCGACCTGATCCGCGCGATCCACCGGGACTACGGTTTGACCCTGCTGCTCGTAGAGCACCACATGAACCTGGTGATGAGCGTTTCGGACCGCGTCGTCGTTTTGAACTTCGGACGGCGCATCGCCCTCGGGACTCCCGCGGAGGTGCGCGCCGACCCGGCGGTGATCGAGGCATACCTGGGGGCCGAAAGTGGCGCTGCTTGAGCTGCAGGACGTGACTGCCGAGTATGGCGCCATCAAGGCGCTGCACGGCGTTAACATGGCGGTCGAGGCCGGCGAGATCGTGGCCCTCCTGGGTGCCAACGGCGCGGGGAAGACGACCACGCTCCGAGCCATCTCCGGGACCGTAAACCGCGGCGGCAGCATCACGTTCGACGGCCGCTCGCTGCGCGGGGTCGCCCCCCAGGACACCGCCCGGCGGGGGATTGGACACGTGCCCGAGGGGCGCGGCACGATGGTCCAGCTGTCGGTCTGGGACAACCTCAGGATGGGGGCCTACACCCGCAAGGACGCTGCCGGCGTGCAGACGGACCTCGAGGTGATCTTTGGCTACTTCCCGATCCTGCGTGAGCGCAAAGGCCAGCGCGCCGGGACCCTCAGTGGTGGTGAGCAGCAGATGCTGGCAATTGCCCGCGCGCTCATGGCAAAGCCCAAGTTGTTGCTTCTCGACGAGCCCTCGCTCGGGCTCGCGCCACTCGTGGTCAAGTCGATCTTCGAGATCGTGACATCGATCAACAGCGACCAGGGGGTGGCCGTCCTGCTGGTGGAGCAGAACGCCCGCCTGGCACTCAAGGTGGCTCATCGCGCCTTCCTCCTTGAGACGGGCCGGGTGGCGGCGAGTGGGGACGCCAAAACGCTGGCCAACGATGAGTCGATCCGCCGGGCGTACCTGGGCTACTGAGTCGTGACTTACTTCCTCCAGCAACTGGTCTCCGGGCTGGCCGCTGGCGGAGCGTACGCGAGCCTGGCGCTGGCGCTGGTATTGATCTACAGCGCGATGGGCCTGGTCAATTTCGCCCAGGGCGAGTTTGCGATGTTCGCGACGTTCATCGCCTGGTCGATGCTTGTCTACCTGCACGTGCCATACCCCGTCGCCTGGTGCTCGCGGTTGCCGTCGCGATGGCCGGTGCGGCGGCGATCGAGCGACTGATCGTCCGGCCCTTCGAACGTGGGCCCCAGCTCGGTGTGGTCATCGTCACCCTGGCCCTGCTATCGATCGTCAACGGCATGGCAGGCTTCATCTGGGGCTACGTCCCGCAAACCTTCCCAACGCCCTTCCGACAGACCCCGATCAACGTCGCGGGGGTCTACATCAGCATCCAGGACCTTGGCGTCATCGGGGTGAGCATCGTGGCGCTTGGGCTCATCTACTTCCTCTTCAACCGCACCAGGCTTGGCCTCGCGATGCGGGCCGCGGCCCTCTACCCGGACTCGGCCAGGCTGCTTGGCGTGAGCGTCGGGGGGATGCTGGCGGTCGGCTGGGCGCTGGCATCGGGTGTCGGTGCCATCTCCGGCATCATGCTGGCGCCGACCCTTCTCCTGGAGCCGAACATGATGCAGCAGGTCGTGATCTACGCCTTCGCGGCGGCGGTCCTGGGGGGGATCGAGAGCCCGCTCGGCGCGGTCGTCGGTGGCCTCCTGCTGGGGGTCACCCTGGCATTGGTGGGAGCGTACATTCCCGCTCTCGCGGACCTCCGGCTGGCCGTCGCCCTGCTCCTCATCGTCGGCATGCTGGTGGTGCGTCCCGCGGGCCTGCTGGGCCACGTCCACAGCAGGCGCGTCTGATGCCGTGCCTTACCGCCTCCATGAAGGGGCCGCGCAGTATGCCGCCGCTGGGCCTGCTGGGCTTCCTGGTGGCGCTGGCCGCCGCCGCCCTGGTGGCACCATTCGTACTGCCCGGCTACCAGGCGCTGAACATCTCCTACGCACTGATCTTCGCGATCGCCATCCTCGGGCTCAATATCCTCACCGGGTATAGCGGTCAGATCACCCTGGGCCACGGCGCATTCGTGGCGATCGGCGCCTACGCCAGTGCGATCGCCCAGCAGAAGATGGGAATCAACTTCCTGGTCTCCATCCCCTTCGCCGGGCTGCTGTGCGGGATCCTCGGCTTCGCCTTCGGCTTTCCCGCCCTGCGGCTGGAGGGCATCTACCTGGCCCTGGCGACATTTGCGCTGGCGGTCGCGGCCCCGAACTTGCTGAAAAAACCGGAGGGCCTCACAGGTGGCGTCAAGGGGATTGTCCTGTCACCGGTGACAAGCCCCACCGGCCTGCTCACCGATGACCAGTTCTTCTACATGGTCTGCCTGGCGATCGCGGCGATCTGCTTCCTGCTGGCGTGGAACATCCTCCGGGGACGCACCGGTCGGGCCTTCCGGGCCATCCGCGACGCCGACCTGGCGGCGGTGGCTTTCGGTGTCAACCTGGCCAGTTACAAGACGCTGGCTTTCGCCATGTCGGCATTCCTGGCCGGCATCGCCGGCGCGCTCTACGGCATCGCCACCGGGTTCGTCAGCGCGGACGCCTACCCGTTCCAGCTCTCCATCCTGCTCCTGGTTGGTGCGGTGATCGGCGGCCTCGGGACGCTGGAGGGTGCCCTGATAGGAGGGTTTTTCGCCCAGTTCCTACCCCAGTTCTCGCAGCAGGCGCTGAAGAGCATTAACACCCAGGTGGCCAACGCGGCGCCCACGGTGACCCAGGGCGTTCTTCTGCTGGTCGTCATGTTCGTTGCGCGTCAGGGCGTCGCGGGGCTGATCCGGACCAACATCCACCGGCTGCGCTACCCGGTGCAGCCGGACGACAACGTGCGCGCCGAACAACCGCCCCCTCACCAAATAGGGCCGCTATAGGTCAGACTGGCACAACCAGACAGGATCATTTGTAACCCGGGGACGTATCCCCGTCGAATCGGAGGTAGAGAGTCCACTTGAAACATCGATCACTCATACGCGCGGCCGCCACGGCCATGTCCATCCTCACGATCGCAGCGTGCGGCGGCTCGAGCGGCAGCAGCGGGCCCGCGGCCAAGACCGCCAGCGACAAGGGCATCACCGCGGACCAGATCCTGCTGGGCGGCACAATCGCACTCAGTGGCCCAGCGGCCGCCTACGGCACGATCGCCAAGGCGAGCAATGCGTACTTCCAGTACGTCAACGACAACGGCGGTGTGAACGGCCGCAAGATCAAGTACAACTTCCTCGACGACGGCTACAACCCCGCCCAGACCGTGCCCCTGACCAAGCAACTGGTAGAGGGCGCCGACCCCGTCTTTGCGATGTTCGGGGGACTCGGCACGCAGGCCCAGGTCTCGGTCGAGCAGTACCTCAACACCAAGAAGGTGCCGCAGGTCTTCGTCGCGACGGGCGCGACGCAGTTCTCTGCCGAGGGCGACAAACACCCCTACACGTTCGGATGGCAACCAACCTACCGCGGTGAGGCGCAGATCTACGCCAAGGCGCTGCTGAAGCAGTCCCCAGCGCCCAAGATCGGCGTCATCTACCAGAACGACGAATACGGCCAGGACTACCTGACCGGCTTCAAGAACGGCCTCGGTGACAAGGCCTCGAGCCTGATCGTGTCGACCCAGAACAACGAGGTCGGGGCGCCGGACGTGAAGTCACAGGTCGCAGCCCTCAAGGCTTCTGGCGCCGATACCCTGATGATCTTCGAGACCCCAACCCCGGCCATCAAGACCATCGCGACGGTGGCGGCGGTCGGGTGGCACCCGACCATCTACTTGAACATAGTCGCCAACCCCGTTGCCTACCTCAAGAAGGCCCAGTCAGTGGTGGGGTCGCCCGCCGCTGTGGACGGGATACTCAGCGTGAGCTGCTACATCGACCCCCTCGACCCGGCCCAGGCGAGCTCCACCGGCGTCAGCCTGTACAAGACCGTGATGTCGAAGTACTACCCCGACGGGAACGCCCTGGATTCGTTCAACGTCTACGGAATGGCCGTGGCGTACACCATGGTTGACGTCCTCAAGCACTCTGGCGACAACCCGACCAGGAAGTCCCTGCTCGACGCCCTCAACAACTTCAACGAGAGCGACAACCCCTTCCTTTCCAAGGGCGTGGTCGCCAAGAACACGCGGAACGACCACTACACCATCACGCAGGTGGCGCCCATCAAGTACGACGCCGCACAGGGTCGCTACGTCACCACCGGCGACCTCATCGATGTCAGGGGGAAGATCAAGTTCCCTTAGCCGGCTGAACCAGCCAGCTCTGAAGGGGACGCTCCGGCGTCCCCTTCCTCGTTAAGCCGACGCTATCAGCGGACCAGCCCGCGCCGCGCCCGGGCCCGGTCGGCCTCGGAAAGCCAGCGTTTGCGCAGGCGCACGTTCTTCGGCGTCACCTCCAGTAGCTCGTCGTCCTCGAGGAAGTCGAGGCACTGCTCCAGGCTCATCTTCAGCGCCGGGGTCAGGCGCACGGAAATGTCGGAGGTCGAGCTGCGGATGTTGGTCTTCTTCTTCTCCTTGGTGACGTTGACCGCGATGTCGTCGGAGCGCTTCTGCAGCCCCACGATCATGCCCTCGTAGACCTCCTCGCCGGGCTCGATGAACGTGGTGCCCCGTTCCTGCGCGTTGGCCAGGCCGTAGGCCACCGCCGTCCCACCTTCAGACGCCGTGAGGGCGCCATTGCGAACGCTGGAGAGGTCGCCGGCCCAGGGCCGGTAGCCAAGCAGCAACGACCCCATTATTCCGTTGCCCGCGGTGAGGGTGAGCATGGCGTTGCGGAAGCCGATCAGGCCGCGCGTTGGGATCTTGTACTCGAGTCGTACGCCGCCCCGGTCGCCATAGGAGATCTCCAGCATCTCTCCCCGGCGCTTGCCCAGGGCCTCGGTGACGGCGCCGACATAATCCTCCGGGACGTCAATCGTCAGGTGCTCGACCGGCTCGTGCTTCTTGCCGTCGACCTCTTTGACGATCACCTCAGGGCGGGAGACGGCGAACTCGTAGCCCTCCCGGCGCATCGTCTCGATCAGCACCGCGAGGTGCAGCTCGCCGCGGCCGCTGACCAGGAAGCGGTCTGCGCTCTCTGTTTCGTCGACGCGCAGGCCCAGGTTGACATCGAGCTCCTTGAACAGGCGTGCACGCAGCTGGCGGGAGGTGCTGAACTGGCCCTCGCGGCCGGCGAAGGGGGAGTCGTTCACCGCAAATGTCATGCGCACCGTGGGCTCCTCGATGGCGATGCGAGGAAGTGCCTCGGGGTGCTCAGGGTCGGCGATGGTATCGCCGATGGTCACGTCGTCAAGCCCCGTCAGGACCACGATGTCACCGCTTCGGGCGAGTTCCACGGTGTCCTGGATCAGACCTCGGTGGAGAAGAACGCTGTTGATCTTGCCGCGGACCTCGCTGCCGTCCGAGCGGAGCACGGCCACCTGCTGCCCGGGGCGCACCTCGCCCCGGAAGACACGGCCCTCGGCCTGGCGGCCGGTGTAGTCGTCGTAGCCGAGGTTGGCCACCAGGATCTGCAGTGGGCCATCCTCGACGACCGGCGGCGGGACATGACGGAGGATGGCCTTGAACAGCGGCTCGAGGTTGTCCTCGAGGGCATCCGCCGACTCCCCGGACTTGCCCTGGCTGGCGATCGCGTACAGCACGGGGATATCCAACTGGTCGGCATTCTCCGCCAGCTCGAGGAACAGGTCGTGGGCCGCCTCCAGCGCGCGCCCGGGGTCGGCGAGGGGCCTGTCCAGCTTGTTGATCACGAGGATGGGGCGAAGGCCGACCTCAAAGGCCTTGCGCAACACAAAGCGCGTCTGTGGCATCGGCCCCTCGGCGGCGTCGATCAGCAGGAGGCAGCCGTCCGCCATGTTCAGGACCCGTTCCACCTCACCGCCGAAGTCGGCGTGCCCGGGGGTGTCGATGATGTTGATGGTGACGTCGTGGTGCCGGATGGCCGTGTTCTTGGCCAGGATGGTGATCCCCTTCTCCCGCTCCAACGCGTTGGAGTCCATGATCAGCCGCCCCATGTCCTGGTTCTCCCGGAAGGTGTGGGACTGCTTGAGAAGCGCGTCCACCAGCGTAGTTTTGCCGTGGTCGACGTGGGCGATGATCGCCAGGTTTCGGAGGTCGTGCCGAATCAAAGGAGAGGTCACAGCCCGCGAATCTTAGGTGAGAGCCGTGCGAGGGTCGCACGTCCGTTCGTGCTACACTTGCGCAAACTAAATTTCGCGGTCATCAAGGCCGCGCGTACGTCTCCAACGTTCCTTGAGCCCGGCGTAGCCGGTGCCGTTGTGGCCGACGAACACGACCCCAACTCAAGGACCCTGGAGAACCATGGAAGACACCCTTACGCTGCCGGACACCATCACACCCCCCGGCGCTACCCCCGCCTCCTTCGCGTCGCTCGGGCTGACGCCACCCACCCTCGCCGGGCTTAAGGGCATGGGCATCACCGAGCCCACCCCGGTCCAGGCGCAGAGCATCCCCCCGCTGATCGAAGGGCGCGACGGGCTCATCCAGGCCCCCACGGGCAGCGGCAAGACGGCCGCCTTCGTGATCCCGATCGTCGAGCTCTGCGAGAAGCTGAACGACAAGAAGCGCACCGTCGCCCTGGTCCTGTGCCCGACGCGCGAACTGGCAACGCAGGGTGCGGACGTCGCCGACGCTCTCCTGTCGCCCCACGGCTTCCGCTGCGCTTGCCTGATCGGCGGCGTCGGCTACGACGCCCAGAGGGTGCAGATGCGCCAGTCGCCCCAGGTGGTGTTCGGATCCCCCGGGCGCGTGATGGACTTCATCTGGGACGGCAAGCTCGACGTGTCCGGCGTTTCCATGGTGGTCATCGACGAGGCTGACGAGCTGCTCGACCAGGGCTTCGCCCCCGACGTCATGAAGATCTTGTCGTACCTACCCTCGCAGCGACAGACGATCCTCGTGTCAGCCACCCTCCCGGAGTGGGTCCAGGGCGTGGTGCGCGAGGAGCTCCATGACCCGGTCAGGGTCGCAGTGGCCTTTGACCCGGCCAACGAAGGGGTGATCGCGCACCGGCTGTTCGAAACCACCCAGGCGAGGCGATTCGACGACCTCTGCCGCCTCCTGGATGAGAACCGGGACGGCTCGGCGCTGGTCTTCGGGCGCACCAAGTGGGGCGTCCAGAAGCTCTACTCCCAACTGAAGAAGGCCGGCTACCAGGTGGAGGCGCTCGAGGGCAACATGACCCAGGGGCAGCGCGAGCGGGCACTGGATCGGTTCCGCAGCAAGCGTTCACACGTGCTCGTGGCGACCAACGTGGCCGCGCGCGGCATCGACGTGCGCCACCTCGGACTGGTGATCAACTACGAGCTGCCGGAGTCCGCGGAGTTGCTCACGCACCGGATCGGCCGCACCGGGCGGGCCGGCGCCGACGGCGTCGCCATCACCCTGCTGACCCCCCAGGACGAGAGCAAGTGGCAGCGCCTGCGCAAGGGCGGGGCCCCGAACCTCCCGCGCGAAGAGCACTGGAGCACCGCCGATCGCGCCCAGGCCGCGGAGCGCCCGGCGCGCGGAGAGGGCGGCGGTGGCCGCGGCGGGCAGCGGTCGTTCCGCACGCAGCGCCCCCGTACGGCGGGGTCCCGCTAGGCAGCACCGGCGGCGAGTGTCCGGGAGGTTCGCCCTCAGGCCACCCGCTGACGAAGGCTGATCAGCTCGGCCATCGCGGACCGGAACGCGGCCTGGGCTGCGACCGGGTGAGAGCCCATGGTGAGCTCCGAGACCTGGTCCATCAGCCAGCCCTCCGCACGCTCGTCCATCCCCCTTTGCAGGCACCGTTCGGCGGCCATGCGTGCCGCCACCGCGTCGCCGCCAAAGCGATAGAGGAGGACGCAGCCGCAGGCCAGCGTGCCAAGGTGAGGGCTCGGCGCCAGCGTGGACACGATCTCCTCCTCCAGCCGCGCGGCCTCCAGGTAGAGGCGGCGGGCGGCCTCGACATCACCGACCCGGAACTGACGGTCGCCCGCTGCAACGAGGCGCTCCACGCGCCTCTGGGCGCGGGGTATGCGGCCGCTCACGCCGCGCCCAGCCTCAGGAGATGCCCATTCTCAGGGCGCCGTCGAGACGGATGACGGAGCCGTTCAGCATCGGGTTCTCAACGATGTGGCGGACGAGGGCGCCGAACTCCGCGGGGCGGCCCAGCCGGTTGGGATGGGGAATGTCGGCGGCAAGCTTCTCGACGGCCTGCTCGGGAAGCCCCGCGAGCATCGGAGTGTCGAACGTTCCCGGCGCGATCACCATGCAGCGGACCTGGTGGTCCGCAAGCTCGCGCGCGATGGGCAGGGTCATCGCCACGACGCCTCCTTTGGAGGATGAGTACGCGGCCTGCCCAACCTGGCCCTCGAATGCGGCGATGCTGGCGGTGTTCACGATCACCCCGCGCTCGCCGTCGACGGGGGGCTGTTCGGCCATCGCCGCGGCGGCGAGGCGCAGCACGTTGAACGTCCCGACCAGGTTGACCTCGATCACCGCGCGGTAGGCGTCAAGCGCCATCACTCCCTTTCGGCCCAGTACCTTGCCCGCACGACCGATACCCGCGCAGTTCACCGCCACCCGGAGGCCGCCGAAGCGCGCGTTGGCGAGCGCGATCGCCGCCAGCACGTCCGCCTCGCTGGTGACGTCGGTGGGCGCGAATGCCGCGGTGGATCCCAGGGCTGCCGCCAGGTCTGCGCCCGGGGAGGCGGGCAGGTCGGCGATTACCACGCTCGCGCCGCCCCCGTGGAGAGCCTCGACCGCAGCCCGGCCGAGCCCCGAGGCGCCCCCGGTCACAAGGGCGATCGCGCCATCCACTTTCAAGGTCGGTGCAGGTCCCCCTGCAGGAGGTCGTACCAGTCGTTGGGTTTGAAGTCCCAGCGCTTGTTGATCTTCGGCATGTTGGCCCCGTAAGCCTGGAGCACGTTATGGGTGTCCTGCATGCAGTTGTGGAGCACGAGGTTGAAAAAGCGCCTTGAGACCTCGCCGACGGCGATCCGCGCCAGCGTCGGGCTGGGGGGGGCGACCTCGAACTCCTTGTAGGTGTCGTAGTTCAGGCTGAGCATGCGGGGGTTGGGATCCTCCATGGCGTTGGACCAATATCCGGATTTGCCGGGCGGCGTGATCA
This sequence comes from Candidatus Dormibacteria bacterium, assembly GCA_046262455.1. Classification (GTDB taxonomy): domain Bacteria; phylum Chloroflexota; class Dormibacteria; order DASZGP01; family DASZGP01; genus JAXDLW01. The sequence goes on along the minus strand of JBHEMS010000049.1, from coordinate 7,544 downwards.
GCCCGCCTCGTTCCACCGCCCCTGCGTCCCAGAGCCCATCCTCGTCAAGGAAGGCCCAGCCCACGTGCCCGGCGCCGTGGGCCCCGGTGCGACGGTTGTAAACTCGCGCCTTTCCGCGCTCCAGTTCCATCACTGCAGATGTTAGGAAACTTGAGGGCAGGGCATACTGACCAGAGATGAAAACGGAGAGCATGTCGAAGAAAAAATCGTCCCGAACCGCGGCGTCCAGCAAGGTCGGCCGGCTCCTGATCCTCAGCAGCAAGGCGGGCAGCATGTCCCCGGCGGTCGACGTTAAGCTGCGTAAGGCATTCGCCGACCACGAGGTGGTCGAGTTCGACCCCAGGATGAGACTGCTCTCCATGCTGACGCCGGCCGCCCAGGTGATCGTCGCGGGCGGCGACGGCACGGTGGGGTGGGTGACGCGGGCACTGGTGGACACCGACCACTCGTTGGGCATCCTGGGACTCGGGACGTTCAACAATTTCGCCGCCTCCGTTGGAATGCCCCGGGGCATCGACGCCGGGATTCGCGCCGTCAAGGGCGGGCGCGCGGTGCCCGTGACGATCGGCCGGATCAACGGCATGCCATTCCTCGAGGTCGCCGCCATCGGGATGTTCGGGGAGGCGCTGCAGCTTGGTGAGGCGGCCAAGGACATGGCGTTTGGAAAGCTCTCGGACAAGTTCGCCGACGTCGCCCGGGCGCAGCCCTTCCGCTATCGACTGTCCGGCGACATCGAGGGACACGGCGCGGCGCTTTCGCTGGTATTTGCGAATACCACCTCCACGGGCGCGCGGATGACTGTTGCCGCCGGCAAGACCCCGATTGACCCGTACCTCGAGCTGCAGGTCCACGCCGGGGAGACCTACCGCGACCTTTTCAAGCGAATGGTCAAATCGGCCTTCAACCCGGACGGCCAGGCGCCGGAGCTGGGCATGACGTTCAGGTTCCGCAAGCTGCGGATCGAGACAAGTCCGCGCGCGAGGATCTTCGCCGACAGCAACTCAGCAGGTCGGACGCCGGCCGTGATCGAGGCCGGCGTGGGGGCGCTCAGGCTGCTCCTTCCAGAGCCGGTGGCGCGAAAGCACCGAGCCGCTGGTGCCAAGAAAAAGGCCTAGGGCCCCCCGCCGGCAGCCCACCAGCGAGACCGCGGCGCTGGCGCGCCGGGGGCGCCGCACCGCCAGGAAGGCCGGGCACGAGGTGGAGCGCAACGCGCTGAAGGCGGCCCGTGTGATCAAGCGCAACGCGGACAACCCGTGGTTGGAGCGCGCGGCGCGTCTTGGGTACCTGGTCCGCGGCCTGCTCTACGGAGCGATGGGCGCGTTCGGTGTCGGCTTCGCCTTCGGCATCTACCACAAGACCACGGACCAGCGTGGAACCCTGTACTTGCTTCGCAGCGCGCCGGCCCTTGAGGTGACGGCCGTGGGGTTTGTCATCGTGGGATTGGCCGGATACACGATCTGGGGATTCGTGCGGGCGATCTACGACCCCCTCCGGCGCGGGGACGAGCCGCAGGGCGTCGCCGCGCGCCTGGGCTTCGCCTGGAGTGGCCTCAGCTACCTCGGGATGCTGGTGTTCACGATCCAGCTCCTGCTCGGCCTCTCGAAGGGAGACGGCTCTGACAGTGTGGAGAAATCGGTCAGGTTCCTGTTGTCGCACCGCTTCGGGACGATCTTCACGGGCGTCGTTGGGGTGATCGCCATCCTGGTGGGGCTGGGCCAGTTCGCGGATGCCTACCGGGGTTCTTGGATCAAGGACATGCAGCTGCGCAAGATGAGCGAGCAGGAGGAAGCCATTGCCGGGGGCCTGGGCCGCTTCGGGTTCGTCGCCCGCGGTGTGATCTTCGGCCTGCTGGGCTGGTTCGTGCTCCTCGCCGCGATCAACCATGACGCGGCCAGGGCTCACGGCATCGGGGCAACCTTCCAGTACCTCGCCGAGCAGCCCTTTGGCCACCTGCTCCTGTTCGTGGTGTCGCTTGGCTTCATCGCGCTGGGCCTGCACTCCTTTGCGTGTGCCCGCTGGATCCGGATGACGGTGCCCGATTAGCCAGCACGCTCGCAGAACTAGGCTGTCTGCAATGAGCCGGAGCGTCCCACGTACGTCACAACGCAAGGCTGAACACCTGCGGATCAACCTGGAGGAGGACGTGGGCTCGGGACTCGAAGCCGGCTTCGATCAGTGGCGTTTCACGCCGCGTGCCCTGCCGGAATTGGACCTCGCGGCGGTCAGCGTGGAAACAGACCTCTTTGACAGGGCGCTCCAGGCCCCGGTGCTGATCTCGTGCATGACGGGGGGCACGCCAGAGGCCGGCGCCATCAACGAGTCCCTTGCCCGCGTGGCGCAGTCCAGGGGGCTCGCGCTGGGCCTGGGTTCCGGACGTGTGCTGCTCGAAGACCCCGCAACGCGGCCGACGTTTGACGTGCGTGGGCTGGCCCCTGACGTCCCCCTGCTGGCAAACCTGGGTGCTGTCCAGCTGCTCCGCGGTGTGTCGCCGGACGAATGCCGGCGGCTTGTCGCGATGCTACGGGCCGACGCCCTGGCACTTCACCTCAATGCCCTGCAGGAGGCGCTCCAGCCGGGCGGGGACGCGACCTTCGCGGGGATGCTGACCGCGATCGAGCAACTCTGCTCAGTCGCGGAGTTCCCGGTGGTGGTCAAAGAGGTGGGGTGGGGGATCCCCCCTGACGACGTGGGGCGGCTACTCCAGTGCGGCGTGCACACAATCGACGTGGCGGGTGCGGGGGGGACGTCCTGGAGCGAGGTGGAGCGGCACCGATCCGGGGGCAGGTCGGCGGCGGTGGCGACCGCGTTTCGCGATTGGGGGCTCCCGACGACCGAGGCCATCCGTCGGGCTCGGGTTGCGGCACCGACGGCCCGACTCATCGCCAGTGGCGGTCTGCGTAACGGCGTCGACGCGGCCAAGGCCATTGCCCTGGGCGCGGACATAGTGGGTTTCGCCGGGTTGTTTCTCCGCGCTGCCGCTGTCGGGGTAGACCGCGCCCTGGAGCTCGCGGACGAGGTCACCGACGGACTGCGAATCGCGATGTTCTGCACCGGCTCCGCCTCGCTTCAGGCCCTGCGCAGCATCGACCGGTTGGAACGGGTTGAAGGCGGTCGGCCGGCGACCTGAAGCGCGGGGTTGTGCGCTGCAGCGGCTTGTCGCATCATTCACTGACGTGATCGGAGAGGCGACCGTCAGCTCGAGGGGACGCGATGGTCACGATGACGGTCAGGGAAGCGCAACCGCGCGGATCATGGCCGAGCCACGGCCCACGGATGAAGTGGTGGTGCTGGTGGCGGAGGATGACCCCGACATGGCCGAGCTCTACTGCCAGACCCTCGGTTACCACGGCTTCCTGGTGGTCATTGCCGAGGATGGCGAGAAGGCACTCGCCCTGGCCGAAGAGATCGCGCCGCACGCCATCTGCCTTGATGTGCGCATGCCCCGGCTGGACGGCCTGCAGGTCCTTGACCGCCTCCGCTCCGGTCCGCGCACCGCGGCGATCCCGGCCATCATGGTCACCAACTACGACGAGCCGGAGATGATGGAGCAGGCGGGCAGGCTGGGAGCAGTTCGCTTCCTGGTGAAACTGCAGATCAGGCCGGCAGAGCTGGCCGGTGTCATTCGGGAAGTGCTGGCGCTGCCTGAGCGGCGCCGGCCGGGGCGACTACCGATGAGCCTGGGGGCCCACCCGGCGACCGAGGCGGAGCAGATGATCACTGCCTACCGTGACCTGCTCCAGACGACGAACACGGTCCTCGCCGAGCTAAGCGAGGGTGCAGAGGAACAGCGTCGCCAGCTTTCCGGCTACGCCGCGCAGTTCCGGGCCCAACTGGCCTACTGGCACTCCGTAATGCAGCGCGCCGACGAGATCACCCAGCGCGCCCAGGGAGACGTCAGCCGGAACTGACGGTGACCTTTGGCGCCTGGCGCCGGGAGCCACGCCGGCGGGGGACGGCCCAAGCCGCCGTCCGGCGATCTCCGACGGTGATCTCGCCACGTTCGGGAATGCGGCCGTGGGCAAACCCCCGGGCCTCCATCAGCCGCGTGAACACCGCGGCGTCCCGGATGGCGCATCCCCGAGGGTCGTTGTTGAAGTAGACGAAGAGGTCGTCACTGGGACTCCAGGTGCCTGCGAGCTCGCCCGTCCAGGCCGCCAGCGCGGCCTTGGTGTAGCAAGGGCGCGGTCGCGCCGTCCCTTCGTGAAAGCGAACATAGCCCCAGTCCGCCGTACGCCAGCGCGGCGTGATGCGCTTGGGGCTATCTGCGAGCACCAGGGCAGCATTGTGCTGCTCCAGGCAGCGTCGCAGACTGTCCGTGTACCACGTGTCGTGGCGGCACTCCACGGCGACGCGCACGTCGCGGGGGAACAGGCGCAGGGTCTCCTCCAGCCGCTCAACCGCCTCGGGCATCGACGGCGGCAGCTGAAGCAGGACCGGGCCGAGCTTGGGGCCGAGAGCATGGGCCCGGCTGAAGAAGCGCTCGACCGGCTCCTGGGGGTCGCTGAGCTTCTTGACGTGCGTGAGATAGCGGCTCATCTTCACCGCGAACACGAAGCCCGGCCGGGTGCGCTCCGCCCAGCCCGCAAATGACTCCTCCTTGGGCAGCATGTAGAAGGAGTTGTTCAGTTCGACGGTGTCGAAACGGTCGGCGTAGTACTCCAGCCAGCGAGGCTGGGGCACGCCCTTAGGGTAAAAGGTGTTGCGCCAGTGGGCGTACTGCCAACCCGAGGTGCCGATGTGCAGCGGCATGCTGGGACTGTAGCGCGCTCACCCGCGTCCGCGGCTTGACCAAACCGTAACATCATTTCATGTCACACCACCACGACCAGGGACCGGGGTTAGACGCCGTGACCAAGCCCCTGCTGCGCGGCTACTCTCATGCCGCAGCCGCACCCCTGGCCCTGGTGGCGACACTGCTGCTGCTGCGCTCCAGCGAGGGTCACCCCGGCCGCCAGGCCGCGCTCGCAGTCTACGGTGCGACGCTGGTCCTGCTCTTCACCGGCAGCGCGACATACCACATCGGGAACTGGCGGCCAACGGTGGCCGCGAGGTTGCAACGCCTCGACCATTGCAACATCTTCCTGGTCATCGCTGGTACCTACACGCCAATAGCCGTCGCCCTGCTGGCGGGCTCATCGCGCGCGCTAATCCTCGCGGCGGTTTGGATCCTGGCGCTGACCGGCGCAGCCATCAGCCTGGGGGGCCTGCGCGTGCCTCGCGGCGTGCTCGCCGGCCTCTACATCGGGGTCGGCTGGGTGGCTATTTTCGTGGCCCCGACGATTTTCCGCGCCGTTGGCATCCCCGGCTCGTCGCTGCTGGTCGGGGCAGGCGCGGTGTACACCGTCGGCGCGCTGTGCTACACCTTCCGCTGGCCCAACCCATGGAGAGACGTCTTTGGGTTCCACGAGGTCTTTCATCTCCTGGTGATCGGCGCCAGCGCCCTCTTCGTCACCTTCATGGCCGTGTACGTCGCCGGCAGGTGATAGGGGCGGCTGAATCTCGAGGGCGGGAGTAGTGGATCTCCGCCTGCTTCTCAGCGCGATGTGTTGGGCAGGTTGTCCGGGCGGGGAGAAGGGGTGCCGGGGGCAGCGCCGGCGGGTCCAAGCAGGTACACCGGGTAAGGCGACGCCTCGAAGGTCGGGCCGACAGCGAGCGGGGTTCCCGCCATGTCGTAGATGGCCGTCGTCCCCGGAGGTGTGGCCACCTGGACCCTGTGGTTCGCGGGGGGAGCAGGGCCGGTGTCGGACGACATGGACTCCGGTGCCAACCACACGACCGTGACCGCGCGCTCGGCGGAGGCGAAGCGCAGCGCCCGCCCATCCGACGGAAGGCCGAGCCTTGCGGAGACATCGGCGCTGAACGGCAGCAAAGCCACCAGTCGATTGAGTACCGCCCACGCGCCATACGCGGGCTTGGGCCTGCCAGCGGCATCGATCACCCCGAAGGCGGCCTCCTGGTTCACGCACGCCTGGGGGCCGGCGGCGTTGTCCGCATACGTGTACCAGTCGACCTGGTCGATCCCGTGCGCCCAGGCGAGCGAGTACGTGCGCACCAGGTACGACGCGGATTTGAGTGGTGACACCCCGTACGCGCAGGTGTTGTTGGGCCACCCCATCTCGGTGATCCAGATCGGCTTGGCCGTCAGGCCGTGGCGGTCCAGCAGCCCGCGAACCTGCACCATGGAGTCCTCGGTGGTGCCCTCTAAGGGGATGTTCACCTCCGGCGCGTAGTAAGGAAAGTGGTATGGGTGGTAGGCCATCGCGTCGAAGTGGGAGCCGAGGTCCGGGTGGGCGCTGAGGGCATCGCTGACAAAGGCCAGCGTGCCCTGGCTGGGCAGCGCCAGGGTCACGGCCACCGGCTGCGGGATCCCCATCATGCCGGCCGCGCGGGCGTCGATGGAAGGATAGAAGGTGCCACCGAACGCCACGCTAGCGCCCGGTGCAGCGCGCTTGACCGCGTCATGTGTCACGCGCAGAAGGTCGCCGTACCACGCGGCGTCCTCGCGCGGTTCCCAGAAGCGGTAGCCGCCATTCTCTTCGTTCCAAACCTCGAAGAGGCTCGCCGTCCCATGGGTCCCGTCGCGATACCGGGCGGCGAGAGCCGCGGCCCAGCGCGCGAAGGCGGCGAGGTCTGCGGGGTTGTCATCCGGCGGGTAGTAGGCCGGCGAGCCGATGCCGAATGGCGGGAGCCCCCCGAAGTCGCGCCCCAGCAAGCTCGCCGCCGTGGCCCCACGGGCGGAGTAGAGCGGGTTGCCGTAGGCCAAGATGACCCGGGGCTGCAGGCCTGCCTCGTTGGCCTCTGCGACGCGGTAGTCGAGCGACGTCCAGTCATACACGCCGCGCGATTTCTCGATGTCGATCCAGTTGGCGTCGATGCGGTCTACTCCAACCCCGATGGCCGACATGCGTCGCAGCGCCGCGAGCCGAGTGCTCCTGTCGCCGAAGCCCAGGTTGAAGTTGAAGCTCACCCCGGGCACCCGGGTCACGACCGCCGCCGGCGCGGGCGGTGCGGCCACCGCAGGGGCCGGTGCCGGGCGCGCGGCGGTGCCGCCCGCCAGCGCCAGCAGCGCCAGGAGGCAAAGACGCAAGCGCACCATCGAGTCAGAGTGTGGCAGGCCCAGCAGCCGGAGGGCTGAGCGCCGCCCGACAGCTGGGGGGTCCCGGCCGGTCGAGGGCCGAAAGGCCTTAGCTGGCCAGCTTGAGCTCGGGCTCGCGGCGCTCCCTGGCGCCACGCCGGACCAACGCCAGCCGTTGGGGTGACGCGCGATGGCCGCAGCGTGGGCATTCCAGGCGGCGCGCCCCGACCGCAATACGGGGCGCCAGCCACTGGGGCAGGCCGCAACGGTCGCAGTGAGTCTTCAGTGGTAGGGTCATGCCTACAGTATAGCGAACGCCTGTTCGTTTTCGGCCTGCGCTACCGGTCATTGCGACACTTCGAGGTGCACAGAGGAGGAGATGTCCATGCCCGGTATGCGGTTGATGTACATCGAACGGTGTCAGATTGGGAAGCGCCTGCGAGAGGGAGATTCCATCCAGGCGGTGGCG
>JBHEMS010000048.1:0-11103 GCA_046262455.1 Candidatus Dormibacteria bacterium | reverse complement strand
CGAACTCTGCTGGGGACAGCATACTGAGCGACGAGTGACGACGGCGGGGGTTGTAGAAGCCCTCGATGTAGTCGAAGACGGCAAGCCGGGCCTCGGTGCGGTTCTTCCAGGAATTGCGGGCAATGAGTTCCTTCTCCAGCGTTGCGAAGAAGCTCTCCGCCATGGCGTTGTCGTAGGCGTCACCGACGGAACCCATGGACGGGATGACGCCGGCCTCGCGGCAGCGTCTGCCGAAGGCCATGGAGGTGTACTGAGATCCGCGGTCGCTGTGGTGGATGACGTCCTTGGGTTTGCGGTTGTGAATGGCCATCTCGAGCGCCTCGAGGACGACCTCGGTGTGCAGCGTGTCTGCCATGCGCCAGCCGACCACACGCCGAGTGAACGCGTCAACAACGACGGCCAGATAGAGGAACCCGGACCACGTGGGAACGTAGGTGATATCTGCCACCCAGAGCTCGTTGGGTCCCGACGGGTTGAAGTCCCGGCGCACCAGGTCTGGCGCCGGAGCGAGGGTGTCGTCGCGACGGGTGGTGCGCACGTACTTGCGGCGGTGAACACCCTCGAGTTGCAGCGCCCGCATGAGGCGCGCCACGCGCTTCCTGGAGCAGCTGACGCCGTGGTCGGCCGCCAGCTCGAAATGCACCCTGGGGACGCCGTAGGTGCCCCGAGAACGCTTGTGGATCTCCGAGACATGCGCGCTCAGCTCGTCGTCCCGCCGGGCCCGTGCTGACGGTGGCCGCCGCTGCCAGGCGTAGAACCCGCTGGGCGAAACGCCGAGCACGCGGCAGGTGACACTGACGGGGCTGCTGGCCTTCTCCTGCTGGACGAACCGGAACACCGCTACTGGATCCGATTGGTCTCGTTCGCGAAGAAGGCCGCGGCTTTTTTTAGGATGTCGCGCTCCTGCCGCAGGATCCGGTTCTCCCGGCGGAGCTGCCGGAGCTCCTCGAGCTCGGTGGTGGTCAGGCCATCCACCTTGCCGTGGTCGACCTGGTGCTGCTTGACCCAGTTCCGGATGGTCTGGTCGTTGACCCCCAGATCCTTTGAGACCCGGGAAACGGCGACGCCGGAGAGCACCAGGCGAACCGCCTCCGCGCGGAAGTCGGGTGGGTAAGTGTTGTGCGTTCGGGGCATGTGGACCTCCCTGTCAGGAGCTTCATTCTCCTAGACGGAATATGTCCACGAAAGCGGGGTAACTCCAGGTCGTTGTAGACGCCGGATTGGTTGTCGCCCTCTTCACTGCCGATCCTCGCCAGGGTTCTGCCCTGGCCCAATACCGATAATGGGTGGCCGCAGGAGAGGAAAGGCACGCACCCGCGGTCATGCTCTACGAAGTCATGAACGCCCTCGCGCGGCAGCTTTGGGATGGAGTCATGACCCTGGCGGAGGCAGATGTAGTATGGGCGCAGATTGACGCGCTGGAGATCAGCAGGCACCCGTTCGACCCTGCTGTCGACGGCCCGAGGTCACTGGCGATCGCGCAGACGCTGAAGCGCCGCCATGCTACGGACTGCTCCTATCTCAGCCTCGCGGAACGGCTGGGGGCGGCGGTTTGGACACTTGATGGTTCCTTCGCCCGCGCGGGCCAGACGGCCGGTTTCGCGGTGCGCCTGCTGGCATAGTGGACGTCGACGGCGCGCCACAACGGCTCTAAGAAGCCTCTCCGGGATGGGGGACGGCTGTCGCCGCATCTCGCGAGCTGTCCGCGAGACTTGCCCGCGCAAAGTCGAGCATCTCTGTAGCCGTGCGCGCAGCCCCCTGCTTGCGGGCCTGCTCCAGCGCGTCGCCCGAAAGATGATCTCGAGCGTCTGACATCAGCTGGTCGGCGGAGTCCTGTTCCGCCTTCTCCCTCACCGATCCAATTCTCCGGCGCGTCTCGTCTGCCCATTCCACGAGCTCCACGGCCTCTTCATACTGGCCGGCGGTCGCGAGCAGGACAGCAACAGCGTCTATGACATTCACCGACAGAGCCGGGGACTTGAGATCCTGGGCGATGCCGAGCGCCTCGTTGCAGCGGCCCCGTGCCTCGCTCCAGTCGCCCAGGGCTGTGGCAACTGCCCCCAGGTTGCAGAGCCAAAACCCTTCCGACGGGCGGTCGCCGATTTCGCGGGCAATGTCAAGCGCCTCCTGGTAGCGGGCCCGGGCTTCGGGGAAGTCGCCCAATGTGTGGGCGACACTGCCGAGACTGCCGAGGCAGATCCCTTCCGACGGGCGGTTGCCGATTTCGCGGGCAATGTCAAGCGCCGCCTGGAAGCGGGCCCGGGCTTCAGGGTAGTCGCCCAATGCGTGGGCGACGCTGCCCAGGCCGCCAATATGACGCCCCTCTGACAGGCGGTCGCCGATTTCGCGGGCAATGTCAAGCGCTCCGTGATAGCGGACCCGGACCTCGGCGTAGTCGCCCAGAGAAAGGGCGACGTTGCCAAGGTTGCCGAGCCAGTATCCTTCTGCCCGGCGGTCGCCGAGGTCGCGCGCAATGTCAAGCGCCTCCTGATAGCGGGCCCGGGCCTCGGGGAAGTCGCTCAGGGCGTGGGCGACGTTGCCCAAGTTGCCGAGGCAGGCCCCTTCCGACGGGCGGTTGCCGATTTCGCGGGCAATGTCAAGCGCCTCCTGGTAGCGGGCCCGGGCCTCGGGGAAGTCGCTCAGGGCGTGGGCGACGTTGCCCAAGTTGCCGAGCAAGCGCCCTTCCGACGGGCGGTCGCCGAGGTCGCGGGCAATGTCAAGCGCCTCTTCCAAGCGGGCGCGGGCTTCCCGGTTATCACCCAGGGCGTGGGCGACGTTCCCCAGGTTGCCGAGCCAGGTTCCTTCTGCCCGGCGGTCGCCGATTTCGCGGGCAATGTCAAGCGCCTCGTGGAAGCGGGTCCGGGCCTCCGGGTAGTGACCCAGGGCGGCGGCTACGAAGCCCAGGCTGCCGAGCCAGGCCCCTTCTCCCCAGCGGTCGTCGATTTCGCGGGCAATGTCAAGCGCCTCTTCGAAGTGGGTCCGGGCCTCCGGGTAGTTACCCAGGGCGTTGGCCAGGTTGCCCAGGCCGCCGAGATGGCGCCCTTGTGCCTGGCGGTCGCCGAGGTCGCGGGCAATGTCAAGCGCCTCCTGGAACCGGGCCCGGGCCTCTGGGAAGTCACCCAGGGAATGGGCAATGATTCCCAGGCCGCCAAGGACTCTGGCCCGGGCGGAAGAGGGTCCGGAGGCGACCAGCAGCGCGGCGCCGAGTTGCTCGCGGCCCACCAGCCAGTGGGCCCGACCCCCCCAGAATGGTCCCATCCGGCCGGCCAGCTCGACCGCCTCGGGATCGGCGTGGCGAATGAGATGCCCAAGGGCAGCCAAATGGTTGGCGTGGTCAGCCTCCAGGCGGTCGAACCAGCCGGCTTGCTGGGTGCTGCCGAGCGGAGATTCGGAGGCCGCAGCCACAAGTGCGGCGTACCAGGCGCTGTGGCGGTCGGCCACCGGGTCGGATTCGCCGGCGGCCTCAAGGCACTCGGTCGCATAGGCGCGAATCGTCCCGAGCAGGCGGTACCGCGTCTGCCCCTTCTCGTCCTCGTCTACTGCCACCAGCGACTTGTCGACCAGCGAGTCGAGGGTGTCAAGCACACCATCCACTTCGAGACCCTCCCCAGAACAAACCCCCTCTGCGGCCTCGAGCTGCCATCCGCCGGCAAAGACGGCCAGCCGGCGGAACAGCACCTGCTCCCCTTCGGCGAGCAAACGGTGCGACCATTCGATGGCCCCGCGCAGGGTGGCCTGGCGGGCATCCACGCCCCGAGTCCCCCTGGACAAGAGGTCCAGCGTCCTCCCAAGACGCTCCCGGATTTGCGAGGCCGACAGGCTACGCGCCCGGGAGGCCGCCAGCTCTATGGCCAGGGGTAAACCGTCGAGTCCTCGGCAGATCATGGCGATGTCCGCGGCGTTGTCGGGTCGAAGCGCAAAGCCCGGCCGCACCTCGCCCGCTCGCGTCACAAAGAGGCGCACCGCATCCGTCTCTGCCAGAACGTCAAGCTCAGCGGGCACGATCGCGGCGGGCATGCCGAGCCCCGGGACGTGGTAGGCCCCCTCACCCGGGATCCGCAACGGCTCGCGCGAGGTCACCAGCACCCGAAGACGCGGGCATTTGCTGAGCAGCGCCTGGGCCAGGGAGGCAGCCCCGGCGACGACCTGCTCGCAGTTGTCAAGGATCATCAGTGCCTGCCGGTCCCGGAGATGATCCACAAGCGTGTCGGTTGGGCTTCGCCCCGCCTCTTCGCGCAGGCCCACCGACCGGAGCGCCGCGAGCGGGATTGAGGTCTCCTCGGTGACCGGGGCCAGCTCGGTCACCCAGATGCCGTCCGGAAAGTCCGAGACGGCCTCGGCGGCCGCCTGGTAGGCAAGCCGAGTCTTGCCCGTGCCACCCGGGCCCAGCAGGCTGACCATCCGGGCCGATGCCAGCATCCTGGCAACCTCGGCCAGTTCCTGCTCCCGGCCCACGAAGGTCGACGTCTGCACCGGCAGGTTGTGACGAACCAGCTCAAGGGACCGTGGTGGCGGGAAGTCCCGGTCGAGACGGGGATGGCACAGCTGCAGCAGCCGGAGCGGGCGCTCCAGGTCCTTGAGGCGGTGCTCGCCGAGGTCCTCAAGCGTTGAGCCCTCGGGCAGGGCGGTATCGGCCAGCCCGGCCGTCGCGGCGGAGACCAGGACCTGTCCGCCATGGGCGGCGGAGGCGATGCGCGCTGCCTGGTGGACGCTGAGCCCGAAGTAGTCGCCATCTGCCACCGCCGCCTCCCCGGTGTGGAGACCCATCCTTACCCGGACAGCATCGTGCCCGGAGGCGAGAGCCAGCTGGCCGTCAATCGCTGCCGCGAGCGCATCCTCGGCCCGCTCAAACGCGATGAAGAAGGAATCTCCCTCCGTGCCGACCTCGTGGCCGCTGTGGGAGGCGAACGCTCTGCGCAGATCTCCTCGGTGTCGCTCGATGACCTGCTGGTATTCCTCGTCGCCGAGGCGATGCGCAAGACGCGTGGAAGCCTCGACGTCGCTGAACAGAAACGTGACCGTGCCCGAAGGCAATTCCGCCGCCACCACCCAACCTCTTTCTGACGAAGGACTCGGCCTCAGGTTACTGCAGGCCATCCCACCGCGCAAACGAGGGATGATGGACGCGACTTTGAATCTCGTGCTCCAATCCCTGCTCGTCGGGTTCCCTGTGGCGGCCGCCTTCGGGCTGTGCGCGTGCGGTCCCGCATCGGCGGCAGTTCCTGGAAGCCCAATGCTCACCGATGATCGCGCGGTCTCGGCGAATTTCTGCTACCGGGACGCGGACGCCACGGGACCGGTTTTCCTCACCACGGCGCGAATCACCTACAACAACCAATCGCAGTCGATGACAGTCAGGGTGAGCCCGTTTCGGGGGTCTGGTCGCTACAGTGCCGGGCCCACGAACGGGAGCGATCCTGCGAGACCGGCATTTGTTCAGCTCTTCCGCGATACCGGCGGCCAGGCCCGCGACAGCTCCGTCGTTACGGTGGCCGAGGGGGCCCTCTCCAAAACGCCAATTTGGACATCGATCTCTGGCGTCGTCACCATAGGCGATGACAACTCTGGCTCGCTCGATGTGGGGATGGTGGATATGAACCGCGCGTCACCAACGTATGGTGGGAATAAGTTAAAGGCCAAGTTACGGTGGACCTTCCCTCACCCCTGAGGACGCCGCGGCCCGGTGCCTGCATCGGTCACCGTGCGGCCCGGCTAGACTTTGCCTGACATCGGACTAGGAGGACTGCTCGTTGGTTAAATGGACCGCCCTGTACCGCAAGCCAGACGACGTCGCGGCCTTCGAGAAATGGTTCACCGAGCAACACCTCCCGATCTGCAGGGAGTGGCCGGCGGTCGAGCGGATCTACGTGTCGCGCATCACCGGCTCACCGCGCGGGGAGTCTGAATTCCACTGGATGTTCGAGGCCACATACAGCGACCAGGAGACCATGATGAAATCGCTGATGAGCGAGAAGGGTATGGCCGCCGCGATGGACGCGCGCAGCAGCGGCTTCGGCAGCCTCATGACCTCGTTCTTCAGCGAGGGCGTGTGAGGCCGGGGCGCCTTCATCGCCGCCTGGCGTGGACCGGGCGGGTGCTCGTCCTCGTCATCCTGACGCTCGCCGCCAGCGGGAAGCTACCCCACCTGGTTCTTACCCAGGCCGTCCTCGGCTCGGTGCTGACGATGGTCGCCGCGCCCCTCTGCCTCCTGGACCGGGCCGTGGGTGAAGACCGCCGGCGCTGGTCGATCCCGGCCTTTCCGGCCGTCACCCTGATGAGCATCGGGATGGTCGGTGCGCAGTTGCCCCCGGTGGTGGCGGCCGTAGGGGATGGCGGGCCACTCACAGTCCTCACTCTCGTCACCCTGCTGGCCCTGGCGCTTGGCTTCTGGTCGGTGGTGATGCCGCCGGCCCGGCTGAAGGGCCTGGTCGCAGCGGGGTACGTCGTCATGGGTAGCCTGCCGATCAGCATGCCGGCGATGTTCGTGTTGATGCTGCCGAGAGACATCTACGCAACGTTCCACGCCGCTGCGCCCGGCCCCCTGGCCGCCATGGACGACCAGGTCTTCTCGGGCTTTGTCCTCTTCGCCTTCGTCAAGATCACGCTCTTCGTCGCCTTCAGCGTCCTCTTCCTCAAGGCCTCCGCGGAGCGCGTGGAGGAGAATGGCGGCGAGGGCGGCGGCGGGAGGCGTCCGCAGCCCCCGGGGCTCCCCGGTTGGGTCCTGGACCTCCTGCGCGGCGAACCCACCGTGGACGAGCCCACTGCGGTGGAGCGCCAGCCGGCCGCTCCTACAGGGGCAGGTTCCCGCTGAAGAAGATCACCTTCCCGGTGACCTGCCCGACGAGGGTGAGCACCACCGCCACGTAGAGCAGGCCTGTCGCCGACATCAGCGACCGGGTCCGGGTGCTCTGGACCGCCAGGCCGGTGATCAGCAGTGGCAGGCCGATGCCCACCGCGAGGCGGCCGATCCAGAACACCGCCGCAAAACGGCCCGTGAGCACCTCGGCCCTGGAGATGACGCCCGCGTGCCCGGTCAGCGTGCTCACTGCGAAGGCGTCGAGGGCCGCCTGGAGCAGGAAGCCCATCGCCAGCAGCACCAGCAGGGCGAGCAGCGGGCGCGTGCTGAGGTTGGGTACCACGAGGTACCAGTGTCCGAGCAGCATCGCCGTGGTGACCGTGCCGATGGTGACCGCGGACAGTATGAAGCTGGCCATTGTGCCGTACTTTCCGAGCCCGGGGGTCTGGAAGGCGAAGGCGGTGGTCACGATGGCGCTGAGCCCCACCGCGGATGCCAGGAAGCCCACCACCACGTGAAGGATGGGTGGCCGCAGGTACACCGTCACGAGGTACACCAGGAACAGCACCATGAACGCCGCCGTCAGCCGCAGGGACGGCGTCAGCCATCCGCGGTTCAGCGCGTGCTCGGTGAAGTGGGTGGGGTCAGGGATGGCGAACTCGCCGGCCACCCCCAGCACCCCTATAAGCAGCAGGACACCACCGGTGGAAGCGAGGAAGCCCCGGGTGACCAGGCGCGTCAGATCGGTGATGAACAGCGCCAGGAAACCGCCGATGGCCACCTCGACCACCGCCTGGAGGGTGATCAGGGGGATGGCTAGCATCGGCAGAATGATACCGACGCCTTCTGACCCCGCCCCGGCAGGGGCCCGCCAGGGGTGGGTTGCCCTGCACTCGGAAATCCTCGCCTGCACGCGCTGCGTGGCATCCGGGCACATCCCCTTTGCCAGCCCGATGTTCCAGGGCGTGCCAGGGCAGCGGCTGATGCTCGTGGGGCAGGCCCCCGGGGAAAGGGAGCTGGGGCCGCGGAAGCCCTTTGCCGGGCGTTCCGGCGCGGAGCTGGCGCGCTGGATGACGCGGGCCGGGTTCAGAGACGACGATCACTTCCGCACCGAGACGTACATCACCTCGGTGACCAAGTGTTTCCCCGGGAAGGCGGCCAGCGGCGTCGGCGACCGGCGGCCGTCAGGGGTCGAGGTCGGGCAGTGCCGCCCCTGGTTGGAGGGGCAGCTCGAGCTGCTGCGGCCTGGCCTGGTGATGCTCGTCGGAGGATTGGCCCACGAAGCATTTGCCGCCACCCGCGGACGGGGTCTCAACCAACTCGTGGGTCGAGCCCTCGACGGCGCCGGCCGTGACCACACGCTGTCGGTCCAAGACGGAACCTGGGGGCGGGTGGCGATCGAGCCGCCGTGGATCGTGCCGCTGCCGCACCCTTCAGGGGCCAGCCGCTGGCTCAACTCGGAGGCCAACCGCGACCTCCTGGCGCAGGCCCTGGAGGTGCTCTCGGTGCTGTGGCCGGTGGTGGCCGCGGCCCCCGGCCATTAGACTGCTCCTGATTTGACTGAAGCTGAACGGCGCACCGGCGTGCCTCCCGCCGCACCGCACCCCGAGACCGAGGTGGAGATGAAGTCGGCCGAGCAGATCCTGGAATCGATCTTCGGCCCCACACCCAAGGCTTCCCCCACCGAGCAGGCGGAGAAAACGCTCCGGCGACCGCGAAAAGTGGTCTACGTGGCGATGAGCAACCGCAACTTCCACTGGCGGATGCACGTCACGAAGTACGTGCTCGACGAAGGTTGCGTGCCCGTCAACCCGTTCATGCTCTTCGACTACTACCTGATGCACACGGTGGAGAAGAACACCGTGCGGGAGGCCATGAACAACCTCCTGGTCAAGTGCGACGAGGTATGGGTCTTTGGCCGCATGAGCCTGGGGGTCCAGGTGCAGGTGGGGATCGCCAAGCGGTTGCGCAAGCCGCTGCGCTTTTACGACATATCCGAGCTGCCGGAGAGGGTGGTCCGGATCAGCGAAAACCTGGCCCAGGAAGAGAAGCGCGACTGAGGCCAAAGGGGCCTCTCGCTCAGACCCGCCGGATCAGGTCGCGTTCCATGGCCCGCATCGCCTGGTAGACAGTGCGTCGCAGCGGTGACTCCTCGGGGATGGCCCACTCCATCTGACGCAGGGTGGAGTACAGCGACCGGATGGCCTTGATGCCGTCGCCAAAATCCACCCCCTCCGGCATCGGGATGCTGTCGAGGGCGTCACCGCGGGCCCACCGGTAGGCAAAGTCGATGTAGTCCCGCGACGGAGGTCGCAGTGTGTCCTCCCCATAGGCCTGCTCCAGCTCCTGGAAGCGGAAGTACAGCGTGCGCAGCTGGCGCAGCACCGCCGCGGTCGTCGCCGTGGGCCCGCGCCGCTGTTGCGGGGGGCTGCCGTACTGCCGGCGCCGGTTGCCCCCCCGGTCATCGGCCACCACTGACACCAGCGCGGCGCAGAGCTCCGCCGGCTCCAGCCCTTCGAACCAGCCGTCGTGTATGGCCTCGCTGATCAGCAGGCTGTTCTCCCCGTAGATCCGACTGGCCAGCAAGCCCTTCTCGGAGGGCCGGCGGTCGTACAGGAATCCCGCTTCCTCGAGGATCTGGACCAGGGCGTGGAGGTGGTCGCGGTACTCATGCGTTGCGCCCTCGATCTCCTCGGTGGTGCGGCGGATCTCATCGCGCAGCTCCAGCAACTCACCCTCGCGCTGACGGTGCGCCCGCAGGTTGGGACAGCGCCGCACCGTCGACTTCTCGTGGCGCTTCTGGACCTCCGCGGCGCGCCGCTTGAGCTTGTCGAAGTCGTCGTCCGACATGGTCCCCGCCCCCGCGCCCTTCCAGTGCGCGCGGCGCGCGCGCCGCATCCGGTTGCGGAGGTTGCGGAGCTCGGCCTCGTCGCTGAAGTACTGCCGGACGTCCTCCTGCTCGCAGCGTTCCTTGCCGGCATTCCGGAAGGGCAGGGCCTCGACGTCCTCCAGGCGCTCGCGCAGGTTCTCCAGCTCCTTGCGTCGGAGCTCCGCCGCCTCGCGTCGCTGGAACTGACCGAAGCTGCGCTCCATCAGGGACTCGGCTTCGGCAAGGTCACGGTTGCGCAGTAGGTTCAGGGCCATGTTGTAGGTCGGTGCGAACTTGGACTCCACCACCATGTCCTCACCCATGGCGCCCTCGTAGATCACCCCGATGTCCACCTCCGGGTCCTTGAGGATGACGCCGTGTCCGACGGCGTCGATTCCCCGCCGCCCTGCGCGTCCCATGAGCTGGGTGAGCTGCCCCGATGTGAGCGCGGGGAAGCCCCGTCCGTCGAACTTCGTGAAGGAGGAGATCACCACCGCGCGGGCCGGCATGTGGATACCCAGTGCCAGCGTCTCGGTGGCGAAGACGACCTTGATGAGGCCGGCCTGGAACAGCTCCTCCACCAACTCCTTGATGAACGGCAGCAGGCCCGCGTGGTGGACCGCGACCCCCTGGGCCAGCATCTCGCCGTTGAGAAGTCCCTGGTAGAGCTTGCGCTCGTCGGGCTCGGCGACCTCGCCCATCTTGCGGTCGACCATATCCCGGATCCGCACTTTCTCCGCCTGGCTGGTCAGGTCGAGGTGGCGCATCGCGCAGCGCTGGAGGGCCTGCTCACAGCCGCGGCGGCTGAAGATGAAGTAGATCGCGGGCACCATCTCCTGGCGCACCAGTTCCTCGATGACCCGCGTCATGCTGTTGCTGTCGAGGTTGCGATGCCGTGGGAACCGCCGGTCGTTGGCGACCTCTTCCTGGGCCCGGTTCCAGGTCGAGCGCATAACCTGTCCGCGCTCGTCAAAGAGCGGCAGCAGCTTGTTCTCCATGGCCAGCCAGAGGCGGAGCTCGGTGGGGCGCTGGGTGATCGCCACCACCCCCATCTCGCCGCGGTGGGAGGCCATCCAGTCGGCCACCTGCTGGTAGTTCGAGATGGTCGCCGAGAGGCCCACAAAATGGATGTTTGGCGGCGCCTGGATCATGACCTCTTCCCACACCGCGCCACGCGGGAATTCGTCGATGTAGTGGACCTCGTCCAGGATCACGTAGCGGACCTCACGCAGGCGCTCGGGGTCCTCGTAGATCAGGTTGCGCAGGATCTCGGTGGTCATCACAACCACCGGCGCCAGGTCGTTGATGGTGTGCTCGCCGGTCACCAGGCCGACGTAACCCTCGCCGTATTTCTGCTTCAGGTCGCGGAACTTCTGGTTGCTCAGGGCCTTGAGGGGGGTGGTGTAAATCGCCCGCAGTCCGCGTTCCAGGCACTCGA
>JBHEMS010000047.1:0-30286 GCA_046262455.1 Candidatus Dormibacteria bacterium | reverse complement strand
ACGGGAGCTTCCGCACCCTCGCGCCGCGGCACCCCGACAACCCCCACACCGGGCTCTCACCGGGAGAGTACATTCGCCTCCGCCGAGCGGCGATGTTTCAGCGCCAGGCCGCCAAGCGTGGACGCACGCCGGCTCGGCCGGGGCCCTCCGCGGCGGCCGGTCCAGGCGGCGGCCTAGTGCCCCCGGCGGGAGCAGGGCCGCCCCTGTAGGCATAGTCCCGGGCTCGGGCCGTTCTCGCGAAGGCGCCCTCCCGGACTCGACCCTTTCTCGCGCAGGCGCCGCGCCGATTCCGAGATGCTTCTGGCCTGGGACGCGCTAGACCTCGGCCGCCTTGGCCTCCCGCCAGAGGCCGTCGAGCTCCTCGGCGCTCATCTCGCGGACGTCCCTGCCGGCGTCACGCGCCGACTGCTCCATCGCCTCGAACCGTCGGTAGAACCGGTTGGAACTTCCCCTCAGCGCGTCCTCCGGGTTGACCTTCAGGCGGCGCGCCAGGTTGACCAGCGCGAAGAGCAGGTCGCCCAACTCCTCCTCCTGGCGCTCGCGGGTGGTCTCGGCCGCCAGCTCGCGGGCCTCCTCCGCGACCTTGCCCAGGATGCCCTCGTCATCGGGCCAGTCGAAGCCCACGCGTGCGGCGCGCTTCTGCAGTGACAGTGCCCACGCCAGCGCCGGGAGCGTCCGCGGCGCGCCCTCCAGGGCCGACACCCGGCCCTGCTTGCGGCTCTCCTTGGCCTTGAGCCCCTCCCAGTTGGCCAGCACCTGGTCGGCCGAGCGCGCCTCCATTTCCCCAAAGACGTGGGGGTGGCGGTTGATCATCTTGGCCGTCGCGTGGTGGGCGACATCGGCGATGGAGAAGCGACCCTCCTCCTGGGCGATCGCGTGGTGCATGAACACCTGCAGCAACACATCCCCGAGCTCCTCGCTGATCTCGTCGTCATCGCCGGAATCGATTGCCTCGAGCAGCTCGTAGGTTTCCTCGAGGAGGTACGGACGCAGGGTCCGCTGGGTCTGCTCACGGTCCCACGGGCAGCCCTCGGGGGCGCGCAGGGCCTCGATCACCTCCAGCATCTCAACGAGACGCGCGGAGTTGTCCGGCGCGGTCGGCCTGACCTTGGGGTGGATGAAGCGCGCGGCGTCGGTCATCGACGAATGCTAGCCCGCGACCGGGACGAGTTCGGCGCGCGCCTGGCGCAGCTCCTCCAGCAGGGCCAGGAGCCGCTCCCGCCAGCTGTCGCCGGCGGCCGCCCACTGGAAGCGCAGGCGAGTGCGGCTGGCGGAGACGTCCCGGTGGCGATCGGCAAGACGCCCCAGGTCCACCGCCTCGCCATCCACCAGGCGGATCTCCAGTGTGGTGGCATCCGCCTGGATCGCGGCCACCCCGGCAGCCTGTGCCGCCAGCTTGACCCGCAGGCTGTACACCAGGTTCTCGACGGCGCCCGGCAGGGGCCCGAAACGGTCGCGCAGGCGCCGCGCCTGGGTGTTGAGCTGGGCCTCGTTGGGGGCTGCTGCCAGCTGCTGGTAGACCTGCAGGCGCACCGTCTCATCGGGCACGTAGTCGTGTGGCAGGAAGTGGTCGATCGGCAGCTCCAGGGGGTTCACCGCCCGCACCTCGGCAACCTCGTGGACGGCGGCATCCGGCCCGCCCTCGTGCAGCAGGTTCACGGCGTCGCGCAGCATCTGGTTGTACATCTCGAGGCCGACCGCGGAGATCTCACCACTCTGCTCCCGGCCCAGCAGGTTGCCCGCGCCGCGGATCTCGAGGTCCTTCAGGGCCAGCTTGAACCCCGACCCCAGCTCCTGGTACTCGCCGATCACGTCCAGGCGCTTGTCGGCGTGCTCCGTCAGAGACCGCTCCGGGTTGAAGAGGAAGTACGCGTAGGCGCGGGCACCGCTACGCCCCACCCGGCCGCGCAGCTGGTAGAGGTCGGCGAGGCCGAAGCGATCCGCGTCCTGGACCATGATCGCGTTGGCGGTGGGGATGTCGATCCCCGACTCGATGATCGTTGTCGACACCAGCACGTCGAAGTCGCGCGTGATGAAGGACGCCATCACCCGCGCCAGCTCGTGCTCCTCCATCTGACCGTGCGCGGTAATCACCCTGGCCTCCGGGACCAGGCGCTTGATGCGGTCGGCCGCACGGTTGATGGTGCGCACGCGGTTGTGGACGAAGAAGGCCTGGCTGCCGCGGTGGAGCTCGCGCAGCACCACCTCGCGGATCAGGTTGTCGGCGTCCGCGGTGACGAACGTCCGAACCGGCTGGCGCTCCTCGGGAGGGGTGGCCAGGACGCTGAGGTCGCGGATGCCGCCCAGCGACATGTGCAGCGTGCGGGGGATGGGTGTCGCCGACATGCTCAGCACGTCCACCGACGCGCGCAGCCGCTTGAGACGCTCCTTCTGGGCGACGCCAAAGCGCTGCTCCTCGTCGATGACGACCAGGCCGAGATCCTTGAACCTGACCTTGCTGGTGAGGATGCGATGGGTGGCGATGACGATGTCGACCGCGCCGTCGGCAAGTCCCGCGGCGACCGCCGCGGCGTCGGCCTCCTCCACGAAACGCGAGAGCATGCCGACGCGGATGGGGTAGGGCTTGAGGCGCTCCGTGAAGGTCATGAAGTGCTGGTTCGCCAGCACGGTGGTCGGCACCAAGATCGCAACCTGCTTGCCGTCGGTGGCGGCCTTGAACGCCGCCCGCAGCGCGACCTCGGTCTTCCCAAAGCCCACGTCGCCGACCAGCAAGCGGTCCATCGGGCGTGGCTCCTCCATGTCGGCCTTGATTTCCTCGAGGGCACGGAGCTGGTCAGGCGTCTCCTGGTAGGGGAAGGCCGCCTCCAGCTCAGCCTGCCAGGCGCCGTCCGGGCTGAACGCGTGGCCCTCCGCGACCTCCCGCCGCGCGTAGATCGCGATCAACTCACCCGCCATCTCCATGACCGCCCGGCGCACCTTCTGCTTGGTGCGGTCCCACTCGCCGGTGCCCAGGCGGCTCAGGCGCGGCGGCCCCTCGTCATCGCCGGTGCCGCCCATGTAGAGCTGGATCCGGTCCATGTGCTCGACAGGGACGAACACCTTGTCCCCGCCGTGGTACTCGAGGTTGATGTACTCGCGCTCGGCGCCGCCGTCGTCCAGCGAGCGCAGCCCCTTGAAGATGCCGACCCCGTGGTCGCGGTGGACCACCAGTGACCCCGGCTCGATGTCCAGCTTGAACGCCGCGGCGGCGTCGGTGGCGGGGCCGGTGCGCCGAACTTTGCGGCGGCGGGGCGGGCGCGCGGTGCCGAACAGCTCGAGGTCGCTGAAGACGCTCAGTTCCGCGGAGGGAATGCCAAAACCGGTGTGCAAAGTGGCCTCGACGATCGCCGCGCGGTCCGGCAACGGCAGGTCCTCCTCTTCCAGGGTCAGGGTGTCCAGCTCGACCTGGACCACCTTCCCATCAGCCAGCAGTTCGCTGACCCGGCGCGTGTGGCCGCTGAGCAGGAGCACGCGCTGACCCGCGGCCAGCATTTCGTTGACCTCTGAACCCAGCGTCTCCAGCCGACCGGCAACCGCCGGCGGCGGCTGCCAGCCAAGGTCCACCCCGCCCTCCGACGACACGCGCTCGAGGTGCACCACGTGCTGCCACGCACGTTCGATCTCCGCGTAGTCCAGCAGTCCTGTCGACAGTCCCAAGGGCAGCTCGCCGTGCTCGGACTCGCTGGCGAGCAGCTCCTCGGTGTCACGCCGCTGACGCGCGGCTGCCTGGCGCTGGCGCTCGGGCTCGGTCACCAGCACGACCGGGGGTGACTGGAAATACTCGAGAAGGGAGGCGGGCGCGTCCACCACGTAGGGATAGAGCGCCTCGATACCCGGCGCGTAGCCCGCTTCCCGGACCGAGGCCAGCAGGCCTCGCCAGTCGTCGGCGACCTCGGGCAGGGCCTTCGACAGGTCGAGCTTCTCCAGCCGGCGCAGCGTTGCCTCGGTGTCGGCCGCGCGGTGGGGAAACTCGCGCGCCGGTAGCAACCGCACCGCCTGGTGGCGGGTGATCGATGCCTGGCTGGTGGGGTCGAAGCCGCGGATCGACTCGACATCGTCGCCGAAGTACTCGATGCGCAGCCCACCGACCCCGGCCGGCGGGTACACGTCGACGATGCCGCCCCGCGCCGCGAACTCCCCCGGCTGCTCCACCTGCGCCTCGCGAACGTATCCCCAGTCGACCAGCCAGCGGACCAGGTCCGCCTGCGCGCGGCCGGGGCCGACCGCCACGTCAAGCACGCCCTCGCGGAACAGCCCCGGCGGCGGTGCGGGGCGCACCAGGGCCTGAGGTGCGGTGAAGACCAACTGCGGCTCAGCCGAGGCCAGCAGCCGACCCTGGGTCTCGAGCCGGGCTGCGACGATCTCGGGCGAAGGCGCCGAGCGGTCCATGGGCAGCACGTCGGCCGCCGGGTAGTGCAACGGACGCGGGGCGTCGTCGAAGGCGGCGAGGTCGTCGATCAGCGACTGGGGATCCGCCGTGACCACCAGCACCGACCGACCGGTGGCGCGCATCAGGGCCCACGCCAAAAGCCCCCACGCGCCGTCGGGAGCACCGCCGGCCTCCGCGAGGCGTCCCGCCTCGATGCGCGCCGCCAGTTCGCGCAGGCCCGGGTCGCCGGTGAGGGCGCCGGCCAGGCTCAGCCTGGACGCCATCAGACGCCCTTGCCGTTGTAGCGGTTCATGGTCACGTCGAGTCCCTCGACGAGCGCGGTCACCACCGCCTCGACGACGAGGTCGCAGAATTCCGCCAGGCGCTCGCGCTCGTCGCCCGGGAAGGGGGCGAGGACATAGTCGACGGCCACCGCGGGATCGGGACGGCCGACGCCCATCCGCAGGCGCACGAAGTCACGCTCTCCCCCGAGGGCGTCGATGATCGAGCTGACGCCGTTGTGCCCGCCCGCACCGCCCCCTCGTCGGATGCGCAGCCGGCCGAACGGCAGGTCGATGTCGTCGTGGATCACCCACAGGTGCTGGGGCGAAAGGCCGTGCTTGCGCAGCAGTGGACTGACTGCACGCCCGCTCAGGTTCATGAACGTCTGCGGCTTCGACAGCACCACGTCGAGGGCACCGCCGGGGATCCCGGCGCGGCCGACGAGAGCCCCGGCCTCCCGGGTGCCGACCTGGGCGTGCAGTCGATCGGCGAGGGCGTCGATGGCCATGAAGCCGATGTTGTGCCGGGTCCCGCGGTAGGACGCACCGGGGTTTCCCAGGCCCACCACCAGCGCGCCGGCGGCCTGCGACTGCGGCTTTTTCCGAAAGCTCACGCCGGCAGGCTCCGCATAGTCGCGAGGATCTCGTCGGTGCGGGCAAACATCCGGCGCTCCTGCGCCGGGTCGGCGTGGTCGTAGCCAAGCAGGTGCAGGAAGCCGTGAACGGTGAGCATCGCCGTTTCCCTGGCCACGCTGTGCCCGGCCGCCGCAGCCTGCGCGGCAAGATGATCGAGGGAGAGGATGATGTCGCCGAGCTCCCCGCCCTCCCCCGGCTTGCCCGCGACGTCCCCGGCGCCAAAGGACAGCACGTCCGTGGCGTGGTCCTCGCCCGCGTAGCGCTGGTTGAGCCCGCGAATCTCCGCGTCGTCGGTCAGCAGGACCGAGACCGAGAGCCCGGGGGCGAGACCCTCCGCGCGGGCCGCGGCCTGGATGGCACGACGAATCACCGCCCGCAGCGGCTGCGGGCGGACGCGGCTCTGGATGGAGACGTCGACAGGCACGTCAACGGACGCCCTGTCAGTGCCCCGCCGAGGGGGCACCCCGGTCAGCCGGAGCGGGAGCGCCGCTTGCGCGCGGCCACAAGCTTCTTCTTGCGGCGCACGCTGGGCTTCTCGTAGTGCTCGCGGCGGCGAACCTCGGAGAGGATGCCGTTCTGCTTGATCTTCTTGTTGAACCTGCGGAGGGCACTCTCAAAAGTCTCGCCTTCGCGGACTTTGACTTCGGACATTGAGTGTGATCACCTCCTTCAGGATTGAGTTGCGCCCGGGCGCGACAAAGCCGCGGCGAGGCACGCTCAGATTATAGCCGGGCGCCTAGCGGCGAAGCCCTCGGAGCACCGCCCCCGGGAGAGCGCCCTCCAGCAACCAGCCGGCCACTGCCTGCTCTCCCAGCGCCGCCACGCCCTCCCCCATCGCACGACGACCGGCCATGGCGGTCAGCGCCGAAAGGGGCTGCTCCGCGACCGCAAGCGCCTGCAACCGGGCGCGGTCGAGGTGGAGCCCGGACTCTGCCGCGATCAACTCGGCCGCCTGGTCCACGGTGGCCTGCCCGCGCATCATGGCGATCGCAGCCAGCGCGAGCGCGGCCCGCCAGGCCAGCTCGGTGCTCGAGGCGACCAGGGTGGTCGGCCGCGCGCGCCATCCCTCGGCCAGCTCGGGGCTGGGCAGAAGTCTGCGCGCGACCCGGGGGTTGACCCGCGCCGCCGCGGCGGGGAGATGATCCCGTACGAAGATGTCGGCGACCGCCTCCTCGAGGCCGTCCGCCGGCGCGGTCGCCAGCAGGACGACGGCGATGTCTGCCGCCGGCGCCGACAGCAGCGCGATGGGCGGCAGCAGCGGTCGGAGCCATCCCGGGGCATCCCGGACGTCGACGGAAGTCGACACCGGCAGCCCGTACCGGGCCCCGGAGGTCGCCGCCGCGGCCTCCCACGCGAGTCGCACCTGGGCGGGCGTCGCCGCCCGGGCGTCGTCCGACGCCAGGTGGGCCGCCGCCTGGGCGAGGTCGCTGACGGCCGTGGCCAGGGCGTCCTCCGCCTCGCGCTCGAGCTCCTCCAGCGTAAATCCCAGGCCGCTGCGCCCGGGATCCACCAGCGCGACGGCGGGGACGGGAGCGGTGGGGAGGTACTCCTTGAGCAACCACCCCGCACTTTCCGCTGCCGCCTCGAGCAAGCGCCCAAGGGCGGCTTCGACCCCGAACCGCACCTCGGCAGCGCCAGGTTCGGCGACCGCCCCGGCGCAGGCGTCAAGAAGCGCGGGCAGCCGCCTCACCGCCTCGAGCTCGAGGTGGCCGGCGGCGACGCTCCCGGCACCTGCCCCAACCCGGGACTGCGCCAGCATGGCGGGGCCTGCGGCCACCAGGTCCCCGAGCCGGTCGATCGCTTGCGGCACGTCCAGTGCCACCTGCGACAGGCAGAAGAGCAGGTGACGCTCCATCACCCGCCCGCCGACGGGACGATCCATCAGGGCGCCGTCCGCCGCGCGGCCCAGAGCCCACCGGAGCGCGGCGCGATCGAGCTCGTCCGCCTTCGTGGGCAGCGGTCCCAAAGCATCTGCCTCGAGGGCCAACCGGCGCAGAACGGCGATGTTTTCGGACTCGCGCGCGCGGTCCATGGGCGGCGGGCCGACGCCCTCGCCCAGCGCGGCCATGGCCAGCGGGTCGAGCGCCCGGACCACGTCGATGGCGCGCCTCAGCACCTCGCCCAGGCGCGGGTCGGTTGGCCAGCCGGCGGATGACGGTGTCACCGGTCGGACTGTAGCGGCTGGTGAAAACCTCTCGGCTATGAGGCGTTCCACTAGCATCGGCTGCCGTGGTCTGGGTTTTCGTCTCCGCGGCGCAGGTATCGGACGGGCGCCTGCGGCTGACCGACGAAACCGCACGGCACGTGGGCGGGGCGTTGCGGGTCCGCCCGGGCGAGGAGCTGGTGGCGGTGACCGAGGACGGGGTGGAGCACCATTGTCGGGTTGTGGCGGCCGGCCCCAGGGAGGTCGTCGCCGACGTCCTGGAGAGCCGGCGGTCGCAGATGGAGCCGAGACGCCAGGTCCGCGTCGCCCAGGCGCTGCTCAAAGGCGACCAGTTCGAGCGCATTTTGGAATACGGCACGGAGCTCGGCGTAACCAGCTTCCAACCCATGTTGACCGAGCGCGTGGTCGCCCGTCCCGAGGACAGCAGGTTGCGCCAGAAGGCCGAGCGCTGGCACCAGGTCTGCCGCCAGGGTGCCGAGCTGGCGCACCGCGCCCGACTTCCGCGGGTGCTCGAGCCGGCATCTCTCGAGACCACGCTGCAGGCTGCCAGGGACGACGGCCTGACGCCGTACCTGCTCTACGAGGGGGCCGGCTTGCGCAGCCTCGGCGAGGCCATCGACGACGAGGGACATTGCTGCCTCATCGTGGGACCGGAGGGAGGCTGGTCCGACGCGGAGATAATGGTGGCGCGGCAGGCGGGCGCCCAGGTGGTGAGCCTTGGGGCGCGCATCATGCGCCCGCTACCGGCGGTACTGGCGGCGGTCACAATCGCCCTCGAACGCGGCGGCGACCTTCAGTTGAAAGGAGTGAGTGAGTGAGCGACGAGTGCATCTTCTGCAAGATCGTCAGCGGCGACATCCCCGCGAAGGTCGTGTACCAGGACGAGGACGTGGTGGCCTTCGAGGACATCAAGCCGATCGCCCCGACCCACCTGCTGATCATCCCGACCAAGCACATCCCCAGCATCCGCGAGATCCAGGATGACGACGCGGGAGTCGTGGTCAAGCTGGTTCAGACCGCTAACTCGCTCGCCAAGGAGCTGCGAATTTCCGACCAGGGCTTCCGCCTCAACATCAACGCCGGGCCCAACGGCGGCCAGACGGTCTACCACCTTCACCTGCACCTGATCGGCGGCCGCTTCATGACCTGGCCGCCCGGCTGACGGCAGGACGCGGGATCGGCCGCCGCTAGATCCCCAGCGAGTCCTTAAGGCGGTCGAGGATGCCCTTGGGCGCCGCCGTGGGCAGGCCCGTCCGGCCGCCCAGCACCTCCAACGCCTTGCGCTGCGGGGCGGTCAGCTTGGTCGGCGTGATGACGTGGACGATGACGATCTGGTCGCCGCGGCGCCCGGTGCGAACGTGGGGAACCCCATGGCCGGCGATCCGCAGCCGCGTCCCGTACTGGGTGCCCGCCGGTAACTCCAGCTTCACCTTGCCGTCGACGGTGGGCACCTCGATGCTGTCGCCAAGCGCGGCCTGCCCAAACCCAACCCCGAGGTCGTAGTAGATGTCGCGGCCGCTGCGGCGCAGTTCCGCGTGGGGGCGCACCGCCACCGCCACGTAGAGGTCGCCGTAACCGCCGCCCTTGACGCCGGCCTCGCCCTCCCCGGTTAGGCGAACCTGGTCGCCTTCGTCGACTCCTGCCGGGATCTTCACCCTCAGGCGCTTGGTCGACTCCACCCTCCCCGCCCCATGGCAGGTCGCGCAGGGGTGCTCGACAAGCTCGCCCTCCCCCCGGCAGCGGGGGCAGGTGGTGACATTGACGACCTGGCCGAAGAGCGACTGCGACATGCGCCGCACCTGGCCCGAACCGCTGCAGTCCGGGCACCGCGTGGTGCCCTTGCCGGGCTCGGACCCGCTCCCGGAGCAGGTGCCGCAGGTGTCCTGGCGGGGAACGTCGATCTCCTTCTCGACGCCGAAGACGGCCTCCTCGAAGTCCAGGGCCAGGGTGTAGCGGAGGTCGGAGCCGCGCCGAGGACCGGGGCGGGCGCCCGCCCGTCCCTGCCCGCCGAAGAACATGTCGAATATGTCGCCGAAACCAGCCCCCTGGAACCCCCCCGGGAAGCCGCTACCACCGCCCATGCCCGGCACGGCGCCGAAGGTGTCGTACTGCTGGCGTTTGGTGGGATCGGAGAGCACTTCGTACGCCTCGCTGAGCTCCTTGAAGCGCGCTTCAGCCTCGGCGTTGCCGGGGTTGCGGTCCGGGTGGTACTGCATCGCCAGCTTGCGGAAGGACTTCTTGATCTCTTCCGGGCCCGCCGAGCGGCTGACCTCGAGGACGGTGTAGTAGTCGCGGGTTGTGGCCATTGCCCTCAGTTGTTGCTGGCGACTCTGACCATGCTGGGACGCAGGATGCGGTCGCGCAGCCGGTAGCCGCGCTGCAACTCGGCGGTGACGTGTCCGTCGGGGTGCTCCTCTGAGGCCTCGGTGGCCACCGCCTGGTGTTCGTTGGGGTCGAACGGCTTGCCAACCGCCTCGATCGCTTCGACACCGACGGCCGCGAGGATGTCCTCGAACTGGCGCACGACCAGGTTGAGGCCCTCGACCCACTGCTGCACCGCGGGGTCGTTGGCGTTCGACTCGGGAACGTGCTCCAGGGCACGGTGAAAGTTGTCCAACAGGGGCAGGATGCGCTTGACCAGCTCCGCGTTGCCGTAGAGCAACTGGTCCTGGCGGTCCTGGCGATGGCGGCGCTGGACGTTCTCCATCTCTGCGGCCACCCTGAGGAGTTTCTCGTTGGCATCTCGGGCCTCCGCCCGGGCGCCCTCGAGAGCCTCCTCGGCGGCCGCCAGCTGGCGTTTCAGTTCCTTGGTCTTCCCGCTCGAGCCACCCCCACCGCCGCTGACCGCCCACAGCGGGGGGATGCCCATCGCCTCGGCGTGGGTACGGTCGCGGTTGTGCTCGGCGACAACTTCCGGCTCGGTCTGTGGCTCCGGCGAGAACACTGGCGCATCGACCTCGCTCACGGGCAGGTCGCTACCCGCCGCCGCGTCGGGCCGCTCGTGGGATCGCGCCTGGCGCGAGCTGCGGCCGGGCCGAACCTCTCCTCCG
Source organism: Candidatus Dormibacteria bacterium (assembly GCA_046262455.1). GTDB lineage: Bacteria > Chloroflexota > Dormibacteria > DASZGP01 > DASZGP01 > JAXDLW01. Next base: position 19,786 of record JBHEMS010000047.1, on the reverse strand, counting down.
TCGGGACTCATGCCCCGGACTCTACCCACTCGGCCCACCGGCGGAACCTACGAGTAGAGACGGCCGAGGGAATCGCCGGCCAGCTGGGCGATGTATCGGACCCTGGCAACGACCTCGGGGTACCGGATCCGCGTGGGCCCGATGGTGCCCATCGTCCCTGTCACCCCACCCATTGCGCGGTAGGTGGTGAGGACCACGGTGCAGTCCCGCAGGTGGTTGTCGGGGTTCTCGTCACCGATGACCACCGACAGCTGCTCCCCGGGGTCCAGCGACTCCATGACCCGCGCCAACGTCCTGCTCTCCTCGAGAAGCTCGAGCACCGGCATCAGGCGCCCAGGCTCGAAGAACTCAGGCTGCTTGACCAGGTTGCGCACGCCATCGTGGACGATGACCCTCGCCGACTGCTCGTCGTACGCCGTCATGACGCTGCCGATGCCCTGGACCACGGCCTCCTGCCAGGCGTCAAGGCCGGGGTCGCGGCCAAACCTTTCAACCGCCTCGGTGGCCTGTCCCTTGAGGGCGTGGTTGAGGCGGCCCGAGAGGCCGTCCAGGCTCTCCTGGTCGGTGATTTCGGGAAGCTCCAGCGGCTGCTGCCGCACGAGGTTGCCCTCGAGTACCACCAGGGCGAGGATCCGCGGCCCGTCCAGGTGGACCAGGTTCACGTACTTCAGCCTGCTGCTGCTGGTCCTGGGGGCGCTGATCACGCCGACGCTGTCCGAGGCGCGCGCCAGGCACATCGCGGTGCCCTCGAGGATGCCCTCGAGGTCCACTGGCAGGGCATCGAAATACGTCCCCAGCTGGTCCCGCAGCCTGGGTTCCACCCGACCCTCCTCCATCAGGAAGTCGACGAAGTAGCGGTAGCCGAGGTCGGACGGGACGCGGCCCGACGAGGTGTGGGGCTGGCGCAGGTGGCCGGTCTCCATGAGGTGCGCCAGCTCGTTGCGGATGGTCGCGGAGCTCCAGCGGGCAAAATGTCGCTGGGCCAGCGCCTGGGAGCCGACGGGGCTACCAGTCGTGGTGTAGTCCACCACGACGGCGCGCAGCACCTGTTCCTTGCGGTCGTCGAGGCCTGGCATCCTTAGCACTCTATAGCTTTGAGTGCCAAGAGTCATCAAATCGAGGGCAGGAACTCCGCGACCACGCGGTTGAGGACGGCGCCGCCCCGAGGGGTGGCGCGCACCACGTCGCGGTCGGTGCGCAGAAGCCCGGACCCGGTCAGCCGCGCGATCGCCGGCTCCAGGTGGGCGCGCACGCCCGGGATGACAGCCTCGGCGGCGGCGAGATCGACGCCGTCATCCAGCCGGAGGCCCATCATCATCAGGTCCGACGCGGTGGTGGCCAGGTCCAGCCACTCGTGGCCGGCCACTGCACCGGCCCCCCTCCTGACAGCACTGATGTAGGCCGCCGGGCTGGCCACGTTCCACTGCCGGGCGCTGACCGCGCCCGCCGGCGGCTCCCCGAGCCACGCCGGCATCCGCGGCGGTACGACGTAGGCGTGTGCGCCGGCGCCCGCGGCGGCGTAGGGCCGGCCACTCCAGTACGCGAGGTTGTGACGACAGCGATGTCCCGGCCGCGCCCAGTTCGAGACCTCGTAACGCTCCAAGCCTCTTTCCCCCAGAAGGGCGGATGCCAGCTCGTACTGCTCGATTTGCGTGTCCTCATCAGGCAGGACCACCCAGCCGGCCGCCACGTCGGTGCCCAGGCGCGTGCCCACCTCAGGCGTCAGCTCGTACGCCGAGAGGTGGTCCGGACGGTGGCTCACGGCCTCCTCAAGGACCTCGCGCCAGCGTGGCGTGGTCAGTCCCGGCACCGCGAAGATCAGGTCGAAGGAGAGACTCTTGAAACCAGCGGAGCGCGCCTGCGCCATGACGGTGCGGGCCTCGGCCGCGTCGTGGGCCCGCTCCAGGAACGCCAGCGTGCCATCGTCAAGGCTCTGCACTCCGAGGCTCAGCCGGTTGACCCCGGCCGCCAGCCACGCGTCCATCCGTCGGGCCTCGGCCGACTGGGGGTTGGCCTCCATGCTCACCTCGGCGCCGGGAGCCAGCGGGAAGGCTTCGCGCACGGCGTCGAGGAGGGCGCTGATGTGCTCCGCTGGAACCAGGCTCGGTGTGCCGCCGCCGATGAAAACCGTCTCCAGCACGGGGTGGTCCAGCTCACAGCCCCAGGCTCGGACCTCGTCGACAAGGGCGCGGATATAGCCGTTGAACAGGTGCTGCTGGCCCACGTGCGAGTTGAAGTCACAGTACGGGCACTTGCTGACGCAGAAGGGGACGTGGAGGTAGAGGCTCCGGGGCACCGCCCTCCTGCCGTCCTCTACCCTTCTGCCATGTCCGAGCCCTTCGATGAGGCGGGCCTCCTCGCCCTGAACGCGGGGCACGTCCTGCTGGTGCGCCACCCCGGCGATCCCAACTGGCGCATCCCGCGGACCACCCCCCAGGACGGCGAGACCGCCGACGCGGCGTTTGCCCGGCTCTCCAGCAGGCTCGGCATCGAGGTCCTGAGCGAGGAGGACCTGGGCCTGCGTGAGGTCGACGGCCGCACCTTCGCGCTCCGCCGCGCCCGCATCCCGGGCCTGCCCTCCGCGCCGGACCACGAGCTCCGCCTGGTCCGCCTTGCCTACCTTCCCAAGGAACTCATGGCGCCCGACAAGCCGCTCCTGGACGCGCTCCTGCTGGGTTGACGGCTGCTCAGTCAAGGGACAGCACGGCCATGAAGGCCTCCTGGGGGATCTCGACATTGCCCACCCGCTTCATCCGTGACTTGCCCACCTTCTGCTTCTCCAGCAACTTGCGCTTGCGCGTGATGTCACCGCCGTAGCACTTGGCGATGACGTCCTTGCGGAAGGCCGACACCGTCTCGCGGGCCACGATCTTGCCACCGATGGCGGCCTGGATCGCCACCTCGAACATCTGGCGGGGGATCAGGGTCTTCAGCTTCTCGGCCAGCTTGCGCCCCTGGAAGCTGGCGTTCTGCCGGGGCACGATCATCGACAGCGCGTCCACCGGTGAGCCGCCCACCAGGATGTCGAGCTTGACCAGGTCGGCCTTGCGGTACCCCGTCATCTCGTAGTCCAGCGAGGCGTAGCCCTTGGACCGTGACTTGAGCTGGTCGTAGAAGTCGTGGATCAGCTCGGCCATGGGGATGTCGTACGAGAGCAACACGCGGTCGCCGGGCTGGTGCTCGAGGTTGATGAACTCGCCGCGTCGGTCCTGTGCCAGCTGCATCATCGCGCCCGTGTACTCGGCCGGCGCGATCACCGAGATCCTCGCGCGCGGCTCCTCGACCGCTGTCTGGCGGTCCGGCGGCGGGAAGTGCTGGGGGTTGTCGATCATCTCCACCCGGCCGTCGGGATGGGTCACGCGGTACACGACGGTGGGCGCGGTGGCAATGAGCTCGAGGGCGAACTCCCGCTCCAGGCGTTCCTGGACGATCTCCATGTGCAGCAGGCCAAGGTAGCCACAGCGAAAGCCAAAGCCCAGCGCCGCCGATGATTCCGGCTCGTACACCAGCGCGGCGTCGTTCAGCTGCAGCTTCTCGAGGGCGTCTTTGAGGTCCTGGAAGTCGTCCGCCGCCTGCGGGTAGATGCCGGCGTAAACCATCGGCTGGGCCTGCTTGTAACCGGGCAATGGCTCGGCGGCGTTGCGCGCGTCCAGCATCGTGTCGCCCACCCGGGCGTCACGGAGATTCTTGATCGAGGCGGCGACATATCCGACCTCACCGGCGGTCAGCTCATGCTCCTCGCGCATCGCGGGCCGGAAGGCCCCCACCTCCTCGACGTCGTAGGTGCGGCCGGTGCTGCCCATCTTCACCTGCATGCCCGGTTTGAGCCGCCCATTGAAGACTCTCAGGTAGGAGATGACGCCCTTGTAGCTGTCGAAGTGACTGTCAAAGATCAGCGCCTGGAGGGGGCCCTCCGCCGAACCTCGAGGGGGTGGAACCTTGCGCACCACGGCCTCCAGCGTCTCTCGGACCCCGATTCCCTCCTTCGCCGACGCCAGGATCGCGTCCTCCGCGTGGAGGCCGATGGTCTCCTCTATCTCCTGGCGCACCACCTCCGGTTGCGCCGCCGGGAGGTCGATCTTGTTGATCACCACCACGATCTCCAGGTTGTGGTTGATGGCCTGGTAGACGTTCGCCAGCGTCTGGGCCTCCACGCCCTGGGCGGCATCGACCACCAGCACGGCGCCCTCGCACGCCGCCAGGGAGCGCGAGACCTCGTAGGCGAAATCCACGTGGCCAGGGGTATCGATCAGGTTGAGCTCGTACTCCACCCCATCCTCGGCCCGGAAGTTGAGGCGCACGGGGGCCAGTTTGATGGTGATTCCCCGCTCCCGCTCGAGGTCCAGCTGGTCGAGCAGCTGGGACTTCATATCGCGCTGCTGCACGGCCCCGGTGAGTTCGAGCATCCGGTCCGCGAGGGTCGATTTGCCGTGGTCGATGTGCGCGATGATGCAGAAGTTGCGGATGCGCGACAGGGGCTTGGACACGGCGGGCGATTCTAGCGGGGGGCCACCGTGACACAATCCACGCGTGGCGGCACGAAAGAAGGGAAAGACAGCACTGGTCCTGGCCAGCGGCGGCCTGACCGGTGTCTCCTACGAGATTGGGGCGCTGCGGGCCCTGGACCACATCCTGACCAACCGCACGGTCAACGATTTCGACATCTATGTCGGCACCAGCGCCGGCGCGGTGGTCTGCTCGGCCCTCGCCGGCGGCATGCCGCCAGTCGTGCTGGCGGGCCTCATGGCCGGGACCATCCCCGGGTTCTCGAGGCTCAGCCGGATGCAGCTCTACCAGCCCAACGTCGGTGAGGCCGTCACCCGCCTCCTCAAGGCGCCGAGCCTGCTGCGTCGGGCGATCGGAGAGTACTGGCAGTACCGGGACCGGGTGCCGATGTCAGAGGCCCTTATGAGCCTCACACCGCTTCTACCCTCGGGGGTTTTCAGCAACCACGGCGTCGAGAACTACATCCGCCAGACGTTTGCGGCCGCGGGGCTGAGCGACGACTTCAGGGACATCCCGCGTGAGCTGCACATTGTCGCAACCGACATTGAGGCCGATCGTCGGGTCACCTTCTCGCGCCAGAAGACACCGAACGTCCCGATATCCAAAGCGGTCGCCGCCTCCAGCTGCATCCCCATCCTCTTCCGCCCGGTGGAGATCGAGGGCCGGCACTACATCGATGGCGGCATCAAGGGACATGCCGCGATCGACGTGGCCATCGACCGGGGCGCAAAGTTGGTGGTGATCATCAACGGGCTGGTGCCCCTGGACACCGAGGCGATCCGCAGGCGGGCCACCACCGACGAGGGCGGTCGATCGATCTTTGACCTCGGCATCCGGGCCATCGGCAACCAGGTCATCCGCGGGATGCTGCACGACACCCTGGTGGACCACCTGCGGGAGGTGAGAGGCAAGCACCCCGAGGTTGATATCCTGCTCATCGAGCCCCGCCCGGACGACGAGAAGATGTTTTTCCACGAGGTGATGAGCTTCTCGGCCCAGATGATCGTGCTCCAGCATGGGTACGAGACGGTCGCCAGCGGGCTCTACCGGACCTGGCCTTACCTATCGAAAATCCTGCCCAAGCACGGGATCGAGATCACCCGGAAGGTCGTCGAGCGCAAGCCCCTCCAGGTACCGGTCGAGGACATGGAGCGCAGCGGCAACCTGCTGGGACGGCTCTTCCAGACCGTCCTCGACCGTCGCGGGACGGAGTCCGTGCGGCCCGACATCACCGTCGTGGGTGAGCCAGCCGCGCCGCGGGTCCGATCCCCCCGCGCGAAACCTCGGAGTCGCGCCAAGCCCACCGCCCGGCGTCGCAAGGCCGCCGCCAGGCAGTTCAAGCCGCGCGTCATCCGCGGCGGCAGCTCCCAGGCGGGCGGCTGAGAACCCGGCGGCTCTAGCGGCGCTGCCCGGCGGCCGCTTCGTAGCCCGAGCGCCCGCCCAGCTGGCCCTTGACCCGGTGGGCAAGGACCATGTCGGTCACCTCGTCCACCTCAGGTTGTCCCACCGTGGAAACGTCGCGAAGCGCCGCCAGCGCCTGGGCGGCCTTGCGCGCGACGAGGTCGGCCCGGTGACCATCGACCCCCAGGCTGACGTTGAGCTGCGCGATGCTCTCGAGCACATGCCGCGGGACGTCGACCGAGGCGAGGCGGGCGATGGCTGTGGCGATGCGCGCGGCGAACTCCGACTCCTGCTCCGCGTACTCCCGGGCAAACGCCTCGGGATCCTCCTCCCAGGCCTCGCGCCGCTCGATGATCCTCACCCGCTCCTTCACGTCGCGAATGCCACTGACGTCAACGCAAAGGCCGAACCGATCGAGCAGCTGCGGCCGCAGGTCGCCCTCCTCGGGGTTCATCGTGCCGACCAGGATGAAGCGCGCCGGGTGCCATACCGAGACCCCCTCGCGCTCCACGATGTTGACCCCCATCGCGGCCGCGTCGAGCAGCACGTCGACCAGGTGGTCGTCGAGAAGGTTGACCTCGTCGACGTAGAGGATGTTGCGGTTGGCTTCAGCCAGCACCCCGGGCTCGAAACGCTTGGTCCCGGTCTTGATCGCCGACTCGATGTCGATGCTGCCCACGACACGGTCCTCGGAGGCGTTGATGGGCAGCTCGACGACCCGCATCCGGCGCTTCGTGGTGGCCAGCTTCTCGCCACGTCCAACCCGCTCGGAGCAGTCCATGCAGAGCCTGGACTCGGCGCCGTCGCGCGGCGGCTCGCAGCTGTAATGGCATCCCTCGACGACATCTATCTCCGGCAGGAGGCGCGCCAGCGCGCGCACCGCGGTCGACTTCGCGGTGCCCTTCTCGCCGCGGATCAGCACCCCGCCGATGGCCGGGTTGACGGCGTTCAACTCCAGCGCCAGCCGCATGCGGTCCTGCCCCACGATCGCGCTGAACGGGTACACCGCGCCCCGGGGACCGGGCGTCGAAGGCAGGGATGCCGCGGACTTGCTCACGCGCTGATTCTCGGCCCCCGCGCATCCCCGCCTGTGAACCGCTGGCCCAGGCTCTCCTGGACACCCGCGAGGATGGCGCGCTGGTTGAGGTCGTAGAGGCCAAGGTACCTGCCGCCCATGTGCTCGGCAAGGTCATTGCACGCGTTCACCGCGTAGGTGCTGTAGGCCGATCCGCCCACCTGCGCCAGGCGACGGGCTGGTAGGCTCCGCGAGTAGTCCCGGGCAGAGTCGATGACCAGCGCCCGGATGCCCTCCTGGCGGACCTGCTCCGCCACCCGCTGGGCCTCCAGGAGAGGCTCGTCTCCGGCCACCGAGATGTTGCCGCGGCCGTCGGAGATGAGCACCAGCAGAGGGTACACATCGGGGTTCTTCAGCTTTTCGCTCCTGACCAGCTTGAGTCCCTCGACCAGGCCGTGCGTCAGCGGCGTTGTGCCACCCACGGTCAGGCGATTCAGACGCTTCTCGGCCATCTCCACGCTGTTGGTCGGCCGCAGGACGACCTTTGCCTCGCGACCACTGAAGACCACCAGCGCGACCTTGTCGCGGCGCACATAGGCGTCGCGCAGCAGGGACAGGACAGCGCCCTTGGTGGCGTTCATCCGCTGCTCGGCATCCATGCTGGCGGAGGCGTCCACGACGAAGACGATCAGGTTGCCGATCTTGCGATCCCGCACCTTCTGGCGCAGGTCATGGCGCTCGAGGCGCAGGTTCTCGCCGACCTCCTCGCCGGCAGCGACGGCGGCCTCACGGCGGCGCTGCTGCATTGGTGCGGCGGCACGCAAGGTCGCATCCAGCGCGAGGTCGGTGGTCTTCTCCACCTGCGTGGCGCGAACGTAGCGTCCCCGCCGCTGGTCGGTGGCGCTCTTGGTGCGCTTGCCGGCCGACCGGCGCTGGCGACGCTCGCGCGGGATCTCGATCTTGGCCACCGGGAAGAGGTCCCCGGCGAGGTCCTCGTTGCCATCGACTGGCGCGGGATCGCTGGGTTCTAGCGGCGCCGTCCCGGCGCTGCTTTCAATCTCCTGCTGCTCCTCGCCGGCGCCGCTCTCGCTCTCGGCCTGGGCCTCGGGCTTGCCCTCCACCTGTTGCTTCTGCGCCTCCTGCTCGAGCTCCTTGAGTTTCTCCTCGGCCTGCGCCCGCAGGTCATCCTGCTGGGTGTTCTGCTGGCCCGGCGCGGTCTCGCGGCGGCGATGGTTGAGAGCCAGGTCGGCGGCGTCCTGGATCTCGGTGAGTCCCACCTGGTCGAGGCCGCGGAGCGCCGCCAGGGCCCTCGCGGTCCGGGTCACGACGATGTCGGCGCGGTGGCCGGAAACGCCGGCCGACACCGCCAGGCTGGAGGCGAGCTGGAGCATCACCTGGCTCACCCTCACCATTGGAAGGCGCGCACTCGCCGCGGCGATGTCATCCCCCGCGATTTGCTCGTCGGCCGTCGAAGCCTCGGCAAACGCCCGCGGGTCATCAGCGCGGGCGGCGTCCTGCTCCATGATCCGCACCCGCTCCTCGATGTCATGGCTCCCGCCGACATCTACGCACAGCCCAAAGCGATCGAGCAGCTGCGGACGCAGTTCCCCCTCCTCGGGGTTCATCGTGCCAACGAGGATGAACCGCGCCGGGTGGACGAAGGACACCCCCTCCCGCTCGACGGAGTTGATGCCCATGGCGGCCGCGTCCAGGAGAACATCAACCAGGTGGTCGTCGAGGAGGTTCACCTCGTCGACGTACAGGAGGTTGCGGTTGGCCTCGGCCAGCAGTCCCGGCTCGAACCGGCGGGCGCCCTCGCGGATGGCGGCCTCGAGGTCGATCGAGCCCACGACACGGTCCTCACTGGCGCCCACGGGCAGCTCGACAACCCGCATCCTGCTGGTGATGGTCGGCAACTCCCCCCTCGCCTCGAGCCGCGCCCGGCATTCCGCGCAGAGCTCGCGCGGCTGGTCAGGGTCGCAGGAGAACCGGCACTCCACCACCACGCGGCGTTTCGGGAGCAGCGCCGCCAGCGCCCGTACCGCCGTGGACTTCGCGGTGCCCCGCTCGCCCCGGATCAGCACGCCGCCGATGCGCGGGTTGATGGCGTTGAGAACCAACGCCAGCTTCATCGGCTCCTGGCCGACGATGGCGCTGAAGGGGTAGGCCTGCCTCACCCAACTATTCTCGCCGCATGGAGCAGACGCCCAAACCCGACCGCAGCGTCGACGCCCGCGGGCTCCGCTGCCCCCTCCCGCTGGTGCGCGCCCGGGATGAGATGGACCGCGTCCCGCCGGGCGGCGTGCTCGAGGTCCTGGCCACGGACCCAGGCGCGACGCACGACCTCTCAGCGTGGAGTAAACGCAAGGGTCACCGCTTTGTCGACGTGTCCGAACCCGGGACCCTGCGCTACCTCATCTACCGGGAGTTCTGACCCGGGGGTTTCCCGGCCGCACCTCCGAACAGCGTCGAGAAATCCTGGGCATTGGGTGGTGCGGTGATGGTCACCGCCGCGCCAAAGTCGTGCAGGTTCATGAGCGCGTGCGCGGACATGTTCATCTTCATCCCGCTGAGGTCCATCCCTGTTCCCGACGGCGCTTGCGCGCCTGACGACGCCGGCCGGAGAGACATCGAGTAATCGGTGAGGGTGCGGCGCGTCAGGTGGTCGACCACGCCAATCCAGGTTTCCACCCGGTAATCGCTGATCGTCAGCCTGTCGGCCAGCGAACTGATACCGGGCACCGTGGACGTCGCGGCCTCCGCGTTGACCGCCGCCATGAGCTTGTCCGTGTCCATGAAGAGGCGGTAGTGATAACTACGGACCCCGTCCACGTCTTCGTACCCAAGGTCGGTCACTGACTTCGCAGACTTGAGAAGCTTCTCGGAGCTGGCCGGGTCGAACCCACCGATGCCACCACCAAGCGAGGCGCCCGCCCCCGCTCCGCCCCCACTCTTGGCGCCCGTGGGGAACTTGATCCAGGCCCCGGTTGTAGGGATGGTCATGAACACGGTGTCCCCGATCACCACCATGTGCACCCGAGAGGTGGTATCCCCCTGCGAGGAGTGTCCGTCCAGCGAGAACCGGTCGGGCAGCAACGCGGCCCCGGTGCCGTCGAGCTTTTGGTCGCTGTCGGTGGGCACCAACGACTTCAGCCCGGCGGGAAGACCCGCGCTGCTCGCGTACTCTCTGTGGGTCTTCACGCGGCCGGTCAAGTCGAATTTCATGGACTTGACGGTGGCCATCTTCTGGCCCGCGTCTCTGACCACCGCCATCGGGTTCTCGGGGGCGCCACAGGCGGCCAGGCTGAGGGCCACGCACATCGCAGCCGCGTAATGAATTCGCCTCACCGAGTCACCTCCGGAGAGCGCCGACACCCCCGCCGGTGCACCCACCTCTGACATTGTGCGCCACGAGGGGCGCACTTAGCCTCCGGGCTTGACCACCATCAGGAAGATGATCGTGATCAGGAGCGCGGTGAGGATCATCCCCCCCACCTGGTTCTTCTTGACCAGGGCGGCGATGTGCGGTGGCGGCCCGGCGTGTTCACCCGGGGGCGGCCCACCCGGGGGCGGACCGCCGGCGGTGGCCTCCACCAGCTTGCCGGTGTTTGGGATGAGGACGAAGAACGCGATGCTCACGGCAATCAGGTACAGGGCAATCCCGATCGCCAGCCACGGACTTTTGGTCAGGTTCCGTCCGCTCGAGATGATCAGGCCAATTCCGCTCACCAACATCGTCATGGCGACGGGGAATACCAGCCCGCGCTCGATCTTGTGGCTGACCTCGGCGGCAAAGTGGCCGAACTGCGGATTCTTCGCGGCCATGGCGCCAATGATCGGGAAGGTGAACGTCGGACCGAAGGCAATGATTGCAGCGGCGATGTGCAGGAAAAGCCAGAACAGGACCCAGTTCAAACCCAGTTACCTCAGTGTTGCGGTCAGACGGCGCATAGGGTAACCGTTATCGCGATCAGAGGTCCATCGCCTTGGCGATGATCTCGCGCATGATCTGCGTGGTGCCGCCTCCTATGGGACCCAGGCGCGCATCTCGCCAGGACCGCTGCACCGGGAACTCCATCATGTAGCCGTAGCCACCGTGGATCTGCACCGCCTCGTCCGCGACATGGGTGTGGCACTCGGTGGCGGCGATCTTGGCCATCGAGACCTCCTTGACCGCGTCCCGGCCCTGGCTGTACAGCCAGAGCGCGTGATAGGTGAGGTGGCGGGCCATCTCGATCTCCGTCGCCATCTCCACCAGCTTGTGCTTGATCGCCTGGAAGCGGACGATGGGGCGGTTGAAGGCCACACGCTCGGACGCGTAGTTGGTGGCGAGGCGCAGCGTCTGCTCGGCGCCGGTGACCGCGCCCAGGGCCATCGAGAGTCGCTCCCATTGGAAATTGGCCATGATCATCGGGAAGGCGGCTCCCTCGCCTCCCAGCATGTTGGCCGCCGGCACCCGGCAATCCGAGAAGAAGATCTGGGCGGTGTCGGAGGCCCGCCAGCCGAGCTTCTCCAGCTTGATCGATTGGTCGAAGCCGGGGGTCCCCTTCTCGACCACGATGAACGACACGCCCGCGTGGGGATCGTCGCCGGTGCGCACCGCGGTCACCATCATGTCGGCGCGGCAGCCGTTGGTGATGAACACCTTGCCCCCGTTGAGGACGTAGTCGCCACCCTCACGGACGGCCCTGGTCTTGATCCCGGAGACGTCAGAGCCGGCCTCTGGCTCCGTGATGCCGAGGGCGGCGATCTTCTCGCCCTTTATCCCCGGGACGAGCCAGCGCTGCTTCTGCTCCTCGGTGCCGAAATTGGCGATGGGGGGGAGTGCGATCTGCGCGTGCGCCCCGATCCCAGCGGCGACACCCCCCGAGCCACACCGGGCCAACTCCTCGATGAGCACCGCCTCGAACAGCGGTCCCGCTCCCGATCCGCCGTACTTCTCCTCGAACTTGTTGCCGAACAGGTCCAGCGCGCCCATGCGGCGAAAGACCTCGTCGGGAAAATCCTCGGCGCGCTCCCACTCGTCGGCGTGGGGTGCGAGCTCCTTGCTGACGAAACTGCGGACGCTCTCGCGGTAGGCCTCGTGTTCCTCGTCAAAGACGAAGTAGCGCTGGGTCATCCAGACTCGTGCGGGATCCCCGCCTGGAAGAACTCGGCGAACTCCGGATGCGCGTCCTCGGCCTGCTTCATCACCCGCTCGGGCACCTTGAGAAACATCCCCGTGGCCTCAGCCAGCAGCTCCCCGCCGGGCCGGCGAACCTCGCCCCTGGCCTCCAGGGAGCGACTCCGCACGCGGGTGGCCCAGGCGGTGATCCGCAACTCCTCGCCGATCGGCGCGGGGCTGCGGTAGCGCACCTCGAGGCGGCCGGTCATCACCCAGGCGCGCTCGAACAGCGCGGTGCGTCCCAGGGTCTCGTCGAGGATGGACGCCAGTATCCCGCCGTGCACCACACCGGGATAGCCCTGGTGGCGCTCGTCACCCGTGAAGGTGGTGACAATGCGGTCGCCGTCCTGGCGGAAGGTGGTCTTGAGCCCGCTCTGGTTCTGCTGACCGCAGACGTAGCACCGCTGGTAGTTGGTGTAGTCGTTGAGCCAGTCGTCGGGGATTGTGCCGGGCGTCTCGTCGCCGGCCGCGGACTCCTGCGCCATCGGCCGCAATCCTAGTGCCCACGGGTGACGCGCTGCGCAGAATAGGTCCGTGATCTGCGCCGTCGTTCCGATCAAGGCGTTCACCAGTGCCAAGACGCGTCTGGGCGCCAAGTTGGACGCCGAGCAGCGCGCCGCGCTGTCGCGAGCATCGGCGATCCGGGTGCTGCTGGCTTTCGAACGCTCGGCCTCGATCAGCCGCCGGATCGCCGTGGTGGAGGACGACGACGCCGTGAAGCTGGCGCGCAACCACGGCTTCCAGGCCCTGCTCCGACCCGACCTGCTCAGCCAGAGCGCGGCCGTGGAGGTGGGCTTCGAGGAGGGCCGGCGCCTGGGGGCCCAGACACTAGTGACGATCTCCGCCGACGTTCCCCTGGCGAGGCCAGAGGACATCGACCAGCTGCTCCGGCCCAAGGGCCCCGTCCTGGTCATGGTTTCCAACCTTGCGGGCGAGGGCACCAACGCGCTGCGCTTATCGCCGGCGCGACCGATGCGCTTGCACTTCGGCCCCGGCTCCCTCCTCCAGCACCAGCGCGAGGCCCGCGAGATGGCCCTGCCGGTGAAGGTGATCGAGAACCCGCGGCTGCGCATCGACATCGACACCCCGGACGATTTGGATGCGCTCGAAAAGTCAGGTCCCGAGGGACGTCGCGTCCTGATCGAGGCAGGCAAGTTCCGCCTCGACGTGGCGATCGAGGAGGAGTGGGCGGCGCGCTCGCGCGAAGCGTGAGCATCGCCCCCGGCATCCAGGCCATCCCGGTGACGGGCATCCCCGAGGTCGCCCCCGGCGACGACCTGGCGGAAGTGCTGCTCGAGGCCCTGGGCAAAGCCGGCATGGCTCTCATGGATGGCGACGTGCTGGTCGTGGCCAGCAAGATCGTCTCCAAGGCGGAGGGCCGCCAGGTGCCCGTGCTCCCTGCGCCCGGCCCGCGGGCCTCGCTACTCGCAGATGAGACTGGCTTCGAGGCGGGACTCGTGGAGCTCATCCTGTCTGAGACACGCACGGTCCTGCGGGCCCGGCCGCGGGTACTGGTCGTGGAAACCACCCATGGGCTGGTGTGCGCGAACGCCGGGGTGGACCGCAGCAACGCGGGCCCAGCCGGGGTCGCGCTGCTCCTACCGGAGGATTCGGACGCCTCCGCGGGGCGTATTTGCGAGGCTCTCCGGGGGCACTTCCAGGCAACCGTGGCGGTCATCGTCAGCGACACCTTCGGCCGCCCCTTCCGGCATGGCCTGGTCAACGTCGCTGTGGGTGTAGCCGGAATGGCGCCGATCCGGGATTACCGGGGGCAGGCCGACCCGGCGAACCACGTGCTTGAGGGCACCGAGATCGCGATCGCGGATGAGCTCGCAGCGGCCGCCGAACTGGTCATGAACAAGCTCGATCGCGTACCGGTCGCGGTGGTTCGCGGGTATCAATGGGAGGCCGCCCCGGGTGGCATTTCGCGGCTGCTGCGCGACCCCGCGCAGGACTACTTCCGATGAGCGTCGCCCGCCCCAGGGCCATCGACCGGGTCGCGGTGCTGACCGGCGGGATCGGCGGCGTCAAGCTTGTCGAGGGACTGGGCGAGCTGCTTCCGGGTGACGAGATGACCGTCATCTGCAATACCGGCGACGACCTCGAGATGTGGGGCCTGCACATCAGCCCCGACGTTGACACCGTGCTCTACACGCTCTCCGGGCTGGTCAACCGGGAGCAGGGCTGGGGCGTGGACTCCGACAGCTTCGAGGCGCTGGAGGCGCTGAAGCGCTACGGCGAGCAGACCTGGTTCCTCCTCGGCGACCGCGACATCGGGACCCACCTGCTGCGCACCAGCATGCTTCGCGAGGGCCGGCGGCTCACGGAGGCGACGCTGGACCTCGCGCAGCGCCTGGGGATCGGCGCCCGCGTGGTGCCCGCCACCGACGACGCCGTGCGCACCTTCGTGCTGACCCCCGACGGCGAGCTCGACTTCCAGACGTACTTCGTGAGGCGGCGATTCGAGCCACCTGTTGAGGAGGTGCGCTACCACGGTTCGTCGGACGCTTTGCCCAGCCCCGAGGCCGCCGCCTCCCTCCTGTCGGCCGCCACGGTGATCATCGCGCCCAGCAACCCGGTGGCGAGTATCGGGCCGATGCTGGCGGTACGCGGTTTCCGCACCGCGCTGGAGCAGGCTCGTGGCCTGCGCGTCGCGGTGTCACCGCTGATCGGCGGAGAGGCGGTCAAGGGGCCGACAGTACAGATGATGGAGGCGGCGAACTTCCCGGCGACGCCGATCGGGGTCGCGCAGGCTTACGAGGGCCTGATCGACGCCCTGGTCATCGATCGCCAGGACGTCGCCTACAAACCGGAGCTGGAGGAGTTCGGGCTCTCGGTGCTCGCCACCGACACACTGATGGAGGGTTTCGAGGGGCGGCTGAGGCTGGCGGCGGAGGTGCTGGACTTCTGCTCCACACTCGCCAACAAACGGGCCGCGAGGGCCTGACGCCCCGGGCGGTACGCTAGCGAGATGCCCGTCGATGAGAGCGCCTTCCGCATCGCCTGCGGCCGCTTCATCACAGGCGTGACGATCGTCACGATGCGCGACGCCGCGGGCCGGCCGCAGGGCCTGACCGCAAATTCATTCGGCTCCGTCTCGCTCAGCCCACCACTGGTCCTGGTCTGCATCGACCGGCGCATCGCGACCCACGCCGCCATGCTGGAGACGCGGGGTTGGCTCGTGAATGTGCTCAGCGCCGATCAGGTGGGGCTCTCGCAGCGCTTCGCGACCGCCGACATCGACAAGTTCAAGGGACTCGAGATAGTCGACGGGCCCCACGGAGCCCCGATGATCCCGGGCGCGATCGCCCGCATCGCCGCTCGGCCCTATGCACGCTACGACGGCGGGGACCACGAGATCTTCGTCGGTGAGGTGACCGACGTCGAATACAACGAAGGGTCCCCACTGATTTTCTTCAAGGGGCGTTACCACGCCAACCGCCAGCGCCGGCAGATGCGCCGACCCGTGGAAAGAATGAACTTGCCACCGGACCCCACGATCCGCCCTGTCCGCGCTTCAGAGGTTGGCTGGCTGGGACCCCTGCTGCTCGACGCCTACCGAGGCACGGTCGACGACGAAGGTGAGACGCCCGAGCAGGCAACGGCCGCGGTCGAGGAGATCGCGGCCGGGGAAAACGGCCCATTGCTGGAGGAAGCCTCGTTCGTGGCAGAACGCGACGGGTCCATCGTTGGCGCCTCGCTGATCATTCACTTCACTCCGCCGGGTCTGGCCGCCCCGGTTCCCCTGGTCGCGCAACTCTTCGTAGCGCCACCAGCTCAGCGTAACGGCGTGGGTCGCCGCCTTCTCATGCACAGCATCGATGCCCTCGCTGCGGCCGGCTACACAGAACTATCCCTCGGGGTCGCCGAGGGGAACCATAGGGCGATAAAGTTCTACGAAGAGCTGGGGTTCGCGCGGACGGAGGTCTGAAGAAACGACAGGTCAGCTTCCACGGCAGCTCGAGGGAACAGCGACCGGACCATGTCCGCGGCTTCCCCCCACTGCATCTGAGCACCCCGCCTGGCCGCCTTCTCAGCCCGGGCTGATCCCAGTTGCGCTTTGGACACGGCGATCGCCTCTTCTGACCGCTTCCGCCTGAAGGGCTCGATCCAGAGGAGCGGCAGCGCCGAAAGCAACGTAACGCACTCTTGCTGGTGTCCCAGCAACCCCGCTGCGACGCCGGCCGGGTGAAGAATGCAGCGCGCCAAGGACGGCGGAGCCCCCGCCACCCGGGAGTCCAGGGCCACAGCGTCCAGCGCCGCACGTGCATTGCGCGCACCGCCCTCCGCGTCGCCCAGGGCAAGGGCGACGGTGGACAAGCCCAACCACCCAAGCACGGGGTAATCCGCCGTGTCAGCATCGGCGAGCCCAAGTATCTCGACGTAACCGCGCCTTGCGTCATCCAACCGGCCTTCCAGTTCCATGCACTCCGCCAGGCTATGTTTCACCATCAGGATATTTTCGAGTGTCCCCTCAGCCATCGCCGCTTCAACAGCCTGGACAAGGAGTGGCCGGGCCTCCCCAGCCATCCCGTGTCTCATCAGGGCGTAGGCGACCAGGTTGAGCACGGGGGCGGGCCGGTCGCGCGCGGGCCCGGTCGCCAGGAGCTCCTGGATCAAGCTGCGTCCATCGTCAAAGTGGCCGGCCTCCAGCTGCGCCTCGATTGCCATCAGATCCACTGACGGGGGCGGCGACGAACCCATACGGCGACTGAGAGACCTGACTTCCAGGAGCATTTCGGCAGTACGCTCGGGATTGCCAGCCTCCCTGCTAAACAGGGCTTCGTTCATCGCCCACGTGCGCCGTAGACCCAGTCTGCCCGTTCGCTCCGCGACAGCCAGGATCTCATCCTGGAGTAGGCGGGCGCGGTCGAGTTGTTGCAACCCGATAGCCAGGTTGGCCAGCGCTGCCTTGGACAAGGCTGCTCTTCCTTCGGCCCCGGCGGCTGTGGCGACCACGGCAGCTTCGCTGAAGTACCGGACTCCGTCGGTTGTGTGCAACCCCCTGATGCAGGCTGCGTGGCCCAGGTGCTGCAGGATCGTCGACTCGAGCATCCGGTCGGCGCAGTCGCGGGCCAGGGGCAGCGCCTCCTCAAGGAACCGGCGACCGTCGGCGGCACCCTTCGAATCCAGGTTGATGCCGTGCAGATCCAGCGCCTCAGCGAGGCCGCGATCATCGCCCAAGTCGCGGAACAGGTCCGCTGCGCCGCCCGCATAGTCCGCCGCGAGTCCATTGTCGGCATCGGCGGTGGCGAGGGAGGCGGCTGTGGTCAAAGCGCTGGCTCTGTACCGGGCGTCCACCGCTCCGTCGGGTACATCCAATACGGCTTTTAACCAGCGTAGACCCTCGATTATCGGTCCCCGGCCCAACCAGAAACGCCCGGCGATGGATGCCAGTTGCTGGGCTTTCGGTGGGTCACGCTCGAGAAGCCAGTTCAGCGCCGACGTGACGTTGTCTCGCTCAGGGTCGAGGTGCCGCCATGCGTTTTCCGGCGTGGGCCCGCGAAGGTCCTCCTCCAGCGACGCAAGCAGATCCACCACCCAGTACGCGTGACGATCCCTGGTTTCGCTGGCCGCCCCGCTCTCGAGCAACTTTTCGAGGCCATATTGACGCACGGTCTCGTTGGGACGGTAGCGAAGGGAGTCGTCTTTCGCGGCGACCGCGATCATGGACTTATCCACCAGCTGCGTCATCAGGTCGAGCACGTCAACCTGGTCGATGTCCTCGCCGGAACCGACCGCCTCCGCGGCGGCCAGGTCCAGGCCGCCCAGGAAGACGCAGAGGCGTTGCAGCAGGACCTGCTCCCGGGAGGAGAGGAGCTGGTAGCTCCAGTCCACCAGCGCCTGTAGCGTCTGCTGGCGGGGAAGGGCCGTACGGCTACCGCCGGTCAACAGCCTGAACCTGTCATCGAGGCGGGCACAGATCTGCTCAGGGGTCAGGACACGAACCCGTGCCGCCGCCAGTTCGAGCGCGAGTGGGATCCCGTCCAGTCGCTGACAAATCTGCGCAACCGCCGGCGCGTTGCTGTTGTTGACCGTGAACCCGGGCCGCGCTGCCGCGGCGCGCTCGATGAAGAGGCGCACCGAGTCGTACATCCGGAGGGCGTCCGCATCGAGCAATAGGTCGAGCGCGGGCACAGGCAGCGATGGCACTCGGTAGGTGTGCTCGCCGTTTACACCTAGTGGCTCGCGTCCGGTGATGACAATGCGGAGCTCCGGGCAGGCAGCCAGGAGACGCTGCACCAGGTCGGCACACGGCTGCAGCAGGTGCTCAGAGTTGTCGAAGATCAGTAACGTCGGGTACCCCCGAATGCGGTCGATGAGCCGAG
This sequence comes from Candidatus Dormibacteria bacterium, assembly GCA_046262455.1. Taxonomy (GTDB): domain Bacteria; phylum Chloroflexota; class Dormibacteria; order DASZGP01; family DASZGP01; genus JAXDLW01. Next base: position 1,371 of record JBHEMS010000047.1, on the reverse strand, counting down.
GGAGCAACCCATCTGTATCGTGACCCGCCGGCGCACGCCGGCGCCCTCCCATCGGCGTCTCCTCGTCCACCGGCAAGGCCAGGCGAACGGCGCTGCCAGCCGCCTGGATCACCATGCGCGCGTCATTTACCGGGGCAAGATCGATGAACCAGGTCCCCCCAGCAAAGTCCTCCAACGACTCGACTGCCAGCTGGATGGCGAGACGCGTCTTGCCGGCGCCGCCGGCGCCCGCAATCGTTAGCAGCCGGTGGTGCCGCAACAGTTCGCGAAGATCAATCAGTTCCTGCTGCCGCCCGATGAAGCTGCTCAGTTGAGGCGGGAGGTTGTTCGGCAGGGCTTCGACCGACCGCAACGGAGCGAAGTCATCGGCAAGATCTGGGTGCGTTACCTGGTACACCCGTTCCGCGCGGTCCAGGTCGCGCAGCATGTGGACGCCGAGGTCGCGCAGCGCCAATCCCTGCGGCAGGTTATGCCTTGAAAGCTCCTCCGTAACCTGCGACACGAGCACCTGGCCGCCCTGCGCCAGGGCGCGCAGACGCGCGCACCGATTGACGGTGGTGCCGAAGAAATCGCCGCCTCTCCGCTCCGCCTCACCGGAGTGGACCGCGATCCGTGCCGCGATGGGGTTCGGCGTCTGCCAGGGTTCCGATCTCAGCGCTCTCTGCACCGTGACGGCGCAACCAACCGCGTCAACGGGCCGCTTGAAAACAGAGAACGTGCTGTCCCCCTCGCCCTGGCGCTTGATGAGGCGGCCGCGATGGCTGGCGACTGCTGAGGCGATTAGCAGGTCATGGAGTGCAATGGCGGCTGCCATGGCGTCCTTGTCTGCCTGCCACAACGACGTCGAGCCCACGATGTCCGTGAGCATGAATGTCACGATCGGCCGCGCCTCAGGGGATGCGGCCTGCCCGCGCCCGGCCCGACGCCGGGGTGCTAAGCGGCCCGAGTTCTCAGTGGGAGCAGCCGCCGGAACCGCAGGAGCTTGCCTCCCCACCCCCCTGGGCTGACGAGAAGCTGTGGCCACAGCCACAGGAGCTGGTCGCATTGGGGTTGAGGACGGTGAAGCCGGCGCCCATCAGGCTGTCTACGTAGTCGACCTTGGCACCGCCAAGGTGCTGCGACGAGAACGCGTCGACGATGACCTTGAGGCCGTTGACCTCGCTGACGACGTCGTCGTCGAGGGGAGCATCGTCAAGCGCCATGCCGTAGGAGAACCCGCTGCAGCCACCCGGCTGGACCCAGACGCGAAGCGCCAGGTTGGGGTTGCCCTTCTTCTCGATCATGGTCCGAAGCTGGTCCGTGGCGTCACTGGTGAGTGTGATGAGGGGCTGGGTCGCAATGGCCATGTGGACGATTCCTCCGGAACGGTGG
>JBHEMS010000046.1:0-17270 GCA_046262455.1 Candidatus Dormibacteria bacterium | reverse complement strand
GCGGCGAGCTCGGCAATTTCTCGCTGTATCCCTGGGTCTTCTCCGGCTACCTGCTGACGGCCACCACCACCGTTCCACTCTGGGGCCGCCTGGCCGACCTCTACGGCCGCAAGCGGGTGCTGATGACCGGAATGACAATCTTCGTCGGGGCGTCGGTCCTCTGTGGATCCGCGCACAGCATGCTGACCCTTGTCATGTTCCGCGGCCTGCAAGGAGTCGGCGCGGGCTGTCTCCTGCCCGTCACGCTGACCGTCGTTGGCGACATGTTCCCGATGGCCCAGCGGGCGCGTATCCAGGGATTGTTCAGCGGGATGTGGGCGATCGCCTCGGTGATCGGGCCGATCATCGGGGCACTCTTTGTCTCGACCATTGGCTGGCGTTGGATCTTTGACGTGAACGTCCCCGCGGGTGTGGCGTCAGCGTCGCTTCTCTGGTCGTTCCACGACCGCCCGGCACGCGCCAGGGGATCCGTCGACTACCCCGGCGCCCTTTTGCTGACCGTCGGCGTCGCCACGCTCCTGCTCGGGTTCGGCAGCGGCAGCGGCGGCCAGCAGCCACGCTGGTGGTTGGTCCTGGCGGCGGTCACGGTGCTCGGAGTGTTCGCGTGGATGCAGGGACGCACGGAGAGTCCAACGGTGCCACTGCGGTTTCTGCGCGACCCGGTCATCGGCCCCGCCGTACTGGTGACGGGCGTCAGCGGCACCCTGTTGTTCGGCCTCACGAGCTACGTCCCGTTCTACGTCCAGGGGGCGCTCGGCGGGTCAGCCTACGGCGCCGGGGCCGCGCTCACCCCGATGTTGTTCGGCTGGTCGATCGTGGGCATGTTCGCGGGCAGCCTGATGATCCGGGTGGGCTACCAGCGACTCGCCCTTGCAGGGCCTGTTGTGATGCTCCTGGGCACCCTCATGCTGGTCGTGCCGCGACCACCGATCGACCCCGTCGTGTGGATCGGGGTGTGCACCCTGACGATCGGCGCCGGCCTGGGGCTCCTCAACACCCCCCTGTTGATCATGATCCAGGGTGTCGTCGGCTGGGAGGACCGCGGCGCGGTGACCGCCCTGAACCAGTTCTCGAGGACGATCGGGGGCGCTGTCGGCGTCGCCCTGATGGGCGTCCTGCTGCAGTCCCGCATCCAGGCGGGCGCGGTGGGCCGGGGGCTCAATCCCGCCACCTACTCCGACCCGCTCCGGTACACGCTCCATCCGACGAGCAACTCGGCGGTGGGCCGGGCGCTGGTGACCGACGGCGTGCATGCCATCTTCCTGGTCTTCGTCGCCATGTCGGCGGTGAGCGTCCTGATCGGCATCAGCATCGTCCTCAACCGCGCCAACCGCGGCCGCGCCGTCAGTTGAACTTGCGGTTCTGGTCCCGGGTGTAGGCCCAGGTCGCGAGCCCCAGTAGGACTACAGACCAGCCGATGCTCCACAGCACCGCCGTGAGCAGCGATTCATCCGCGCCACCCGCGACGTTCCACCCCAGCTGCCCGTAGTGGTACAGCGGCAGGTAGGGGCTGACGGCCCGCACAAATGATGGGAGCTGGGCGATTGGGATGAACAGTCCGGAGGCGAAGGCCATCGGCAGGAACACCAGCGTCGCCAGCCCCGGCGCGGCGGTGACTGCGGCGCCGTAGCCAAGACTGAGGCCCATGCCCAGGATGGGCATGCAGCCGACCAGCAGGATGAGCCAGAGCTCGACCCACTTCAGCCCGCTCAGCTTGACGCCACCCAGGAATGCGAGGGCGAAGAGCAGCAGCAGCGAGACCGCGGCCAGGACGAGGCCGCTCACGATGTTGGCGCCAACCGCCACGGCTGCCGGCAGCGGCGTGGCCCGCTGCAGCAGGTCCTGCTTGCGCCCGCGCTGGTTGGCGATGCCGATGCCCACGTTGTAGAACAGGACGTTGCCGACGGCGTAGGCGCCCAGCGATGCGAGGACGAACGACCCGAGGTTGGTTCCGTCCGGGGCGTTGTGACCGACGTTGGGAAGGCCGAAGAGGACGAAGAACATCAGGGGCAGGCCGAACGACAGGACCAGGAACGCGGGCATCCGCCGGTAGCCCACAAGCGCCGCACGCACCTGGGCCACGAACATCGGCGCGACCGGCGCGACGGTGCGGCGAGTCACGGCGTCGCTCACGCCAGGGCCTCCATGCGCTCGGTCTGCTTGGAGGTCAGCGAGAGGAACGCCTCCTCCAGGTCCGCACCCACCACGGTCAGGTCCTGGATGGCCAGCCCGCGTTTGAAGAGCTCGCGGAGAAGGTCCTCGGGATGGTTGCTCAACAGCTTGACGCGGGCGCCGTCGAGCTCGAGACGGCTCACGGGAAGACCGGCAAAATCCCCTTCGGTGAGGTTCGCATCGCTCACGAAGGTGACGCGCCGGCCCTGGACCTTGGCCTTGATCTCGGCGGGCGAGGCGTCAGCGATCACCACGCCCTCGGCGATGACGACCACCCGCCGGGCCAGCTCGTCGGCCTCTTCGAGGTAGTGGGTCGTCAGCACGATGGTCTTTCCCTCGGTGTAGAAGGCCTGGATCCCATCCAAAAAGGAGCGCCGCGATTCCACGTCCATGCCGACGGTCGGCTCGTCGAGGAAGAGCACCTCGGGGTTACCGCAGACCGCCAGCGCGTAGTAGAGGCGCTGGCGCTGGCCGCCAGACAGCTTGCCCACCTGTCGATCCTGCTCGTCCACCAACCCGGCCATCGACAGCGCCCGCTCGACGGGCATCGGCGCCGGGTAGTAGGCGCGGAACAGGTCGATCGTTTCGCGGATCGTCAGCACATCGGCCACCCCCGACTCCTGGAGCATCACCCCGCAGCGACTGCGGGCGCGCCGGTCCGTGGGGTCGAGGCCGAACAGCCTGGCGGTGCCCGCCGACGGCCGGCGCAGGCCGAGCATCAGGCTGATCGCCGTTGTCTTGCCCGCCCCGTTGGGTCCGAGGATGGCCACCAGCTCGCCCGGCTGGATGGCCAGGTCCACACCCTTCAGGGCTTCGACCTGCCCATAACTCTTGCGGGCGGATTGCAGCTCGACGGCGGCGGTCACCCGGCGATCTTAGGTGGTGCCGCGCGTATCTTTCGTCAGTCATGCCGGCCCTGCCAGCGCGTGCGCGAAATGCCGAGGTCCTGCTCGTCATTTCCGCGATGTCATTTGGGACGCTGGCGATCTTTGGCAAGCTGGCCTACCGGAGCGGCGTCAACGTCCAGAGCCTGCTGGGCCTGCGGTTTGCCATTGCCTCAGCCGTCCTGCTCGCCGTGGTCCTGTGGCGACGGCGGCCGCTTCCGTCTCGGCGCACCCTAGCCGGGCTCGTTGCGCTCGGTGGGCTCGGCTACGTTGGGCAATCCGCGGCGTACTTCAACAGCATCCGCTACGTCCCCGCGGCGGTGACGGCGATCCTTCTCTACACCTACCCGGCGATCGTGACACTGCTGAGTGTGCCCCTTTACCGGACCCACATGACGCGGCTTCGCGCGGCGGCGCTGGTGCTCGCCCTGGCCGGCTGTGCGCTCGTCGCGAGCCCCTCGGGGGGTCTGCGTTGGGAAGGCGTGGCCCTGGGACTGATGTCTGCGACCGTTTACAGCGCCTACATCCTGGCGGGCAAGCGACTGATGGAAGATGTTGACGCGATCACCGCCATCGCCGTCGTCACCGGCAGTGCCGGCCTGGCATACCTCGCCTACACCCTGGCAACCCACACCATGACCCTCCCGCACGAAGGGGTTGGCTGGCTGGCGGTCCTCGGGATCGTGCTCATCGCCACCATCGTCGCCGCGGGGGCCTTTCTCGCCGGTCTGCGCCGCACTGACCCTGGCCGAGCCTCGCTGATCAGCACCCTGGAGCCGGTTTCGACCGCGGCCCTGGCGGCGCTGATCTTTGGGGAAGGGCTAGGGCCGCTCCAGCTCGCCGGCGGCGGGTTGGTGCTGATCGCGGTGATCCTCGTCTCCCGCGCCTGACGGCAGCATCAAGACCCCGATCAAGCCACCTGCCACGGCGAGCGCGGCGGCAAGTCCCAGCGCGAAGCGAACACCGATCCCGATGAATACGCCCGAGACCGCCGAACCCAAGGGGAAGCCGATGAAATTGAACGTCATCGACACCGCGATCGCGCGACCCAGCCACCGCGGCCCGGTCACCCGCTGCCGCAGGGAAAAAAGCGTGACGTCGAGGGGGCCGACCGCCACGCCGGTCACCAGGCTTCCCAGCCCGAGCACGTAGAGGTTGGGGGCGCCGGCCATCACCGCGGTGCCCAGGGCGATAACCATGATGCAGACCACGATGAGCCGGCGTTCGTGGCCCACGGTGTCGATGCGGCCGAAGATGAACCCCGCCACCGCGCCGCCGACACCCTGCACGGCCCAGAGGAGGCCCACCGCCCTACTGTCACCGTGCAGGTGCCGCAGGGCGAGGACGGGCATGGCGACCACCACCATGCCTGCGCCGATGTTCAACCAAACGAGGGAAAGGGCGATGGCGCGAAGCACGCTGTGGCGCGCGACGTACCTGACGCCGGCCAGGGCGCTGGCGAGAAGCGGCTCGGTGTACGTGTTTCGTTCGCCGGGCTCGTGCGCGCCGACGAGGCTGAGCGCGCCGGTGCAGTAGAGCGCCGCCGCGACGATGATCGCCGCCTCGGGCCCGAGGAGACCGACGGCAAAGCCCCCCAGGGCTGGGCCGACGATGATCGTCAACGTGTAGCCGGAGCTATCCAGGGCGTTGCCACGACCCCACAGCTCCTCGGGCAGCATCAACGGCACCACGGAGCGCATGCCGGCGGCACTGAGGATCCCCGTGATCCCGCTCACCAGCGCCACCACCACCAGCACCGGCGGGCTCAGCCATCCCGTAGCCGAGAGCCCGGCCATCGCCGTCAGGGCCACGGCGGCGATGAGGTAGTCGAGCATCATCAGGCGCACCCGGCCGTGGCGGTCCAGCAAGGCGCCTGCAAGCGGGCTGACGACCAGGGAGGGGCCCAGCGTCACGAACACGGTGATCCCCGCCAGTGACGGCGAATGGAAACGCGCGAGCACGAACAGCACCAGTACGACGGTGAGCATCGCGTTGGCCCCGCGCCCCAGGAGCGAGGCGCCCATGATCCTCCCGAAACCGGGTACCGCGAGGGTCGCGCGGTAGCTGGGAACAACTGGCTGCACGCCTCAGATCATCGCAACTGCTAACGTCGCGCCCTGTGCCACCAGTGAAGAAGCCGCCGAAGTCCCCGGCCAGGGCACCGATCCCCCGCGCGCGGGTGAAGGACGCCGCCCCACCGGTGGCGCGCGCGGTGAACAGCCCGGGCGGCGGCGACAGCACCTCAGACCTCGACTCGCTGCCCGCGCCCCCGGAGGTCCAGACCGAAGGCGCGGTCACCAGGTCGCGGCGAGCCGCCCAGTCGGCCTCGGTGCGTTGCTACGTCTTCAGGGGCGGGGACTGCGACGAGGACCGGGCGGTGGAGGACGTCCCGCGGCTGGCAAAAGACGATCGCAACATGGCGTGGATCGACCTGTCGAAGTACTCGGCGGCGGACCTGGAGCGGGTGGCCGGCCTGCTCAACCTCCATCCAATCACCGTGAAGGCGACCCTGTCCGACTGGGAACGGCCGCGCGTGGACGTCTTCCCGGATTACTTCTATCTCAGCGTCACCGTCGCCCGTGCCGACCAGCCCAGGCGAAAGCTGGTTGCTGCGGAGCTCAACATCATCGTCGGCCGCAACTTCCTGGTCACCGCGCACAAGCTCCCCCTGGACTTCGGCGAGAACATCCTCCAGCGCCTCAAGCAGAGTCCTGAGATCGCGACGCTGCATACCGCGTACGCCCTCTACATCGTCCTTGAGGAGCTGATCGAGTACTACCAGGGCCTCGTCGAACATATCGATGAGGAGATTGAGGAGGCCGAGGAGAAGGCTCTGACCGAGAGCTCGGACAAGTTCCTGTCGGGCCTGCTCGCGCTGAAACGGTACATCTTCGTGCTGGGACGGCTCGCGGAACAGCATCGAAGCGTGTTCGCAGTCCTCACCCGACCCGACTTCACGCACGTCCGGGGAGACGGGATCGAACCGTACCTGAAGGACCTCCAGGAGGACCTCTCGCGGCTCATCGACAAGATGCTCAACGCCCGCGACTCGGTGACCGAGGCTTTCGAGATCTACATCTCGCAGGTGTCCCACCGGACCAACCAGTTGATCCGGGTGTTGACGCTGATCTCAACTGTGGTGCTGCCGGCGACGCTGGTGGTTGGGTTTTTCTCGACCAGGTTCACCGGTCTGCCCTGGCTTCAATCCATGGCGGGCTTCGGGGTCATGGTCCTGCTGATGTTCGCAATACCCATCTCGATACTCATCTTCATCAGGCGGCGCCAGCTGATCTGAGGCCACTGGTCATCGTTCTCACCTACAACGCGACGCCAAAGGAGGGCTAGGACCTGTCGAGCTCAAACACCCAGCAGAGAGATCCGCGATGGATCTCCCTGCTGGTGCTCTGCACCGGCTTCCTCGTGGTCGTCGTCGATATGACCGTGGTCAATGTCGCGCTGCCCTACATCCAGCGCGACCTCGGTTTCTCGCAGGCCGGGCTGGCCTGGGTGGTGAACGCCTACCTCATCGCCTTTGCCGGCCTGCTCTTGCTGGCGGGACGCGTCGGCGACCTGGTCGGTCGCAAGCGGGTGTTCCTGACGGGGATTGCCATGTTCACCGCGGCCTCGGCGCTATGTGGGCTCTCCTTCAGCCAGCCCGTGCTGATCGCCGCGCGCTTCCTCCAGGGCATCGGCGGGGCGGTCAGCTCCGCCGTCATCCTGGGGATGGTGGTGACGATGTTCCAGGATCCCGGCGAGCGGGCGCGGGCGATGGGCATCTTCGCGTTCGTGGCATCTGCCGGAGGCGCGATCGGTCTGCTGGTCGGCGGCGTGATCACGCAAACGGTCAGCTGGCACTGGATCTTCATCATCAACCTGCCTATCGGCGTGGCGACGATCGTCCTCGGCGCGCGGGTCATTGAGACTGACAAGGGCATTGGGCTGCGCGAGGGCGCTGACGTCGTCGGCGCCATCCTGGTCACCGCCGCATTGATGCTCGGCGTTTACACCATCGTCGAGTCCGAGGTCTTTGGCCTGGGGTCGGCGCACACCCTGGGGTTTGGCGCTCTGTCCATCGCTCTCCTGGCGGCCTTCGTGTGGCGACAGACGAGGGCCGCCTCCCCGCTGATGCCCCTGCGGCTGTTCCGCTCTCGCAATTTCTCCGGCGCCAACGTGATCCAGGGACTGATGGTCGCGGCGTTCTTCGGCTTCTTCTTCCTCGGGTCACTCAACATGCAGAGGGTGTTGCACTACGGCCCGCTGCAGATCGGGCTGGCGTTCCTGCCCAATGCGATTGCGATGGCCGCGATGTCGATTGGGCTGTCGGCGCGGCTGATTGTCCGGTTTGGGTCGCGCAGGGTCCTGCTGGTGGGCGTGTGCGCCATCACCGCCAGCATGATCGGGTTCGCCCGGTCGCCCGAGAATGCCAGCTACTGGGTCGACTTCCTCGTGCCCATGGTCCTTGTGGGGTTCGGCGCCGGGCTGGCGTCCACCTCACTGAGCATGCTGGCGATGGCCGACGCGACCGCCGAGGACGCGGGCGTGGCGGGCGGGGTTCTGAACACGACCACGCAGGTCGGCGGGGCGCTGGGCCTTGCCATCCTGGCGACGGTGTCTAGCCAGCAGACCGCGCACCTGGTCGCGCAGGGCCATCAGATGACCTCCGCCCTCAGCGGCGGTTACCACCTGACCTGGACGATCAGCAGCGCCGTGCTGCTGGCGACTATTGTGCTGGCCGCGACGGTGCTGGGGCCGGAAGCCGCCCCCGCCAGGGAGCCGGCCCTCTCGCCCAACGCCGCCTGATCAGCTCGCCACCGCTATCTCCTGGTCGTGGACGGGGGGCAGGCAGAGACTCGCGCTACACGCACCGTAGGTGACCAGGATCTTCGGGTCGGCACCGCTCGCCCGGTGCACGTCCTGGGTCAGCGTGACCGCCCCGTCGGGGTAGGCCGGCACCTCCAGGCCGATGGCATCCAGCCTGATGGGCACCTCGGGCCGGTTCGCCTGCGCCCTTCCCAGCGAATCCAGGCCCGACCTCGCACGGATGCGCGTTGGCACCCCGATCCCATCCACGCCGCCGTCCGGGAGGGAGATACTGTAAACGTGGAACCCCGGTTTGTCCGGGGTGAAGGTGGTGAGGAGGCGGTAACTGTCACCGCTGCGCTCGAGCCGGGCCGAGACCGTCACCCCTCCCCTGTCCACCGGTGTCGAGCTGCTGGAGGAGCAACCCGCGACGGCCAGCACCGCGACCGCGAGCAACGCGGCGGTCAGCCTCAGTTGGCCCACCTGCGTTACGCCAGGGTGGCAAGGCCGCCGGAGACGGGGATAACCGCGCCGGTCACGTAGGCAGCCGCGCGTGAACTCAGGTATATGACCGTGCCGGCAATATCCTCGGGCCGCCCCTCGCGGTGCATGGGGATGCGCTCGAGGACCGCCGCCTCAGCGTCGGGGGACTCATACATGAACGCCGTCATCCTGCTGGGAAAGAGCCCGGGCGCAATGGCGTTGACATTGATGTTCTCGCCAACCAGGCGCCGCGCGAGGTGGCGGGTAAGCATGTGGACGGCGGCCTTGCTCGACGAGTACGCGAAGCTCTCCGGCAACGGGACGGATATGCCATCGACCGAGCCGATGTTGACCACGCTGGCCCGGTCATCCGAAGTGGCGGCGGCGCGCAATAGGGGAAGAAATACCTGGGTGGTGAAGAAGACGCCCTTGACATTGGTGTCCAGGACCTTGTCCCAACCGTCCTCGGGGTACTCGTCGATGGGCGCTCCCCAGGCAGCCCCGGCGTTGTTGACCAGGATGTGCACCCGGTCCTCCCGGGCTGAAACACCATCCCGGAGCTTCTCGGAGCCCTCGCGCGTGGAAAGGTCGGACGGGATGGAGACGCAGTCGCCGATACTGCTGAGCTCGACCGCCGCGGCGTCGCAGGCCGCTGCCTTGCGGGCGGTGATGTAAACCCGTGCGCCCGCCTCCAGCAGGCCCCGGGCGATCATCAGGCCGATTCCGCGCGATCCGCCGGTGACCACGGCCGTCTTACCCGCTACCGAAAACAGCTCACCCACCGAACTCATGGTACCGGGTGTGGGGTGGGGTATCAGTCGAAGAGCGAGGGGAAGCGCGCGGGGTTGCGCTCGCGAACAATCGAGTAGACGGCGCGGATGATGTCCTCTCGCCCCGGCTTGGTGAAATACTCGCCGTCGGTGCCGTACGGCGTGCGGTGTGAAGCACCGGTGAGGGTGATGGGCTGGGAGTCGAGCTCCCAGAACCCCCGCTGCTGCTCCAGGACCTCGCGCATCACATGAGCGCTAGCTCCGCCTGGCACGTCCTCGTCCAGGAAGAGGACAGCATTGGTCTTGCGCAGGGAATCGACGATCGTGTGCGACGTGTCGAAGGGCTGCAGCGTCTGGACGTCGGTAACCTCGATCTCGATCCCCAGGTCGCGCAGCACCACAGCCGCGTCAAGGGCGATGGCGCAGCATGCGCCGTACGTCACGACGGTAACGTCGTGTCCCTCGCGCAAGATCTCGGGAACGCCCAGCGGCACCGTGAACTCGCCGACATTCTCCGGCAGGCGCTCCTTTAGGCGATACGCGTTGAGCACCTCCACAACGATCGCCGGGTCGTCGCCGCGGAGCAGGGTGTTGTACAGCCCGGCGGCCTGGGTCATGTTGCGCGGTACCGCGAGGTGCACGCCGTGCGCCGCGTTGAGGATCGTGCCCATGGGCGATCCCGCGTGCCAGACGCCCTGCAGACGGTGCCCCTTGGTGCGCACCACCACCGGCGCCGCCTGGCCGCCGACGGTGCGCCAGCGCAGGGTCGCCAGGAAATCGGAGATGAGCTCCAGGGCATAGGCCAGGTAGTCGACATACTGGATGTCGGCAATCGGGCGCAGGCCGCGCATGGCCGCGCCGATCGCCTGGCCGACAATGGTGCACTCACGGATCCCCGTGTCAGTGAGGCGGAGCTCGCCGTGACGGGCCTGGAGGCCCTCGAAGACCAGGTTGACGTCGCCAAGCACGCCAACGTCCTCGCCGACGGCGAAGATCCGCGGGTCCCGCGCGAAGTTGGCGTCGAAGCAGTTGAGCAGCACCTGACGGCCGTCCACCACCGGGGGCTGCGCATCGTACCGTGCCGGTACAACCGGGACGCGCAGTGGGGAGGCTGGACTCTCGCTGTACAGGTGCGACGCGTAGCGCCGCCGTGACGCTTCCCGGTGCGCGCCGGCGAATCGTTGCAGTGCCGCGCGGTCCGACCCCGGGCGGTCACGCAGGGCGAGGTCGGCCTGGAATGCCGCGACCTGGATCAGCTTGCGGTTCATCTCGGCCGCGGAGGTCAGCTGGAAGATGACAGAGTCCAGCTCCGGGTCGTCAAGCGCCCGCAGCAGGCTCACGAGCTCGTCGCGTTCAACCGCGATGGGCTGCTGCACCTGGTCCCACGCCGCCGCACGCTCCTCCTCGACGAAGTGGCGGTCCTCTCTCTCCCAGGCGTCAAGCTCGTTCTCATCCGCGATGCCGGCGTCCACCATCCACGTGCGCATGCGCGTGACGCAGTCGTGCTGGGCCTCCCACGCGAGGCGGTCGGCGTCTTTGTAGCGCTCGTGGCTGCCGCTGGTCGAATGGCCCTGGGGCTGCGTCAGCTCCGTCACGTGGAGGATTGCCGGCAGGCCTTCGCCCCGGACGGTGTCGGCGATGGCCAGAAAGCCGTCGCAGAGGGCTGGGTAGTCCCAACCGCGGATGACCTCGATCTGGAACGCCGGGTCCGGACCGGCGGCGAGGCCCCCGAGGGCATGGGAGATGGAGCCCGTGGCGGTCTGCAGCCGATTTGGCACGGAGATGCCATACCCGTCATCCCAGACGGCCACCAGCATGGGCACCTTCAGGACGCCGGCGGCGTTGATCGTCTCCAGGAACGGACCCTCGGTGGTGCTGGCGTCGCCGATGGTGGCGAACACGATCTCCGCCCCCCGACGGGAGAACATGTCCGACACAGCGTCCAGGCCACGGTTGTCTCGGTAGAGCCGGGAGGCGTAGGCCAAGCCCAGGCCGACCGGCATCCAACTCGCCACCGGGGAGAGATCCGAGGTGGTGTTCTTGACCTCGGTGGTGTCGACAAAGGCACCATCACGGTCCACGAAACGGGTACCGAAATGGTTGTTCATCAGGCGGCCGCCGGACGACGGTTCGTGTTCGATGTTGGTGTCGGCGTAGAGCTGTGCGAAGAGCTCCCGCTCGGTGGCCATGCCGGCAGCCAGCATGAAGGTCTGGTCGCGGTAATAGCCGCAGCGCCAGTCGCCCGCCTTGAAGGCGTGCGCCATGGCCAGTTGCGGCACCTCCTTGCCGTCGCCAAAGATCCCGAACTTGGCCTTGCCGGAGAGTACCTCCCGGCGGCCGATCAGACTCAGGACCCGGCTCCGGAACGCCACCCGGTAATCGGCGCGGACCGTCTCGGGCGAGAGCGCCTGCCCCGAGCGCGGAAGGAGGACGGAGGTCCCCGCGTTGCCCGCCGCCGGGGCGGTAGCGCCCGCCTGTCGTGCTGTCATACCAGAACTATGTCACGCCGTACGCGGCTGCTCACGCCCGGCTGTCGGTGACTCTCACCAGGCCTCAGCTCAGGCGGGCGCGGAGGCGGCGCATCCCGCGCACCCAACGCTCATAGTCAGCGCCCTTGCGGCGGAAATACTCGGCGACCTCCGGGTGGGGCAGGATCAGGAAGCGCTCGTCGCGGATCGCCTCGACGACGACCTCCGCGACCTCGGCGGGCTCCAGCGCCCCCTCGTCCAGGAAGGTCGAGCCCGACATGTTGAGCATCGGGGTCCTCACGCCCTGGGGACAGAGCGCGGAGACACGAATGCCACGATCCCCGTAGTTGATCGCCAGCCATTCCATCAGCGATAGCCCGGCGGCCTTGGTGACCCCGTAGGGGGCACTCAAAACCTGGTTCAGGAGCCCGGCCGCCGATACCGTGCCCACGAAATACCCCTCCCCGCGCTCGAGCCACGCGGGCAGGAGCGCGCGGCTCGCGTACACGTGGCCCATCACGTGCACCTCCCAGCTCTTCTGCCACGCGGCGTCGGGAGACTCGGGCCCCCCGCCCATTCCCACGCCGGCGTTTGAGCAGTAGATGTCGAGACGACCGTGGGCCTCCACCGTCCGGCGCACCAGGTCCTGGACGTCGCCCTCGACCGTGACGTCGGTGCGGGCGACGTCGCCCCCGATCTCGGCCGCAACCTCGCGGGCCCCTGCCTCATTGAGGTCGGCGATGACCACCGATTCCGCACCCTCGGCGGCGAAGCGTCGCGCCAACGCGGCGCCGATGCCGCTCCCACCGCCGGTGACCACCACCACGCGCCCTGCGACGTCCATCAGGTCAAAAGGGTAGTGCTTTCAGCGGGGCTCGACGGGGGTGTCATCGCCAGCCATAAGCTCACGCTGCGCCCAGGCGACGTCGTGCCAGGCGCCGTGCTTCCAACCGATACGGCGGTAGGTGCCCACAGGCGCAAAGCCCATGGCGCGGTGCAGACCCACGCTGCCATCGTTGGGCAGCGTCATCCCCGCGATGGCCACGCGAAAGCCGCGCTGCCGAAGACGGTCGAACAGCACCTCGTACAGGGCCCGCCCGGCCCCCGTCCGGCGCCGGCCCACCTCCAGGTAGACGCTGACCTCGCACGCCCACCGATACGCAGCCCGGGTCTTGAAGCGGCTACCGTAGGCGTAACCCAGCACCCTGCCCTCGTCCTCCAGCACGAGCCAGGCGTGGGTGCCAAGGGAGGCGGTGATGCGGGCGGCCATCTCGGCGGTCGAGGGAACCTCGGTCTCGAAGGAAACGGCGGTGTCTCGGACGTACGGCGCGTAGATTGCAGCGCATGCCTCGGCGTCCGCCTCGGTCGCGTCCCTGACTCTCATGCCACCATAGTAGGCAGCAACGCGACGGCCAAGACGGCCGATTGCCTATCCTCTCAGGTCAATGGAGCCGCGCATCGCGCCCCTCTCGCCCGAGGGCGATGAGCCTTCGCTCAACATCTTCCGCACGCTGCGTCACAATGAAGAGCTGTTCAAAGCCTTCGCGCGTTTCGGCGGCCACCTCCTGCGCGACGGGCGGGTGCCGGCGCGGGAGCGTGAGATCGTCATCCTGCGCACGGGCTGGCGCGCCAGCTCGGAGTACGAGTTCGGCCAGCACACCGTCCTGGGCCGGGCGGCCGGGCTCTCGGACGACGAGATCGCGCGCATCGCGGAGGCCGGCGAAGGTCAGTGGGACGCCGGCGACCAGGCGCTGGTCGACATGGTCGATGAGCTCTGCGAGAACAACGCCGTGTCGGAGCCGACGTGGACGGCGCTGACCGGCCGCTGGGACGACGGCACGGTGATGGAGCTGTTGCTCCTCGCGGGCTTCTACCGCCTGGTCTCAGGATTCCTCAACAGCGTCCAGGTTGCCCTGGAACCGGCGACCCCGGGCTGGCCGGCGGGCGCACAACCGGCGCGGCGCGCGCCTCGGGATGGGCGGGCGTGACCGGCGTCCTGGAGGGTCGGCGCATCCTGGTCGTGGGTGGCGGCACTCAACGCTCCGACGACCCGGACGCGCCCATGGGCAACGGCCGGGCCATCGCCGTGGCCGCCGCGCGCCAGGGAGCCACGGTCGCCGTGAGCGATATCGACGGCGCCGCGGCCGAGGCGACCTGCGAGCTGGTGCGCGCTGAGGGGGGCACCGCGCATGCCACCACCGCCGACGCTGCCGATGCCGGCGCCTGCGTTCGTGCGGTCGAGTGGGCGGCCGAGATCTTGGGTGGCCTCGACGGGCTGGTGCTCAACGTTGGCATCGGCAAGGGCGGCGGCCTCCAGGGCACGACGGTCGAGGACTGGGACGCGGTGCTCAACGTCAACCTGCGCTCCAACTTCGTGACGCTCAAGGCCGCGCTGCCGATCATGCCGGAGGGCTCCTCGACGGTGCTGATCTCCTCCGTCGCCGGTCTGCGGCCCGGCAGCGGCGTGCCATCGTACGACACCTCCAAAGCCGCCCAGATCGGGCTCATGCGGCACGCCGGTCGGGAGGCCGCCCGGTCGGGAGGGCGCATCAACGTGGTCGCGCCGGGGCTGATCGATACGCCGCTGGGCCGCCTGGCAACCGCAGGCCGGCCCAGCCGCGGCAGGACCCCTGTACCGCTTGGACGACAGGGCAGGTCCGAGGAGATCGCCGCCGCCGTGGTCTTTTTGCTGTCGAACGACGCCAGCTACATCACCGGGCAGGTGCTGGCGGTGGATGGAGGGCTGTCGACGCTGCTCTGAGCGTGGAAGGGAAGTTCGGCGCGGCAGCCGGGACAGACGACGAGATTCAGTTCAGGCAGTCGTAGATCGCGCTCACGTAGGCCTCGGAGCGATCCGAGCCAATGATGCCCGCGCCCATCTTGTTCATCATGTAGCTGATGGTGGTTCGCCGGCCGAGGTCGGCGATGATCACCGAACCGCCCCAACCGCCCCAGTAGCAGCATCTTTCCTGTGGGATGTAGGGGACGGTGACGGCTTCGGGCAGTCCGAAGCCGATGCCGAAACGGAGGGGGATCCCGAGGACCAAATCCGGACCGTTGCTCTGCTCTTCAAGGATCAGGTCGATCGTCTCCGGCGACAGCAAGCGGGTGCCGTCAACGGTGCCCCCGAGGCTCAGGGCGCGGATTATGCGCGCCACCGAGCGGGCATTGCCATGGCCGTTGGCGGCGCCCACGTCGGCATGCCGCCAGGCCGCGGAGTTGGCCGACGCGGCGTCTACCAGGGGGCCGGTGAAGGTCTTGAACATCGGGCCGTTGAGATCGATGGTCGTCAGGTCGATATCCAGCGGCGGAGGCGGGATCACCGGCGCAATTCGGTGCCAATCCTTCTCGGCGGCCCCAACCT
The DNA here is from genome assembly GCA_046262455.1 of Candidatus Dormibacteria bacterium. Lineage (GTDB taxonomy): Bacteria > Chloroflexota > Dormibacteria > DASZGP01 > DASZGP01 > JAXDLW01. The sequence goes on along the minus strand of JBHEMS010000046.1, from coordinate 2,329 downwards.
GGAAGTCAGCGTCGAGCGGGCCGGCGATCTCCTCGGCGACAAACTGCCTGAGCGGCTTGCCGGAGACGCGTCGAACCACCTCGCCGACAAGGTGGCCCTGGTTGATCGCGTGGTACCCGGACGCGGTCCCGGGCTCCCACCACGGCTCCTGGGACGCCAGCCGCGCGGTGGCGGTGTCCCAGTCGTACATCTCCTCGGTGGTGAACGGCGCCGCCCACCCCGACACCCCAGAGGTGTGGCCGAGGATGTGACGAACCTCGACCTTATCCTTGCCACCCTCCGCGAATTCCGGCCAGTACTTCGCGACTGGGGCGTGGACATCCAGCATGCCGCGGTCGACGAGCATCAGCGCGGCCAGGTTGGTGACCGTCTTGGTCGTGGACCACACGTTGGTGATGGTGTCTTCGCCCCACGGCTGGCGGTGCTCCGCGTCGCACCAGCCGCCCCAGATATCGACCACGGTGGTGCCGTCGATGTCGACCACGATGCTCGCCCCTAGCTCGTTTGCCGAGTCCAGCTGCACAGCCAGCGCGTGCCGGACCGCCTCAAACCGCTGGTCGTAACGTCCTGAGATGTCAGCCATTTAGAGCCTCCCTGAGCATTCGCGGTTACTGGTTATGGGTGCCCAGCAGCTCGCCAGCCAGTGAATCGGCCAGCCATCCGATCGATACCGGGGCGCAGCCGTCCTAGCGCTCGTGGAACTCTGGCTTAGCCGCAGCCGCTGGTGCTCCCGCAGTTCAGGCACTTGTAGCAGGCGCCGGCGCGGACCATGATCGCGCCGCAGTCGGAGCAGGTCATGGAGTCCGTCAGAGAGACCGTGACCTTGGCCTGGGTGCCACCTACGCCCGCGGCCAGGACCTTGAGTTCTTCACCGGAGTCGGACCCTGAGGAGACGTCGGGCTTGGCCACCGGGGCCTTGGGCTTGGGGACTTCGACGGCCCTTGCCACCGGCGCGGGCGCCTTCTTGGGCTCGCGCTTGATGAGGCCTATCGCCTCCTTGCCCTCCTCGTCGTAGAACTTGCTGGCGAGCCAGCGGAAGATGTAGTCCACGATCGACTTGGCGATGGGGATCTCCGGGTTGGAGGTGTAGCCACTGGGCTCGAACCGCACGTGCGAGAACTTGGAGACCAGCGCCTCCAGGGGCACGCCGTACTGCAGCGACAGCGAGACCATGATCGCGAAGCTGTCCATCATGCCCGACAGCGTCGAGCCCTCCTTGGCCATCTTGACAAAGATCTCGCCCGGCTTTCCATCCTCGAACATCGAGACCGTGATGTAGCCCTCGTGCCCCTGGATGTCGAACTTGTGGGTGATCGACTGGCGCTCGTCCGGCAGCTTGGACCGGACCGGCACGCGCGTGGCGACCACTGCCTCCGGCTTCTTGTCGTCCAGCTTGGTGTTCAGCGGCTGGCTGCGCTTGCAGTTGTCGCGGTACACCGAGATGCACTTGAGTCCCATCCTCCAGCCGTCTATGTACGCCTGCTCGATGTCCTCGACCGCGGCCAGCTCGGGAAGGTTGATGGTCTTGCTGATCGACCCGGAGATGAAGGGCTGGGCCGCGGCCACCATCTTGAGGTGCCCCATGTAGTGGATGGAGCGATCGCCCTTGGCGGCCTTGAAGGCGCAGTCGAACACCGGCAGGTGCTCCGGCCGCAGCGCCGGCGCGCCCTCAATGGTGTCGTTGTCGGCGATGAAGCCGATGATCTTGTCCACCTGCTTGGCGTCATAGCCGAGCTTGTTGAGCGCCCGCGGAACAGTGCCGTTGACGATCTTCAACAGGCCGCCCCCAACCAGCTTCTTGTACTTCACCAGCGCGATGTCAGGCTCGACCCCCGTGGTGTCGCAATCCATCATGAATGCGATCGTGCCGGTCGGCGCCAGCACCGTGGCCTGGGCGTTGCGGTAGCCGTGCTTGACGCCCAGCGCCACAGCCTCCTCCCACGCCTGGCAGGCGGCCTCGACCGGCGCCTCCTTGGAGACCTTGCGGTCGATGTTGTACGACGCCGCCATGTGCTTATTCATGACGCGCAGCATCGGCTCGCGGTTCTCCGCGAAGAGCTCGAAGGGCCCCCCACACGATGCGGAGATGCGAGCCGATTGCGCGTACGCTTCCGCCGTCATCAGCGAGGTCACGGCGGCGCCGTAGGCGCGCCCCTCGTCGCTGTCGTACGGAAGGCCCTGGGACATTAGCAGCGCGCCGAGGTTGGCAAAGCCAAGGCCCAGCGGACGCAGCTTGTGGGAGTTCTCCTCGATCTTGGGCGTCGGGTATGACGCGTTGGGAACGATCATCTCCTGCGCGGTGATCGTGATGCGCACCGCGTGCTTGAAG
>JBHEMS010000045.1:0-13598 GCA_046262455.1 Candidatus Dormibacteria bacterium | reverse complement strand
GTGCGTCAGATGCGTAAAGCAACTGCTTGGGCATGCTGAATCCTCCTAGTTCTTTCAATCCCGAAAGGTCACGGGAGGACATCGCCTCCCCCGGTTCTTGCAAGGCCCATATTAGCACTCGCCACCGCCTAGTGCTAAGGCAGCCCGAGTGCTAAATGGCAGCAATGCCGCGGTAGACTCCGCCGCGCCGAAGAAGAGGAGAGGAGCAGATGATCGAGACTCGCGGCCTGAGCCGCACATTCAAGAGCCGCAAGTCTGTTGTCGAGGCGGTCAAGAGCGTCGACCTCAAGGTCGACAAGGGCGAGATCTTCGGGTTTCTGGGGCCGAATGGCGCGGGGAAGACGACGACCCTGCGGATGCTCTCCACGCTCCTTCCGCCCTCGGGCGGGGAGGCCACGGTCGCCGGCGCGGACCTGCTCAAGCAGCCCGGCAAGGTGCGCGAGCGCATCGGCTACGTGAGCCAGGCCGGCAGCAGCTTCCCCGACGTCTCCGGGCGCACCGAGCTGGTCCTCCAGGGTCGCCTCTACGGGATGAACTCCGGGGACGCCAGGGCACGGGCCCAGGAGCTGCTCGAGACCCTCGACCTGGCCGACGCCGGCGACCGTCAGACCAAGACCTACTCCGGCGGACAGAAGCGCCGCCTGGACATCGGCATCGGCCTGATGCACAAGCCGTCTCTGCTCTTCCTGGACGAGCCCACCACGGGGCTTGACCCGCAGAGCCGCGCCCACATGTGGGACGAGGTGCGCAAACTCCGCGAGGAGGGCACAACGGTCTTCCTCACCACCCACTACCTGGAAGAGGCGGACGCCCTGTGCGACCGGCTGGCCATCATCGACCACGGCAAGATCGTCGCCGAGGGCACGCCCGACGCCCTCAAGCGCCAGGTCGCCGGGGACGTCGTCACCCTCGGCGTCAAGGGCGTCCATGACAAGGCACTGGAGCTGCTTCGCGGCCAGCAGTTCGTGCGCGAGGCGAGCGAGGAGGACGGGGTGCTCCGCCTCTACGTCGACCGCGGCGACGCGGCGATGCCGGCGATCCTGAGATTGCTGGACGGGGCGGGGATCGAGATGACCAGCCTGGCCATGTCTCGACCCAGCCTTGACGACGTGTTCCTGCGCCAGACCGGCCGTTCCCTGCGCGAAACCGCGGCGTAAAGACGAGAGTAAGAGGTGAAGTTCTTCCGCGATACCTGGCTGGTCTTCAACCGCTATATCGGGATCTTCTTGCGCAACCCGGCGTGGGTGATCATCGGGCTGATCCAGCCCATCCTCTATCTGCTGCTGTTCGCGCCGCTGCTCAAGAGCATCTCCTCCAGCCGCGGCTTCCCCCCGGGTGGCGCCTACAACGTCTTCGTGCCCGGACTGTTGATCCAGCTCGGTCTGTTCGGCGCGAGCGGCGTCGGTTTCGGGCTCATCGCCGAGCTGCGTGCCGGGGTCATCGAGCGTTTCCGGGTCACCCCGGTGAGCCGTTTTGCGCTGCTGATGGGCCGTGCGCTGCGTGACATCCTGGTGCTGGTCGTCCAGTCGCTGATCCTGCTGCTTCTCTCGATTCCCTTCGGGCTGCAGGCCACCGTCTCGGGCGTGCTGGTGATGCTGGGCCTGGTTGCGTTGATCGGACTTGGGATGTCGTCCCTGTGCTACGCGGCGGCGCTGGCACTCCGCAGCGAGGATTCGTACGCGCCGCTTATCTTCACCCTGAGCCTTCCCTTACTCCTGCTGTCGGGGGTGCTGCTGCCGCTCACGCTGGCGCCGAAGTGGCTGCAGAACGTGGCCGCGGCCAACCCGCTGTCATACGCGGTCACCGCGGCACGCGACATGTTCAACGGCAACTCCGGCAGCCCGGACGTGGTCAAGGGCCTGGTCATCATGGTGGCGCTATGTGTTGTTGGCGTCTTCATCGGCGCGCGGTCGTTCAACCGCGCGGTAGCGTGAGGCGATAGCGCACGCGGGCGACGCTGCTCGCCCCCCAGCAATCGGAACCGGTCGCACCGTCCGGCTGCCACCCGCCGGCCTCGTAGAAGCGGCGTGCCCGGTCGTTGCCCTCGAGAACCCAGAGGATGACCTCGCGGTAGCCCTCGCCCCGCAGGTAGTCGAGGACCGCCTCCATCAGGCGGCGCCCGACGCCCCGACCGTGGTGGGCATCGTCCACGTATATGGTGTGCAGCTCGGCGACGTCCTGGCCCAGTTGTTCTGACGGGTCGGCGCCGCCGGCGCCGCTGAACCCGATGACCCGGCCCTCCACCTCGGCCACGAAACACCGGGTGTCGCGGCGGGCGCCGAAGAAGTGGGCGCGCCACGACTCCAGCCACTTCTGCATCGGGATGGCGTCGAGGAAGTCGTCATCGACAAGACCGCGGTAGGTGGACCTCCAGCTCCGCGCCTGCAGCGCGACGAGGGCCGGGATGTCCTCGAGACCGGCAACGCGCAGGGTGACGGTGGATTCCGTCGCGGGCATACTGGAAGCATATGTTTCGCCCGACGCCCGATCCACGCGTGGTCGAGGATCCCCGCCGCTTGCCGCCCGGGCAGGTCCTGACCGACAAGTGGCCTGTGCTCCACTACGGCAGCGTCCCACAGTACGAAATCGCGCGGTGGACGCTTCGGGTTTTCGGCGAGGTGACGACGCCGTTGGAGCTGTCGCTCGACGAGGTCAAGGCGCTGCCTTCGCGTACCGTCCACTGCGACATCCACTGCGTGACCACCTGGTCTCGCTTCGACAATGACTTCCATGGCGTGCCGTTCTCGGAGATCGCGCGGCTGGTGCAACCCACGCCCGCAGCGCACTTCGTGATCTTTCATTGCAACGCCGGCTTCACCACCAGCCTGTCGCTCGAGGCGTTGCTTGACGAAGACGTGCTCCTGGCCTGGATGCATGACGGCAGGGAGCTGACGCCCGAGCACGGCTATCCGCTTCGCAGCCTGGTGCCCCGGCGCTACTTCTGGAAGAGCGCCAAGTGGCTGGAGGGGATCGAGTTCGCGGAGCACGACCAGCTCGGGTTCTGGGAGCGGGCGGGCTATCACAACGAGGCCGATCCCTGGAAGGAGGAGCGCTACTGGTAGACCCCGATTATCCGGGAGTCGCAGGGCTCGGTGCGCCGGCCGCCTGCCATTCCTCGCGCAGGATGCTGTAGAGGTAGAAGTCGCGCCGCCCCTGGGGCATCCGCGCGAAGGCCCGCATGCGGCCCTCTCGCTGGAACCCCAGCAGCTCCAGTAGCCGCTGGCTCTGCTCGTTGTCCACGTCGCAGTCGGCCTCCACCCGCTGCATTCGCCCGGGCATGAAGGCCAGGTTGAGCACCGCCGAAACCCCATGTCGGCCCACGCCCTGGCCCTGCGCCCAGGGCGCCACCGAAAACCCCACGCTTGCCGACTTCGCCCACCAGTCCACATTGCGCAGGGAGACCCAGCCGGCGGGGGTGCCGTCCAGCTCGATGATCCACGTGAGCTGGCGCCCCCGCTGCTCCTCCAGCGAAAAGCCGCTCTGGCGGCGGATGTTGCGGCGGAGCTGCGAGGCCGGCACCGGCCAGAGCGGCTGGTAGCGGCGGAGCTCGGGCAGGCCGCGCCAGGTCTCCATCAGCATCGCATCCCCTTCGCGGGCACGCCGGATGGTGACCTCGAGGTTCGGTGGCACGGGCGTGATTGTCTCAGTCGGGGCCCGCGATCCAAAGGCCGCAGGCAAATAAAAAGGGGAGCCGGCTTTCGCCAGCTCCCCTTTCCGGGCTTCGGGCTAGCTCTCGCGGCTCAGGCGGCGGGCGCTTACCAGGCTGAGCAGCCCGAGGGCCACGCAGACCAGCGACACCGCGATCCGCTTCGTGGCATCAAAGCCGGTCAGCGGCATCGTGGCGGCGCCAAGGACACCCGAGAGGGGGCCCTGGGCGGCAGCAGGCTTGCTGCCGTTAGCGGGGTGTGTCCCGCTTCCCAGCGTCCCGCCGTCGAAAGGCGTGACCTGGAAGACCACTGGTGTGACCTGGTTGTTGACGATGGTCACGGTGGTGCTGCTGGGACCGAAGAAGGTGTATCCCGCTGGGGCGGTGGCACTCACCGGTACCTGCCCGGCCGGCTGGCAGCCGCCCAGGAGGCTCGGGTAGGTGGTCACCGTCGGTGTGCCGGTCTCGGTGACCGTGCCGCCCGGAACCATGGTGTTGGTCCCGGCCAGGACGATCGTGCCCAGGACCTTGCCGCAATCCGGCTGGGTCTGGAGCAGGTTGAGGAAGAAGATCATCTCCGGGTTGGTCCCGGCGACGAGGGTCTCGGTGATGGGCTGCGTGCCCGGCACCAGCGTGTATCCGTCGGGGACCTGCACCGAGGTGCCGGTCACGCTCTGACCGGGGGTCAGGTCGCAGTACACGGTCGGAGTGCTGGTGCTGTTGGGCTTGCCGGTGAGAGACACGGTGCCGCCCGGGATGACGATGGTGGTTCCCTGGAGCATGTATTCCTCGCCGACGCATGCCGTCGCGGCAGGCGGGGGAGTCGTCACAGTCTGCTTCTCGAAGAAGCACACGGTGGCGGTGTCGTTGTTGTTCGGAACGGTCACGGTGCCCGTGCCGCCCATGCCACTGATGGTGCAACCGGGATGCTCCGCGGTCGGTGCGCCACAGTCGACCAGCTCGAGGCCGGGCCCCGGCTGGGCGGTGACCGTCTGCTGGGTGCCCGAGCTGAGGCCGGTCGCGGTCTTCGGCGAGGCGCCGCTGACGCTACCGATGGTGATCGTGCCGGGAGCCTCGGTCAGCTGACCGCTCTGGCAGTAGTAGATGACACCTTCGACGTTGCCGGTGTGCGAGGGCGGAGGGGTGACGGCCGACTCCTGCTCGTAGAAGCAGACAGTGGCGGTGCTGTTGTCGGGGACGGCCACGGTACCCGTGCCGTTCATACCACTGATGGTGCAACCGGGGTGCACCGCGCTCGGTGCGCCACAGTCGACCAGCTCGAGGCCGGCGCCCGGCTGGGCGCTGACCGCCTGCTGGGTGCCCGAGGTGAGGCCGGTCGCGGTCTGGGACGAGGCGCCGCTCACGCTACCGATGGTGATCGTGCCGGGAGCCGCGTCAGCGGTCTGCTGGCCGCTCCTGCAGTAGTAGGTGACACCTTCGACGCTGCCGGTGTGCCCGGGGGGTGGTGGCGGTGGCGGCGTGACGACCGGCGGCACCGTCGGGGCGGGGCAGCGGACCCAGAAGGTCTTGTGCTTCTGGTCGCCATTCGTGGTCAGGTCCTTGTTCTGGAAGTCGGTGGTCGCGTCGTCCTGGTTGAAGTCCAACTTGAAGTGATAGCCCTGGATCGGGTGGATGTGGTCGTCCACCGGCGGCTGGGCGTTGGCCAGGATCGAGTTGTGGATCAAAACGTCGACGTCAACGATGTCGACGACCTGGTAGGTGGTGCTGGGATTGCCCGCCGGGGCGACGTAGGTGTAATGGCCGTTCTTGAAGAAGGGATCGGCGTCGGTCATGCCGATGCTCTTGTTGACCACGGACTTCCCGTTGGCGTCGGTACCGTAAACGGGCACCTTGTCGCCGGTCGGCGGCCAGAGGTCGATGTGGTAGTTGCCGCTGGGCGAAGCCATGTTCTTGGCCATGACCTCGATGTTGGCGCAGGGCAGGTGGGGGGTGTGGTTGGGCTTGGTGTCCTCATTGGTCCCGATCTCTGCGGCCTGGCGGTTCTCATCGCCCGGGGCCGGCTCGTACGTGGAGGCGATGCCGCAACCGTCCATGGCGCCGGGATTGTGGTTGAGCACCTCGGCGTTATGGTCCTTGCAGGGACCAACGGTCTGCAGCCAGGTGTCACCCCGGTTGTTGTCGGCCACCCGTGCCGGTGTGGTCGGCGCGGCGAAGACCGCGGCGGGCGCCAGGAGGAAAACCGCGGCAAGGATGCCGTTGGTGATGGCGAAAATACGTTTCATGTTTGAGCTGGTTCCTCCTGGAGCTACTGGGCTCAGAGACCGGTGCTGGACTTGTAGGTCCAGGCGCCGAGGCTGATTGGACGGAAGTCGGCGTTGCCTTTACTGGCAGCACGCTTCCGGATGAGAACAAAGCCGGCGTTGAGGGCCAGCCAGAGCAGGATCAGGATCGCTTTGGTCAGATCAAGTTGGTGCCCAAGCGAGGGCAGGAGCTGGTGGGCGCCTGCGGCGACGGGACCGTTGAGGGCTGCGGTCTCACCGATGCCCAAGGCCGGCGCCGTCGAGGCCGCCAGGACGCCGCCGGCCGCCTGTACGGGCTCGGACTGCGCGCTGCCGGTGTCCCCCTGCGCGGCGGAGATCCCTGCCGCGGGAGCCGGGTTGCCGGCCGCGACCTGGGGGGCTCCCATGTTCGCAGCGTTACCCGCCTTCGGGCCACTGATCAGCGCGCCCTGGGTGGATCCCGGGTTGGTGGAGCTGGAGCTATTAGCGGTGGTCGCGGCGCCGGAGGAGGTCGGCGTCGACCCCGGGCCGGGCTGCGCAGCCGTTGACGAACCGCCGGCTGCGGTGCCGCTGCCGGACGGGGCGGTGCTCGTCGAGCCCTGGGTCGAGGAGGAGTCAGTGCAGCGGCCGTCCGCCTGGCCCTGCCCGGCCGGTTTGCAGGAGGACTGTCCGTTGCCCGCGTCGTGCGCGAGTGAGGCAGTTGCGCTGATCCCGGCCAGGGCAATCGCTGACGCTGCGAGGAAGGCCAGGCTATCCCGGGTCAGGCCCGAGGCGATCGAGTTGGAGCTCATGTGTCTATGACGAACGTGATAGCGCCGTACCCACTTATCACAGGGTGATCGTGACAGATCTGTTACATAGCGCTCAAACCAAGGATCGGTCCCACTGTGGCACATCGTCACATCGCTGGGACGGACATATTCAGCAAACGTACATGAACCGGTGGGATGCTTTGCGACTCAAGAGGGCTGATGAGCCCGGCTGGGAGACCGTATGAGTTCAACCGATCCGAATAGCTCGAACCAGGGGCCTGAGGCGACCCTCGCTGCCTGGCGTCCCCGGCGAGGCTCCAGCCGTGGGCAGAGCATGGTCGAGTTCGCCCTGATGGCGCCGCTGCTCTTCCTTCTCCTCTTCGGCATCGTCGATTTTGGACGGGCGATCTTCTTTGCCAACGAGATCACCAATGCGGCGCGTGAGGGCGCGCGCGTGGCGATCCTGGCCAGCAACCCCTGCAACACGGTCATAGGGAACCCCAGCTCGAATTGCACGACCAGCAACGGCGCCGGCGTCGATGTGTGCACCGCCGTCAAGCAGGAGGCCAACCTCATTCCCGGCGCTAACTGGACCTGCGGGGAGAACACGGCGGCGGTACCGCCGTGCACGGTGGGTTGTGCAGCGAACGCGAACCTCGCCTATGTCGAGGTGGATTCGCTGACCACCTGCACCACGGCCTCGTCGCCCAGCACAAGAACAACGCCGCGTCTGGCGGGCAACAAGGCGGTGAAGGTGACGATTGTCTATTACTTCCGGCCGCTCACAGGCATGATAGGCGTCTTCTTCCCCAGCAACTACTTCCTGACCAGCACGACCTGTGCACGGCAGGAGTGGTAAGGATGAGCCGCCGACCTGAGGTTCCCGAGGCTCAGCGTGGGCAGGCCATGGTCCTGGTGGCGCTGATGGCGATCCTCCTGTTCGGCATTGCTGCCCTGACCGTTGACGGCTCGCTGAACTACCTCGACCGACGCCAGCTTCATGCCGCTTCAGACGCTGCAGCGCTCTCGGGCGCCAGCGTGGTCTCCGCCGGCAAGGGCACTGCGCAGAGTGTTGGGATGTACTACGCCTTCCAGAACCTTGGCATCAGCTGGTCTGGAACGTGCTCCGGGGCGACCGACACGTGCACCTGGACCCAGGCGGGGTACACCATCAAGGTGAGCAACACGTACACCTCACCGAATACCCAGGTGAACCCCTACGACCCGGCGTCCTCTGTCTCCGTCGACATCAGCCACAACAAGGTGCAGTCTGGTTTCGCCGGCGTGCTGGGCGTGCAGTCGGTCGCAATCGCCAGCCACTCGGCTGCGACCTCCCAGAGTGGCTTCAACAATTTCCCGTTCGCGGTCTCCAGCCGACTCCTCGCGGTGCAGGGCAATAGCGACTCCACCGTCTTTGGGGCTGTCCTGCTGCGCGACTGCGCTGGTAGTGGTTCCGGGGCTTTCGCTCTCCAGGGCGGTCAGAACGGCGGCCTGTACACCAACGGAGGCACGCACCTCGTCCTCGGACAATCGATCGACTCCTCTCCTTCCGGGGCGCCCTACCCGGGTGGTAACCAGACGGCGCAAGCCATCGTCGCACAGGATCGCAGCTCAAGTAGCTGCCTCGGCGGCGCGCAGAACGTGAACCCGCTGATCTACCCGAACGATGCGAAGGACCGGGTCAGTTTCCTGACGACCGACGGTAACTACAACTACGAGTTCGGCTTCAACACGGGGCCGGCAGGTTGCAATAATCCCACGGCGCAAAGCTTCGTAGCCAACTGCGAAGCATCGCCGATTGGCACCAACGCCAACTGGGAGGACCCGTGTTGGACCACGAGCGTGCTAGCCGATGTGGTTACGACCACCAATTACTTTGACTCCAACGACAACACGGTCCATACCACCGGCGCGGGGACCGCTGCGGGTTGCCAGAGCGGGTCCAGTCACGAGGGGTCTTTCGCTGCCGCGAACGCGATCAACATCCCCGCCTTTCCGGACCCGGTCACCCTCGTCAACACTCTAGACACCTCTCACCCGATCCCCAGGGGAATCGTTGCTGGGATCTCGGTGCCCACTCCGCTGTCGAACGGGACATACCAATTCCAGAGTGCTTCTGAGCAGAACCGCGTCTTCACCAGCTACTCGGGTGGTTCAGGTGCCAACCTCAAGTTTGGTCCTGGCTGGTACATCTTTGACGGCGCCTTCACGGTTGCCCCACAGACTTTCGAGTGCCTCAAAGGCCTGGGCACGCAAGTACCGACCACCGCATACCAGGGGTGCGTGTTCATCTTCCGCAACGGTGCAAGCCTTGACATCTCGGGCAAGGGCAACGCTCTGCAGTGCGCCGAGGATGGCGGTACCCACACTGCCTGCGCCTTCGAGTTCACCGACGGCTCGGGCACGAACTACGGGACAATGAAGATGAGCCAGGGGGCCGACGTCGCGCTCGGACCTGTGCCGTATTTCCCATCGAATGCGGCGGGGCATTGCAACGGCAACGGGGCGCCAAGTGTGTGCATGCCCATCATCTACAGCCTCGACAAGGCCAACTGCGTCACAACCGGAACGCTGACCTGTGCCGTGGACATCAAGCAATCCGGCAGCACCTTCAACGTCGCCGGGACCATTTACGTTCCCAACGGGGCCTACAGCAGCGTGGCGAACGCGTCCCCGGCGAGCGGACAGGTGATCGCTGACACGATTATCCTGCAGGGAGGGAACTCCTCCGGGGGCTCTGGCATCGCGTACCGCTCAGGCGTGCTGGCGCCCGTGCCGGGGGCACCCTTCCTCTTCGAGTAGGGGCATCGGCGCAGCCTTCAGCCGGCTGGCCCGTGCATGACGCGGGGCGGCGCGCGTAACGTCTCGGTATGGCCCTCAGCAAGCTCCGCCGCCCCACCGCGGCCACGGCCCGCACCCGCACCCAGCTGCTTGGCGGGCTGGTGCTGACCGCGGGCGCCGTACTTGCGCGCGAACTGACCAAGCCGCGGCCCAACGAAAGCACGCGGCTGGTGGACTGGGACGTGGTGCGCCGCCGGGCGCTGGGGAGCTGCGGTGAGAGTGGACCTACCTACCTGGCGTTCTCCGCCGGCCAACTGGGCCAGCGCTATGACGAGGCCCTCACCGAGCTGCGTCCATGGATGGCCGAGGCGCTCGGCGAGGACCTGCCCATGGAGCCCTTCCCCAGCTTCACGGTGCTCGACCGGCGCGGCTGGATCGAGGTCAACCTGGAGATATTCCAGGGCCTGCTCGAGCCGGTGCTGAAGCTGCAGGAGCTGCTGCCGGCCAGCGCCGCCACCGACATCGGCCGCCGCGGGGTCAGTGAGTACCTGGGCGTGCTCCTCGGGTTCCTCTCGAAGCGGGTGCTCGGCCAGTACGACCCGGTGTTGATGGCGGCGCCGGGGGTCGCCAAGCCCACCGCGCTGTACCTCGTGGAACCCAACATCGAGAACTGGGAGTCGAAGGCCAGCATCCCCGGCGACCAGGTGCGGCAGTGGCTGGTGCTGCACGAGGTGACCCACGCCTGGGAGTTCGAGGCGCATCCCTGGCTCCGCGAGCACATGAACTCGCTGATCCAGGAGCTCATCGCCCACCGCCTCTTCAGCGCGGACAAGCCCGGCACCCTGGAGGTTCTGCGCGCCCTTACCGTCGGCGCTCGCGAGCAGTGGCAGGCGATGCAGCAGGTGCAGGCCACGATGTCGCTACTGGAGGGGTTCAGCAACGTGATGATGCGTCGCGTCGGCCAGGCCCACCTGGCCAACTTCGACGCCGTCGACCACGAGTTCAACCAGCGCTCCGCCCGGCGGGGGCCCGCCGAGCGCGCCTTCTTCAAGATCACCGGCCTGGATCTCAAGATGCAGCAGTACGTGCAGGGTGAGGCCTTCTGCGATGCCATCATGAAGCAGGGCGGCATGAAGCGGCTCAGTGTCGTCTGGGACGCGCCGGAAAACCTCCCGACCCTGCAGGAGATCCGCAATCCCGACGCCTGGCTGAGTCGCGTCCACTAGGCCGGCGCCTCATCACAAAGCCGTTACACGGTGCTACGATGCGCTTGAAGGAGCGCCCGTGAAACAGGTCACCCAGGGGGATTTCTACTCACCGCTTGACGAGGAGAACAGGCGGGCGGGACTGCGCCGCCTCGACGACCTCCTGCTGGCGCTTGAGAACCTCAACTTGCGCGAGCATGGCATGCCCGAGGGCCTGCGTCTCAAGCTGCAGGCCGAGGGCATCCCTGTGCACGAGGCAACGACTGTCACAGAGCTCATCGACATAGTCCTCAGCAGCCAGGAGCAGTACATGCTCAAGGAGCGGCGCACCGGACGCCGCCGCCGCCGGCTGACCTTCATCCCGACCGACGAGGAGTTGGTGTCGGTGATCTCTCGCCGCTATTCCGGCTGATCCTGAGGGGCGCGCCCAACGTGATAGCATGACTATCAAGAGTTCTGGGCGCAGGCGCCTTGAGGAGATGCGATGAAACGGATGCTTATGGGAATTGCCGTCGGCGCGGGTGCGATGTACCTGCTTGACCCAGAGAAGGGATCGGAGCGGCGCGGCAAGCTGCTCGGCTTCTACGGCGAGAACAAGGACACGTTCCAGGACTATGCCCAGACCGCCGCGCAGACCGCGGTGACCGTCGGCCAGACCGTCGGCAGCACGGCCAGTGCGGTGGCTGAAAAGGCAAGCGAGATCACCGGCAAGGACGACGCCACCACCTCGACCAATGGCAAGGGCAATGGCGCCACGGCGGTGGATGACCTGCTGGAGAAGCGGACGGTGCGCAAGAGCAGCGCCGTTACCACCAGCGAGCTGTCGACGGGCGGCACCACCACGATCACCCCCCCGGCCGACCCGGCGCCGGGCATGGGCGGCTCCCTCAGCAGCTGACCCCCAACGCGGAACTGCCCCTGATCGAGGGCGCCCCACCGGGCGCCCTCGTTCTGTTTAAATCCCTCCCGTGTTCCGGCGGGTTTTGGTCGCCAACCGTGGGGAGATCGCCTCCCGCCTGATCCGCGCCTGCCACGATGCGGGCGCTGAGGCCGTGGCGGTGTACTCGGAGGCGGACGCCGGCGCGCCCTTCGTGACCGAGGCTGACCAGGCTGTCGCCATCGGCCCGGGCCCCGCCCCGGAGAGCTACCTGAAGGTCAACACGATCCTCGATGCCGCCAGGAAGACCGCGGCGGAGGCGATCCACCCCGGGTACGGCTTCCTCAGCGAGAACGCAGCGTTCGCGACCGCCTGCGAGGCCCGGGGGGTTACCTGGGTCGGACCCCCTCCCGCCGCGATGACCGCGATGGCCGACAAGGTAGAGGCGCGCAACCTTGTGTCCGCGGCAGGGGTGCCCGTCGTTCCCGGAACCAGCGCTCCCGTCACGGCGGAGGGCGCGGCCGCCGAGGCCGACCGCATCGGCTTCCCGGTGATGGTCAAGGCCTCGAAGGGCGGCGGCGGCATCGGGATGACCGTTGTGCGTTCCGCTGGCGAGTTGGAGGCGGCGCTGAACACCGCCACCGCCCGCGCCGGCGCCGCCTTCGGCGACCCCTCGGTGTTCCTGGAGCGCTACGTCGAGGACCCCCGGCACATCGAGGTGCAGGTGCTGGGCGAGGCTGACGGCCGCATCTACCACCTCTTCGAGCGCGAGTGCTCGGTGCAGCGGCGCCACCAGAAGGTCATCGAGGAGACACCGTCGATGGCCCTTGACGACGCCACCCGCGCGGAGCTCTGCGCGGCGGGCGCCCGGGCGGCAGAGTCCGTGGGCTATCAGAGCGCGGGAACAGTGGAGTTCATCTACGGGCGCAGCGGCGACAGCACGCCGGCGTTCTACTTCCTGGAGATGAACACCCGCCTGCAGGTGGAACATCCCATCACCGAAATGACCCTCGGCGTCGACCTGGCGGTGGCCCAGCTGCGGATCGCGGCGGGCGAGGACTCCGGGATCGGCCAGCCGCTCAGGCGTGACGGCCACGCCATCGAGTTCCGTATCTACGCCGAGGACCCGGTGCGATTCTTTCCCTCACCTGGCGAGATCACGGCCTGGGAGCCACCGGGCGGGGACGGCATCCGGGTCGACAGCGGAGTCCGAGCGGGTTATCGCGTCAGCCATTTCTACGACCCCCTCCTGGCCAAACTGGTGGTGCACGCAAGGGACCGAGACGAGGCCATCGCGCGGTCGGTGGTCGCGCTGGAGTCGTTCCGCGTCGAAGGGGTCAAGAACAACATCCCGACGCACCTCGAGGTGCTGCGCTCCCCTGAGTTCCGCTCGGGCGCCTACGACACGGGGCTGCTGGAGGTGCTGGGCAAGCGCCGCAAAGAGGCGACCTCTGGGACCTAGCCCGCGGGGCGTTAGGATTTGCGCCGCATGAGCGAGACCTCGGAGCGCCCCGGACTCGACAAGCTCACCGAGGAGGTCCACGCGCGTCGCGCCAGGGCCTACAGGATGGGCGGCGACGACAAGGTCGCCCGCCAGCACGAGAAGGGCAAGCTCTCGGTGCGCGAGCGCATCGACCTCCTGTTCGATGCCGGAACTTTCGTTGAGTTCGGCCTGCTGGCGACCGGCAAGTCGACCAAGGGCGACGATTACGACCCGGAGAAGACCGCGGCCGACGGTGTGATCACCGGGCATGGCAAGGTCGACGGACGGGACGTCTACGTGGTGGCGTACGACTTCACCGTGATGGCGGGCTCGATCGGATTCGTCGGTGAAGCCCAGAAGACGACCCGGGCGCGTGACCTCGCGCTGCGTAACCGCTGCCCCCTGGTCTGGTTGCTGGACTCGGCTGGCGCCCGCATCCAGGACGCCACCGGTTCCACGTTCGCCTCCACCGGGTTCCTCTTCTGGGACCAGGTGAACATGAGCGGGGTGGTCCCCCAGGTCTCGGCCATGATGGGCCCGTGCTCCGCGGGCACCGCCTACATCCCGGGTCTCGCGGACTTCGTGCCGATGGTCAAGGAGACGTCATCGATGTC
>JBHEMS010000044.1:0-60458 GCA_046262455.1 Candidatus Dormibacteria bacterium | reverse complement strand
GGGCCGGGCGGGGCACCGGCACCACCACCGCCCGTGCAATTGGCCACCGCGGCAGAGTTCAAGAGCGTCGCCGAGGTGCCGTCGGGGTTGGTGACCGTGACCCCGAAGTTGCCGAAGGTGGGGATCCCGGTGGTGTACGTTGCGACCAGCGAAGAGGGACCGTTGTAGATCACCTGGGCGGCTGGGTCCTGGGCGATCACAACGGTGGCGCCGGGCTGGAAGTTGGCACCGCTGATGGTGAAGCTGACGCCCGCGTTGATGCAGACGGGCAAAATCGAGGACGTCACCGCGAGGACCTGCGGGGGCAGGACTGTCTGGTTGGTCCCTCCACCCTGCTGCGCCACGCTTCCCTGGATGACGAGGGCGGCGGTTGAGGCGCCGCTGCTGGGGCCGCCGTTGCACTGGTCCACACCTCCCACGGACAGGGTGTATGTGCCTGCAACGGTGGTCGCCTTGGTGTCCACCGTGATCGTGGCGGTGTTACCCCCTGCCCCCACCGTGGTGACCGTCGGGGGGTTGATCACCGGCGCGCCGGTGACCGTTGCCGGGTAGCCGCTGAGACTGAGTTTCACGGTCGGCGACTGGCCGGCCCCCTGGCTCTCGGTCAGCGTCACCGTATAGGTTGCCGACCCTCCAGCGGTCACGGTCTGTGAACCGGGGCTGACTGCGAGCTGCCAGTTCTTGACGGTGCACGCGGCCCCGGCGTCCACCCAGGGATGGGGCAGCAGCGACACGGGTGTGGGCCGCTGCGTGGTTGTGACGTGGAGGTTGCCGGCGCCCGCCGCGCAGAACCTCGTGCCGGTGTTCGCCGGGGCGCTGGTGGCCCCGCCGCAGAGCTGCGCGTAGACGTGCTGGGATATGGTGCCCGGGGTGGCGCCCGCGTCGATGGTGGCGGTGTCGAGGTTGCTCAGGGCCCACTGGGTGCCCTCATAGGTGTAGTGCTCCAGCTGGACCTGGTCTGAGATGATCAGGCCGCCCTGCAGGGTGACCGCGAGCAGACCGAGGATGAACGGCAGCGCCAGCGCAAGTTCCACGGCTGACTGCCCGGCCCGGGACCGCCGCTTCACTGCTGGCTGATCTCGGTGGCCGAGGTCTTGATCTGCGTGGTTGGACTCAGGCCGAGGTAGGTCGGGAAGAAGTAGGTGTAGTTGTAGACCACGTCCACCTCGACCGTCGCCCCGGGCAGGGCTCCTGTGTAGGTGGCGCTGCACGGGCCTACCGGGGTGCAGATGGTGACGTAGGGGTTGATGTTGGCGGCGGTGTAACTAAGAAAGCCGAGGTTGGACTGCACCTGTGACGTCACCGCGGCGCCGCAGGACGAGTACTTGCCACCGTAGAAAGTCTGATCACTGGCCCCGGATGACCCGCAGATCGCCGCCACACGAGCAGCGTGCCGGGTGGTGTTGTGCACCGCGATAACTGCGTTGACGTACAGGGCACCCTCGATGATGAACAGGACCAGGAGAAAGAAGAGAGGACCGACGAGGGCGAACTCGACCATGCCTTGTCCCCACTCACCTCTCCGACCTCCGGGCTGAAGGTCCGGGGAGTTGCGGACGAGCATGATCGCCAGTCTGCCCCCTTCACGCGGCAGTGGCAATCGCCAACGCGTCAAGAAATGTAAAGCGGTTCATGGCGACCTCAGCCCCGACCCGTAGGCTTGGCCGGGAGGCCCTTAGGCTAAACCACCCGACGCCGGGGTACGGGCACGGCGCAGTCACAGGAGAATCACGGGTGTGAAAACTGCGGCGTCCCACCAACCAAAAGACCTTCATCGCCTAGTGAAAGTGCCGGCTCGCGACAGCCGGTCCTTCCTGACCACCGTCAGCGCTTTCAGCATCGGCAACTTCGGCAGCATGTTCAACTTCATGAGCCTGTTCAACGCGGTCAGTGCCGGCAACCTCATCTCCATCGGCGCCGGCGTCAGCGCGGGCTGCCTGATCAGCGTCGGGGCGGGGGTGGCGATGGGCTGCGCCATCAACGTCGGCAGCGGCGTCAGCATGGGTTGCGCGATCAGCATCGGGACCGGCAGGGGCATGGGCAATGCCGTCCAGCGCGGCATCTGAACCCCTTCTGGAGGGGTAGGCTAGAGGCATGAGCCTGGCCCTGAAGCAAGAACGCCCCGCCGACCGAGAGTCCTTCCTGGCCCACGTCCAGTCGGGCGGCAAGGTGGAGGCATCCGACTGGATGCCCGACGACTACCGCGCCGGGGTGCTCAAGTTTCTCGAGATGCACGCCAACAGCGAGTTCATGGGCGCGATGCCGGAGCGCGAGTGGATCCCCCGCGCGCCGTCCCTGATGCGCAAGCTGACGCTGACGGCCAAGGTCCAGGATGAGGTCGGCCACGCCCAGATCCTGTACTCGCTCGCGGAGGACCTGGGCAAGCCGCGAACCCAGATGCTCGACGACCTGGTTCACGGCCGCAGCAAGTTCCACAACGTCTTCCACTACCCCGTGCCCACGTGGGGTGACGTGGCCTTGATCGGCTGGCTGGTGGACGGGGCGGCGCTGGTCACCCAGCACGCGCTGCTGGAATCCAGCTACGCGCCCTACGCGCGCGCCCTGCGCCGGATCTGCGCCGAGGAGTCGCTGCACCTCAAGCACGGGGAGGCGCTGACCCTGGAGCTGTCATCCGGCAGCCCCGCGCAGCGGGCGATGTTCCAGCAGGCCCTGGATGCCTGGTGGGAGGCGCTGATGCACTTCTTCGGCCCGCCCAGCGACCCGGCCAAGGACCTGCTCATCCAGTACCGCGTCAAGACCAAGGGCAACGAGCAGCTACGGCAGGAGTTCATCGGCCGCTACGTTCCCAGGATCTGGTCGCTGGGCTTCACCCTTCCCGACCCCGCATTGAAGCGGCTCGAGGACGGCACCTGGCAATACACCCCGCCGGACTGGGATCGGCTGAAGCAGGTGGTCACCAACCACGGCCCCGAGAGCGAGCGACGGTTGGCGCTGCGCCGCGCCTTCTGGCGCAAGCACGCCGCGGTGCGCCAGCTCCTGGACTGACCGCGCCGGTGGCGCGCTACCTCGTCTTCGGACGCAAGGACAGCCAGGAGCAGATGCGGTACGTGGGCGAGGTGGACGCGCCCAACCCGGAACTGGGTCTGACGCAGGCGCGCCAGTGTTTCTCGCGCCGCGACGAGGCCGACGAGATCTGGTTGGCCCCCGACGACGGGGTGCGCCGGTTTCGCCGCGGCGAGGCGGAGGGACTGGATCACAGCTATCGCGAAATCCAGACCTATGCCGACCTTGGCAAACGCCGGCGCCTGGTGGAGGCCAACATCCCGGCGACGAGGCTCACCGAGGACGACTCGCTGAGCTCCTCGGGCCCGGATCTCCACAGTTGACTGCCACTGCGTCGCGCCGCGGCGCGGGCCTAACGGTCAGCAACCCCGAGCTCCAGGAGCTTCTGCCCGGGGTGCGTTCAGCGTACGGCGACCTCCTGCTGGCACTTGCGGACAGCGAGCTGGTCCTGGGCCACCGGCATTCGGAGTGGACGGGGTTCGCCCCATCCGCGGAGGAGGACGTCGCATTCAGCTCCATCGCCCAGGACGAGATGGGCCACGCCCACCTGTACTACGCACTGATCACGGGAGCCGCCGACGAGAGCGCCGTCGACAGCCTGGCCCTCGACCGCAGCCCCCGGCAGATGCGCCACCTGCCGCTGCTCCATGCGCCCAACGGGGACTGGTTTTTCACGATCGCGCGGCACGTGTACTGGGACACCTGGGAACAGGTGTTGCTGAATGCCGCGCTGTCGGCGACGCTGCCTCTGCTGCCCTCGGCCGCAGAGCGGATCCTCAATGAGGAGGTCTACCACCAGGAGCACGCCGTGCAGTGGCTGGAGCTGCTGTCGTCCCGACCCCCGCAGCAGCAGCGCCTGGTGGCGGCGCTGACGCGCGTGGTGGCCATCGGCGGCAGCCCATCGCGCCGGCTGAGCGGCCTCGCCGAGCTCGCCGGAGCCGGCAGGCTGCCCGCCCCGTCCGACCTTGAGAAGAGCTTTGCAGGATCCCTGCGACTGCAGCTCACGGGCGCGGGTGGCTGGCGCCACGACGACGCCGACGTGGCCCTGCGCGGCTTGGGGGGTGAGGGTCCCTGGCCCACACCCCCGGGCCTGGGGCAGTTGCACACCGACCTCACCGCGATGCGTCGCGCCCACCCGGGGGCGACGTGGTGACGGCGGCGGCCGGCCGCCGCATCCTGAGCGCGCGCCTGGCCCTCGCGGACCTCAAGGACCCTGAGATCCCCACCGCGTCCATCGTCGAGATGGGCATGATCCGCGACGTCCGCGAGGAGGCGGGCGTGGTGCTGGTGGAGGTCATCCCGACGTTCAGTGGCTGCCCGGCGATAGCCATCATCGAGCGCGAGATCAACGCGGCCCTGCTGGCGGCGGGGGTCACGCCATCACGGGTGGTGCTGCGCGCCGACCTTCCCTGGAGCACCGACATGATCAGCGAGACCGGCCGGCGCCAGGTGGCGGAGCATGGCATAGTGCCACCCCAGCGCGGACGGATCAGGGTTGAGGAGATCACCTGTCCGCAGTGCAGCCTGCGGCAGGTGACCCTGGTTTCCCGGTTCGGGACCACCCCCTGCCGCGCCATGGCCCGTTGCCGGAACTGCGGCGAACCGCTCGAGGTCTTCAAGCCGATCGGATCCAGGGGTTGACCCCGCCGCGGTCCCAGCGGCTCGCCGCCGTCCACGCCGCAACCCTGCTGGCGGCGGTGACCCTGTTGCTCTACCTCGGACGTCACTTCTGGTTCCACTACGACGAGTGGGACATCGTGGGCAACCACTCGCTCCCACTGTTCCAGCCCCACAACGAGCACTGGTCGACCCTCCCCTACCTGGTTTACAAGGCTCTCTACCCGCTGCTCGGGCTGCGTCACTACCTGCCCTACCTGGCAATCGTGGTGGTGTTGCACGCCGGCGTGGCCCACCTGTTGTGGCGCGTTCTCCGCGGCGAGGGCGTCGGCGGCTGGATCGCGGTTTTTCTCACGGCCGCGTTCCTGGTGCTGGGGGCCGGGGCCGAGAACCTGGTGTGGGCGTGGCAGATGGGGTTCGTCGGCTCGGTGTTCCTGGGCTACGGTGCGCTGTTGTTGGCCGCGACCGGGAGGACGACCGGGCGGACGGATATGCTTGCCGCCGCCGCGCTGGTGGGCGCGCTGATGTGCTCTGGGATGGGCATCGTGATGCTCCTGGTTGTCGCGCTCGCGATCGCACTGCGTCGCGGGCCAATCGCCGCGCTCAGCGTCGGCGCGCTGCCCCTGCTGTGCTTCGCCGCCTGGTACCTCACATTTGGGCACACCGCGTCGGGCCAGGCGTACGCCCGTCCCAGCCTGGCGGGCTCCCTCCATTTCGTGTGGGTCGGCCTGACGGCGTCCTCCGAGATGGCGTCCGGGTTGAAGTGGACCGGGCCGCTGCTGACCGTCGCAGCGGGTTCGTGGGCGGCGTGGAAGCTGATCGGCGACCGCGGTGGCAACGCCATCGCGGTGGCCGGCGTGGTTGGCGCGGTGGCACTGTTCGCCATCATCAGCGCCGGCCGCCTGCAGTACGGCGCGCAGTCGGCGGCGCAGGGCCGCTATGTGTACGTCGCCGCCGCGTTGCTGGTCCCCGCTGCGGGGCTCGCGTTGAACAGCCTCGCGACCCGGGGCCGGGTCGGCGAGGTGGCAACCGCCCTCCTGCTGGCGTGGTGTTTTGTCCACGGGGCGCGCGTCCTGGTCCTCAGCGAGCGCCAGCACAGCGCGGTGACCGAGAACACCCGCCGGCTGGTGGTCGCCGCCGCGGATCGCCTCGGGGCCCAACCTCCCGCCGACCCGGCCGCCCGGCCGGACCCGGTCGCCGCGCCGACACTCACGATGGCGCGCATCGCGCGCTTCAAGCGCGACGGGGCGATGCCGAGAAGTTAGGCGGCGCCCGCCATCAGATCACCGACCTCCAGCAGGCCGTGAAGGTCGTGCACCGGCTCCGACATCCGGGGCACCGAGCCCAGCACCGCGACGCCCAGCTCCTGCACTCGCGCCAGCAGGTCTTTGTCCCGCTGCGCCAGCGTGCGCAGGTCCAGGTAGTTCTCCGCCAGGAGGCGCTCCGCGGGCGAGGAGCGCTCAACCAGGCGCCGGGCCAGGCTGGCGGCGCGGGCATCCGTGAGCAGGTCCGGGAGCCGCTTGTTGATGACCGCCCCGGCAAGGTTCATGTTGGCTTCCTTTAGCTTCTCCACGAAGAAGCGTGCCTCCTCGAACGGCACTTCCTCCAGCGTGGTGACCACGACAAACTTGGTACCCGCGTCGCCCAGGAGCTGGTAAACACCTTCCGCCCGCTGCTTGAAGCCGTCGTACAGCCCCTCGATGCTCATGAGGAACTCCGAGAGCTCGGTCAGCGTGGAGCCTCCCAGCAGGCGGTCGGCGATGCTCATGATCGGTTTCGCGGTCAGGCTGAACATCCGCAGGCCGACCTTCCCGGCGAACATCCCCGGCCTCGCCAGCATCCCCAGAAGCCCGCCGCTGACCAGCTCCGTCATCCGCGCCGGGGCCTCGAGGAAGTCCAGCGCGTTGCGGCTCGGCGGGGTGTCCAGGACTATGAGGTCGTACTTCTCCGAGCCCCAGAGGTCATACAGCCGCTCCATCGCGATGTACTCGTGTGACCCAACAAAGGCGCCTGAGATCTCCTTGTAGAAGGGGTTTTGCATGATCGTCGCGGCGAGTTCCTTGCTCCCAGCGCGCTGGGCGATGAGGTCGTCCCAGGCGGACTTGGCCTCCAGCATCCCGGCGTGCAGCGTTCCCCTGGGCGCGTGACCGCGGGCGGCGGCCTTCTCGAGATCCACCTTGCGCAGCCGGTTGCCCAGGCGCTCCAGGCCCATCGCGTTGGCCAGCCGGCGTGCGGGGTCGATGGTCAACACCGCCACTCTCAGGTCCTCGTACCAGGCGGCCCGCGCCGCCAGTGCCGCCGAGGTGGTGGTCTTGCCGACACCGTCACTGCCGCACATCACGATGATGCCCGGGCCCAGCAGGTCGTCGATCGTCACGCGCCCGCGACCTCCAGCATGGTCCTGGCCAGCAGTCGCGTGAAGGCGAACCCGTGCTTGCGCTGGTAGATCGTGGGGACCTCCAGGGTCGGCAGCTTCAGGGTGCGCTTGAGCATGGCGCGCAGGTGGTCGGCGCGCGCGCGCTCCTCGAGGAGCATCTCGCCGGCGTCGAGTAGCGGCTGCCCTTCGGCATGCTCCTCAAGGAACTTCCGTGCCCCCACAGTCGCGACCAGGGAGCGAAACTCCTCGCCGACATCCCCGGACAGCTGGCGCGGCTGGAGTTGGTTCACGATCAGCCCGAAGGGTTCGATACCGGTCTCGTCCTTGAAGCGACCCGCAAGGTCGATGGTCTCCATCGTGGGCATCTCCTCGGGGATCGTGACCAGCAGCACCGCGGTCCTCTCCGGGTCGACGAGCAGGGCGTCGATCCGCTCCGCCTGGTCGTGGATCGGCCCCGAGCGGACCAGCGTTTTCAAATGGCCGGCGGCACCGAGCTGGGATACGACGTGGCCGGTTGGGGCGCCGTCCACGACGATCAGGTCCCAGCGCAGTCTGCCGTCGTCAACCGCCTTCTCTTCGAAGTAGATCTTCCCGGTGACCAGGATCTCCTTGAGGCCGGGGATGGCCTGCGACGCGTAATTCATGAAGCCGCTCAGTGGGTTCAGCGAGAACTTCGGGACGTGCAGCATGATCGACAGGTACTCGTGCATCGACTCCCTCGGCTGCATCGACAGACCGTAGACGTCCTTGTGCAGACGGCGGTACTTGAAACCCACTCGGTGGGTGTCGTAGAAGTCCGGGACATTGCCCTTGGCATCGACCTCGATGACCAGTACCTTCTTGCCTTCCTGGGATGCGATCAGGGCGATCGCGGCCGCGCTGGTGCTCTTACCGACGCCACCCTTCCCGGTGAGGATGACGACCCGCCGGCGCAGCACGTCGCCGAGAAGGCCGGCTGGTTCTGGCATCGGCAGAGTTTAGCGAGGACCAAATCCACGCCCCTTGTGGGCGGCGCGCTTACTCCGCCAGCAGGATCCAGGAGAGGCCCGGCGGCAGGCCCACCGGTTTGCCCCCCGGATCGCTGAACACCAGGGGCGAATTCTCCCCCGGCGACGACCAGCGGCCGTGGATCACGGTTCCCCCGGCAAAGATGTCCGCCCCGCCTCCGGAATTCATGTCGAAATCGCGGCCGAAGACCCCGTTGACATCATGGATCTCGGAGGTGGTCCACTGCCTGACGTGCATCACGACCACGCTCTGCGGGCGGATGTCGCCGTAGATCACGTCGGTTTGCAGGATGCCGTCGGTGACCACCGAGTAGGTGCCGTTGCTGTAATCGAAACTCGCCCGCATCGCGGGGACGGCGATGTGCGGCGCGGGCTCGGTGCCCGCCCAGTTGCTGGACCGCAGGACATCATCGGCCCGGGGCGTGCGGTAGCCGTTGTGGGCGGCGCGGAGCATGCTCGCCTGCGAGGTGTACACGTTGTGCGGCGCGGCGCGCCCGCCCCAGCGGAAGAAGTAGGCCCCGGCGTTGTCGAAGTCGTTGAACAGGGCGCCCGTGCCCTGCTCGTGGAAGACGCGCCCGTAGGTCGCCGTCCCGGCCCCGCTGGCCATCATCAGGGCGTTGAATCGGTGATACAGGTACAGCGAGATGAACCTCGCGCTGCGCACTGGACCGACCACGCCAGGGACACGGTGGAAGATGGCGGAGAAACGGGTGATGTCGGACTCGGTGATGTACTGGAAGATCAGCGAGGCGGCGGCCAACCCGGCCTGGGGACGGGACGGCGGGGTGTTCTCGATCTGGATCAGCAAGGGGTAGGGCAGGGGCCCCGAGAGGGGCAGGTTCTGCCCCGGCAGCGGCCCAGCTGCCGCCGGCGGCAGGGGCGGAGCTTCAGGGGCGGCCGAGGCCGGGGGCGAAGCCGGTGAGGCGACGTACCTCTTGGGGTTGGCAGCCTGGTAGGGCGTCGGATGGACGACGGCCACGGCGCCACAGGCGGCCACGATGACCGCCAGGGTAGCCAGGAGGATCCGGTGCTGCGACGTTAGCTGCTTCATTTGTGGCGTTGCACGCCGAAGACCAGCGTATGTCGTGCGTCCCCCATGGTCAACACCCTAGCCGCGGCGTCCCGGCCCTGTCAGGACGGCTGTTGAGCTGTCGACCCTGTGTCTCCCGTGGTTCAGGCAGTGCGCCTGGGACGCTTTGGCGCGGCGGCAGCCCTGACCATCGGCGGTGCCTCCCAGAGGGATTCGAGGTCATAGAACGCTCTCTCGCCAGGCAAGAAGACATGCGCGATAACGTCGACGAAATCGAGCAGGATCCAGGCGCCGTCGGACTCCCCCGAGCTCTGGAACGGCTTGAGGCCGTGCTTGGCCGCCTCGTCCTTGATGGAGTCCGCGATCGCCCTGGTCTGGCGGTCAGTGTCGCCTTCGCAGACGATGAAGAAGTCGGTCACCGAGCTTCGACCGTGGACGTCGATTTCGACGACGTCGCGGGCCTTCTTGGCCAGCGCCGCCTCTCGGACCAGCGTGGCCAGTTCACGGGACGTCATCCGGGCCGGATTATGACAGCGCGCGCGGGCGCCCACCGCCGCCGGCGCCATACAGCCGGTGTTCACGGATGTAGCTCGTAACCGACGGGGCGAGCATTCCGGACGGATCCGCACCGGCAGCCAGGGCGTCGCGGACGGCGGTGGCGGAAATCTCGGGCGAGTCGATCACCAGGTCGATGGCACCCGCAGGGAGGGTGGCGCCGGCCCCCGCCTCCAACCCAGAGCGGTTGACCACCGCCAGGGTGGCCAGGGCGGCGATGGCCTTCCCGTCCCGCCAGGATCCGAACTCCAGCGCGGCATCCCGACCCAACAGCAGGACCAGGTCCTCACGGGGTTCACGCCGGGAGACCTCGCGCAGCGTCTCCACGGTGTACGAGATCCCGCGGCGGCGAATTTCGATGTCATCAACCACCAGCCCCGGCTCGTTTTCGACCGCCAGGCGGGCCATGGCCAGCCTATCCTCGGGGACGGCGGCGGGGGGCGGCCTGTGCGGCGGCTGAAAAGCCGGGACCAACAGGACCCGGTCTAGACCGAGGAGGGATCGCGCCTGCCTGGCGACCTCCACGTGGCCGAGGTGAACCGGGTCGAAGGTTCCGCCCAGGAGCCCTATCAGGACCTCGGCCTCACAGCTCTGGGTTGAACAGGAACTCCTGGTCACCCAGGCGCACCGTGTCGCCTTCGCCCGCGCCAGCCGCGACGAGGGCCTGGCGCAGCCCGGCGGCGCCGAGGAGTTGCTGCATGCGCTCCAGGGCGTCCGGGTTCGACATGTCGGTCTGGGTCACGATCCGCTCCACCTCCACCCCAGTGACGGTGAACACGTCGCCCTCCACTGCGACTTCGAGGGGGCCGAACTGTGGCTCGGGCCGGTACACACGAAGCGGCGGCCGGTGCGGCCCGCGCGCGGCAGCGTGGACCCGGGCGACCGCCTCGACGAGCTCGGCCAGCCCCTCCCGCTCTCGGGCGGAGACGGTCACGATCTCCCTCCCGGGGGTTGCCAGCTGCGTGGTGAGCAACTTCGCCGCGCTGCTACTGCCAACAACGTCCACCTTGTTGAGGGCAACCACCCGGACACGTCCCGGAAGGTCGGCGTCGAAGCCGGCCAACTCGTCCTGGACGGCTTCGAAGGCCGCCCGCGCTTCCGCCACGCCCGCCGAGGCGTCTACGAGGTGCACCAGGATCGACGTGCGGCTGAGGTGTTTGAGGAACGCGGTGCCGAGGCCGACACCCTCTGAGGCACCTTCGATGAGCCCTGGAACGTCGGCCAGGACCAGGCGGTCCCCGTCGGTCAGTTCGAGCACGCCCAGGTTGGGCTCGAGGGTGGTGAAAGGGTAGTCCGCGATGCGCGGTGTCGCCGCGGTCAGCGCGCCCAGGAGCGTGGACTTGCCGGCGTTGGGAGCGCCGACCAGCCCGACGTCGGCGATCAGGCGCAGTTCGAGCTGAAGTCCCAACTCCCGGCTGGGCTCGCCCAGCTCGGCGAAGCGCGGCGCCTGGCGGCGACTGTTGCTGAATCGCGCGTTGCCCCGGCCGCCCCGGCCCCCCCGGGCCACCACCAACTCGGCGCCATCCTCGGTCAGCTCGCCGATCAACTGCCCGCTCTCATCGTCGATGGCCACAGTCCCGACGGGCACCAGGAGGCGAACCGCCTCCGCGTCAGACCCGTGCTTCAGGGCACTGCGGCCGGGGCGCCCGCGTTGGCCGCTGACCAAGCGCCTCCCCTTGAAGTGAGAAAGGCTGTTCAGCCCGGCGCTGGCGACGAGGATGATGTCAGCGCCATGGCCGCCGTCACCACCGTCCGGACCGCCGCTTGGAACGAACTTCTCGCGGCGAAAGGTCATCGCCCCGGGACCGCCGGCGCCCGAGCGAACCCGGATCCGGACGTCGTCCAGGAACACGGGCTACTTTGCTGCGGCTTCCTGCAGGGCGGGTTCCTGGGCCTGGGCCGGCAGGATGCTCACACGCTTCTTGCCCCCGCCAAACTCGGTGAACTTGACGAGCCCGGGTGCCAGCGCGAAGAGGGTGTAGTCGCGACCCAAGCCGACGTTCTCGCCGGGATGGAAATTGGTCCCCTTCTGGCGAACGATGATCTCGCCACCCTTGACCAACTCGCCGCCATAACGCTTGACGCCCAGGCGCTGGGCGTTGCTGTCGCGCCCGTTGCGCGAGCTGCCGCCACCTTTCTTGTGGGCCATGTCTAGGTCCCTGGCGCCTCGGCGGGCGCGGCCGCCGGCTCGGACTTCTTCCTGCTCCCAGGGCCTCTTACCGAGACCACCTCGAGCAGGCTCTGGTCGGCGCGGGCACCGTGCGTGCGGCGGTAGCGCTTCTTCGCCTTGTACTTGAAGACCACGATCTTGGGCCCGCGGGTCGCCGCGACGACGCGGGCGGTGACCAGGGCACCATCGACCACCGGGGTGCCGATGCTGGTGTTGTTCCCGTCAGCGAGCAACAGAACCTCTTCGAACTTCACCTCGTCGCCCACGGGCGTGCCGAGGCGATCGACGGTAACGCGCTGCCCTTCGGCCACGCGGTACTGCTTGCCGCTGATCCTGACAATTGCTTCCATAGCTTCAAGGGCGCCTGCCGCTGAGCGTGCGTGATCGCAGCTGGCGCGAGCAGGAATATTAGCAGAGCTATTTCCTGACGATCGTCACCTGGGCCTGGTCGCTGACCGTCTGGGCGGGCAAATTGTTGTAGGTGATGGTGACGCTGATGGGGTAGCTGCCGGGAAGCTCATCGGGGACAACCCTGGCGTCGAAGGCGATGCTGAGAGCCCCCGGCTGGCCGCCCTCCTGCTTCGGGGGCACCGTCCATGTCCCCCACGACGGGAGCAGGCTGCTGCCCAGCGGGTCGGTCACGCCTTCGCGAAAGGAGTTGCCGGAAATCTGCGTGGTCCCGACGTAGGTAAACCCGCTGGGAAGCGCCGCGGAGATGAACGTGTGGCGGGCCCCCGCGGTCCCACTGTTGCGCACCAGGATGTTGTATCGGACGGTGCTCCCCGGCGCGGCCGGGCTGTGGGCCGAGACCTGGATGTCGACCAGGGCGGTCGGCTGGACGGCAAGGACCAGGGGGGTGGCGGCCGCGGGGTCAGCGTTGTCGGCGGCGATCTCGACGAAGTTCGGTGACTTCCCCGGGCTGGCCCCCACTGCGACGACGAACTCTAGCGTCAGCTGGGACGGCTTCTTGGCTGTGCCCTCGGGGATGCTCCAGCTGCCCCAGGTGGGCACCGGGGAGTTGATGGGCGGGTCCTGCGTCTGGGTGCGGATCGCGTTCCCCCCCAGCGCCTTCGTGCTCACGTAGGCGAACCCCGGTGGAAGCGTGTCGCGCAGCGTCACGCCGCGGGCGATCGCGTTTGACGGGTTGTTGACGGTGATGAGAATGGTCTTGAAGTCCTTGGGCGCCGACTTGGGGTCGAGCCCGCAGGCCACGCTGCCACAGTCCAACTGCGACATCGTCAGGCTGATGGGCGCCTGGATG
Source organism: Candidatus Dormibacteria bacterium (assembly GCA_046262455.1). GTDB lineage: Bacteria > Chloroflexota > Dormibacteria > DASZGP01 > DASZGP01 > JAXDLW01. The sequence goes on along the minus strand of JBHEMS010000044.1, from coordinate 47,417 downwards.
ATGCTGCATGAGGGCAGCGCGAAGGCCGCGGCAAACAGGCCGATCAGGAACGGGCAGACCGGTCTCACGGGTGGCCTAGTGGCACTAGAACATTAAGTCCTTGTGGTGGACAAGGATGGATTGCACGATGCCGATTGCCGCCATGTTGGTCAGCATCGAACTACCCCCGTACGAGATGAACGGTAACGGGATGCCCACGACCGGCATCACCCCCAGGTTCATGCCCACGTTGACCACCACCTGGAACAGGATCATCGTCCCGACTCCAAACGCCAGTAGCGTGCCGAAGCCGTCGCGCGCCAGGTGCGAGGCGCGGAGCACGCGCAGCAGCACGACGGTGAACAGTGCGAGCAGGATGATCGCGCCGATGAAGCCCCACTCCTCGCTGAAGATCGCGAAGATGAAGTCCGTGACCCGGCTGGGCACAAAGCCCAGCTGGCCCTGCGTCCCGGTCAGGAACCCCTTGCCGAAAAAGCCCCCTGAGCCGACCGCGATCTTCGCCTGCAGGATGTTGTAGCCGGCGCCCTGCGGGTCCGCGCCGGGGTTGAAAAAGGTGACCAGGCGATTTCGCTGGTAACCGTGCAGGCGGTTGATGAGCACGGGAAGCGCGGCGGCGGTGAGCAGGATCGTGCCCAGCATGTAACGTGCGCGCACCCCTGCCATGTAGGCCATGCCGAAGAAGAGCGCGATGAAAACGATGGCGGTGCCAAGGTCGGGCTGAGCCAGGATCAGCACGGTCGGTGGCGCCATGAGGGCCAACCCCACCGCGTAGGTGGAGAAGCTGGTGATCTTGGGCTGCCGTTCGTAGAAGAAGCGTGCGAGGACGATGATCACCAGGAGCTTGGAGATCTCCGACGCCTGGAGTTCGAAGAAGCCCAGGTAGATCCACCGCTGCGCCCCCAGCGCCTGGTGCCCGGCAACCCGCACCAGCACCAGGAGCAGCATCATCACGAGGTACGTCAACCCGTAGAGCCGCCCCAGTGAACGGTAGTCGCTGAACGCGAAGTAGGTCAGGACCGCGACGCCCAGGCCGATGTAGATGACCTGGTGGACGAACTCCACGCGACGCGCGCCGGAGGCGCTGAAGATCGCGGCGGTGCCCAGCGCCAGCACCATCAGCAGGAAGATTGTCAGCACAAAGTCGTACTGGCGAAAGACGCTGCCGCGCTCCTGGGGCAGGGACATCGCGGAGCTCACTCGTCCGGTACCGTCACTGGTTCGCCGTCCCGCGAAGCTGGTCGCGGTGGGCGAAGTAGTAGCTCATGATGTTGGCCGCCGCCGGCAGCGCGCCCTCGTGGCCCTCGCCGCCGCCTTCGATAAACACGATCACGGCGATCTCCGGGTTGTCCGAGGGCGCGTAGGTCACAAACCACGAGTGAAGCGGGAAGTTGCCCTTGGCGTCAGGCACCCCGTACTCCGCGGTGCCGGTCTTCCCGCTGGGCTGAGGGATGTCCTTGTGGCTGGCGAACACGGACCCCGAGGTGCCACCCGTAGAGGCCGCCGAGCGCAGACCCTCACGGAGCAGTGCCAGCGCCTCGGGGCTGACCGCCACTCTGTGATCGACGACGGTGCTGAAAGGTTTGACGGTGGCCCCGCGCTGGTCGACGACGCGGTTGCCGAGCTGGGGCCGCAGGTAGTTGCCCCCGTTGGCCACCGTGGATGTCCACTGCAGGTCCTGCAGGGGGGTCACCAGCAGGTAACTCTGCCCGATGCCGTAGGTGATGGTGTTGCCCTCGTACCAGTAGCTGTCCTTCCACGCCGGGTCGCCGGTCTCCTGGAATGCCTGTTCGAAATACTTCTTCTTCCAGTCAGCGTTGGGAGCGATGCCCTTGGCCTCGCCCCCGAGCTCTATGCCGGTGCGCCGGCCGACACCGAAATCCTTGGCGAATTTGCTGAGGATCGAGTCGCCCATCTGGTCTGCGACGGTGTAGAAGAAAACGTCGCAAGAGTGGGCGATGGCCTGGACCATGTTCTGCGGACCATGCCCCCCGGCGTTCCAGCAGCCGAAGCGCGTGGTCCCACGCTGGAGGAACCCCGGGCAGGTGATGTTGGTGCCCCGGTTGGCGATGCCGGCCTGCAGGGCCGCCGCCCCTGTCACCGTTTTGAAGGTCGACCCGGGCGGGTACTGTCCCTGGATGGCGCGATCGAGGAGCGGCAACCGAGAATCGGCGGTGAGGGCGGAGTAGTCAGCGCTCGTGATCCCACCGGCGAACTGGTTGAGGTTGTAATCCGGCAGGCTGGCCATGCTGTAGATCTCCCCGGTCTGAGGATTCTCCACAATCGCCGCGCCGGCCTGCGCCAGCTTTCCCCCGAGCTTCTTGTGCTGCTGGTCGATCTGGGCCTGGAGCTGCTGAACGACGTACTTCTGGAACTCGAGGTCGATGCTCAGGTAGACGTTGTCACCCGGTGTTGCAGCGGTGGATGAGATGGTGCGCACCAGGCGCCCCTGGGCATCCGTTTCGATGACCTGCTGGCCGTCAGTGCCCCGGAGGTACTTCTCATAGGCAAATTCCAGGCCCGTCTTGCCGATCTGGTCGTCCAGCAAGTAACCGTGGGCCCGGGTGTCCTTGTACTCCTGGGGGTCGAGCTTGCCCACGTAGCCCAGTAGGTGCGAGAGGGCGGCGCCGTCCAGGTAGTGACGCGTGGTCTCGGTGGTTACCTGCACGCCGGGCATCTGGGGGATGTTCTCCTGGAGCGCCTGGTAGGTTGCCTGGTCGAGGTTCTTCTTCAGCGTGACCGGTTGGAAGGGCGCCGACTTGTGCAGCGCCACAAGTCGCTCCACCTCGGCGGGAGCCATGCCGACCAGCCGCTCCAGTAACGCCAGCTCCTGGCTGCGCGTGGTGGGGGCCCTGGGGAGGTCGAAGGGCACCACGGTGACCGCGAAGCTGGCCTGGTTGATGACCAGCTGCTTGCCGTGGCGGTCGAAGATGATGCCGCGCGGCGGCACGAGCGTCTCCTCGCGCACCCTGTTGCCCTCCGCCAGGGCGGAGAAGTGCGACCCTTGGGCCACCTGCAGCTGGTAAAGGTTGAAGCCCAGGTACAGGAAGGCGGCTCCCAGCGCGGCGGCGAAAACAAGCAGCCGTGGCGACAGTGGCGGGGCGATGTTCTGCCGGCGAACCGAGCGCGGCGCGAACGGGTCCTCGGCGACACGAGCCGGGTCGGGCAGGCGGGGCCGGGGATTCAGCGGATCAATGATCCTGCGCTTGCGGCTCACCAGGCAGGCAGGACCGAGACCGGGAACCGGCGATCCACGCCCCTCAACACGAGAAAAATCGGCACCAGGGCGACCAGGTTGTAGAGGGCCCCCGGCACAACGCCGAGGACCGTCGCTGAAGCGATATCAGGGCGACGACCGGCGACCGCCAGGGCACCCAGGAGGATGAGCCCGTAGACCAGCGACCCGGCGAAGATCGCGGCGCCCGCGAACAGGGCCGTGCTGCCCTGCATCACGCGGTGCCCGAGATCGGCCAGGTAGGTGACGATTGTCAGCGCCAGCAGGTGCGCGCCGGGAGGCATCTGCGACAGCAGGTCGAGGGCCAGGCCGCCGGCGATGGCCCAGGGCATGGCCTCGCTGCGGCCCCTGATCACCGCCCAGCAGAGGACCCAGACCAGCACCAGCTGGGGAGCCGCGGGGCCCACCTCCATCCCCGGCACCAGGGAGGTTTGCATGAGTGAGATCAGCACCAGTATCGGCACCCAGGCCCAGGCGCTCACTGTCCGCCCTGGGGAACAAAGTCGGTGTCCACCATCAGGTATTCGATGTGAGCGAGGGCGTCCAGGGGGGTTGCCTCAGCTACCTGGGTGACGCCATAGGGCTGATACCTGAAGCTGACGAGCTCTGCGACGGGCAGCCCCTTCGGGAAGTTGCCCCCGAGGCCGGAGGTCACAAGCACTTCGCCCGGGCTCAACTTGAGGGCGGTGGGAGCCCCCAGCAGCTGGACCGTCATGCGGTCGTTGGTGACCCGCAGGGTGCCCGGCAGGTGACTCGAGGCGAGCTCTACGTTCACCGGTAGCAACGGGTCGGTGATCAGCCGCACCTGGGCGGCATTGGACTGGACCGCCACCACCTTGCCCACCAGCCCGCGCTGACCGAGTACCGCCATCCCCTTTCTCACACCTCGCCGGGTGCCCACGTCGATGGTCACGGACTGGCTCAGCCGCTCCGGGTCCTGGGCGATGATGGTCGCGGCGACCGTGTGCAGCTGCAGTGTGTCGCGCAGCCCCAACGAGGCCTTCAGCTGCCTGTCCGTGACCTCCAGCTGGCGCTGGGTGGCCAGCTGCCGCTCCAGTTCGGCAACCCGCTCGCGGAGGCGCTTGTTCTCCTGCGCGGTGTCCCCGAAGGACGTGAAAGAACCAAAGAACCCGTGGATGCCGTTACCAGTGCCGGCCAGGACTGCCTGCAAGGGCTCCACCACCGTCGCCGCCGCCCCCCGGAGCACGCCAAAGCGCAGGTTGTCTCCGACGCTGATCAGAACGATGGCCAGGGCGACCGCGACGACAAAGTACGAAGTGGCCCGCATCTGCGAGCCTCGCCGCATCATCAGAGCGAGGTTAGCAGCGCCCGATTAAGACCTCAGCGAAGCGCCTTGGCCTTCTGGGAGGTGATCACCACCCGCTTGAGCGTGCTGAGCTCCTCGAGCACCAGCCCGGTACCACGAACGACGGTGGTCAGGGGATCCTCTGCAACGTACACCGGCATCATGGTCTCGTGGGCCAGGAGCTCGTCCAGCCCCCGCAGCAGCGCCCCGCCGCCGGCAAGGATCACACCGCGGTCCATGATGTCGGTGATCAGCTCCGGCGGCGTCTCCTCCAGGGTCTCCTTGACGGTCGTCACGATCGCCGCAACCGTCTCGGACAGCGCCTCACGGACCTGGATCGTGGTCATCTCAACCGTCTTGGGCAGGCCTGTCATCAGGTCCCGTCCCCGGACGTGGAACTTCTTGTCCTCGGGCAGCGGGTAGGCGGACCCCATGGCGATCTTGATGTCCTCGGCGGTGCGGTCGCCGATCAGGAGGTTGAAGTTGCGCCGGACGAACTGCACGATGGCCTGGTCCATCTCGTCGCCACCGATGCGGATCGACTTGCTGGCGACGATGCCGCCCAGCGACACGACCGCCACCTCGCTGGTGCCACCGCCAATGTCCACGATCATGGAACCGGTGGCCTCCTGGATGGGCAACCCGGCGCCGATCGCGGCGGCCATGGGCTCCTCCACGAGGTAGGCCTCGCGGCAGCCGGCATGGATGGCGGCGTCGGTGACCGCCCGCTTCTCGACCTCGGTCACCCCGCTCGGCACGCCGAGCACGGTGCGCGGCCGGCTGATGTGCCAGCTCCGGTTGTGGACCTTGGCGATGAAGTACTTGATCATCTGTTCGGTCACGTCGAAATCCGCGATCACACCGTCCTTGAGGGGGCGCATCGCGACGATGTCAGCGGGGGTGCGGCCAAGCATCTTGCGCGCCTCGCTGCCCACCGAGAGCACCACGTTGTTGGGCTTCGACATGGCGACCACCGAGGGCTCGTTCAGCACGATTCCGCGGCCGCGCACGTGAACCAGCGTATTGGCGGTGCCGAGGTCGATCCCCATGTCCGAGGACCAGAGTCCGAGGACACTGTCGATCGCGCCCATCTAGTGGACTGCCGGCCGGCCCGGGCGCGGGCGGTTTCTCGCTCCAGTCAAGATTGGGGAGCCTACCAAAGTCAATGGTTCATCCCGAGTTGACCAGGAGCGAACAGGCGAGCTCCCGACCCACCCTGGCGACAACGTGCAGCGGCAGGCCGACAACGGTGTCGAATGCGCCACTCACGAGCCCGACGAACTCACCTGCCTCCCCCTGGATCGCATAGGCGCCCGCCTTGTCCCGCGGCTCGCCCCCGGCGACGTAGTCCGCGATGGCCGCGTGGTCGAGCGGCTGGAACGCCACCACGCTGCGCCCATGGCCGCTGGCCGCACGCCCGTCAGGCGCCACCAGGCACACGGCAGTGATGACCGCGTGCTCTCGGCCGGAGAGGCGCTTGAGCATCGCGATGGCCTCGACGCCGTCGCGGGGCTTGCCCAGCGTCTGGCCATCGAGCGCGACGACGGTATCCGCCGCCAGCACCCACCGCCCGACGTGGCGCCGCGCCACCTCCAGCGCCTTGCCACGCGCGGCCGTGCGGGCGTGGGTCAGGGGCGGAAGGTTGCTCAGCGACACCTCATCGAACCTGGAGACCTCGACCTCGAAGGAGACGCCCGCCCCCTGCAGGAGCTCGCGACGCCGCGGCGACGCCGACGCGAGGATCAGCGGCCGGCTCAGAAGCGCTTGTAGGCGACCAGCCCGAGGATCAGCCCGATGGCGGTGCCCAGGGTCAGGCGGATGGTGAACCCCAGGGTGAAGGTGATGGGCGGCAGGTTGAGCGTTGCGGGTGGCGATATCCCTCCGCCGGCGCTGGCCTTGAGGAAGGGCAGCACCGGGGAGAGCACCTCGTTGATGATGCTCCCCAGCAGCGCGCCCACCACCAGGAACAGGACCAGGACGCCCACCGGGTGACGCGTGCTCACGACCAGATCCTAGTGACCTAGCCACCGACCTGGAAGACGGTCCCCAGCAGGGCGGCGGGAAAGAGCCCCCCGGCCAGCACCACCAGGGCCGTGGCCGCGGTCAGCGCGGTGACCGCGTGGGTATTGGCGGGAGCCACGCCGCCGCCCGGGAGGGCCAGCCGTCTCCGCAGGACGACCGCGATCGCCATCACCTCGAGGACGGTGCCCGCAACCGCCACCGCACCGACGACCGGCGAGACGCGCGTCGCCGCGCCCAGGACCAGGACCCGGGCCGGGAACCCAAGCGTCGGCGGCAGCCCCGCGGCCGTCAGGAGTGCCAGGGCCGTGAGGACCAGCCCGGCGCCCCGCCGCGGTCCCAGCGCATCGGCGTAGAGCAGGACCGGCCGCGTGACCGCCAGAACCGCGAGGCAGAGGGCCGCGCCCTGCAGGCCGCGGGTGTCGAATGACGCCACGCCCACCAGCGCCAGCCCGACCTCGCAGGGCGTCGTCCGAAGCGCCAGTCCGCGCCAATCGGTGGCGTTCATCGCATGGAGCCCACCCAGGATCGCCGTGAGGCCTCCGAACAGGCCCAGCACGAGGCCGAGACGCGGGCCACCGTGGGCCGCCGCGAGGGCGGGTTCGGCGGCCACCAGGGCGGCAAGGACCGACGCCAGCAAAGTAGAGCTGACCATGGCCGCGAGCGCCGGCGGGGCCGCCTCCATCCAGCGCACCACGTGGATCCCGAAGGGATACATCCCCGCGGCGGCGACGAACCCCAGCACGAGGACTGTGACGAGGGCCTCATCACCGTGCTGCCGCGCGCCGAAACCCGCGGCAAGCACGGCCGCAATCCCCGCGGCACCGACGACCAGCACGCGTGACCAGGCGGCCGCGGACCGTCCCGGCGCCAGGCGTGGCACGGCAATTGCCGCGATCAGCATGACCCCGACCTGCGCGACGGGGAAGCGGACAACGACGAGCGACAGCGCCACGCAGGCAACCAGCAGCGAGGACGTTGCGAGGCGCTCCCGAAGTGCCGCCGAGGCGAGGAGGCTGGCTGCAAGCGACCACACCACCATCCAGGCCGCCGGTCGCGCCAGGCCGTTGAGAGAGACCGGCACGTCGCCGATCCCCAGCACGCCCCCGGGCAGGACAAGCAGCAAAATGGCGGTGACCACAAGGGCGCCCATGAGGACCGTCGTTCGCGCGTTGGCGGCGCCGGCCAGCCGTTTCCCGTGAAGCGCCAGCGGGCGTGCGACCACTGCCAGCACCACCATCGCCAGGCTGGCGGCGGCGGCGGCGGCGACGCCGCGATGACCCGTGAGCGCCCATCCCGCGGCGGCGACCGCGACCACCAGGCGTGCCGCGCGTGCCTCAGCCGCCGGCCCGGGCCGCACCATCACGAAGAGGCCGGCGACAAGCCCCAGGGTGAGCAGGCACAGCACGTGCAGGTTGGCGCCGACATCCAGCGAGCTGAACCGCACCAGCACCACGAGGGCGGTGAACACACCAAGGGCCAGCGCCGCCAGCCGCCCCAGGATGCCATTGAAGTCAAGCACCAGGCGGGCAGACTGACCCTCGGCGGCGGTGGCGACGGCGACGCCGGTCAGCAATGCCGCTGCCGGCAGGATTCCAGCGTCCGCAACCACGGCCAGGCTGACACCCCCAGCTGCCAGCGCCCAGCTCCAGCGGGAGCGAGCCGGCACCAGGACGCCCGTGACGGTTGCCGCCACGGCGATCAGCAGGGGGGCGAGCACAGCATTCGACATAGTCGCTAACGCCTGACGAGGACCACGAACAGGACCGCGGCTGCCCAGGTGAACGCGGCCAGGACAAGCTTCACGCCCGGCCCGGCGCCGGTCCCGATGGCCGACGCCGCGTGCCAGGCCGATCGCAGTGTCCGCGACACGATGATCCCCGGGGCGACGGCGAGCCTTGGGGGAAGCATGTCCGGCGACCCTCGCAGCCCCTCCGTGGGGTGGAACCACGCCCGCGCCGCGACCAGCACGATGACCCCCATCACCGCCAGCCCGAGAGCCGCGCCCAGCCGCGCCCCGGGAAGGGACGCGGAGACGCCACTGCGAAGCTCCGCGAGCGGCACCCGGGCGGAGGCTGCGCCCAGCGAGAGGGCGAGGTCTCGCAAGGATGGCTCGGCGCCGGCGGCGACCAGCAGGGTGAGGGACGGGACCAGCAGTTGTGCCGCTGCCCTGCGCCCCTCGACCGTGCCGCCTCCGAACCGGCCCGCCGCCCAGGCCGCGGCCAGCAGCACGATCGCGGTGAGGACCAGGGGCGGCCCCAGCAGTGCACCGGCGGCGCCCGTCTCCACGAGCCGCCGCAGAATCATCAATCGGGCGTCCAAACCCAGGCCCAGCACCAGTCCGCCGAGGGCGGCAAGCGGGGACACGGCGGCGACACCGAGGACCCAGCGCGGAAGGTCTCCCTGCCCTGGCAGTCGCCCCCCGCCCGCATCAATGACCATCAGGGAAGCGCCGGCGACGAGCTGCAGCGAGAGAAAGCCGACGAGCAGGGCGACGATCCCGGTGGGGCCTCCCAGCGCGAAGGCGGAGACGAGCGCCAGGGCCAGGGCGTTCAAGGCCCGGCAGAGCGTTGCCCCGAGGTCGGGGGCCCACAGCGCAGACGCCGCCCACAGCAGCGCCAGGCAACCCGAGGCCAGGGTCAGGGTTGCTGCCGCAACGCCTCCCAAAGGGACACCAGCCGCCAGGTCGAAGGTCCGTGCCAGGGCATAGGTCGACATGGGGAGGGTCACGCCGGTGAACATCAGGGCTGCCGCGTTGGGGCTCCGGCAGAGGCGGATCAGCCCCGCGGTCGACGCCAGGGCCAGGAACGGCGCGGCCACCAGGAGGAGCGCGACGCGGTTGTCGACAACGCCGGTCGGCACCGCGTCGTAGCCGGCGGTGCCGGCAATCCCCTCCACGGCGACGGCGGCGGTCAGCAGCAAAACCGCGCCGCCCAGCTGTACCACGAGCGTCCGGGTCGCGGAGCGCGACGGGCGCCGGAGTTCGCCGCCACGGGGGTGCGGCATGACGACGAGCATCAGGATGGCGGCCACCGCCATCCCCCACCCCGCGGCAAGCCCCTGCAGGTTGCCGGCCATGATCGCGGATATCGCCCCGAACTGCGCCAGGGCAAGCCAGCCGTAGGGTGGATGCGGCGCTCGAGCCCCCACGCGCGGCAGGGCGATTAGCACTGCGGCAACAACGCCCGCGGTGGCAAAGAAGAGCGAGAGGCGGTCGAGGCGAAGCATCACGGGGACGTCGGCCAGGGGTTCGTACAGCGGGACCGGGACCGTCGAGGTGGCAAGCTGCGAGAGGCGCAGGAGACCCAGGAGGGCGAGGACCTGGACAACCACGTACATGGTGGCGCTCGGCCGCACCAGCAGGACCACCCCCCCCAACAGCAGGATTGCCGCGGGCGCGAACGCCTGCAGCGACAGGATCACGCGGCCGCGGGGTTAGGCACGGCGGCGGGGGCCGCGGTCAGCCCTGCCCGGCTGCGCGGGTCACCGTTCCCAGCTCCAGGCTCGCTGCGCAGTACGGACACAGCGTCCAGCCCAACCGGACGGACTTGCGGCAGGACGGACAGCGCTTGGCAAACCGCGTGTGGCAGTAGGGGCAGAGCACGAAGTCTTTCTCGATCTCGCGCCCGCACGCGGGGCATGGCCGGCTGTCCTCGGTTTCCTGGGGCGCCCCGGCCAGGGCCTCGGCCTCCAGTTCGAGGGCCCGTTCCTCGATCAGCGTCATGCTGGGCCGGATGAGCATGTAGACGACCAGTCCGACCAGCGGGAATGCCAGGTTGATGACCATGGCGACGATGTGGAAGGCCGCGCTCTCCGAGCGAGACCGCGCGTCCTTGAGCGCCCAGTACGCCAGCGAGAGCCACATCACGCCACCAAGAAGGATGGCGATGGCGATGAAGGGCCCGAGTTTACTCAGCACGCGAGATGGCCTCCTCCAGGGCCGCACGCTTTTCGCGGGCGGCGTCCAGCTGGTCCCGTGCCTTCTGGACCACCTCGGGTTTGGCCCGAGCCACGAAGGCGTCGTTCGCAAGCTGCTGTTCCAGCCTGTCGATATTAGCCGCCACAGCCTTCAGCTCCCTGTCCAGGGAGGCCCTGTCGGGGCTGCCACCGGCCGCGGGAGCCCCGATCGTGACCTCGACCCCGTCCCATATGACCACCCTTCCCGCCGACCCTCCAAGCGAGTCGACGAGGTCCAGCCGGGCCAGCAGGGCCAGCACCTGGCGAACTTCGCTGCTTGGAATCTCATCGCCAAAACCGCCTCGAAGAACCGCGTCGAGGCGGTCACGCTCGCCAGCGCCCATCTCCTTACGAGCATCCCGCAGCCGGCGCACCAGATCGAAGAGGGACTCCACGGCATTCTCCAGGGACGGCGCCCGCCGGCCGGCCGTGACAGGCCAGCTGGATGGATCCGCCCGTGCCGTCAGCGGTCGTCGGTCGACCCCGGGCAGACGCTGCCAGACGGCCTCGGTGACGAAAGGCATGAAGGGGTGCAGCAGCCGTACGACCTGGTCGAGAACGTGGGTCACGACCGAAGCCGCCGCCACCCGGGCCGGATCGACCGGGTCCAGCTGCAGCCGGGGTTTGATGACCTCGATGTACCAGTCGGCGAGGTCGTGCCAGGTGAAGTCGTAGATGCTGGTCATGCCCTCCCCCGGTCGGTAGGCATCGAGCCCGGCGCTGACACGCTCCACGAGGCCGTCGAGGCGCGACAGGATCCAGCGATCGACCGCCAGCAGCGAATCGGGGGGGATATCGCCCACCGGCGCCAAAGCGGTGGCCTCGGTCGCGCCGAGGACGTAGCGCGCCACGTTCCAGAGCTTGTTGGCGTAGAGCTGGTAAGCCCGGATCCGGTCTTCGTCGAACCGCACATCCTGCCGTGGCACCGCCACCTCGGCCGACCATGCCCGGACGGCGTCCGCGCCGTAGCGCTCGACCATCACGAGGGGGTCGACGCCGTTGCCCTTGGACTTGCTCATCCGGTCCCCGTCCGCCGCCTGGATCACAGCGTGGATGAACACGGTGGTGAAGGGCGGCTGGCCGGTGAAACGCAGGCCGGTCATGATCATCCGCGATACCCAGAGCGGGATGATCTCGCGGCCGGTGTCGAGCATCGTCGTCGGGTAGAACGCACGCAGGTCCGCGGTGTCGTCGGGCCAGCCCAGGGTGGCGAATGGCCAGAGCGCCGACGAAAACCAGGTGTCGAGCACGTCGGGATCCTGGGCCAGGTCGGACGAGCCACAGTGCGGACAGGTGGACGGCTCCTCGACGCTGGCGAAGACGTGCGGGCTGTCGGCCGCGCAGTGGTACACGGGGACGCGGTGACCGAGCCAGATCTGCCTTGAGATGTTCCAATCGCGCAGCTGCCGCATCCACTCCAGGTAGGTGACGCCGTAGCGCGGCGGCTCGAACCTAACGCGGCCGTCCTCCACCACCTCGATGGCGGGCCTGGCGAGGTCGGCCATGGCGCACCACCACTGGTCGTCAACCAGCGGCTCAATGACGTTGCCGCTCCGCTCGCAGTGGGCCACCTCGTGGACGTAGGCCTCCGTTCGCACCAGGTGGTCGCGGTCGCGCAGCATCTCGACAACGCGTCCGCGGACAGTCTCGGCGTCCCGGCTGCGCAGTTCATCCGGCACCCAGTCGTCGCTGACGATGTTGCCGTCCTTGTCGATGCAGGACAGGATCTCGAGCTCGTGTCGTCGACCGATCTCGTAGTCGTTGGGGTCGTGACCTGGAGTGACCTTGAGGGCGCCGGTGCCGAATTTGGGGTCGACGTAATCGTCCGCCACGACGCGCAGCTCGCGCCCCACGATCGGCAGCCGCGCGTAGCGACCGATGAATTTCTTGTACCGCTCGTCGTTGGGGTTCACGGCCACCGCGGTGTCGGCCAGCATCGTCTCGGGGCGCACGGTGGCGACGGTCAGTGAGCCCTCACCGTCGGCCATGTCGTAGCGGATGTAGTAGAGGACGTCTTCGCGCTCCCTCCACTTGATCTCCAGGTCGCTGACCGACGAGCCGCACCGCGGGCACCAGTTGACGATCCGGGGGGCGCGGTAGATCAGCCCGTCCTCGTAGAGGCGGACGAACGCAGTGCGAACAGACCGCACGTAGGCCGGGTCCATGGTGAACCGAAGGCGTGTCCAGTCGGCCGTGAACCCCAGGCGGCGAAGCTGGTTGAGAATCACCGGGCCGTAGTTGGCGTACCACTCACTGACCCGTTGGTCGAAGGCGGTGCGGCCGATGGCCTCGCGACTGGTTCCCTCGGCGAGCAGCTGCTTCTCGATCAGGGCGTTGGTGCCCAGCGCCGCATGGTCGGTGCCTGGCACCCACAACACGTTCTCACCCAGCATCCGGTGGTAGCGGCAGTAGAGGTCCTGGACGGTGTACTGCGCATGGCCGAGGTGCAGTTCGCCGGTGATGTTGGGCGGAGGCATCGACATGACGAAGCGCGGCCCATCATCCGCGGCGTCGGCGGTGAACAGCCCCGCCTCCTCCCAGGCTGCGTACATCGCCTGCTCGACTTCCTGGGGCTTCCAGGCCTTGGGCATCTCGGCGGCGAGGGCCGAAGCCGGGTCGCGCTCGCTGGTCTCAGTTCCCGTGGCCATACCGCTAAAGCGTAGCGGCCGCCGTGGCGCCGGCCTAGGCGGTCTGCTCGGGCAGCTCCTGCACCACGTCGCGCTCGCCGAGGATCAGCTCCGGCTCCTCACCCTCGTTGATCGACGCGGCGCTGATGATGCATTTCTTGATGTCGTTGCGGCTTGGGACCTCGAACATCGAATTGAGCAGAGCCTCCTCGATGATCGACTTCAGGCCGCGCGCCCCCGTGCCTCGTGAGAGGGCCTTCTTGGCGATGGCCTCGAGGGCCCCGGGCTCGAACTCCAGCTCGACGTCGTCAAGCGAGAAGAACTTGCGGTACTGCTTGACGAAGGCATTCTTCGGCTCGGTGAGGATGCGGATGATGTCCGGCTCGTCGAGGTAGTCGACGTTGACCACGATCGGCAGGCGGCCGATGAACTCGGGTATCAGGCCGTACTTCAGGAGGTCCTGGGGCTGCACCTCACGGAGCAGCTTGGTGCGGTTCTTGTCCCGGCCATGCTGGACCTGGGCGCCGAAACCGATGACCTTCTTGCCGATACGTGATTCGATGATCTGCTCAATCCCGTCAAAGGCGCCGCCGCAGATGAACAGGATGTTGGTGGTGTTGATCTGGATGAAGTCCTGGTGCGGGTGCTTGCGGCCCCCCTGCGGGGGGACATTGGCGACGGTGCCTTCAAGGATCTTCAGCAGGGCCTGCTGGACACCTTCACCGCTGACGTCGCGGGTGATCGAGGGGTTGTCCGACTTGCGCGCGATCTTGTCGATCTCGTCGATGTAGATGATTCCCCGCTCGGCGCGGCTGATGTCGAAATCGGCCGCCTGGATCAGGCGGAGAAGGATGTTCTCGACATCCTCGCCCACGTACCCGGCCTCGGTGAGCGAGGTCGCGTCAGCGATGGAGAACGGCACGTCGATGATCTTGGCCAGGGTCTGCGCCAGCAGCGTCTTGCCGCAGCCGGTCGGGCCGACCAGCAGCACGTTCGACTTCTGCAGTTCGACGTCGCCCGGGACCTTGCTGTTGGCGATGCGCTTGTAGTGGTTGTAGACCGCCACCGACAGGACCTTCTTGGCGTGGTCCTGGCCGACGACGTACTGGTCCAGCTGGGCGCAGATGGTTTGGGGGTTGGGGATCAGCCCCGCTTTTCCGCGCTTGTTACTGGTGGTGCGGGTGTCCTCCTCGAGGACCTCCTGGCAGAGGTCGATGCACTGGTCGCAGATGTACACACCCGGCCCAGCGACCAGCTTGCGGACCTGGTCCTGGCCCTTGCCACAGAAACTGCAGCGGGTGTGGCGCCGGCGCTCCTCGCGTTCGTTCACTTGCTCATTCCGCCCAACGTGCCGGCGCTCGGTGCATGGCTAGCTCTTGGCGGCCTCTGCCTTCTCGCCGGTCTTGGTGTCGAGCTTGGGATCGGACTCCAGCTTGCCGTCCACTGCCTCGACGATCTCCTCGGCCTTCTCGTGGCGCTGGATGATGTCGTCGATGATCCCGTAGTCCTTGGCGTCCTCGGGCTTCATCCACCGGTCGCGGTCGGAATCGGTGGCGATCCGCTCGATGTCCTGGCCGGTGTGCTTGTGGAGGATCTCGTTGATCCGCTGCTTCAGGAACAGCACCTCCTGGGCCTGGATCTCAATGTCGGTGGCCTGGCCGTTGAACCCGCCGGAGGGCTGGTGGATCATGATCCTGGTGTTGGGCAGGGCGAATCGCATGCCCTTGGTGCCGCCCGCGAGGATCGGCACGGCCATCGATGCCGCCAGCCCCATGCAGATGGTGCTGATCCGCGGCTTGATGTACTGCATCGTGTCGTAGATCGCCAGGCCGGCGGTGATCACACCACCTGGGCTGTTGATGTAGATGTTGATGTCCTTCTCCGGGTCCTCGCCCTCGAGGAAGAGAAGCTGGGCCATGACCAGGTTGGCGATCTGGTCGTCGATCGGGGTCCCGATGAAGATGATGCGGTCCTTGAGCAGCCGCGAGTAGATGTCGAAGGCGCGCTCGCCCCGGTTGGTGGTCTCGATGACCATCGGGACCATGTAGTTCCGGACCGGCTCCATGGATTCCATCTTACTCAGGCTCCTCCTTTTGCAGAACGCGTTTAGAGAGATTGGTGAACGGACGCTAGAGCTCGGTCATTCCCTCTGGCTCCGGCGACGAGGCCGAGGCGGCCGGCTCGGGAGCCACGACGGGAGAGCCCGGGGCGGGCTCACCGGAGATGGTCAGCGCCCGGCCCTGGGCGTCGACGAGGGTCGCCGGGACCTCGACCGTGTCTGGGCTGAGCATCTCGGTCGCCGATGCCTGGGCGGGGCTGAGCTCCTCGGGCGTCGGTGGGGTCCACTCTTCGCCCCGCGCGGTCGCCGAGAGCCACAGCAGGGCCCATTGCAGCCGCAGGCGCTCCGCGACGTAGGCCTGCACACGGTCCGAGCCCAGCAGACGATCCGCGTCCTCGCTGCCCTCGAGACCGCGACGAGCCTCCGCCAGTACGTGCTCAGGCGTGGGCTCGATACCCTCCGCCTCGGCAAGCGCGTCGAGGACCAGCTCCTGCTTGACGCGCTCCTCGGCACCCTCGTGTCGCTCCTCGTGGAACTTCTCCACGTCGAGGCCGCCGGCTTGCACGAAGCGCTGAAAGTCGACACCCTGCTGTTCGAGGTTGACGGCGAGGTTGCGCAGCTCCCGGTCAATCTCCTCGTGGACCATGACTTCGGGGACCTCGAACTGCGAGGCCGCCACGAGCTGGTCGGCAGCAGCCTTCTGCTGCGCGAAGACAGCGTCCCGCTCGATGACCGCACGTAGACGCTCCTCGATGCGCTGCCGCAGCTCGGCGAGGCTGTCGCCCGCGCCGGCCTCCCGAGCCAGGTCGTCGTCGAGGGGTGGAAGTTGGCGCTCTTTGATCTCCTTGATGGTCACCTTGAAGGTCACCGCCTGCCCCGCCAGTTCGGTGCGCCGGTAGTCCTCGGGCAGCGTGACCTCGACCTCACATGTCTCTCCCTGCGTGGTGCCTACGAGGCCGTCAAACAGGCCTGGTAGCAGGGCGCCGCGGTCCATGTCCAGTTCGAGGTTCTCGGACTGGCCGTCGTCCAGGACCGCGCCGTCCCGGAGGACCTCGAGATCCACGTAGAGGTGGTCCCGATCAGCCACCGGGCGATTGTCGGCCGGCACCAGCTGGGCGAGGCTCTCGCGAAGTTCCTGAATCGACTGTTCAACTTGCTCGCCGGTGACCTCCGCAGGTGCCAGGGGCGCGCTGATGCTCTTGTAATCACCGAGCTTGACCTCCGGCTTGACCGTGACCACGGCCTTGATCCGGGCGGCGCCGACGCGCTCAAAGGTCTCAACCTGGACCTGGGGGGTGTCGATGACGGCGAGGTCGTTCTCGCGCACCGCTTCGGTGACGGTCTCCGGCACCAGGATCTCCAGCGCCTGCTCGCGAAGCGCGGGCCAGCCGATCTCTCGCTCCAGTACCGTCCGCGGCGCTTTGCCGGGCCGGAAACCGGGGACGCGCACCCGCGGTGCGAGGCGGTTGAAAGCCCTGTCGATGGCCTTCTCCACCTGCTCGGAGGGCACTTCGATGGCCAGCTCGACCACCGAACCTGGTCGACGCTCGACGCTGACCTGCATTCGAACTGGAGTCTACTAGCGCGTCCGCGCTAGCATTTGAGGTTCGATGGCGAGCAGTAAAAGCGGGGCAGAGAAGGACCCCACGCCTTCGGAGCCACAGCGTCAGCCGCAGGAGTGGATCGCTCCTGACGAAGATGCGCCGGTTAAGCCGGCGAGGCGTCGCGCGGCGGCGGGTGGTGGGGCTCCAGGAGGCAAGCCTTCCGTCAGTAAGCCAGCCATGGAGGCGGCGGTACCGGATTCCACCCCGAAGGCGGCGGGTCGCACCACTGCGCGCCCTGGTGCCGGTGCGAAGCCGCAGCAGAAGGCGAGCAGGCGCTCGCCAGCGCCGGCTACGACGCCCGAGCCGGCAGCGGCCGCCAGGCCGGTGTCGGCGGCGCCCCCCACGAAAGCCCGGCCAGCGCGCGCTCCGAAGGCGGTTGCGAGCAAAAACGAACCGACAGAGTCGACCCGGAGATCGGCACCCCAGCCAGGCAAGGCCGCCTCGGCCGGCCCCGTCTCGGCCGGCCCCGTCGCGGCCGCCCTCGCCACCGCAGCGGCGGCCGAGGACCCCGGCAAGGCACCCGCCGCTCCCACCACGACCGACGGCGGCGGATCCCCCGACAGCCCGACGTTCCCGACGCTTCCCCCAGCGCGACCGGACGCTGTTTGGGAGGTGGTCGGGCCCCCCACCGGGGCTGTCGCAGCCAGGCCCGTCCCCGCCGGCGTTGTCGAGGCGCCCGCGGCGGCCGCGCAAGACCGGTCCGGCCCGCGGCTTTCGCTGGCGCTGACGACAATCGCCGCCGTGGCCCTGCTCGCGCTGATAGTTGTCGTCGTCCTCGCGCTGCTGTCTGCGTCGGCAGGCGGCGGGAAGCTTCCTGGTAACCCGCAGCTGGCGCCCTGGGGCCCGGCGGCCGCCATCGTTGTGGCGGCGGGCATAGCGGTCTTTGGTGCCCGGGCGCTGTCCGGCGGGCGGCCCCGGCAGGCGGAGACAGGACGCTCCCGCCGGCGCTGGCGCTGGCTGGTCGACAGCCGGACGATCGGGGTGGTACTGGCCACCCTGCTGGTGATCACAGCAATCAACCTCGCCAATACGCCCGGCTCCTCGGCTGACATCCGCGAGCTGCCCGGCGAGGTCAACGGGCTGATCCAGCAGGCGGTCGCGCAGCCCGAGCCGGGCTATCCCCGCATCAGGGTCAAGCGAGTGGGGATCGACCTCCTGCTGGTGAAGGGAGACGGGAAGACGCCCCCGGTCAAGTACGAGGCCTTCACCTACCCCCGCGCGGACCACCTGATCGCGGACCAGTCGCCCGGCAACACGTACGTCTACGCCCACGCCCGCACGGGGATGTTCTGGACCCTGCACGACCTGAACATCGGCGACACCATCGACATCGAATACAGCGCGGGCAAGGTCAACCACTACCGGGTGTCGGAGATCCATCGCTCGGTCAACTGGAAGGACTTCAGCTGGCTGCAACCGACCTCCGACGACAGGCTGACGCTGCAGACCTGCAACGGCTGGAAAGACGAGGACCCGCGCTTCATCGTCGTGGCGCACCGCGTTCCCGAGACCCCGACCGCCCTCGCCCGGTAGGCCCGCGGCAACCGAGGTCGTCCTGCCGGTCGTCGCCGGCTGGGTCCGCGACGCCGACCACGTCATGGCACTGACGGGCGCTGGGATCTCGACGGAGTCCGGGATACCAGACTTCCGCGGCCCCAACGGCGTGTGGACCAAGAACCCCGCCGCCGAGAGGCTTTCGACGCTCAGCCACTACATGGGCGACCCGGCGGTACGCGTGGAATCCTGGAAGCAGCGCCTCGACCACCCGGCGTGGAGGGCATCGCCCAACGCCGGGCACAGGGCCCTTGCCGACCTCGAGCGGCGGGGGCACCTGCAGTGCCTGGTGACCCAGAACATCGACGGGCTGCACCTGGATGCCGGTAACTCGGCGTCGACGACGATCCAGATCCACGGGACCATGCGCGAGGTGGTCTGCATGAACTGTGGAGACCGCGCTGACATGCAGCGCGCCCTGGACCGGGTTCGGGGCGGCGAGGAGGACCCACCGTGCCGCAGCTGCGGCGGGATCCTGAAGTCGGCGAGCATCTCCTTTGGGCAGAACCTGGTGGCGTCGGACCTCGAGCGTGCCCAGCTCGAGGCGGGCCGCTGTGGCGTGTTCCTGGCCATCGGGACCTCACTGGGCGTGTACCCGGCGGCCTCCCTTCCGGTGCTGGCGCTCAACGCTGGAGCCCGCCTGGTGATCGTCAACGGTGAGCCCACCCCCTTCGATGCGGCCGCGGATGCCGTGTTCCGGGAGCCGATCGGGCAGGTACTGCCCGAGCTCGTGGCGCGGGTCTAGCTAGGCCGCCCTGGGCCTGGGCAGCCGGCGTCGCGCCGCGGGCCGCAACTCACCGCGACTGCGGGCCAGCGCAAAGTCATAGATCGGTGCGACTCGCAGGCGTCGCGGCAAGCCAGCCCTGGTGGTGCGCAGCGTGATCGTGATGCTGCGATGCGCCGCGGCGTGGGCGATCGTCCAGGGGATGCCGTAAGCCTTGCGAAGTCCAGGCGGCAGGAAGCCGACGCTCATGAACGCCAGGGCATCCATCAGCGGTCGCAGGACGGGGCTTGGCAGCGGTGGGTGCAGCACGGTCTCGGCGACCAGCCGCGAGCCCTCACCGGGGTGAGCGGCGCCGCGGCCGAGCTGCCGCTCCACATAACGCCGCAGCGTTGCGTGGTCCGGCCAGAGCAGGCGTTGCGGCACGCCCATCAGCCGTGCGACGACCTCCCATTCGCGCACAAATTGATCGCGGTCTGCCTCGGTCAGGCCACCGACCATGCGGTCGTGGGAGACCAGCAGCGTGTCGACAAAGGTGGCGTGGACCCAGAGAAGCAGGTCGGGGTCCATAGCCGAGTAGCCACTTCCCGACCTCACACGGCGGGTCGCGTGACCCCGGGGCAGGGACCCGGTGACGCCACGGTGAAGGCGGTTGACCCCGGCGGAGGCGGCCCGGGCCTCCGCGGTGGTGCCAAATGCCACCGTGCCGGCCCACGTGTAGGTGCGCATCAGGCGTCCGAATGGATCATCGGCGTACGCGCTGTGATCGATAGCCCCCTGCGCGACGTGGGGGTGCGCCGCCTGCAGAAGCAGAGCCCGAGCGCCGGCGAGTATCAGCATCGGCTCACGCAGTACCCGCCAGGTCACCGAGCCGGGGCCGAACAGGCCGGGGTCGGCGGCGGTGTCGGCGATTGGCAGCGGTGTCAGCCGGTCGGCGAACGGGACCGGAACGGCGAGCAGCTGCATGAACTCCTGGGGAGAGAGGAAGCGCGCGCCCATCTTTCGCTTGTTAATACGTCGCCTTGGGCGCGATGGCAATAGGGGTTGGCGGCGAGGGAGTGGTCTGCGAGACTCTTCCGTCGTATGCAGAGGGGCTCGGGAACCAATCAAAGGCGCGTGGACGCCTTGAACGTGGGAAGTTTTCTCGTCGTGGTGTCCCTCTGCCTGTCGATCACGATCGACATGGGCCTCAGAGTCGCGCACGTAGACCGCCAGGGGCTGGCGGCCCGGTTGGCCGGCGCGTGGGTCACCCAGTCGCGCACCCTTCCCGCGGCCGCCGCCGCCCCCATCACGGCAGAGGCACCCGCGCTCGAAGTGCCGGTGGACGCGGGGAACTCGATGCCCGCCGCGCCCGGCTCCCCGCTGCCGGAGGTGGTGAGCCACGGCAACCGCGCCTCCAGGATGGTCGCGCTCACCTTCGACTCCAACATGACCCCGGCGATGCTTCAGGCCCTGGACCGCGGCAAGGTGAGACGGTATGTCAACGACCGTGTGATCGCCGAGCTACGAGAGCTGCGCGTGCCGGCGACCTTCTTCCTGTCAGGACTGTGGGTGGAACGCTACCCCGACGTGGCGCGAGCCATCGGCGCAGACCCCCTCTTCGAGGTGGGCAGCCACTCTTACAACCACCTGGCCTTCCGTCCCGACTGCTACCAGTTGGGCACCATCGACCTGACGCGCGCCTCCGACGACCTGCTGCGCAACCGCACAGTGCTGTCCGGGGTGACCGACCACCCCACCAACTTCTTCCGGTTCCCCGGCGGGTGCTACGACGCCGCGGCGCTGGCGGCGATCCGCCCTGCCGGGGTGCAGGTGATCCAGTACGACCTCCCGTCGGGTGACGCCTTCGAGACCCGGCCGGCGGAGATCGTCTCGCACACCGTGGCGGGCGCCCGACCGGGTTCGATCATCGTCATGCACATCACCGGCGGGAACACCGCGCCGATGACCGATCGGGCCCTCCCCGAGATCGTGAAGCAGCTACGAGCCCGCGGCTACCAGCTGGTGCGGCTTTCGGACCTCCTGAGGGAGGGCGGCGCCGGCTGACGGGGCGCACAGGTGGCTGCGCCGCTACCGGAAGGCTGGCGCCGCCGGCTAGCCGGTCTGGACGATCAGCAGACTGCAGAAAGCGGCATGGGAAACCTGGTTGGGAACGCTGCCAAGAATCCGCCGGTAACCCTGCATGCCCCGGTTGCCGACGACGATCAGGTCAGCGCCCACCTCCCTGGCCACCTCGAGGATGGCCTCCCCCGGGTCCCCCGAGCGGCCATGGGTTTGCACTGTTACGCGGTCGCCCAGCGAGTGGCGCGTGTCTTCGAGTATTCGCGCGATGGCCGCCTCGCTCTCGGCCTCCCAGGCCTGGTCCGGCACCCCGACGGGGACCGGCATCGCTGCCTCCAGGAACGTCGCCGACGCCCCGGTTTTGATCGCGGTCACGATGTGCAGCTCGGCACCCGCCAATTCCGCCAGCTCGGCGGCTTTGGAAACCGCGCGGGCCGCGGTTGAAGACCCGTCAGTGCCAACCACGATCTTGCTGAACATCCCGGTCCCTCCATGAGGGGTCTCCCCCTGCGAGCACACACTATACCGACGCTGTAGAACAGCGTCCCGCCCCTGGTAGTCGCGCCTAGTGCCCCCAGTGCTGGGGGTCGCGGTGCCCCACGATCTGGTCCCCCCGTTCACCGGAGCGGATTCGCACGGCGTCGTCCACGGGAAGAATGAAGATCTTGCCGTCCCCGACCTCACCGGTGCGCGCGGCACTGATCAGCGCCTCGATGGCCCCCTGGACGCGGTCGTCGGTCATGACCGCCTCCACCTTGACCTTGCGTTGCAGTGAGATCCTCACCGGGGTGCCCCGGTAGGTCTCCGTGTAACCGCGCTGAGCGCCGCAGCCCAGGACCTCCGTCACTGTCAGCCCCGAAACGCCGATGTCATCTAGGGCATCCTGGACCTGCTGCAAGCGGTCGGGCCGGATGACGGCCTCCACCTTCTTCATTGCTTCTCCTCCTCCTGTCGCGCCGCCGCGACCGGCACCGTCGCCGGCGCCAACCTCTGCTCCCGCGCCGCGAGGACGTCGGGGTGAATGTAGGCACCTCCAGGAACCGGCATGAACTGTTCAGGGTAGCCCCACATCCCGTGCTCGCTGATATCCAGGCCATCCACCTCGTGCCGCTCCGTCACGCGCAGGCCGACAGTCCGCTTGATCAGGAAGAAGAGTGCGTACGAAAGTGCGAACACCGTCGCGAAGCAGACAATGACGGTCAGCGCCTGTGCGCCCAGCTGCTGGAAGGAGCCGGTGTAGAACAGCCCGCCGTGCCCCGTGGCATTGAATTTCGCCAGCTCGGGGTCGGTGAACAGTCCACAGGAGAGCGTCCCCCAGACCCCGGCAAGGCCGTGGGCCGACAGCGCACCGACGGGGTCGTCCAGCCGCTTGTCGATCCAGATGACGCCGTACACCACGATCACCCCGGCGACCGCGCCGATGATGATCGCCGCCCATGGCTGAACGTAGCCGGACGGGGCCGTGATCGCCACCAGCGCCGCGATGGCGCCGTTGCCGATCATGCCCACGTCCAGCGAACGCTGGACCTGGTAGATGCAGACCATGGCGGCCAGCGCCCCCGCGGCGGCGGCAAGGTTGGTGGTTATCACGACGTCGGCGAAATGCAGGTTTGTCGCGTTCAGGGTTGAGCCCGGGTTGAATCCAAACCAACCGAACCACAGGATCAGAACGCCAAGCTGCGCCAGGGGCATGTTGTGCCCGGGGATGGCGTTGGGTCTCCCGTCCTTCGCGTACTTGCCGATACGTGGACCGAGCAGGAGCAGGCCGGCCAGGCCCGCGGTCGCGCCGGTAAGGTGGACCACGGTGGAACCCGCGAAGTCCTGGGCACCGAAGTTGGCCTGCAGCCACCCACCCCCGAATAGCCAGTGGCTGATCATCGGGTAGATGAACGCCGTGAACGGGACGGCAAAGAGGATGTACACGATGAACTTTGTGCGTTCCAGCATCGTTCCCCACACGATGGCCAGTGAGATGGCGCAGAAGACGAACTCGAAGAAGAACTTGGCGGCGGCCGGGATCTGGGACGCGGCGTTGAGGGCTGGCAGGTCCATCTGGCTGCCCGGGTGGAACAACGGCGCGAAACCGGAGTGGCCGACGATCCCGCCGAGGGGGCCGGTAGCGACACCGAAGGCGATGGCAAAGCCCACCAACCAGTACATGATCGAGGAGATGCTGAGGTTGACGATGATCTTGGCGACCACCGTCCCCACGTTTTTCATCCGGGTGAATCCGACCTCGAGCATGGCGAAGCCTGCCTGCATGAGGAGGACGAGGAGCGCCGCGACAACCACCCACACGGTGTCCGCGGCAACGCCGGCCGCCTGGGTCGCTGTGTTGTCTGTCGCCAGGTAGAGCAGGCCGTGCGTCGCCAAGTGCAGTCCCTCCGCGGCGGCACACGGGGCACGGGAGCGCCCGGGGCCTCCGTCCTTTCCCGGAGGTGATTTTACCGGCAGCCGCGGGCAAGCCTCGCTGTGGCAAGATTCGCCCCCAGGTGAGCGCTCTCCCAACGGTGTGCATCATCGGCGCAGGCTCCTCCGGCATCGCCGCGGCCAAGGCCATGCACCAGCGAGGCATCCCCTTCGACTGTTTCGAGAAGGGTGACCGGGTCGGCGGCAACTGGGTGTTCGGCAATGTCAACGGCATGTCTTCGGCGTACCGATCGCTGCACATCAACACCTCCCGCGAGCGCATGGAATACAGCGACTTTCCGATGCCCAAGCACTACCCGGACTTTCCCCACCATACCCACATCGCGGAGTACTTCGACGCCTACGTGGACCACTTCGGCTTCCGGGACCGCATCACCTTCAACACCGCGGTCGCAGGGGCCGAGCGGAGGCCCGAGGGAGGCTGGCGGATAACGCTGCAAGGGGGTGACGCGCGCGAGTACGACGCGCTCCTGGTAGCCAACGGTCATCACTGGGACCCGCGCTGGCCGGAACCTCCGTTTCCCGGGGAGTTTGACGGCCAGCAGATGCACTCTCACCACTACATCGACAACAACCCGTTTCGAGGCAAGAAGGTCGTCGTGGTGGGGATGGGCAACTCGGCGATGGACATCGCCGTCGAGACCAGCCACGTGGCGGACAGGGTCTTCCTCTCCGCCCGGCGCGGTGCCTGGATCATCCCCAAATACATCTTCGGCAAACCGCTCGACCAGCTGGGCAACGACCCTCGCGTGCCCTTCGCGGTGCGCCAGCGAATCTACGAGCGCATCCTGCGCCTGAGCGTGGGGCGCATGGAGAACTACGGCCTGCCCGCGCCCGACCACCGGCCCGGCGAGGCGCACCCCACGATCTCCAGCGACATCCTCATCCGGGTCGGCTCGGGCGACGTGACCCCAAAACCCAACCTGCAGGAGTTGCGGGGCGACCGGGTGCTCTTTGCCGACGGAACCGAGGAGGCGGTGGATGTGATCGTGTACTGCACCGGTTACCGGGTCACCTTTCCCTTTTTCGACCCCGGCTTCATCTCAGCGCCCGACAACGACCTGCCGTTGTTCCGCCGGGTGTTCAAACCCGACGTCAACGACGTTTTCTTCATCGGCCTCCTCCAACCCCTGGGAGCGATCATGCCGCTGGCCGAAGCCCAATCGGTGTGGGTGGGGGACTACCTCACCGGCCGCTACGAGCTGCCGCCGCGGGAGGAGCTCCTGGCCGACGTCGAGCGCGACCGGGCACGGATGTTCAAGCGCTACGTGGCATCCAAGCGGCACACCATGCAGGTCGACTTCGAGGACTACCTGTACCACCTGCAAAAGGAGCGGCGGCGAGGCGAGAAACGGGCAATGTCAGCCCGGTGACGGCCTCCGGCTGGCGATGGCCAGTCCGAGCGCGGCAAGGCCCAGCACGCCGCCGCCAATGGTGCGAATCCCCCCGACACCGGCCAGTTGGTGGATGGCGGCGAGCCCGACACCACCGGCGGCCGCCAGGGCACCCAAAGTGACCGTGGCACGGCTGAGGGAGCCCCGCTCGACTGCAGCCAGGCGCTTCCCGGATACTCCCAGCAGGAGGAGCCATACCGCCAGGCCCGCGAGCGAACCGGTGGCCCGGCCGCCGGTCTTAAGAGCCGTCCCGGGCTGGGTGGCGATGAACGCCCCCACGTCCACCGCACCGAGCGCCGCCACGGCGGCCAGCGCGGCCAGCCGGGGGCGAAGCGCGTCGGTGTCCGAGACCACGCCCAATGCTACCGGGCCAGTGTCCGCTCTCAGCCCTCGTCGACCTCGCGGCGGGCCCCGTGCCTGCCCTCGCCGCTGCTGAAGCCGATGGCACCCGCCGCGGTCTCCCCCGAGGCGATGGTGGCCAGGCCCAGGGCGAACTCGTTGGCCATCGCAGCCGCCTCGTCACGGCCCCATTGCTCGAGGGCCGACCGCCGGTCGTTGCGCAGACAGGCCTGCGGCAGGGCGGCCAGCTCCCGTGCCAGGGCGATGGCATCGTGCAGTGCCACCCCGGGCTCCGACAGGCGGTTGACCAGCCCGTAGCGCAGGGCCTCGTCGCCCGACACTCCCCTGCCGGTGAGGATCATGTCCATCGCCCGGCTGTGCCCGACCAGGCGCGGCAGCCGCACGGTGCCACCGTCGATCAGCGGAACCCCAAAGCGCCGGCAGAACACGCCGAACACCGCATCCCGCGCCGCCACCCGGAGGTCGCACCACAGCGCCAGCTCCAGCCCGCCGGCAACCGCATACCCCTCCACCGCGGCAATCACCGGCTTGCTCAGCACCATGCGTGTGGGGCCCATCGGCCCGTCGGCCTCCAGGCTCATGTCCCTGGCGTCGCCAGCTGCGAGGGCCTTGAGGTCGGCGCCGGCACAGAAGTGCGCGCCGGCACCGGTGAGCACGGCCACGCTCGTGGAGTCGTCGCGGTCGAAGCCGCGGAAGGCCTCAGCCAGCTCTGTCGCGGTGGCGGCGTCCACCGCGTTTCGGCGCAGGGGCCGGTCGATGGTGACCACGCGGACGGGGCCGTCGTCGGTGATGGTGATGTTGGTCATGGCGGCCATTGTGCCCGTTCGGTGGGCTGGTTGAGACCGAGGTCCGCGGGGAATAACCACTGAGCGCGCCAGATTGGCGACTTGTGGGAACCCGAGGCGGCACTCGCCACAGCGGCTATTTCCGGGAGAGAATTGAGAGTGATGACTGAACTGAAGACAGAGTTGCTGCCGGTGCTGCCGCTCGACGACGCCGTAGTGCTCCCTCACATGGGCGTGACCATCGGGCTGGAGGACGGCGCCCAGCGCGCCGCCATCGAGGCCGCCAAGGCCGGCAACGGGATGCTGCTGCTCGTCCCCCGCCTTGAGGGCACCTTTGCTCATATCGGCACCGTGGCCAAGCTGGAGGACTCGGGCCAGCTGCCGACGGGCGCCGAGGTGTCCGTCGTGCGGGGCCTGTACCGGGCCACCATGGGCGCCGGGTCGGAAATCAACGGGGCGCTGTGGGTCCAGGTGGAGGCCCACAAGGACCCAGAGAACCCCACCGACAGGGCCCAGGAGCTGGCGCGGGAATACCGCGCGCTGATCGAGAACGTGCTGGAGACGCGCGGGGCACCCGGCGTCGTCCAGTTCATCAGGGGCATCAAAGACCCCGGCCACCTGGCCGACATGTCGGGCTACTCCCCGGACCTCAGCACGGAACAGAAGATCGAGGTCCTCGAGGAGCTCGACGTCGAGGTACGCCTGACCAAGCTCATCGTGTGGGTCAAGGAGACGCTCGCGGACCTCGAGATCAAGGAGAACATCCGCAAGGAGGTCTCCGAGGGGATGGAGAAGTCGCAGCGCGACTTCATCCTTCGCCAGCAGATGGAGGCGATCAAGAAGCAGCTCGGCGAGGGCGGCGACGACGTGGTCAGCGGCTACCGCGAGCGGGTCGCCTCGGCGGGCATGCCGGAGGCCGTGCGCAAGGAGGTCGAGCGCGAGCTGGATCGCCTGGAGCGCACCAGCGAGCAGAGCCCCGAGCATGGCTGGATTCGCACGTACATCGACTGGATGCTGGACATCCCCTGGGACGTCAAGTCCGACGACAACTTCGACCTCGTGGAGGCGCGGCGCGTGCTCGACGAGGACCACACCGGCCTGGAGGACGTCAAGGACCGCATCATCGAGTTCCTGGCCGTCCGCAAGCTGCGCCAGGAGCGCGGTGTGGAGCTGGTTGGCGGTCGCGGGTCGGGCGCGATCATCACCCTGGTTGGCCCTCCCGGCGTGGGCAAGACGTCGTTGGGGGAATCCGTCGCCCGGGCTTTGGGGCGCAAATTCGCGCGTGTCTCGCTGGGTGGCATTCATGACGAGGCGGAGATCCGCGGTCACCGGCGCACCTATGTCGGGGCCATGCCCGGCCGCATCGTGCGAGCCCTCAAGGAGGCCGGGACACGCAACCCGGTGATCATGCTGGATGAGATCGACAAGGTCGGCGCCGACTGGCGCGGTGACCCGTCCTCAGCGCTGCTGGAGGTGCTCGACCCCGCTCAGAACAACACCTTCCGGGACCATTACCTGGAGGTGGACCTGGACCTCTCGGACGTCCTCTTCATCCCCACCGCCAACGTTTGGGACACCATCCCCGGCCCGCTGCTGGACCGCATGGAGCTGGTCAAGCTTGACGGCTATACCGAGCAGGAGAAATTGAGCATCGCCCGCGACCACCTGCTGCGCCGCCAGGTCGAGCGCAACGGGCTAACGCGCGACGAGATCGTTTTCGGCGACGAGGCCCTGCTCCAGGTGGTGGTCGACCACACCCGGGAGGCGGGCGTACGCAACCTCGAGCGGGAGATCGGCAAGGTCCTGCGCAAGGTGGCCACCAGGGTCGCGCGCGGTGACATCAAGCCCCCGGTCACGGTGAAGCCGGAGGACATCGAGGGATACCTGGGGCGGCCGAAATTCGAGAACGAGGTGGCCGATCGCACCGCGGTGCCGGGCGTGGCCACCGGCCTGGCCGTGACCGGCGCGGGCGGCGACGTGCTCTTCGTGGAGGCCACCGCCAGCGACGGGGGCGAGGGCCCCGGGGTCCTGACGCTGACGGGCCAGCTCGGCGATGTCATGAAAGAGTCGGCGCAGATCGCGCTCTCGTACGTGCGATCACACGTCGTCGAGCTCGGCCTCGACGCCGACAGGATCGCCCAGAACTACCACATCCACGTCCCCGCCGGGGCGGTGCCCAAGGACGGTCCGTCCGCCGGCGTGACGATGACCACCGCGCTGGTTTCCCTGCTGACCGGGCGCCCCGTCCGCAGCACGGTGGGGATGACCGGCGAGGTGACCCTGCAGGGAAGGGTCCTGCCGATCGGCGGTGTCAAGCAGAAGGTGCTCGCCGCGCACCGCAGCGGGCTGACCGAGGTGATACTGCCGCAGCGCAACGGCAAGGACCTGGATGACCTGCCGGAGACGATCCGGAACGAGATGACCTTCCACCTCGCCAGCGACGTCTCAGAGGTGCTCGCGCACGCGCTCGAGCCCGCCGGGAAAAAGGGTAAGGAGCGGGCCGCCTGAGCAGCGGCTCCTAGAGAAAATTCCTGACGGCGGCGAAGCCGAAGCCTCGTCGCCGTAAATCGTTGATGACCTGTGCCTCGGCGTCGAGCGTCGAACTATGCCTGCAGGCTGGCCAGCTCCTCCATCTCCCCGGCGGAGAGCCGGAGTTCTGCCGCTGCCACGTTCTCCTCAAGGTGCTCCACCGACTTGGTGCCGGGAATCGGCAGCATCACCCGGGAGCGCTGCAGGAGCCAAGCCAGGCCGACCTGCATGGATGACACGCCATGCCGTTCCGCCACCCGCTCGATGGCGGCGCCGGCGAGCTGGCCAGTCGCCAGCGGGAACCACGGGATGAAGGCGATCCCCGCTTCTTCGCACACGTCGAGGACACCCTCGGAGCCGCGATCGCCGAGGTTATAGCGGTTCTGGACCGAGACCACCTTCACCAGTGAGCGGGCGACGCCGAGCTCGGTCCGTCCGACGTTGCTCACGCCGACGTGGCGAACCTTGCCCTCCTCCTGGAGCTGCTTGAAGGCGCCGATCGTCTCCTCATACGGCACTTTGGGGTCAGGCCGGTGGGACTGGTAGAGGTCGATACGCTCGAGCCGCAGCCGCCGCAGGCTGCCTTCGACGGCCTCGCGGACGTGCTCGGGGCGACCGTCGGCATCCCACTTGCCGGGCCCCGATCGGGTCAGGCCGGCCTTCGTCGCGATCACCATGCCGTCTTGGTAGGGATGAAGCGCCTCGGCGATCAGGCTCTCACTGACCTCGGGGCCGTAGGAGTCGGCGGTATCGATGAAGTTGACGCCAAGCTCCACGGCGCGGCGCAGGACGCGGATGCAACTGGCCGGGTCCGCAGGCGGCCCCCAGATGCCTTCCCCGGTGATCCGCATGGCGCCGAAGCCCATCCGGTTGACGGTGAGGTCGCCCAGTTCGACGGTCCCCGCGGAACTGGCGATGTCGGTCGTCATGCCGTCAATCCTGACAGCACCGTACCCACCCGGTCAGACCGGGAGCGGGAGCTGTTCCGCGGCAGCGGCTCGGGGGGCAAGCGGCCGGTCGCGGCCGGACCAGCGCGACGGCGTGGGCCGGGCGCGGCTGCTTCCCCGGAGGGCCTGACCCACCGCGCTGGAAGTCGCCTTCTGGTCGGCACTGACCGCATACGCCCGCCCGCCGTACATCTGGTCGTAGCGCGGCACCAGGCTCGGGAACTCCCGCTCCAGCCACTCCATGAACACCTCTTTGACACGCGGACGGAGGTGGAGAAGGATTGGGTACACGTGGGTCGCGCCCGCCGCGACCACCGCCTCGGCGGTGCGCTTGAGCATTTCGGGCTCGTCGTTGATACCGGGCAGGATCGGGGCCATCAACACGCCGCACGGAATGCCCGCGCCGTTGAGTGCCGCCACCGCCTCCAGCCGCTTTCGGGGATGAGGTGTCCCCGGCTCGGCCAGGCGCCACGCGCGTTCGTCCAGGCTGGCGACAGAGTAGGAGGTGTGGACCTCGGTGACCTCGGCCGCCGCGCACAGCAGGTCAACGTCGCGTAGCAGCATCGTTCCCTTGGTCAGGATGGAGAACGGGTTGCGGAAATCGATGAGCGCACGGAGGATGCCAGGCATCAGGCGGTACCGGCCCTCGGCCGCCTGGTAGGGATCGGTGTTGGTTCCCATGGCGATGTGCTCACCTTTCCAGCGCCGGGCCGCGAGCTGGGCGCGCAGCACCTCGGCAACGTTGACCTTGACCAGGATCTTGGATTCGAAGTCGCCTCCCGCACCCATGTCGAGGAACCAGTGGGTGGCGCGGGCAAAACAGTAGACACAGGCGTGCGAGCACCCTCGATAGGGGTTGATCGTCCACCTGAACGGGAGGCGGTTTCCCGGCACGTGGTTGATGACTGTCTTGGCCTCAACCTCGATGAATTCGATCCCGCGAAGCCCCGGGGTGTCGAAGCTGCGGCGCCGGAGCTCCATTAGCCGGGCCTGCTCAAAGCCTTTCCGCGGGGCCTCAAAGCCGGGGAGGTCGGTCACCGCCGTATTCTAGAACAGATGTTCGCCCCGTCAGGCGGCGTCGAGCACCTCAAAATCGATGGGCTTGAAGCTGTAGTTGTTGCTCATCTCGGCAGAGCACGCCGTGAGGCCGACGAACATGTCCATCTCGGCCCGAAGCAGCACATGGTCCCCGGCTTTGGACCGCGGCGGCTTGATCTCCAGGTCGCCCTTCCGGCCCACCTCCACATTCATGAATATGTTGAAGGTTGTGGGGATGGTGTCCGGCGCGATGGCGAATTTCGCCAGGCTGCGCCAGAGGTTCTCGAAGCAACTTGGATGGTGGCCGGTGTGCCCGTAGATGATGCTGAACGTCTCGGGGCTGCACGGGGTGAGCAGGAAGTCGTGGCGCCCGACCGTGTCCTC
Source organism: Candidatus Dormibacteria bacterium (assembly GCA_046262455.1). Lineage (GTDB taxonomy): Bacteria > Chloroflexota > Dormibacteria > DASZGP01 > DASZGP01 > JAXDLW01. Next base: position 16,410 of record JBHEMS010000044.1, on the reverse strand, counting down.
CTCGATCGTGAACATGGGCCGGCTCCGGTTGGAGTACAGGACGTGGCCCCGGGTCAGGTAGATGGTGTTGGCATAGTCAATGCTGCGCCCTGACGAGAGCCACTCCCTGGCGTCATCGACGGAGAACGACACCATGTCGCTGACCTGCTCGCCCTCGGTATCGGTCACCCGCAGCAGTTGGCCGGCCGACATGCGGAAGGCCGTGCCCGTCTGTGGTTCGAGTCGCTGCGGCTTCAAGGTGTCGAGGGGTCGAACGGACACTTCCAGTCAAGCGGGACCCGCCGGCCGGAATACTGGCGCGCCTCCGGGAGGTCCCCAAAGTCGCCCAGGTTGGGGTTGGGATTGCCCTGTACGAGCGTGTCACGCTCCCTGATGACCTCTTGCCAGCGCGGCATCCGGCCGTCCTCACGAAGTTCTTCGAACTGGTCGTGTGGGTTGAAAACCAGGGTGGGCCAGGCAAAACGCCGGCTCCATCGGGAACTTGCGCCGTGGAGCCCGATGACGAAGTAAGCGTGGCCGCCGAAGCTGAAGGAGAAATGCGCGTCGGTGGGGTCCGCGCTCACCCCAGGGTCCCACGCCTCGTGGTCCAGGCGATGGAGCTGACGCAGCTGTTCCCAGAGAGCCTGCTCGAACCGCCGCTCGTCCATGGGGACAGGCCCCGTGAAATGTGCGACGTAGGTGAAAAAGTCATTGTCGGCGGATGCCCGCTCCCCCTCGAAGTTCGCCAGGCCCTCGGCCAGCCCACTCGCTGAGTCCGCGACACCGAGGGCGCCGAACATCCCCACACGGTAGGTACCGCGACTGAAGGCGGCTTTTCCTCCCACGCAGGCGTAGCTGGGACTGTTGACCATCCCAGCAAAGGCGTCGTGAACCAGGCGTGCCACCGGCGGCGCGGGGGCACCAGACTCGAGCTGCACCAACTCGTCCCGGACCAACCCCAGGTATGGCGAGAAGCCGTCGGCCAGGTCCTCCAGGCGGACGGCACTCACGTCACCACCTCAGGGTCCGACGCGGACATGCCGGCGCGCCGCAGGGCCCGCTTGGACGAGGCGGCATCGCGCAGTCGCTCGCCGCGGTAGGGAACACCCCCGAGGAAGACACGACAGCCCAGGGCCAGCCACATGGTCACCCCGCGCTCAAGCAACCAGGCCGGGGCGAGAAGTGAGGCGATGAATGGGAACCGACGGCCTCCACCACTCCGGCGCCGACCCACCTCCGCGATGGCCATCGCGGCGACGGCCAACTCGGCCGGCCCCAGCCAGTCGGTGACCGCCGCCAGCAGCGCCAGCACTGGCAGGATGCCGAGGAAGAGCAGGGCCCTCAGCGGCCGCGCCAGCTCGTCATAGGCCTGGCGAACGCGCTGCCCGAAGAACTGGCGCGTTGTTGGCGGCCGGCGCGCGACGTAGAGGTCGCGGGCGACACGTTCCCGCCCCCCTGCAGCCTGTACGGTGCGCACCAGCTCCAGGTTCTCGAACATGACGTCGCCCCGGTATCCACCGGCTTCGAGCACGGCACGGCGGCGCACCGCCAGTGTTCCCGGCCAGTCGCCGCCACCAATGGCCCGGTTGATGAGGCTGCGCGAGCTGTCCCACAGGGCGTGCCAGGGCGCGGGCTCGAAATAGTTTTGCGGGCGCACCACCTCGTACTCGTCGAGCCATGCCAGGACCCGCCGCAGGGTGGACACGTCGTATCGAACGTCGTCGTCGGCGATCACCACCCGCTCACATTTGACATGGCGAAGGCCGGTGAGCACCGCGCCGACCTTGCCCATCCGGGTCTCCAGCGCGGGTTCGACGGGGATGTGGGTGACGTCGGGACCGAGGGCCGTGGCGTGCCTGGCGAAGACCTCTGGAGGGGAGCCGTCGACCACCACGACGTGGACCTCGCGGGTCAGCGCCTGAAGATATGCAGGCAGGTCACCCAAGGGCTCGAAATTGGCGCTGCGCAGGGGGACGACGTAGGCGCCACTGGTAACTCGACGAGGGGTTCCATCCGCGGTGCTTACCACTGTTGCAATCATGTGTCGGTATAGCGTCAGTATAACCATGTCCGGGGAGCCCGGCGCGCGGCGTGACTGGCGAGAAGTGCTATGACTGCGGCGTGACCGGATCGCTGTTCGAAAGCGCCGACGACCTCCAGCCCGCCCGGGACCCTGGCGCCCCCCTCGCCGCGCGGATGCGTCCCCGCACCCTGGACGAGCTGGTGGGGCAGGAGCAGGTCGTCGGCGCGGGCAGCCCGCTGCGTTCCCTGATCGAGGACGACCGCCTGTCGTCGGTCATTTTCTGGGGTCCCGCGGGCACCGGCAAGACCTCACTGGCAGGGATCATCGCGAGGGCCACGGCCGCCGCGTACGTCGAGGTCAGCGCGGTCAGCTCGGGGGTGGCAGACGTGCGGCGGGCGATCGCCGGGGCTGACGAGCTCAAGCGCGCGACCGGGCGCCGGACCATCCTCTTCATCGACGAGATCCACCGCTTCAACAAGTCGCAACAGGACTCCCTGCTGAAGGCGGTGGAGAGCGGGGTGGTGACCCTCATCGGGGCCACCACCGAGAACCCCTTCTTCGAGGTGAACTCGCCACTGCTGTCGCGCAGCCTGCTCTTCCGGCTGGAGTCCCTGACCCCCGCGGACGTTGGTGAGCTGCTGCGACGCGCGGCCGCCGACGAGCGGGGGTTGGGCGGACGGCCGGAGGTCGATCCCGGCGTGATCGAGCACATCGTCGACCGCGCCGGCGGCGACGCGCGGTTCGCCCTCAACGCGCTGGAGATGTGTGCCGCGACGGTCGCCGCCGCGGGGCGCGACCGGGTCACGCCGGAGGATGCGCAGGCCGCGCTTCGCCAGCCGGTTCTGCGCTATGACAAGGCGGGCGACGTGCACTACGACGTGGTGTCGGCGTTCATCAAGAGCATGCGGGGCACCGACCCGGACGCCGCGGTATTCTGGCTGGCGCAGATGCTCGAATCCGGCGAGGACCCGGAGTTCATCGCCCGCCGGATGGTGATCTTCGCGTCGGAGGATGTCGGCAACGCCGACCCCAGGGCGCTGATGCTGGCGGTATCGGCCTTCGACGCACTGCGCGTCGTGGGGCTACCCGAGGCCCAGCTCAACCTTTCGCAGGCGGCGATCTACCTGGCCTGCGCGCCCAAGTCCAACGCGTCGATGCTGGCCATCAGCGGGGCTAAAGCGGAGCTCATGCGCCACGGCGCCCAGGCGGTGCCGGCACACCTCCGTGACGCCCACTACCCGGGCTCCAAGCGCCTCGGCCACGGGGACGGGTACAAGTACCCCCACGACCACGAGGGCGGCTGGGTGGACCAGCAGTACCTGCCGGACCGCCTTCGCGAGGCGCGGTTCTACGAGCCCAGGGAGACGGGGCTCGAGCGGCAGATCGGCGAGCGACTGCGCGGCCTCCGGGACGCGAGGGACCGTAGCTCGAGCGGTTGACATCGAACATTTGTACCACTACAATTCTGTAGTGAAGCGATGTTCGCGTTGTGGCCTCGAAAAGGCACTCGAGTCATTTCCGCTGAACCGCCGGCGTCCTGACGGAAGACACGGCTGGTGTCTGGAGTGTCAGCGGCTCTATCTCCGGGGCCACTACATCCGCAACCGCGACTACTACCTCCGGAAGGCTCGCATCCGCAACGACCGCGAACTCGCAACCACCAAGGACTTGCTGAGCGAGCTGAAGGCAGTGCCTTGCGCTGACTGCGGCGTCACGTATCCGCGCTGGATCATGGACTTTGATCACGTCAAGGGCGAGAAGCTCTTCAACGTCAGTACCAACCTCAGAAGCCGCAGGCGATCAGCAATCCTCACCGAGGTGCTGAAATGCGAGCCACTCTGTGCCAACTGCCACAGGCACCGCTCGTTCATTCAGAGCATCGCCGTCGCGGCGCCCCACCGCGTCGCGGAACTCCAGGCGGAGCTCGAGAGATGGGAGAGTGAGTGGCGCGCCCGGAGGGACTCGAACCCCCGGCCTGCTGATCCGTAGTCAGCCGCTCTAATCCACTGAGCTACGGGCGCACGCCTTGAATGATAGCGACGAGTCTTCAGGCGCCCGAGGGGCCCTGAGCGTGGAATGCTGCCTCCGCCAGCCGCACATATGTCGCCGGTCCCCGCCCCAGCCGGCTCTCGTAGAGCACCAGGCCGGTCACGCGGCTGGGTGCCAGTGGGGGCGGCTCGTCGAGGAGGGCCATCGCCGAGCCTGCAATTGGCCCGCGCGCGGCGGAGCGGACACGCGCGACGGTGAGGTGGGGGCGCAGCGGACGGTCGTCCACGGGCAGGTCGCGGGCCGCGAGCTCGTGCCGCAGTCCCTTACCCACCACGGCGGTGGGACCGTCGTCCACGATGCCCAACCACAACACGCGTGGGCGCGCCAGCGAGGGGAACGCCCCCGCCTCGCCCCACTCGACATCCCACGGACCATGGAGACGCGCGGTGGCCGCGAGGGCCTCCGTGGCGTGGCTCGCACCCACGGGGTCGAGCTCGCCGAGGAAAGCCAGGGTGAGGTGCAGGTTCTCGGGCGGCGGTACGGAGAGATCCGCATGCCCCCGCAGCGCATCCAGCCAGTCCTCCATCGCCGGGCCCGGTGCCGGCAGGAGGTCAAGGGCGATGAAGCAACGCACCGCCGGTCGGTCCGGGTTTAGGTGGCCTTGGGTCCCACGTTGTACTTCACGTGGGCGTTGTTCTCGAGCCCCTTGACGAAGTCCACGAACCATGCCGGGCGCAGCTTCGGCGCGTACTGGCTTGGTTGCGGCGCCAGCACAAACACGGCGTTGCCCGTGATGGCGGCGTCAGTCCGGGTGTCCAACTTGATGATGTAGAAGCCGTTGACACCCTCCAACACCTTGCTGGTTTCGCCGGGCTGTAGCGCGTTTAAAGCGGGCATCAGCCTGGCGTCACCAGAGGCCAGGTCGATGCTCTTCACCTCGATCGCTCCCCCCGTCGACGCACTGGGCCCGTCGCTGTACTTCTTGGCCGCATCGGTTATCGGCAGACCGCCCTCGATCTCACGGTAAGCGCTGTCGGCACGGTTCTGAGCCTGCTTGTGCTCCACCTTCTGTTCCAAGAGGATCAGCCGGACACTCTCCCGCAGGTGGTCGACGTCATAGCCCTCCTTGCGCAGCGTTCCGTTGAAGTCCGGGAGCGAGGCGCTGGGGGTCTTGGCCCGCTGCAGTGCCCGCAGCCGGTCGAACACGGACGTCATGTAGCTGATCTGTTTGTTTACGTCATCGTCGCTGACGGTCAGCCCCCGGCTCTTCGCCTCATCGGCGATGAGCTGCTCATCGACCAGCGAGCGAATCGCGATGTCCTCCTTCTGGGACTCCGTCCGCGTGTCCTTGTACAGGTCCTGTTCGACACGAAGGCGCTGCCGGTAGTCGGTCATCGAGATGCTGTGCGTGTCAGTGCTGGCCGCGGGCTTGCCGATGACGGGAGCATCCTCCAGGCTGCAGCCGGCGAGCACGGAGGCCAGCGCGAGCAGGGAGAAAGCCGTGAGGCTACGGCTCATGGGCCGGGAGTGTAGCACCGGGTCGTTGACCTTCTGTGAGCCTGGGCGGAGCTAGAATCCGCCCGCCATGAAGATCTGCGAGAGCTGCATCAACCGCCGGATCGTCAAGGTGGAGGATGCCCCCATGGGGGTCAACCCGGACAACAAACGTGAGGATGACGCGGGCAACCCGTTCTACCTCTTCTGCTCCTACTTCTACTCCTTCCCGAGCGCCAACATGCGCCTCAACTGCTCCCATCACACGCCCGACCCCACGGTCCCGGCACCCGCCACGAGGTAGCTGGTACGCCGTCAGATGACGGCACTCTCCTCAGCCAGGACGCCCTCCGCGAACCGCGATGCGCGCAAGGAGCCGACGTCGATGGCAGCTTCGCGCCCGAGCATCAGGTCGCTGCAGATGTCGCCGACGGCCGGCGCCTACATGAAACCGTGCCCGGAGAACCCGGTGCATAGCCACAGGCCCGCCTCCTTGCTCTCGCCGATGATCGCCTGGTGGTCCGGGGTCACCTCGTAAAGGCCGGCCCACCCGGTCATGATCTCGGCCTCTTCGAGCGCCGGGAAACGGGCGGTGGCGTGCTCGACCAGGTGGTCCAGGAAGTCCCAGTCCACGTCGGTTCGGAAGCTCTCGGGCTCCCCCGGGTCGCTCATCCCCAGGAGCACGCCGTCACCCTCGGGGTGAAAGTAGAAGGAGGTCCGGTAGTCCACCGTCATCGGCGTCGTACGCGTGACCTGCGCGAAGGGTTTGGTGACGAAGATATGGCGGCGGTAAGGCGCCACGGGAACTTCGACGCCGGCCATCGCCCCCAGCGGCCGCGACCATGCGCCGGCGCAGCAGACCACTCGATCGGCACGGATCTCGCCACGTGGAGTGCTGACACGCCAGCCGCTCACCGCGCGCTGTAGCCCCGTGACCTCCAGGCCTTCGATGATGCGCACACCGTGTCCACGGGCGGCATGCGCGTAACCCTGCGTCACCTCGCTGGGACCCGCGATCCCATCACTGGCACAGAAGGTGCCGCCGATGAGGTCATCAGTGCGCAGCCCGGGTACCAGCCGCGCAATGTCCGCGGTGTCCACCTCCTGCGCCTCGGTCAGACCCGCCCCGTGCTGGACGGAGAGGTTGCGACGCAGCGAGGCCATCGCCGCGTCATCCGGCGCCACGAACAGATACCCGATCTGGCGGTAGTCGGCCGGCTGGCCGGTCAGGGTCTCGAAGTCCTCGAGGATCCGCCGCGAGAGCATCCCGATGCGCACGTTGACCTCGGTCGAGAACTGCTGCCGCACGCCGCCCGCGCAGCGGCCGGTACTGCCCTCACCAATGGATCCCCGGTCGATCACCAGGACGTTCTTCTGGCCCTTGGCAGCCAGGTTGAAGGCCAGGCTGCACCCCACGGCGCCGGCCCCTACGATCAGCACCTCGACCCCGGCCGGCAGCCCGAGTTCAGCGCGCGGCGTTTAGTTCAACTCCAGCGTCAGGCAGCGGACCCCGCCCCCGGCCTTGAGGAACTCGGTCATGGGGAAGGCGGTGGCGGCCAACCCCTCACCGTGGAGCTGCCCGTCCATCTGCTCCACGCCAGTGCTGGACAGCAGGTGGTCGCCCACCACCACACCATTGCAGATGAAGTCGCGCGCCAGTGCCGGCGAGACCTCGATGACGTGGGGCACGAGCCTTCGCACCAGGCGCGCGGACTCGCGGGTGAAGGCGTGCGGCGCAAACATCACGACCTCCGGGGCCAGGGGGCAGAAGCAGGTGTCGAGGTGATAGAAGTGCGGGTCCACTAGGTGCAGTGAGACCACCTCGACACCGAGGAGCCGCGCCAGGTCCCGGTGCGCGGCGACGTCGGTACGAAAGCCGTGGCCCGCAAAGAGCCGGTCGCCGACAAACAGGGCGTCACCGGCACCCTCAAAACTGGTTCCCCCGGAGACCTCCAGGATCTGCAGCCCACGGTCCGAAAGCGCCCGGCGCCAATGGCGTTCCTCCCCCTGCCGCTCCGGGTGGTGAAAGCGCGCGAGCACCGCCTTGCCGCAGTGGACGAGGGCAGCGTTGGCGGTGAACACCATGTCCGGGAGGCCCGGGACGGGGTCGACCAGTTCGACGGCCTGGCCGAGCTCCTGGTAAGCGCGAAAGAGCGCCTGCCACTGGGAGCCGGCCTTCTCGCGGTCAACCCCCTGCTCGACGTGCATCCAGGGATTGATCTCGTACTCGACCCCGAAGTGCTGGGGGCGGCACATGAGTATGGCCATTGTGGGTCACCTGCCCGGACAGGCCGATCGCCATCGCGGGGACTCCCGTCCCGGGTGTCTCCCATGGTACCCGGCGCGAGGCCGATTTCAGCTAAGACGGCGCTACACCACTGTCATATGGGCTCGCGCGCGAGGAAACCAGAGATGGCCGCCGCCTGGGCCTGGACAAGGGCATCGGTCCAGCCGTGGCCGGCCTCGGGGACGACCACCACCTCGGCGGTCTGCATCTGCTCGGTGAGACGCTGCATGGCCCGCATGTCGAGGATCGAATCATCCTCGGCGACCACCATCAGGACCGGCTGCTCCCAACCGCGAAGCCACTCCTCGTAGTCCTGGCGCAGCGCATCGCGAAGCCACTCCCGCGCGGCCCGAGGGGTCGCCCGCACCTGGTTGATGAAGTTGACCCGTGCGTCGAACTGGTCCACGTCGGGGCCCTCGACCATGTACCGCTTGTAGAGGTCGCTGACGCGTCGGTTGCGCGCCAGCGAGGACGCCGCCCCAAAAACCAGGGCGTTGCCCGCCAGCGCGGTCTGCACCCGGAACGACATCGAAAGCACCCGCTTGGAGTAGATGGGAGTGTGGAGCACGAGCTGACGGATGCGCTGGGGGTCCCGCCGGGCCAGCTCGAGGGCGACTGTCGCGCCCAGGCACAGCCCGCCGAGGTCGAACATCTCGACCTCGATCGCGGCCGTGAACGCTTCGAGAAAAGCGGCCAGTGCGGCGATGCTGTGCTCCCCCGCCAGCGGCGGCGTCTCCCCGAAACCGGGGAGGTCGGGAATGATCATCTTGCGGCGGCCCTCGAGCGCCGGCATCCATTTGTGGAAGTTTTCGGCGCTGCCGATCCACCCGTGAACCAGCAGGATCGGCGGACCCTCCCCCACTTCGAGGTACCGCGTTTCACGGCCTGCGACGCGCACCGTCCGGGCGGTTCCCATAACGGGGAGCCCGGCCTCCTGGGTCGCCTCGGCGGTCAAGCCTGGTCGGGCTCGAAAGCCGGTAGCGGGCGAGAAAGCTCGCGATCCGCGCGATAACCCAGCGCGTACTCCGCCTGCATCACCTGGTGGATCTCGCTGGTGCCCTCGTAGATGCGCGGCGCGCGCGCGTTGCGCAGGATGCGCTCCGCGGGGTACTCGCCGGAGTAGCCGGAGGCACCGAGGATCTGGACCGCGGAGTCCGCGGCGCTGAAGGCGGCCTCGGTGGCGAACCACTTGGCCAGCCCGGTCTCGCGGGTGTTGCGCTCCCCGCTGTTCTTCAGCCACGCGGCCTTGAAGTACAGAAGCCGGGTAATGTCGTAGTCGCGCTGCATCGCCGCGATGCGTGCCTGCACCAGCTGGTGGCGACCGATCTCCTTGCCGAACGTCTTGCGCTCGTGGGCATAGTCGACCGACAGGTCGAGGCAGGCCTTGATCGCCCCAGCCCCGCCGGCGGCCACCGTGAACCGACCGTTATCGAGGCAGCTCATGGCGACCTTGAAGCCCTCGCCCTCCTCCCCGATCCTGTTGGCCGCGGGGATCTCGACATCCTGGAAGACCAGCGCGCCTGTGTTGCCCGCCCTTAGGCCGAGCTTGTCCTTGTACCCGTGGGTGGTGAACCCCTGGACCTTGTCGCGCTGCAGCAGGAAGGCGGTGATCCCCGCGTGCCCCGCCTGCGGGTCGGTCTTGGCGAAGACCAGGAAGTCGTCAGCGTAGTCGCAGAAGCTGACCCAGGCCTTCTCTCCGTTGAGGATGTAGGCGTCGCCCTCCCGCCTGGCGGTGCTGCGCATCGCCGCGGCATCGCTGCCGGCGTCAGGCTCGGTGAGCCCGAACGCACCCATCCGTGACCCCTCCGCGAGCGGCCTGAGCAGGCGCTCGCGTTGCTCCTCGGTGCCCCACTGGAAAACCCCGGTACTACAGAGACCGCTGTGGACCGAAGCCGCTGTCCGAATCGCGGCGTCGACGTACTCCAGCTCCTCCATCACCAGCCCAAAGGCAAGGTAGTCCATGCCCCCGCCGCCGTATCGCCTGGGGATCCAGATGCCCGCGAGCCCCAGTCGGGCGAGCTTGGGGAACGTTTCTGGGTTGTACTTCTGGAGCCGGTCGTTCTCTCGGATCTCGTCTGGGAACTCAGTCCGTACAAATCGGCGCGTGGTGTCGACCAGCAGCTGCTGCTCGGGGGTCAGTGAGAGATCGAGCAAGGCTTCTCCTTCCTAGTGTGGGACCGCGCCGGCGAGATAAGGCCGGGGATGACCGACGCCCGGCACCTGGCTTCCAAGCCTGTTGATGATCGGGGCAAACCGTGACTGCAGCAATGGGTTGCGGACGGCCTGCAGGTAGAAGTTTAGAAAGCCCTCCACCCGGGCCAGGGTATCGACCGTGACCGGCTGTCGCGAGGCCTGCGCCTGGGCCTGCTGTTGCCGCAGCGCCTGGTCGTCGACGTAGCCCCGCAACCATGGCCGCTGGTCCACGGCCTGGCGGTAGTCCTGCAACTGGTGTGCGGTCACCACCCCGGCCTGCAGCAGCGGGTAAACATTGCGGTCGAAGTCCAGGATCACCCCAAGCAGGAGATACATCAAGAGCAGGGCCGCGAGCCCGTGCACTATGCCGCCCGCGGGACGGTCAAGAGTCCCGACAACCGGCGTGCGGCGGAGGATCGCCACCACCGGCGACAGCGCAACGCGCAGCAGCCAGGTGAGAACACCAACCAGCACGGCACTTACGGCGAGGCGCCCGGCGACGGGCAGAGACGAGTCGAGGCCCGTGTGAAGGTGCGAGACCAGGAGGATCGAGACTACGAAGGCGCCCTCGGTCGCCAGCGGTCCGTACAGGCCGCGCGCGAGCCCGATGTACACGCCCAGCAGCAGGACCAGGAGGATGGCGAGGTCGGCTACTGCCGGCATGTCCCGGACGCCCCGATCACCCGACCCTCAGGCGAGCCGGCTGCGGGGCTGCGACACCGTCGCGATCAGCAGGAAGCCACTGAAGATGATCGCGATGCCGGCCGCCTGGCCGAGGTAGAAGAGCTCGTAGATCTTGAGTCGCGTCAGGGTGGCGGTGAACGCGACGACCAGGGACCCGGCGAGGATCAGGATGTTCCCCAGGGTCAGGTTGCGTGGCAGCCCCGCCCGGTATGTCCGGTACGCGGAGTACCCCGCGCCAACCACCAGCACGATCGTGCCCACGGTGTTGCCCACGGCGGCGGCGATCAGCGCCAGGATGTTCCCGGTGCCGTAGCCGTGCTGGCTCGGGCAGTACATCGCACAGTTGTCAGGCGGGTGCGTGACGCCCAGATAACTGGTGTGAAGGCCGGCCGTGGCAATCGCCAGTACCCCCATCACCGTGACCAGGCCCACGAAGAGGCGATAGCCTGAGCGGGCAATTCGCGCGCGGGCGCCCTGAAGAAGCAACTCAGCGGTGCCCAGCGCCAGCCAGGGGACGACCAGGATGGCGCCGAAGAGGTAGTAGAGGCGATAGTCCACGTCCGTCCACCCGGACAGTGAGCCGAGCACCTCAGGGAACGCCCCGGCGGCATAGAACAGGAGGGCGATGCCCCACGCGAGTTGGTGGGAGCGCCGGCGCTCCCGGTATTGAACCAGCACCTGGGCGGCAAAGGCCAGTGATATCGCCGTGGTCAGGGCCGGGAGGGCGAACACGATGGTCGAGTATAGGAATGTCCGAGAGCCCCAACTCGGTCCGAATTCAGGCGACTACAGGCTAAACTCGCTGGTACCCATGACCAAAACGATCTCGATCGCCAACCAGAAGGGCGGCGTAGGCAAGACCACAACGGCGGTGAACCTCGGCGCCGGGCTCGCGGAGCGGGACCAGCGGGTTCTCCTCATCGACCTCGACCCCCAGGCCCACCTGACCATCAACATGGGCGTCCGGCGCCCCGACGAGCTGGCGTCGACGGTGCACAACCTTCTCGTGGACCCGGTCGTCCAGGCGCGTGACGTGATCATGCGCGCCGAGTTGATGAGGGTCGACTTCATCCCCTCCAACATCGACCTCTCGGCGGCCGAGATGCAGATGGTCACCGAGATCGGCCGTGAGCGGATCCTCGCCGACAAACTGGAGGCGGTCCACCCGCTCTACGACTGGATCATCATCGATTGCCCGCCCTCCCTGGGGCTGCTTTCCATCAACTCGCTGGTGGCCTCCGACGAGGTCATCATCCCCCTGCAGTGCGAGTACTTCGGCATGAAGGGCATGCAGCAGCTGCAACGCAGCATCGAGATGGTCCGCCACCGCCTCAACCCTCGCCTGAAGGTGGGCGGAATCCTGCCCACGATCTACAAGTCTCGGACCCTCCACAGCCAGGAGGTCCTGGCCCTGGTCAAGGAGGCCTATGGCGGCGAGGTCTTCCCGTTCTTCATCAAGGACAGCATCCGCTTCGCGGAGTGCCCGCCCGCCGGCCGCTCGATTCTCGAGTACGCTAGCGACACCGACGGTGCCAGGGCCTACCGGCAGCTGGCAGAGGAGGTGCTTACCCATGCCTAAGTTCAACCGCGTGTCCCTGGTGGGATCGGAGGAGCTCTTCCGCCCCACCAAGGTCGAACCAGAGCCCGTGGAGATCGCACCCGCCGACTCCCTGGCCGGGCGCACCGCCGAGGCGGTGAAACCGGCCAGCCCCACCCCGCCCGCAGCCCCCGCGCCGGCGCCGCTGTCCCGTGAGCGCCAGGCCTACCGGATCAACCTCACCGAAGGGCAGGTCAAGCTGCTGATCGAGGCCGTGCAGCGCATGAAGTACCCCCACCAGATACACGAGTCCAAGCCGTCCATCGAGTCGTTCGAGGAACTCGACGACCTCCGCAACCATCTCTGGGACGCGATCAGCTAGCGTCCCTGGGACGGGACACCAATTTCTTGCCACCCGTCGAGCTCGGTTTCTGGCGGACGCTCTACCGCTACCTGCTCTCGATTGTCGCGAGCCTCGCGTGTGGGGCGGCCTGGTACTTCTTCGATATCCGCGTGCTCCACCTTGGTGCGCTGGCGATCACCTTCACGGGGGTCCTGGCGCTGGCGCTGGGGTTTTTCCTGATGGGTTACCTGTGGCTGTCGCTGGACGTTGGACGTCCCGCGCCTGAGGGAGTGGATGAGGAGGAGCGGAACACCCAACTCTTCCTGCTCTGGATGGGGATCCCGCTTGGCGTTGTGGCCGTTTGCGGGGTGTTTGCTCTTGTCGCGGTGGTGCTCGCCGGGACGGTGCTCCGCTCAGGAATCCCCGCCGCGCGCTGAGGCCAGTAGGTCCCGGATCCGGGAGGTGAGCTCGGCCGAGTTGTAGGGTTTGGCCGCAAAGCCGTCAGCGCCCGCCGCGAGCAGGTTCTCGCGCTCGCGCTGCTCCTTGAGGGCGGTCAGCACCAGCACCGGGATGTCCTTCAACTCGGGGTCGCTCTTGATGGCCCGGGTCAGCTCTGCCCCGTCCATCATCGGCATCATCAGGTCGGTCAGCACGAGGTCCGGCCGCTCCTCACGGATCATCGCCAGCGCCTCCTCGCCATCACCCGCGGTGCGGACGTCAAACCCCTCGATCTGGAGCCGGATCTGCAGCACCTTCTGCAGCGACGCCTCGTCCTCCACGATCATCACAATCGGCTTCTCGCTCATCGCTGCCCCTCCGGGTCGTTCACCACGAACAGCGGCGCCTCCCCGCGGCAGGCACGGGCTACGTTGGCCAGGCTGTTGAGGAGGATGTCCCGCTTGGCGATCGCCGTCGAGCCGGCGATGTGCGGGGTGAGCAACACGTTGGGCAGCGCGTCGAGGGCGTGCCCGGCGGGCAAAGGTTCCCTGTCGAAGACGTCGAGGGCAGCGCCGCGAAGGTGGCCCGAGCGGAGCAGTTCGGCAAGGGCCCCGGTATCGATGATCGGACCCCGGGCGATGTTGACTACCACCGCCCCCCGGGGCAGGCTCGCCAGCCGCTCGCGGTCGAGCAGGCCGCGGGTGTCGTCATTGAGCGGCAGCGCCAGCACCAGGACCTGGCTCTCACGGAGCAGTGCATCGAACTCACGGTACGACACCCCCAGCCGCGACTCGTCCTCCGTGCTCAGACGGTGCCGCTTGCTGTAGATGACGTTGGCGCCGAAGCCGCGCAGTCTGATGGCGATGGCCTCACCGATCGACCCCATGCCGAGAATGCCGACGGTGCGCTCACCGAGGTCCCAGAGGTCGCGGTCCAGCCACGCCTGGCCTGACCACTCGCCCGCCTCCGCGTCGTTGATCGCCAGTCGCAGGAACCGCAGGCAGGCGATCGCCCCCATGATCGCGTGCTCGGCGACCGCGCCAGCGTTCGCCGGGCCCGCGTTGGCCACCGGGATGCCCTTGGCGGACGCCGCCAAAACGTCGATGTTCTCGTAGCCAGCGCTGGGCTGCTGTATCAGGCGGCAGCGCTCAAGCCGATCGATGATGGCCCGGTCCACGCGCACGGCATGTGTCCAATCACCGATGACCACGTCTGCCCGGGGCGCAAGCCCCAACAGCTGCTCGCGATCGGCGCGGACCACCTCGGTGCCGTCGGGCAACGCGCCGGCAAAGAGCTCGGGCGGCGCGGGTGCCGTGGACACCACCAGCAAGCCGTCGGCCTCAGCCTGCGTAGAGTGCCTCTATCTGCTTGGCGTACTTCTCAGCCACCACCTTGCGCTTGACCTTGAGGGTGGGGGTCAGCTCGCCGCCTTCCAGTGACAGGTCGGCCGGCAGGATCGTGAACTTCTTGATTCGCTCGACATTGCTGAGCTCCTGGTTCACGGCGTCCACCGCCTTCTGGAACAGTTCGTGGACCCGAAGGTTCTCGTGCAGCCGCAGGATGTCGGCGTCTCCGACGGACCTGGACAGTGCCTCAACCTGCTCGGGGTCGATGGTCAGCAACGCGCTCATGTACGGCCGGCGATCGCCGATTGCCACGGCGTTACCGATGTACGGGTGTCGCTTGAGCATGACCTCGATGTTCGAGGGCGAGATGTTCTTCCCGCCGGCGGTGATGATCAGATCCTTCTTGCGATCGGTGATGGTCAGGTACCCGTCGGCATCGATCACCCCGACGTCCCCAGAGTGCAGCCAGCCATCGGCATCCAGGGCCTCCACCGTGGCGGCCTCGTCCTTGAAGTAGCCCCGGAAGACGTTGCCGCCCTTGACCAGGACCTCACCATCGTCCGCAAGCCGGATCTCGACACCGGGGACGCAGGGCCCGACACTTCCCAAGCGCGCATACCCTTCGCGGTTGGTGGTCGTGGGGCCGCAGCCCTCAGACTGGCCGTAAACCTCGAACAGGTCGAGCCCGATCGCCCAGTAGAAGCGCAGCGTCTCGGGGGAGATGGGGGCGGCGCCAGTGGACAGGCCCCTGGCACGGTCGAGACCCAGGGCGAGCCGCAGTTTGGACAGCGCGAGGCTGTCGGCGAGGCGGTACGTGGCGCCCGGGTCGCGGCCCACCAACCGCGCGGCGATCGCCCGGTATCCCTGCTTCACCGCCCAGCGCGCGATTGCTCCCTTCACCCCGCCCCCGACAAGCTTGGCCTCAACGCCCTGCTGGTATTTCTCCCAGATCCGTGGGACGCCGAACATGAAAGTCGGGCGAGCATCCCTGACGTTCTCGCCAAGGTGCGCGAGGTCCTCGGCGAAATACAGCCGGTGACCGTTGTACACGTTCAGCATGTGCCCCGCCATCCGCTCAGCGATGTGGGCCAGGGGGAGGTAGGAGATCATCGCATCGTCGTCGGGGTCGGTCAGCGAAGTGCAGTTGATCAGGGCCTCACACGTCCAGGTGACGTTGGCGTGGTCCAGCATCACGGCCTTGGGGGGCCCGGTCGTGCCGGAGGTGTAGATCAAGGTCGCCAGGTCCTCCGGCCTGACCGCCCGCCAGCGCTGCTCGAACACCTCGGCGTGACTCAGGTGATAGGCATCACCCTGAGCCAGCGCGTCCTGCCAGCTCACCACGAGGTCGCCGTCGCTCTCGCGGCGCTCGCCGCTGATCAATACCACGCGCTTGAGACGCGGCAGCTGGTCACGGACCTGCAGGATCTTGGCCAGTTGCTCGCGGTTCTCGACGAACAGCACCGGCGCTTCGGCGTGGTCGATGATGTACTGGCACTGCCCTGGTGAGTTGGTCAGGTAGATGCCGACGACACAGCCGCCGAGGTGCTGGATGGCAAGGTCGGCGATGTGCCACTCCGGACGGTTGTAGGAAAGGATCGCGCCACGCGCTCCATGCTCGAACCCCTCCTTGAGAAGGAAGCCCGCCATCCGCCGCACCCCCTGCGCATACTGCTCCCAGCTGATGGCATTCCAGCGGCCCCCGCCGCGGAAGAGCAGCGCGGCCTTGAGGGCGCGGCGTTCGACCGTACCCTGGAACATCTCCGGGACGGTCGCAACCTTCGGCTCGACGCTGGTGGCGTCGGGTGCGACCGCCGAGCGCGGGCCGCCGGCGTCTGCCCCGGAAGGCCCCTTGGAATCGAGCCCTGAAGTCTCGGGACGCGCCTGTACTTCGGTGCTCATGGAAGAGGGATGCAATATAGCAGAGTGCCGAATTCACCCAGAGACGACCTGCTTGAGGCATTCCAGGCCACCATGGCCTTCCCCCTGGACCCTTTCCAGGTGGAGGCGATCCACAAGCTCGGTACCCATCACGGGGTCCTGGTTTCCGCCCCCACCTCCTCGGGCAAGACGGTGGTCGCGGACTACGCCATCTTCGAG
>JBHEMS010000043.1:0-20163 GCA_046262455.1 Candidatus Dormibacteria bacterium | reverse complement strand
GGGTCGCCGCGCGGCGCGGGATCGAGGTGCCAAGCCTGCTGGCCGACCGCCGCGTCGAGGATCCAGACTCGCCCCTCGACGCCGTTCACGCCGCCGACCACAAGCACAAGACCATGGTGGTCGACGAGGACGCGATCCTGGTGTGCCATGGAATCGACGTGGCCTACGACTCCGTGCAGGTGCTGTTTGGCGTCGACCTCCAGGTCAAGCGGGGCGAGGTCGTGGCCCTGCTGGGGACCAACGGCGCTGGCAAGTCCACGCTGCTCAAGGCGGTCTCCGGCCTGGTGGCAACGGCCAGGGGGACGATCACCTTCGACGGCGAGGACATCTCCAACTGCACCCCGACCCGCGCCGCCCAGCGGGGCATCGTGCAGGTGCCCGGCGGTCGTGGCATCTTCCCGACGCTCACCGTCGCCGACCACTTCACCCTCGCGGGATGGTTGCTGAAGGACCGCGCCGAGCTTGAGGCCGCACGCGAAAAGGTTCTCAACTCTTTCCCGCGGCTGCGCGACCGCTACCAGCAACTGGCCGGCAACCTCTCCGGGGGCGAGCAGCAGCAGCTTGCCGTCGGTATGGCGTTCGTGGCGCGCCCCAAGATGCTGATCATCGACGAGCTGTCTTTGGGCCTGGCACCGTTGGTAGTCGAGCAGCTTCTCGAATTCGTTCGCGAGATCAACGCGGGCGGCACCACCGTGCTGCTCGTGGAGCAGTCGGTGAACGTCGCGTTGACGGTTGCCAGCCGCGCGTACTTCATGGAGAAGGGCGAGGTGCGCTACGAGGGCGCTGCGGCCGACCTGTTGGAACGGGGCGACATCGTACGCTCGGTATTCCTCGAGGGCGCCGGGCGCAAGAAGACCGGGGGCGCGGCCGCGGTTGCCGCGAACGCGAACGGCAACGGCAACGGGAGCGCCCCGGTGGCGCGCACCTCTGTCAGGGCGCGGGCCAAGCAGGCGCAGGAAGATGCCGCTGCGGAGCCGGTGCTCACGGTGGACCAGCTCAGTAAGACGTTCGGTGGGATCCGCGCCGTCGACAACGTCAGCCTGAGGGTCGCGCCACGCGAGATCCTGGGCCTCATCGGACCAAACGGCGCCGGCAAGACCAGCGTCTTTGACCTGATCTCAGGGTTCACAACCCCCGACCACGGCCGGGTCATCCTGCTCGGAAACGACGTCAGCCGGTGGTCCCCGGACCGGCGCTCGCGCGCGGGGTTGGGCCGTTCCTTCCAGGACGCTCGAATCTTCCCTTCGATGACCGTCGCCGAGAACATCGCCGTGTCGCTCGAGCGCCACCTGCTGGTGCGCGACCACCTGGCGGCCAGCCTGGGCATGCCGGCCTCGCGCGAACAGGAGGAGGACGTCGCCTGGACGGTCGCCGACCTCGTCGAGCTCATGAGCCTGCAGGCCTTCCGCGACAAGTTTGTCCGCGAGCTGTCCACCGGCTCGCGTCGGGTCGTCGACCTGGCCATGGCCATCGCCCACGACCCCGCCCTGCTGATCCTCGACGAGCCCTCATCAGGGATCGCCCAGAAAGAGACCGAAGCGCTGGCGCCGCTGCTGGCGCGCATCCGTGAGGAGACCGGCTGCGCCATGCTGATCATCGAGCACGACATGCCCCTGGTGACGGAGATATCGGACCGGCTGGTGGCCCTGGAGCTCGGCAAGGTCATCGCCGAGGGGCTGCCGAAAGATGTGATCCGCGACCCGCGGGTGGTGTCGTCCTACCTCGGGACCGACGACAAGCTGATCAAACGCTCGGGTGCGCGGTCGGTTGTCACAGTGGGGAGCAAGGCATGAGCGCTGCGCTGGCGAAAACCCGGCTGATGATCCTGATGGCGGCGCTCGCACTGGCAACGCTGTCGTGGATGTTCTCCGCGCCGCCGGAGCCCGCCGCCGCGCTGGCCCCGACGCAGACGGCGTGGTGGAACGTGGCCAACCAACCTGGGCTCACAATTCCGCCGCCCAGCGACGTCGATACCAGCAAGCATGACCTGTACATCCAGGGCGCCCAGGGCGACGCCGGGACGAGTCAGCTCCCGGGGTCCACCAACGCGCAGGGCGGCGCCCAGGCGGTGGCGGCCATCCACTACGAGCTCGCGGATGGCGCCGCGGTGCAGAAGCTCACGCTCAAGATCAAGGGGACAACGCCCACGACCCCCACCGTGATTGCCTGCCGCATCACCGATCCGAGCTTCAGGTCAGTTGACAACGGCGCGGGCAGCGACATCCCCAAGTACGACTGCGGCACACAGGCTGCCGGCAGCCAGAACGCGGCCGGTGATATCGAGTTCAAGGACATCGGCAAGCTGGCCAAGGGGCCGGAGCTCCTCATCTTGCTCGTC
The DNA here is from genome assembly GCA_046262455.1 of Candidatus Dormibacteria bacterium. GTDB lineage: Bacteria > Chloroflexota > Dormibacteria > DASZGP01 > DASZGP01 > JAXDLW01. The sequence continues at coordinate 17,825 of JBHEMS010000043.1, read as the reverse complement.
CCGGGCAAGCTCGACCGGGTGGTCTTTGTCCATCCCGACGCCAACTCACTGCAGGTGAGCGCGGGCTACACCCAACCGCCGTCCGCGCCGCAGCCGGCGACGGCCCCCGATTACTCGTCGTCGAGTGCGGCGGCACCGGCAACGGACAGCGGATCAACCTCGTCGGGTTTCGTCGCGCCACCCCCGGCGACCGCGCCGCTAGCCGAGATTCCCCTCCCTGCGCCCCTTCCGATCAACCCTTCGACGGCGGGCAGGGCGCGGCGTGTCCTGGCGGCACCGCCGATCGCAAGAAGCAGTTCGCGCATCCCGCTGTCACCGCAGCAAACCAGGCTCGTCGTGGGCGCCGCCACGCTGGCCTCGATCGCGGCCTTCGCGGCCATGGTCCTACTTGGCCCCCGCATGAACGCGCCGATGGGAGGCGCGCTCGCGGCCCACGAGGCCGCGGGACGCGGCGTCGGCCGTTTCGTGCGTCCGAGGACGGGGCGACCACCGCAGATCTGGTAAGAAGTGAGCATGAAACGCGACGGATACGCCACCACCTCGACCCGGGGCATCGACTTCGACAGCATCCCCATGCGCCTGTTCCAGAAGTCCAAGCACCTGGCGTGGGATCCCCAGGCCATCGACCTGACCCAGGACCGCGCCGAGTGGGCGAACATGGTCAACCTCGAGCAACGCGGCGTGCTGACCACGACCGCCTCGTTCGTCGGTGGCGAGGAGGCCGTCACCCTCGACCTCCTGCCGCTGGTCATGCACTGCGCCCGCGAAGGCATGCTCGAGGAGGAGATTTACCTCACCTCCTTCCTCAACGAGGAGGCCAAGCACACCGAGTTCTTTCGCCGCTGGCTCGACGAGGTGACTGGTAACCGCGACGACCTGCACTCGCTGCTGGGACCCAGCTGGCGGCGGATGTTCCTCGACGAACTTCCGTCCTCCATGTCGGCGCTGATCAACGACGGCTCCAAGGCGGCCTTGGCACGGGCGCTGGCCACCTACAACATGGTGGTCGAGGGGGTGCTGGCCGAGACCGGGTACCACTACTACCGCAACGTCCTCGAGATGCAGGGCAATCTTCGCGGACTGCTGCAGGGCATCCAGTTCATCGCGCGGGATGAGAGCCGGCACCTGCGCTTCGGGATCTACATGCTGCAGCGGCTGATCGCCGAGGACGACAGCATCTGGACGGTGGTCGCGGACCGCATCGAGGAGCTGCGCCCGCTCGCGATGGGCATCCAGGAGGATGGGCGCAACCAGTACGTCGAGACCGCGACGGCCGAGCTCGGCGAGATGCCGGAGGACCTCATGGCCCTTGTCGACATGATCTCCGGTGACAACCGGGTCTTCGCTGAGAAGGCTTTTGCCAGTCGCATCGCCGTGCTCGAGCGGGCGCGCGGGCAATCCCGGACGGCGATCGAGGAGGCCCCGCTGGAGGAGGACCTGGAGTCGGCGCTGGCGGTCGCCAGCTAGCCGCTTGCCGCCAAAGCGCCGCGCTCAGGGGAGCGTCATCTCACACATCGAGGACGCCCTGGGCAAGGAGGCCGTCAGCCTCCTTTCCCATCGTTGCAAGGGAATCCCCAAGGCCACGTTGCAACTGCCGGGGCCTGACTTTGTCGAGCGCGTGCTGCTCCAGAGTGACCGCTCGACCCGGGTGCTCCGCAGCCTGGAAACCCTGCTGGACTCCGGCCGCCTCGGTGGGACCGGCTACATGTCGATCCTCCCCGTGGACCAGGGGGTGGAGCACTCGGCGGGAGCTTCTTTCGCCGCCAATCCGCGGTACTTCGACCCCGAGAACATCGTCGAACTGGCGATCGAGGGAGGGTGCAACGCGGTCGCCTCGACCGTCGGCGTGCTGGGCATGGTGGCGCGGCGCCACGCCCACCGCATCCCGTTCATCGCCAAGCTCAACCACAACGAACTCCTGAGCTACCCCAATAGTTTCGACCAGATCATGTTCGGCGACGTGGCGCAGGCGTATGAGATGGGCGCCGTCGCCGTGGGGGCCACCATCTATTTCGGTTCGCCGGAATCCCGGCACGAGCTGGAACAGGTCACCGAGGCCTTTCACCATGCGCACGACCTGGGCATGGCCACGGTGCTCTGGTGCTATGTGCGCAACGGCGCTTTCGAGACTCCCGACGTCAACTACGAGGTCGCCGCGGATCTCACCGGCCAGGCCAACCACCTCGGCGCCACCATCCAGGCCGACATCATCAAGCAGAAGCTGCCCGAGACCAACGGTGGCTTCACGGCGCTGAAGTTCGGCAAGACGGCGCCCGAAATGTACGACAAGCTGACGACCGACCACCCCATCGACCTCTGCCGCTACCAGGTCCTGAACTGCTATGCCGGACGGGCGCCCCTGATCAACTCCGGCGGGGCCTCTGATGCCGCCGGTGGGCAGGGCGACCATCATGCCGCGGTGCGCGAGGCGGTGATCAACAAGCGGGCCGGGGGCAGCGGTTTGATCATGGGCCGGAAGGCGTTCCAGCATCCATTGGACGAGGGGATCGCGCTGCTCCACGCCGTCCAGGACGTCTACCTGGAGCCCGCCATCACCATCGCCTAAGGGCCTCGCATATCCTTAATTGATGCGAGTGCGCACCCCTTCCCAGGTTCGCGTTGACCCGGCCGAGCTCGAGCCTGTCCAGGCTCGGTTCCCGGAGCTCCTGGCGCCCCTCGCGCGCGCCATTCACAACGGCAAGTGCCCCGCCTGCGGCGCCCCGGTAACGGGCGTGCTTGACACCGGCCCGGGGGACGGCCAGCAGGTTCAGATCACCTGCTTCGGCGACCCGGCACACGTCTTCATCTTCGACGCGACCACCGGCCACGTCGACAACCAGCCCACCGCGATGGGAACCCTCCGCCCGGAGTAAGCCGGGTAAGATCAACTCCGACCCCGACCGCGTGGGGGTCGCGCGTGGAGGCGAGGAGGGACAACTTGGCGGACATTCAATCGACCAACCCTGAGCACCAGCTCTACCACGCCTACTCGGTGCACGAGGACCAGGAGCGGACCAACGTTCATTACGAGCAGCCGCCGGAGTTCTTCTACCTGATCACCGGTGGCCGGTGGAACTCGTATTCCTGCAACCTGTGGGACAGCCCGGAGGAGGACGACACCACAGCCCAGGAGCGAAAGCTCGACCGGACGGCCGAGCTGGCAGGGCTCAAGCCGGGGATGCGGATCATCGATGTCGGCTGCGGCTGGGCCGGTCCGCTGACGTACCTCTGCAAGAGGTACGACCTCGAGGGCGTCGGCCTGACGCTCTCACCCACTCAGAAGCAGGCGGCCGACGACCGCATCAGCCGCGAGGGCGCCAACGTCCGCATCGAAGTGTGCCACTGGGAGGAGTACAACCCCATGGAGCGCTTCGACGCCGTCGTGACCGACGAGGTCATCGTCCACTTCAACAACCTCGCGGGCTTCTTCAAGAAGTGCTACAGCTGGCTCACGGATACCGGGGTGATGGTCAACAAGGAGCTCCACCTTAGCCACCCACGGCACGCGCTGCTGGAGCGTGGTGGGGAGTTCGTCAATGAGATCTACGGCGACACCGGCAACTACCGACCGCTCGCCGAGGAGCTGCAATTCGGCTACGACGCCGGCTTCGAGATGTCCGTGCACCACATCCCACGACGGCAGTACGAGATCTCCATCGACCACTGGCTGGCCAACATGTACCAGAACCGCGACCGCATCAAGGAGCTGGTGGGGGAGGCACATTACCGCAATTTCCGCATCTACCTGAAGCTCGCGCGGCGGATCCAGCGCAACGTGACACTGGACTATGTCGTGGGGAGGAAGCGCCCGGCCTAAGATCCCATCTCAGCGGAGCGAATAACGCATCAGCAGGTAGTCACCGCTCTGCCGCGCGCCGGCCAGGCGCGCCTCGAGGCGGCGCTGAGGCAGAACTTCAACGCCTTCGACCAGGCCAGGCCGCCCGCCGCCGTCACGCCCGGCCAGCACCGGGGACACGGTGACGAAGAGGTCGTCGAGCAGTCTCTCCGCCACGAGTTGCCCCATTATCTTCGGCCCTGCCTCGCTGAGGATGCGCGCGTGCCCGAGTTCGCGCAGCCACCCCAGGGCCTCCGCCATCGGGACGCGCTCCTGGTCCCAGGTCCGCACGTCGCAGCTCCCTGGCATCGCGGGCTTGAGCCGTTCCGCGCCGGCCCGCGTGGTCAAAAAGGTCGCCCCGGCCCTGATCGCGGGATGGTTTACGTCGACCGCCCCCCCGGCACTGACCACCACCAGCCGGGGCCGCGGCGCGAGCCCGAGTGTGGCCCGCGCCTCGATGAACTCCTCCGCGAGCTGGGGAAATATGTGCTCGGCGGTCCAGTGGTGCCCCGGACTGTCGCGCAGGGTCCCCGCGCCGATCAGCACCGCCGACGCGGAGGCCCGCAGCAGCGCCATGACAAAACGGTCAGCGGCGTTCTTAGCGCTCAGCGCGGACCCCGAGGACTCAACCCCCGGCAGGGCGACGACGCCATCGATCGACTGCACGAAGTTGGCGTACAGCGCCGTGGGCTTCAGCGCCAGGTCACTGCCGTAGATCTCGCGGAGCACGGCGGGGAGCGCCAGGGGTTCGCTCCCGACCGGTGGCTCGTCGGCCAGGACCCGGAGGGGTTGGAGCTCGCTCAGTGGGCGGCCGCCGGGTGCCGGTGCACGGTCGAGAGAAACTCCTGGCGGAGCGCCGGGTCATCCTCGTAGTGGCCACGCCAGAAGGTGGTAGTGGTGCGGGACTGCTCCTCGCGGACGCCTCGCATCTGGGTGCACAGGTGCACCGCCTCGATGTGCACGGCAACACCGTGCGGTTTCAGCATGTCCATGAGGCGGTCCGCCACCTCTGCGCCCAGGCGCTCCTGCACCGTGAAGCGCCGGCCGAACACACGCACCAGGCGGGTCAGCTTGGAGATGCCGATGATGTTCTCGTGGGCGATATAGCCGACGTGCGCGGTGCCGTAGAAGGGGAGGCCATGGTGCTCGCAGAGGGCGAAGAACGTGATGGGACCCTCGATGATCTGCCTGATGCGGCAGTCAGGCCCACCCTTGCATTCGGTGGGAAAGGCGGTCAGTAGTTTGGGGTCGCCCTCGTACCCGGCGGTCGAGTCGTACAGCGCTCGAAGAAAGCGCTCGGGCGTTCGAGTTGTACCGGGGGTCTGCAGATCCATCCCAAAGGACTTAAAGATCTCTGCCATGTACCCCTCGTAGCGCTTCCAGTCCTCGGCCGTCAGGTTCCGCGGGCTGGCCTGCTCCCACGCGGTCGTCTCTTCGGGGTCGATCAATGGAGCCTCCTTGATACGGCGGTGCAAACGAGCTTAACCGCCTGCGTCGAGTTGCCATTCCGCGCCAGGGGCGCTGAGCGCCTATAGTGCGCTGATGCCAAGGTCGCCAATCCTGTTGGGCTCGAGCAGCGAGCGAGACCGCGCCATGCGCGCCGCGGGGGCCCGGATCGCCATCGGAGCCCTGCTGGGTGTCTTTCCCGGCATGGCCCGGCGCACCTTCGGTATCCCGGCGGCGCAGGACAACGGTGCGCTGCGGATGATCTCGCGGCTGTTCGGCATCCGCAACGTTGTACTTGGCGTCTGGGCGCTGCAGGTACAGGGCCAGGGGCCCGAGGTGCGGCGCCAGTGTTACCAGCTGAACGCGGCCGTTGACGCGCTGGACATCGGCGCGCTGCTCATCGGCGCCGTCGCCGGCGAGGGCCTGGTGCAGGGCGCGGTGATGGGCAGTCTCCTCGGCAGTTCCGAAGTGCTCGCATGGCTCGACCTGCTGGGGGATGTCGACAGTCCCGCAGAGCCACAGGGGAGCGTCGCGCTCGCCTGACCCTGTCGCCGGCAAGTCCTGCCTGGTCACAGGCGGAACGCGCGGCATCGGCCTGGAGATCGCGCGCGGACTGGCCGAACGCGGTGCCCACGTCATCATCCATGGCCGCACCCGCGCCAGCGCGGAGGCCGCGGCCACGTGGATTCGTTCCAGCGTCAGGGATGCGCGGCTGGAGATTGTGGCCGCCGACATGTCGTCCTTCGCGCAGGTGCGGGAGATGGCGGACAGCATCTCCCGCGGCCGCGACCAGCTCGACGTGCTGGTGAACAATGCGGGCCTTTTGATGTCGCGCCTGCAGTTGTCGCCCGACGGCTACGAGATGACCTTTGCCGTCAACCACCTCGCTCCCTTTTTGCTCACCAACCTGTTGATGCCCAACCTCGAGCGATCTGGTGCGGGCCGGGTGGTGACCGTCGCGTCGGTGGCCCACCGCACCGGGGTGATCGATTTCGGCAACCTCAAGGGCGAGAAAGGCTTCAGCTCGTTCTCCTTCTACTGCAATTCCAAGCTGGCGAACATCATGTTCACGATGGAGCTGGCCCGGCGCATCGATGGCGGGGTGACCGCCAACTGCCTGCACCCCGGGGCGATCAATACCGGGCTGTACCGGCGATCAAAGGTCCTGGCGCCCCTCTTCGCGCTGTTCGGACCACTTTTCCCCTCCGCTGCGGACGGCGCGGACACCGGGATCTACCTCGCCGAAGCCCCCGCGGTTGCCGACATCAGCGGCGCCTACTTCGTCAAGCGCCGGATGCGCAGTCCCGCGCCGCAGGCTTTTGACGCCGACGTGCAGCAGCGGCTCTGGCGCGTCAGCGCCGAGGCCACGGGTGTCGGTCTCGACTAACTAAAGCGCCTTCCCGCCGGTGCTCAGGCCGGCGTCGTGGATGTACGAGTTGTAGCGGTCGTCGTAGCTCTTGACGAGGTCGTCGTACTGCTTGCGCATGGTCTTGGGGTCGTAGGTCAGCAGGTTGGAGAGCTTGATCGAAAAGCCGCGCAGGGACTCCTGGTACTGCCCGCGGTTGCGGGCGTTGAGGGAGTTGATCACCGACTGCGTCGCGTCCATGAACTGGCTCATCTGGGTGACGAGGTTCCGCACCGCATCCGGGGTGCTCGGCTGCTGGGCCTCGACCGCGGCCTTCTGGATGGCGTTGTTGGCCGTGGTGTACTTCGCGGTCGCGCTCACCAAATCACCCGAATCGAGGGCGGCGCCGAGGGCGCCGAAGTTTTCCTCGGCGCTGGTGTACTCACCCAGCAATGTCAGCTGGCTTCGAGTGGTCGCGATCTCCTCTGTCCGCACGTCGAGGGCATGGCCCACGGCCTCCAGCCTGGCGGCCCTGGGATCCAGTTCGCCCCCAGAGGTCAGGCTCAGGGGGCCGCGGTCATTGATCGACGTCAGCGCCGTGCGGATGATGCCCTGGTCCTTGTCCACGGTCTTCGCGGCGGAGTCGACCCCGGGCTGCACGCCGGCGATGGCCATGCGCACAGAATCCCCGTTGTAGTTCTTGGGCGGGCTCTCGGGGCCCTTGATGGGCTCGAACGCCGCCTTCAGTTTGTCACCAACGCCGATGCTTGATTCGTCCTTCATGACCTTCGCAATGGCCCTGTCGGCCGCGGCCAGGCGCTTTGCCGTGTCGGTTTTCGCGGCCGACTGGTAGACCAGCCCGCCGATGACCAGCGCCACCACGCCGACGGCGGCCAGGCCCGCGTAGATCACGTTCTGGTTGGAGACAGCGCCGATGCCGGGCAGCACGACGCCGCGGGCGCCGGCGGCAGGGGAGGAGACTGGCTCAATTGCGGGCGCCGGGGCGGCGGCGACGGCAGCGGCGGGTGGCGCGGTGTAGGCCGGCGGTCCCCCCGGCTCGTACGCCGGCTCGTACGCCGGTGCCTGGACCGGGGCGGGGATCGGCGGGGGCGGCGGCGCATAGGCCATCGCCGGGCCGGGTTCGTAGCTGGTGGGCGGCGCAGGCGGCGCGGGCGGGGGCTCGGGCAGCGCTCCACCGGGCACGACCCCTGGCGGCGGAGAATAGATCACCGGCGGCTGACGTGGTTCTGGGTCCAGGGACTCTTCAGACAACTTCCACCCTCTCTCTCATCGCTGCCGGCGGCAGGGCACCATGCTACCGGCGATTAGGCCCCAGGGTAACCCCCATGGCGCCTGGACTCGCTCAGACGTGTGTTGTGGCGGTCTCCCAGTCCGTGTAGAGGACGGCCACCTTCTCCTTGAGGGTGGCGTGTTCCTTGCCCAGGATCTCGGCTTCCATGGGGAACTTGTAGAGGTCGGGGTCGCTCAGCCGCGTTTCGATTGCGGCGATCCGGCTCTCCGCGACCTCGAGCTCTTTCTCCAGCGCCGCCACGCGCTTCTGCGCCGCCGCCTTCTCCCGCCGCGCCGCGGCGGCCTCCGCGCGTGAGAGCGCCGGGTCCTTCTTGCCGTTCGCGCTCGGCGTCTCGACCGCGCGCGCCGCGACCCTCGCTACGCGCTCACTCAAGCCACCCGCCGGCGCTGGCGCAAACGTGGTCGGGCGGTCGCGGTAACCGCCCCGCGCGGCGTGGATCGCGCCACCCTCCAGCCACCAGGTCTGGGTCGCGAGGGAATCGATCAGCTCACGATCGTGGCTGACGAAGACGATAGTGCCGGGGAAGTCGAGCAGCGCATCCTGCAGCACCTCCTGCGACGGCAGGTCGAGGTGGTTGGTCGGCTCGTCGAGGAACAGCAGGTTGCCCTGGTCGAGCATAAGCCGCGCCAGCGAAAGGCGACTGCGCTCCCCACCGGACAGCTGCCGAACCTTCTTGTAGACATCGTCGCCGCGGAACAGTAGGCGCGCCAGGTGGCTGCGCGCGCTTTCCTCCGACAGGGGATGGGCGGCCGCCAGCACCTCGACCAGCGTGCGGTCGGGGGGGAGGTCACCGAGGTGCTGGTCGTAGTAGCTGCTGTGCACGCGGGTGCCGTAGCCGACGTTGCCCGCCAGTGGTTCCAGTTCACCCGTCATGGTGCGCAGGACGGTCGATTTGCCCGACCCGTTGGCCCCCACGATGGCAATGCGCGCGCCCGACTGGATCTCGAATGGCGGCACTTCGACCAGCGGCACGGTCGTGCCGTCGTCGTTGCGAAAGCCGGCGACGAAGCCCTTGCTGCGCAGTGCCAGCGATGCCGAGGGTGGGCCCCCGAACTGGATCCGGATCGAGCGGTCGTCGGTCGGCGCGTCGACGCGCTCGAGCCGCTCCAGCCTGGTCGCGCGGCCGCGCGCCTCCCGCGCGCGCTGGCCCGCCTTGTAGCGCTGGATGAACGCCTCCTGGTGGTTGATGTACTCCTGCTGCGCCTCGTACTGGCGGAGCTGCTCGCGACGGCGCTCGAAGCGCAGCTTGAGGAACTTCGAGTACGCGCCCGGGTAGGTGTACCCGCGGCCGGCCTCCAGCTCCAGGATGGAGTCCGGCACGTCGTCCAGCAGGCGGCGGTCGTGGCTCACGATGCCCATCGCCTGGGGGGCCGCCTTGAGGTAGTCCTCGAGCCACTCGATCGACGCCAGGTCGAGGTGGTTGGTCGGCTCGTCGAGCAGAAACACGTCCGAGTCCACGAGCAGCAACTGCGCCAGCTGGACACGGCGCCGCTGCCCGCCGCTCAGCTCGGAGCAGGGCTGCTCCAGCGCCTCGTCGAGGAAGCCAAGCCCGCCCAGGACCTCCCGCGCCCGGGCCTCCAGCGTGTAGCCGCCACCGTGGTCGTACCGCTCCTGGGCCTCGCCGTACTCGTGCATCACCGCCTCGCCGTGGTCCCCCGCCGCCAGCCGTTGCTCCAGCGCGTGCAGCCGGTGGCGCAGCTCGATGAGGTCGGCGCGCGCGCCGATGGTCTGCTCCAGCACCGACTGGGGGCCGAAGTCCACGTCGAACTGGTCGAGCATCCCCAGCCGGATCCGCCGCTGGCGGTCCACCCGCCCCGCCGCCGGCTCCAGCTGCCCCGCGAGGATGCGCATCATCGTCGACTTGCCCGCGCCGTTGGGTCCGACCACGCCCAGCTTCTGGCCCGGTTCGAGCGTGAAGCTGAGGTCGGTGAAGATCGTGGTGGCGCCGTACTCCGCGGACACGGCGTCAAAGGTCACCAGAGGCATACCTGAGGGTACCCCGGCCGCCGGTGGCTATTGCGACTTTGGTAGGAAGAGCGGGCTTACTTGTGGGCGGCGGAGACCTGCAGCACGGCCAGCCCGCCGAGAAGGATCAGCAGGGTCAGAACGTTGAGCATCGTAGGGAAGGTCATCATCACCGGTGCCCGAAGGGCGCGCGCCTTCACACCCAGTGCCTGCTTGTTGCGCAGCTGCCCGGCCTGGTCAAAGAGCAGCTTGCGGAGATCCTGGCCGCCCACCTGGCTCGATTGGTTGATCGCCGCGACCAGGAAGGAGAGGTCCTGGTTGCGGTTCTTCCGCAGCATCTCGCCCATCGCCACGTCGAGGCGCTCGTTCATCTGGGTTACCCGCTGAAGGGCGGCGGTCACCTCCTCGGCGAGCACCTCGTCGGCGAAGTACCGGCAGTAGTAGTCGAGGCCGGAATCCACCGATGTCCGCTCCGCGGCCAGCCCGATCACCTCCAGCGCCAGGGGCAGGGCCTCGCTGATCTGGCGCTGCCGGACCTTGGCAGCGGCCGCCAGTTGGGAGTCCGGCAGGATGAAGCCCAACGCTCCACCGCCGACGCCCGCGACCATCGCCAGCGTGATGCTGTGCGTGTAGAGGCCGAGCAGCCCTCCCAGCGCGATGAAGAGCAGGGCCATGCCCTCCTTGATCTTGGCAATATCGCCAAGGGTCAGCTCGGACCGCAGGTCCGCCTGCTGGATCCGCTCGGCGGCAGGGCCCCTGCTCATCGATTCGACCACCAGGGACGAGGAATACAGGATCCGGAACGCATGCTTCAGACGCAGCAGCGTCTCGGCCTGCTGGCTGCGAGCCACCTCGCTCACCCGGCCTCGATGCGGACCAGGATCTGGCCCGAAACGTACCTGCTGATCACGAAGAAGATCGCGCCGATGCCGATGATGATCGCGCCAGTTGGCGAGAACAGCGGATGCACGAAGCCGGGCTCTATGAAATACAGGAGGCCCACGAAGCCGACGGGCAGATACGAAATCACCGTGGCCGTCGCGCGCACCTGGCTGGTGAGGGCGTCGAGCTCGGTCCGCGCCACCAGCTGTCCCTCGATCGACTCCGACAGGCTGCGCAACAGGATGTCAGTCTGCAAACCGACCTGCTCCCCGATCTCCAGCGCCGAGGCGATCGTCCGGAGTTCCTTGTAGGGGAGCGTCTGCGACCACATCCGAAACGCCTGCGACTCCCGCAATTGCAGCGCCTCGATCCGGCTGGCCAGCGTGGCCAGGTCTCCCTGGATAGGCTCCGGCAGGTTCGGTACCGTCGCGGCGAGGGCATTCGTGAAATTTCGGCCGGCGGACATCGCGCTGCCCAGGAGCAGGAGCGCATCCGGGAGCTGAAGCAGGAACTGGTGGCGATAGGCACGAGCCCCCCTCAGCTTGATCACATAGTGGATCGCGGGCGCGAGCAGGACGCCGATGATCCCCGGGAGCCCCAGCACCAGGAGCCCCAGTCCGGTGCCGACGAGGGCCAACCCGACCTGGGTGTCCGCGAAGCGCTTCCAACTGAAGCCCGCGCCGACCTCCAGCGCGGCCCGGTAGCGCCCGGGGAGCACGCCGAGCAGAAGGGGACCGAGCAGTCCAGGTCCCTCATCCGCGACCGCCGCGGTGGCGCCGGTGTAGGCCTGGAACCGCGCGCGTCTGCGCGACTGAAGACCCGGGGCCACCGAGGCGATGCCCAGGTACAGCGCGCCCACAAGGAGCACCACCGCGCCGATCATGGAAACCATAACGCTCCTTTTAGGGGACGGCTCTCCCGCAGTGGGGGTAATTTGCCACAAAACATGGCGATGCGGCCGTCAGCCATTGGGGTTCGCGCGCTCCGCGGTGCGGCTGACCACGATCGTCGGCCCGGCCCCGACGACCTGCAGGAAGAAGAGGCTGAAGCGGCGAGTGACCGTGACCCGGAGCTTTTCTGGTGTTGCCCCCGCTGGGACGTCGCTGACACAGACTGAGACATCCCCTGCGCCCGGTCCGCTGGGACACTCGGGTATCGGACGGCGATCGATGGAAGGCTTGCTGGTGGGCGCAAGGCCGTTGAGTTTTACGGCACCCTCCGCATCCGATGCCGCGGTCGCGAAGTCCGGCAGGTGCCGGGCGCCTGCGGCGGCCCCGGCGATCGCCGCGGTCTCGGTGCGGGTGCCCCAGTAGTAAACGAACCCCCCGTCGACGGCCAGCCCGATGGCGGCGACCATCACCAGGAGAGCCACCGCGAGCACCGGGATGACCTGCCCGCCCTTTCGCTCACGCATCGCTAGCCTCCCGGCGGTGGCGGCACCACCGTGATGCTCTCGACGTCGCACTGCAGCGGGTGTTCCTCGAAGAGACACCCTGCCTGATGGTTACTCGTCTGCTCGATGGACTTGAGTTTGAAGCGGCGGTCGACGGCGCTATCGTCGAGCCCCACCCGGAACACCTCTCCGGTGTCGCGCACACCGACCCAGAAATGGGCGCCGTCGGGGTCGACGTCGAGGCCGCGGAGGTGACCGGTGGGCAGGCCGGGGGTGGTGCTTCCATCGTATTGCCTGACTTTGTTACCTGAGTCGTCGAAGCGATAGACCGCGTCCTCGCACTGCACCAGGTCGTCGCCCTGCGCCAGGATCCGCTGCTGGAAGCATTTGGCGGCACCGGCGGGCGGCACGGTGGCGATGTCCGGGCCCTGTTGGCCCGCACAGATGTCGAATGAGAGCACCCCACGGAGCTCGGTGGTGTAGAGCATGTGGCAACCGTCCCGCTTGAGGTCGAGCCAGTCGGCGCCCTCGCCGTGGCTCCCCTTGAAAGTGTCACTGGCGGTGAAGGCCTGGACCTGGGAGCCGTCCGTGTTGAAACCGAGGATCCTGGGTAATGACGGGGGACTCTTCTCGGTCCGGAATCCCTGGGGGGCCTCACCCACCCAGACCTGGCCCTTTTTGTCGAGCACGCAGCTCTCGGGTTTGGCGTTGGCGTACTGCGCGGAAAACCACGGCGCCGGTGTGACCGGCCGACCCTGCAGGTCGTACTTGAGCACCGCGTCAGCCTGCCAGGCGGTCACGTAGAGGTTGCGCTCGTGGTCGATACAGGCGCCCTCGATGAGGCTTTGCCCGAGGCTTACCCCCCCGGGGCTGCGGTAGCCGGGGTAAGCCTTGCCGGTCTCCACCGTCTGTACCAGTTCGCCGGTCAGTGTGTAGACCTGGTATCGACCGCCGTACTGTCCGATGATCATCCCCGCGGACAGGCCGCCGATACCCATCACCGCGTACTCGCAATGATGGACGTCGATCGTGTGGGAGGCGGCCGGCGGGTTGTAGCGCCAGCACATCCTCACGCCGATGGCGCCGGCGTGCGGTGGGCGGCCGTCGCGCTGCGGCAGCGGGAATCCCTGGTGGCCCTTCAAGGCGTTGGCGGCGGACGGCGGCTGGGCCGGGGAGAAGCGCCACTCGTCGTAGGGGGCACTCTTGTCGAGGCTGCCATCCGAATCCTTCGCCGGCTGATAGATGTCGATCTCCTCGACCTTCGAGAAGGGCATGTTCGCCGCGGTGGGAAGCACCACGTCGATGACCCGGCGATCGACCTGGTCCTGGTTCTCATGGGTGCTGGTCCCGTCGCCCAGCTGGGCAGCCACCCGCGCGCCCTGCCGCACCGCGCCCGCAGCAACCATGTGGGCGTCAACCAGCGAACCGGCGACGAGACCGCCGAAGAGGATCAGCAGCATCAGCGATGCCGCTAGGGCGAATTCGACCATGGCCTGGCCCCGGCTTCCACCAGGCGCCCTGGCGCTCATTGCGATAGCCACGCGAGTGGCGTCTGCGGCTGGAGCCTGGCCGTTGCCGACACATTGAAGGAGAGCCCCGCGTTGGCGGCACCGAGCAGCCCCGATCGCCACCTGTAGCTGAAGACCACCACCACCCGGATGGTGTCGCTGCAGCAGAGGTCGGTGTTGCGCGCCTTGCCCTCGGGGTAGTCTGGACAGCCCGGGCCGTTGGGGATCTTGGTGCCGGAGTCGAAACGAAACCGTTCCATGGCGACGGCACGGTCAGGGCAGGCCGGCGCCGGTGTTCCCTCATTCACCTTCTCGATATCCACCTCCTGCACTTCCACCAGGCTCGTCCCGCCGCCCACGTTGTGGCGCAGTATCTTCAGCGCCTCGTCGTTCGCACCCGTCTGCTGGCCGGCGTCGGCCAGCGACTGCGCCGCCTCCTGTGCCCCGAAGTGGGCGGTCTCCATGCTGAAGATGACCAGCCCGCCCTCGACCGTGCCGAAGATGATGAAGAACACCAGCGGCAGGACCAGGGCGGTCTCGACCATGGCCTGGCCACACCGCGCCCCCCTCATAGGTGCTGAGGATTATGTGACATGCGGCAGGAGCCGCCGCCACGCGAATCAGCTCCCTGGACTACGTCAGGACGATGTCCCCGTCGGCGGCGATCACCCCAACCGACCTGACCCCGGGCTTGCCGCCCACCAGGCGGACCGCGGCGACTTCCTCGCCGAGCCAGTCCCGCAACTTGTCGGGGTCGCCGCCGATCTCCACCCAGGCGATGCCCATGGCGTTCGAAGGGTGACGTACATCCTGCGAGCCAGGGTGCGGTGTGCCCGGGCTCCACTCGATGAAGAACGGCAGGTTCTCGGACATCGCCGCCTCCAGGCCGACCAGCCGCCAGTGCACGCTCTCGCCCTCGGGGGTGTGGCGCGAGCCCTCGACCGGGACATGGCCGATGCGCTGCGCGACCTCTTCGATGTCGTGGGGCCGCAGGCAGCAGCGCAGCAGGTGGTCACCGTCGGCGACGCGGTCCAGCATCCAGCGGCCGAAGGGGTGCTCCAGGGCCTCGTCGGGGTCCACCACGCCGATCAGCTCCAGGTACTCGCGGCCCAGCGGGACGACGCGATTGGCGGTGCCCCAGCCCGGGTGGCGTCCGCCGTCGATCGACGTCAGCCCGTATTCGTTCTCGAACCGCGCGGCCGCCTCGTCAAGGTTGCCGACAGCGATGAGAACGTGGTCGACCTCGAGCATCTGCGCGATGATAGCGCCGCGCCGTGGTCAGGCGACTTCAGCCGGCGACCACCCTACCGCCAGCCGATAGGGATGGGAACAGGAGTGGGATTCGACGGGTCACCCTGGCGAATTTCGACCGTGCGTCCGTCGTCATAGCGGCGCAGCCATGCGCCTCCGCGGGCGCGATCTTCCGCGCGGAAGTTGCGGCCGCCGACAACGAATTCGCAGCGCTCCGTGGACGACCCGCGGACAAACGTGCACAGGCCCTGCATGGGCGATCCTCGAAGGCGCCCGGCGGCGGATGCGCGTACATGGTCGCCCGCCTCCTCGATGACCACCGCGGTGTCACCTCCGTACCTACCGGCCCCGACAGGCGCGAGCAGCGTCCCCCCAAGGTGATAGCCCGCCCTATCTCGAGAGACCGACACGGTTGTGGGGTGCGTGCCCAGCCACGCACCGCCCATTGCCATTGACAATCCCAGCGCCAGCGCTAGGGCGTCCAGGCGCGCACGAAACGAGTACTGCTGCCAGAAGCGAACGGCTGATCCCGCGGGTGCGTCGGCGCCGACTGGAAGTGGCAGCAGCTTGCGGTTCATGTCCTGCGGCGCGACCGGAGCACCATCTCTACCAGCGTCTGGCTCATCTGCGAGTACGACCTGCGAAGGCCGGGGCTGGCCTGGTTGATCGGCCGGTCGCGCAGCAGTGCCAGGAGGGCATTTTCATCGTCCGGAACCTCGGAGACTTCGACGCCGCGCCGGCGAAGCTCGGCGATGTCGGCCTGGACAGCGGCGTCTGCAGCGATAGCCCGGTTTGAGGAAACGATGTAAGGCGCAAGGACCGGGAGCCCCGACAAAAGGGGGTCATCGCTGAGAGCCGACACGTACTCCAGGAGTCCCTGCCGGGCCCGGGGATCGGCGTTGAAAGGAAGCACGACGATGTCGCAGTGCACCAACCATGCCGCCGCCACCGCCCCCGGTCCACCACTGGTCAGAGATGGCAACGCGTTTGGCAGGTCGACGGCGATGAAAGCGTGTCGCCGCCTGAGGTACTGCGCCACCAGGTCGACCTCGGTCTGCGTATACGTCTCTTCGCTGTCTCGACTCTCGGGGTAGATGGCCAACCTCGGGGTCTGGGCGTACTGCTCGGTCGGTGGATCCCGGCCCTCTGCGAGGCAGCTCACCAGGGTGCGGACGGTGGCTGCGCCAGGGGGTGGGTTGAGGGCCCATGAATCGGGGTTGGTGATGTTGCCATCCACCAGCGCTGCGGTATCTGGGAGTCCACTCAGGGCCTCGCCGATCATGGCGGCAGTCCCGGCCGCGTGGGTTGTCTTGCCAACGCCTCCCTTGCGTGACGCGAAGGCCGCGACTATCGGTCGATTTGCGTTAACCGTGGGCCCAAGTTGCGGGGAGGGTTCCACGGAGGCGCGCGGTTTGCTCCGGACCAGCTCGCGCAGTCGCTGAGTTCCCGAGTGAATCCGAGCGAGCGCGTCGTGGAGGCTCTCCTCGATCGTGCCACCGGCGGCAGCTCGTCCTTTCGGCTCCGGCGGGCGGGAGGATGGAAGGGCGGGCTGAACGTCGTAGGAGATCGGCCTGGGCGGGGGGGAAGGGGCAACCACGCCATAGGCCGCGGCGGCGGGCTCGCGAAGGGCTGTTGGCCCCGGTCCTACCGGTTCGGCGATGAACGGTTCGGGCACCGGGGCGTCCAACCGCGGCACTGGCCGCGCCCACTTCGTAGCCGCCTGGCGGTAGGGGAAGCTCGGGTGAAACATCGGGTTGACGTCGCCCGCGCCGCCGAATGCCTGCATGGCCTGTTCAGCCACCATCTCCGGGTTCTCCGAGACGATTGGAAATACAGCTTCCTCCACCGCGCTGAGGGCTTGTTCGTCCTCACGCCGTGCCACGCCCAGGAACCAACACCCCGTAGTGCCAGGGATCCAGTCTCGTAGCCCTGGCTCGTCAAGGGCGAGGAAGATGGGCAGGCTACCGGGGAGCACCTTTCGTTCCCACCAGCTATCCAGCCCTGCGCCCCGCGGCCCGTTTGCCGACAGGAATTCGAGGCCGCGCACTTCCGGGGTCACCACATGGAGCGCGCGGGGCGCGTGCGGGTTCAGGGCTGCGGTGAGCATCTGCTCTACGCGAGCGGCGCCTTGTCCGTGGA
Source organism: Candidatus Dormibacteria bacterium (assembly GCA_046262455.1). Classification (GTDB taxonomy): domain Bacteria; phylum Chloroflexota; class Dormibacteria; order DASZGP01; family DASZGP01; genus JAXDLW01. The sequence continues at coordinate 749 of JBHEMS010000043.1, read as the reverse complement.
CCAGCACCACAAAGGTGTAGCTGTCGTACCCATCAAGTTTCATCGCAGCACCCGGTCTGCCCTGGCGACGTCCCCGCAGCACAGTGTTGCCGTGTCGGACTGCTGATGAATCACCCCACCGAGTAGTACGAGGACGCCAACTGCCAGTGCCAGTCGGGGCCGGACCCAGCGTCGGCGCATTTCTCCCGCGACGCGAGCGGACCCGCGCGTGGCGGCTACAAGCTGTGCAATCACCAGCACCAGGACCAGGAACCACACAGTCACCTGGACCGCGGCGTGCGTGCTGGCATAGCTCGGCCGTCCGCTGGTGAAAAACTGGCCCGCCATGACAAGGTCGGGACGCCCCATGGCCAGGAATGCGCTCCCCGACAGGAGGAGGGCGACTCCCCACGAAGCCGCCGTGGCTGCCGCTGAGTGTGCCCTTCCTCGAGTCTTCGTCACCCGTTCACCGCGCCGAGGAAGGCGAAAGCTATTCCTCCACCCACCATGATCAAGAGGGGGATGAGCAAGAGCGCGATCGCCGCTGCCGCCCCGGTCTTCGCCCGGGCAGCGCGCAACCGGTTCTGCGCCAGGCGGTTTTCGGCGCTGATGCGAGAGAGGGACGGGTACTCCTCCCTCGGGCTGAGCCCCTCGGTCTCGATCCCACGCATGACCTGGCTCAGCTCCTGGAAAAGGGGAATGCGCAGCGTGCGACCGATCATCAGGTATCGCTGGCGGGTGGACTTCAGTCGAGAATCGGCCCCCAGGAG
>JBHEMS010000042.1:0-31186 GCA_046262455.1 Candidatus Dormibacteria bacterium | reverse complement strand
ATAGCAGGGTGTGTAGTACTCAACCTTGTGCACGTTGCCCATCTTCAGCGCCGAGGTGTCGGGCACAGTGGAGTCGCAGTACGAGGTCATGACGGTCCAGTCCGTGCCGTTGGTGCCCTGGGGGTTCATGCCACTGGAACTGCCGTTGAGGGTACTCAAAAATGAGCTTCCCTGGGTCATCTCACCGCACTGAGTCGTCCAGCAAGCGGCGGCAAAGGGCGCACCGTCATTGGGCGGCGCTATTGCCATGGTGTCTTGAACGTACAGATACGGAGGAAAGCTGGCGTCCTTCGCGGCGACCCGGTAGAGCATCCAGCGCGCGATCAGCCCGCCCATCGAATGAGTGACCAGTTCGACGGTCTGGCCCTTGCTCGAGAACTGGTTGTAGATCATCCATGCCAGGTGGTAGGAGAGGTGCTTGATGTCAGCGTAGCGGTTGTGGGACAGGTGTCCCGTGGTGCCGGTCTCGTGTCCACTGGTGGTGCCGTAGTAGGCGGTGTGACTTCCGTGCCCGTCGAGGCTGTCGTTCATGTTGGTGTCGCAGCTGTAATACGCCACCTTGTTCATGGAACCAGTCCAGCCATTGGCCTGCAGATAGCTGATGGTTGCGCCCCACGTCGAGCTGCCATCGTCGCTGGGACAGTTGAAGGCCTCGTAGCCGTGGACGAAAACCACCGGGTTCGATTTGGTGGACGTATAGGCCCCCGCATTGATCGAGGTCAACCCCATGCTCGCGATGACAGCCATCAGAGTGACCATCCGGGCTCGCTTCATCCCGCTTCCTCCAGAATGGCAAGCTCCAGGCGGCCTGCCCGCGAGCAATGTAGTCGATTGCGTTCGCAAGTTCAAGCTGGGGGTCGTCTAGCCCTGCTGAGCGGAGAAATCTGCGGCCCCGCGGGGTCCCCGGCCAGCTCCAACTGCCATGGGTTGGCGCTGACACGGACCCGGTGACGTCGCTCTCCAGCCAGAAGCAAGAAGTCGCCGCGCGGCGCCGCGGCCAGGAAGTCGAGCTGGCTGTCCGTGAGCCCAAAGGCGCGCTGCAGCCTCTGCGCCTCGGCCTGGCGCTGCGCGCCGAAGAAGAGGGTGGCGGGGTTGGTCGCCAGCACCAGGCCCTGGTCCGATGAGAGGAGGTCGCCGGCGTTCTGCGTCACCAGGCAGAGCGAGCCCTGGTACTTGCGGACACGGCGGGCGAGGCGCACCAGGAAGCGACGGACAAGCGGATACTCGAAGACCAGTCCGACCTCGTCAAAGAGCAGCCGACGGCGCCGCGGCGTGGACCGGACGCGGGCCCAGATCCACTGCGCAATCAGGAAGTACGCCACCGGCAGCACCTCCTCCTTGAGGTCGCGCAGGCTGAACACCACGAAGTCGGCGTCGAGCGCGACGTTGGTCGGCCGGGAGAACAATTCCCCCATGGGGCCCTCCGTCCACCGTCGAAGGGAGCGGGCGACCCGGGGGGCGACGGCGCGACGGTCCAGCTCCGCCCGCAGGTCGGCAAGGGTCCGCCCGGGGCTCGACAACAGGTCGCGCAGGGCCAGATCGAGGTCCACGCGATCGTCCTCCGTGAGGGCCCCGCACATCGTCCCGAGCAGGTCGAGCAGGTCGGCGACCTGGTCGCCGAGTGGGTCCCTGTCAGCCATCGCGGTCAGCGCCGGGTCTAGCACGTTGATGCTGGTTCCCGCCCCCAGCGCGAGGTCGACACGCTGGCCGCCGAGGGCAGCGCACACGTCCCCATACTCGGCCTCGGGGTCGATGACGAAGCCACCCGTGCCCACGGCGGCGTCGGAGAGCAGCAGGCCCTTCATCAAGAACGTCTTCCCGGCGCCGGAGTGGCCGAAGATCCCCACATTGGCATTGCTGAAGCGGTCCTCGTCGAAGGTATCGATGAGCACCGGCGAACGGTCGCGGGTGCAGCGCCCGATGAAGTTGCCGCCGGGCTGCTGAAGAATGTCCCACAGCCACGGGTACATCGTGGCCAGCACGCCGCCCGGGAGCAGCCGGTCATCGCCCACGGGGTCCTCACCGAGGGGAAGGGTGGCGAGGCGGCCCGCGGCCATCTGGTAGGTCGCGGGGAGGAGCGGCAACATTGACCGGGACGCCCGCTCGCGAAGGGCCTCGGAGGCCGCCTCCAGCTCTGCGCGGTTCCCGGCCTCGACGGTCACATACACCGCAACGGAGAACACGTGCTGCTGGTTGCCCGCAATCTGGCGGCGAAGCCCCACCGCCTCCGGCAGGCCGGCCTCGGCGAGTGGGTCGCCCACGGCGTGCGCGGCCGCGTCGCTGAGACGGGTCGCCTCGAGATCACGGATGCGCCTGCTGAGGAGGCGCATGGCGCTCGCGGCGGGGACGCGGAAGCCATGCAGCGCAAAGTCATAGGTGGCAGGCGTATCGAGCACCGCGGCGAGCCACCCCGGCTCGAGCTCCAGCCCCGGGTAGCCGTGGAGGACAAAGCTGCGGCTGAACCGGTCATCAAGCGCCAGCAGGTCCGCCTCCTCCTGCCAGCACGCCGCCGTTCGCCGGGTGAGGCAGTGAGGGAGCCCGCCGTCAAGAAAACGATCCAGCGAACGGCCCTCCAGTAGGGTTGGCCTGAGGCCCATCAGCTGCAGCGCCCCGGCGGCAGCGCGAGCCTCTGCCAGGACAGCGCGAGAACCACTCCGTTCAACCTCGGGCCAGCCTGCCGTCCGGCGGAGGCCCTCCCACCTGGAGCCCAGACGGGCGATCGGCGCCGGCGTGTCGGTCAACACCAGCGACACCTCCCGTCGATACGTCGCTGGGCCCCCCTCGAGGAAGGACTGGAGCCCCGGTGCCGCGATTCTCACGGCCTCCGAGCGGCGGCTGGAGACGTGTAACTGGAAGCGGCCATCAAGGCCGGCCAGGAGGTCCTCGAGCTGCGCCACCTGGCGCCGCCTGGCCTCCGGCGCCGCCTCCAGGAGGTCGTAGGTTGCGGTGGTGACGACGCAGTGGCGATTGTTCGCGCCGGTGAGGAATAGAGCCGGGTGGTCCTCCCGCCGCAGTTCGAGAGGGAACGGCGTGGGCGCCGCCGTCGCGGGAAGCACCTGCAGGATCTCGCGCCTCAACCACATCCTCCACGGAGTGCGGCGGACCGTCCCCCCACTGCGCCGGTCCGCCGCAAGTCCATCCTCGCCCGCTTGCGTGGACATTCAGAGGACATGCGCACTGCCGCCCGCGCCTGTTGGGTTATGGTCGCCCGATGACACAGGCCGGCCGTCCACGGCGGCGGCGCAGCACGGATGCGGCCACGCGGCTTCCAGGCGGTGTGCTCGCATGCCCTGGGTGTGGGCGGCCACTGCGCGGCGACGACGCGGCACTGCAGTGCTCGCGAGGTCACCGCTATGAGGCCGTGCGGGGGGTCTTCGACCTCTGGCCTCCCGGGCCCTCACCGGGTCTGGATTGGTTCGCCACCCCCTACGGGCTGCTCTACGACACCGCAATCAAGGAGCGCTGGCTGGCGCGGCTAGCGGGTCGGGTGGGCTGGGGGACGGAGATCGACCGGATGTTCCGGATGATGGACGAGGGCGTGAAGACCGGCCCGGGCGAGGCGGTCCTGGACGTGCCGGTGGGCGGGGCCCCCCCGCTACGGGCGGCCCCAGGCCGGCTGAGGGGAACCTACATCGGAATAGACCTGAGCATGGAGATGCTGCGCCGGGCGGATGCGGAGCGCCGCGCCGAGGGGCTGCGTAACGTGGTCCTGGCCCGCGGCGACATCTCCCGGCTGCCGCTCTCCAGCCTCAGCGTGGACAGGGCGCTGTGTTTCAACGGGCTTCACGTGCTACCCGACAAGGCCGCGGCGCTGGCCGAGCTCCACCGCGTCCTCAAGCCGGGGGCGCTGCTCCACGGCAACGCGGTCGTGGGCGACCCGACGCGGCGCGGCCGCGCGCTCCGACCGTGGTTCAGCCGCAGCTGGCTTTTCTTTCACCCCGCTGACCCAGACGAACTGCGACTGCTGGCGCTCTCAGCGGGTTTTGTGCGCTGGGACCAGGTGCGCGACGGTTCGATGCTGTACTTCGAAGGTGAGCGCGGCTCGGCCTGACACCCGGCCGGGCATGATCAGCGCGGGCGCCGCCTGAGCGCCAGCGCGCTGATCGCCAGAAGCACGAGTATCGTCGCCAGGCCGAGCCGGGACCACAGGCTCCAGCTGGGAGGCAGAGGGGTGGCGATCGCGGTGTTGGGCAGCAGGCTTGGGGTCGGAGAGGCGCCTCCACCGGAGGCGGTTGTCGGGGGCGGAAGGGTACCCAGCAGCGCGTTGTAATCGGCGGTGGCATCGAAGATGGTCGGGATGTTGTTGTTGGGCCCGACGCCGCACAGGACGCCGACCAGGCATGGGCTGATGGTCAGGGGAAGGCCATTGTCGGTCATCGAGTAGGCGGTGACCTGTTCGAGAATGTCGCCTGTGGTGGGAGAACCGACGACCGATGGCGGCACCGTGATGACCCACTCATTCCCGTTCTGCGCCCCCTGGACGCCCGTCCCCGACTGGAAGTCCACCAGAGTGGCCACCGTCTGGCCGTTCAGCCCGGGCCGGTCGAAGCTCTTCGCCGGCCCGGCGACGAACTTGATTCCTCCCACCAGGTCGTTCTCAGCCTTCGCAAAGTAGATCTTGTTCTTGAACTGCCACCGGGTCAGCCACCAGGTGTTGGGCTGGGCGGGCACCGAAGTGGTGGTCGGACTGCTGAGATCGGCCAGGCTGGCCACCGGCATGTGCACCAGGAGATTGGTGCCATCCGTGGCGATGCTGGAGCCGGTCAGGTCCATCTGGGGCACCTTGGGGGATCCCGGGGTGCGCGGGTCGGCGGCGTCACCGGGAGCGGCCCCGTCCGCCGCGAACTCTGGAATCCCCGTCGTGGGGACCGCGCTGAACCGCGTGTCACTCACATCACCGGTCCCGCGCAGCCTGGGGCCGGCGACCTGGCGGGCAGCTTGCGTCACCGGGAGGCCGGGGATCAGCGTGGCAGGCGAGGTGGCAAGCCTGTTGGCATCGTTGGCCCAAGTCATCTGGGCAGCCCCGTCCGCGCCGATGTCGACGCTGATGAAGTCGGCCATGTTGCGGTTGCCCACGGAGGTGATGCAGCCCACCGTGCCGGACAGACACATGTCGGAGATGTGGTTCGGGCCAAGGCCAATCATCGTCTGCTGGAACGTGGGGGTGGGCGTGTCGCCATTCGTGGTCACGGCCATGAATGGGTGCCACAGCTTGGCCTCGTTGTGGTTGCTGGGGTGCTCACGCTTGTCCGTGCCCAGCCAGATGAATGCAAGTTTCCCGGGGTCGCCGACCGCGAACCAGCCGAAGTCGCTGGTGGCCGACTGGGCGCCGGTATCCACACGTACCGGGTTGGACCAGTGGGTGTGCTCGGGGTCCGGCCGGCCGCTGGGGTCGGTGATCTTGGAGTAGGTGTAGTAGACGTGCCACGCGTCGGGGTGGATCAGCGGCAAGGTCGGGTTTGCCCCGCTGTTACCCTCCACCCACATCTCGTAGAGCGTCCGGTTGGCATCCATCGTCATGACCGGGAAGAGCTGACCCGGCTCGGTGATCAGGCCGCCGTTGGGCAGGTGGTCCGCCGCTGTGTGAAGGACCAGCGACCCCAGCTTGCCGGGATCGGCGGCCGTCAGGGCCGGCGCGGGCTTGCCCACGACCTCGTCGAACTCGATCTTGCCCGTGTTGAGGCACTCGGTCTTGGTGCAGCTGATAGGAGTGAAGACATATCCGGTGACCGGGTCCACGACAGTCGGACCGTGCCCGCTGAAGCTGGTCACGTTGGTTCCTTCGCCCTGCACCGTGTTGATGATGCCGCCGACAAGTGGAGTGCTGGTGGTCCCCGGCTCCGCCGCCCGGAAGGTCGCCCCGTCCGTCGTATAGGCAAAGGCCAGGCCGCCGCAGGCGGAGCAGAGCCAGGACAGGTAGACCAGCGGCTGGTTGTTGTTGGCGACGTACTGGGGCGCCTTGACGGCGCCCGTGGGGTGCAGCACCCCCTCGAAGGGCCTGTCCGCGGTCAAGGCAGCCTGCGAGGTCGTCGAGTGGCATTGTGGGCTACCGGGCGCGAACGCCCCGGTCACACTATTGACCTTCGCGCTGGCAAAGCTCGCCAGGGCCTCCTGGTCAGTGAGGTACATGTCCTGGTTGACGGGATCCAGGACGTTCAGGCTGTCGCCACCGCTGGCCTGGGAACATAGCCAGTGGCCCGACGAGAGCGGTCCCTGGTGCGGGTATGTCTCACCACCATCCCGGCTGTGCCAGAAGAAGCTCGTCTGGGCCCCGGAGCCGCCAGGTCCACTGATCCACGCATTGCTGGCGGCGCCGGGGTTGTTGTAGTTGTCCATCGTGATGTCCGGCTCGCCTGCGCCCCGGATGGGGTCGACCACCACGGGGATGCCAACCGCGAGTGGGGCCTGGGCCGAAGCCCCAGGCACGGGGACCAACAGGACCCCCACCGCGGCGCAGAGCAGGGCGGCGCACAGCGCAACAGACGCGCGCCTGGATATCCGACCCGGCGACAGGCTTCTCATCAACGTCCCCGCAGTCTAGCCACTGCGCCCCGCGCCGAGATGAGAAGAACCAGGCCGAGCAGAAACGCGGGGGTGGCTAGCGCGTGGCTTGCAGGCGCCCTCGGCGCTCAGGCATAATCGCTAACTCCTACTGATTTGGTCGGAATTAGCAATATAGTGACGGCCCGCCGCCGTTCCATGGAGGCCCAGCCTGATGAGTGATTACGCCAACCCCGACGCCCTGGTCACCACCGACTGGGTCTCCCAGCACCTCCACGACGGCACCATCCGGTTGCTCGAGGTCGATGAGGACACCGACGCGTACGAGCGCGGGCACATCCCGGGCGCGGCATCCCTGCACTGGCGCAATGAGCTGCAGGACGCCGTCATCCGTGACTTCGTGGACCAGCAGAAGTTCGAGAAGCTGATGTCCTCCAAGGGCGTCGGCACCGACGACCAGGTGGTGCTCTACGGCGGCAACAACAACTGGTTTGCCGCGTACGCCTACTGGTACTTCAAGCTCTACGGCCACAACAACGTTCGCCTGATGAACGGGGGCCGCAAGAAGTGGGAGTTGGAGGGACGGGAGCTCACGGCCGACAAGCCGGCGTTGAGCGGCACGCAGTACTCGGCGAAGGCGGCCGACACCTCCATCCGCGCCCTCCGCGACGAGGTCATCGCCAAGGTCGGCAAGACCCCCATGGTGGACGTGCGCTCACCCGATGAGTTCAGCGGCAAGCTCTCGGCCCCGGCCCACCTACCGCAGGAGCAGGCCCAGCGCAACGGCCATATCCCCGGCGCAAAGAATGTGCCGTGGTCCAAGGCTGCCAACGAAGATGGCACCTTCAAGTCGGCCGACGAGCTCCGCGCCCTGTACATGGAGGACCAGGGCCTGGACGCGGGGACGGAGACGATCGCCTACTGCCGCATTGGCGAGCGCAGCTCCCACACCTGGTTCGTCCTCCGTGAGCTGCTGGGGTTCGAGAACGTCAAGAACTACGACGGCTCCTGGACCGAGTACGGCTCGCTGGTGGGCGTGCCGATCGAGAAGACCGTCGAGGAACCGGCGCCGGTCGGATGAGCAGCAGCTGCGTCGATGCCCCCGAGGACTACGTCGGGGAGAGCGCCATCCGGGGTGACGTGCTCAAGGGCGAGCAACCGGTCGAAGGCGCCTACGTCCGCCTCACAGGCTCACAGGACGAGTTTGTCGCCGAGATCCGGACGCCCGCGAACGGGGACTTCAGGTTCTGGGTGGTGCCCGGCGAGTGGCGTGTCTCGTGCCTGGCGCCGGGCGTCGAGCGCCTGGAGCAGGTCGTGACCATCGAGAAGGGCCACTCCGCGCGCGTTCGCTTCGAGCTCGTTCCGCAGGGGGCCGCCGCCGAGTAGTTCGCCCGCCCGGCCCTACAGGCCGAGGGCCCGCGCGCTGAACGCCGCCACGCGTGCGACCGCGTCGGCCATCACCGCGGGCCCGCGGGCCAACGCGTGGCCAACTCCCGGGTAGGTGTACAGCTCGACGCTCTCCAGGCGGGTCACGGCGGCGCGAAGCAGGTCCATTCGCGCAAACGGATCGGACTCGCCGCTGAGGAAGAGAACCGGACAGCGAATCGCCGGAAGGTGGTCGACGCGCTGCTGGTCGATCTTCCCGGGTGGATGGAGGGGGTAACTCAGCAGCACCAGCCCCGCAATCGTCGGGTCGCGGGCGGCCAGCATGCTGGCGACCCGGCCCCCGTAGGAGATGCCGCCGACGACGACCGGCCGGGACCCGGCGGTCCGCTCAGCGAACACCTCGACGGCGCGCTCCGCCTTCATCGGCAACCTCCCCGTGGCAGGCACCGTGGCCGCGCGCAGACGGGGGTTCGTATCCGTGAGGGCGTCCGCCCACGGCACCATGGTGGCCGCACTGCCCGACCCCCCGTGGGCCAGGAAGACGTTGGGGTTTTCAGCCACCGGCGGCCCCCGGCGACCACCGCGGCATCGCCACGCCAAACGCCAGCAGCCGTTCGTCCATGTCGTAGGTGGCGAACGTCAGCTGCGATATCCCGGTCCCGTCGTTGTTCATGATCCAGAGCTGCGGTCGCCCGGCCGCCTGCCGGACAAAGGCGATCCTGCGGTCGAAAGACGGCGCGGCGGGCTCGCTGTCGGCCGGCTGGCTGCCCTTGATCACCGAAAACCCGGCCGCCTGGCCGGCCACCGGCTGTGCCAGCGCCCGTTCCAGGAGGGGCTGCTCGGAGCCGGGGGCGATGCCTGCTGCGAACACCGAGCCGCCATCCGCAGACCAAGCGAGTGTCGCCGTCTCAATAGGCCCAAGGCGCGACAGGCCAATTCCCTGGCTGGCCAGCGGATGGTAGATCCAGGCCTCGCTCCCCCCGGGCGTCGGGCGGATGAACGCGAGAGAGGCGCCGTCCGTGGACCACGCCATCGCCGTCCCGGTGGGGGCAAGGGACACACCGGCGGGATCCGACACGCTCAGCGTTTCCCTGTCAAGCAGCCGGAGCAGCAGGCCGCCCCGGCCGTCCGTCGCGGCGAATGCCAGCCGCCGCCCATCGCCGCTCCATGCCGGTGGGCCGGTGACGCGTCCAGCCTGGGTGACGGTCACCTCCGTACCGCCGCTGCGGACCCGCAGCTCGCCCGCCGTGGTGACATAGGCCACTTCGTCACGAGCCGGGTTGGCGGCGATCGCGACCACGTCGGATGCCGTGCTGCGTGCGGGGGCACCGTCGAGCGGCACCAATGTCAACCTCCCCACGGTGTCCAGGACGTAGAGTGCGGCCGAGTCCCAGGACCAGGCAAAGGCCTGGATGGGACGATTGGCGTTGAAAAGCACCCGCAGGCTCGGCGCGGGAGCATTGATGCCAGCGGGCGGCCGAAGTTCAGCCACCCGGCTCGAGGTCCCGCCGGTCTCATCGCGGACCAGGAACGCCAGGTTGTGGGTGAAATTCAGCGCACCCGTCGTGAAATGGACGTCCCGGCCAGTGCCGATGGCATTGTGGTGCTGGTCCATGACGCCGGCGCCAACCCGCAGCGTGTACGCCGTGTGCGGCCGCAGGGGAGCCAACGGCGACATCACCAGGCGGCGGTCGTCCACGGGTGAGATGGCCAGTCGGTAGGCCACAGGTTCAGCGTCGTCAGCGGCCGTCAGGGCAAGTTCCGGCGCCGGCGGCGGGAGCACGCTGCGCGACAGCTGCACGGTGATGTCCGCATCCACCGCCACCCCTGCGGCATGGTCCGCGGGGGTCACCGCTCCGATGGTGGGCGCGCTCTCGACGCTGAAGTCCCACGCGTGGTCCAGCCCGACCGCGTGCCCCCCCGAGTCGCGGTACCCGGAGGCGATCTGGACCTGGTAGCGGGTGCTGCTCGCGAACTGATGCTGGGGGTGGCTGAAGGTCATGGTCCGGCCGCTCCAAAGCAGTGGGCAGGTGGTGCGGTCGCAGTCCTCGACTGCGGGCCGGATCCTGAAGCGGGATTCCACGCTGGCGTGGTCCATGTCGCTGTTGAAGACCACCCGGATTGGCGCGTCCCCGGCCACGTTGCTCTCCCCCTTGACCGGGGAAACCTCGGAGATGGCAGGTCCGGGCGAGGCGCACCCAGGGAGGGTGGCGGCCAGCAGCATGGCGGGCAGCAGGCGGCTGACCCAGCGCGCTCGGGACGGGTTCACCCGGGGATTATCCCGGGATGGTTACCTACCCGGTGCGGCCGGCGATCTGGCGAAACTCTTCGGCGAGAGAGGACAACTTCGAAGGGTCGACGAACATGATCGAGAGCTCCGCGATCTTCTCGATGGTGGCGTCGATGTCCTCGCGGTTGTGCGGCGACGCGTAAAGCAACTCCTTGACCTTCTTCGAGCGCGTGCCCAGGACGGAGTCGGCGCGACCCGCCATCTCATTGATGGCCGCACCCAGGTCGCCGTCCTCGCCTGCTTTCCTCGCCCCGTCACTCTTATCGGTGCTCGGTGTTTCGTCGTCGTGGTCCTGAGCTTCATCCGCGGCCGCCGGAGCGGTCTCAACCGCGGGACCCGGCTCGGGCTCCGGCTCAGCTTCCGACTCTGGCGCTGGCTTTGGGGTTGGCGCCGCGGCAGGCACGCGCCTTGGCCTCTCGGCGGGCGTCGACCCTGACGGAACCTCCCGGAGGCCGCCCTGGACATCCGGCTCCATGACTGGGAGGGTCGCCGGGACCGGTCCCCCGCGGACCTCGATCTCAGCGGTCGCCTCCTCACAGAGGGCGATGACCTTCTCGGGGGACTCGGCGACTTCGCGCGACTCGTCGGTGTATGCCCCGAGCACCTCGCCCTCACGGAAGAGGACGATGCCGGATTTGTCCTCGTGGCGAACGATCACCGCGCCGCTAGTGCCCTGCTCTGTGAGGTACTCGAGCAACGCTTCCGCTTTGATGAACCGTGCCAGGAGCCGGTCGTAGATGCTGTTCGCGGTCAGCAACTGGTAGATCCCTGTGACCATCTCAGGCGTGAGATGCACGACATCCAGGGCACCCTCACCCTCGTCGATGCGCTCTCCAACCTGGTGGAAAGCGGCCGACCCCGTGCTGACGCGGTCATCCCCGTCGTACAGTGCCTCGACCACCGCACCGGACGAGAACAGTAGGACCCCGGTGAAGGCCTCACCGCTCAGCCGTACATACCCGGAGTGCTTGTCCTTGGAAAGGCTCCGCAGCAGCTTCGGGAAGTCGACAAAACCAGCCGTCAGGCCCTCGTGGATCGTCTTGCCGCGGGGCATCGGGTAGAGCACCATCGTCTCGGGCGGCCGGGTGTCCGGCAGCTGGTCGGTGCGGCGGCGCCGTTGCTCGGGCCCGGCGGCCGCCTCGGACGGCGTCTCCGCGGCCTGCACCTCTGGGGCGTCGTCGGCGGGCTCGGACGGTTGCTCGTCCCCGCTCGCCTCCGCGTCCTCCCCGCCGCTTACGGCGTCCTCGCTGTCAGCGTGGGCCGCGGTCCCGTTGGAGGAGGCCGTCGCCGACGCATCGCGCTTCGCCAAAAGTTCGGCCGTCGAGACCTTGATCGTCTCCTCAGCCGGGAGCTTGGCCTTGGCGTCGAAGGTGAAGTTGCCTTCACTCCAACCCAGGACCGTGTGGACCACGGGCTCGCCCTGGGCATCCCCTCCGTCCACGGCGTGGAAGAGGTGACCGAACAGGAAGTACAGGGTCGCCTCGCCCTCAGCACTGCGGATGTGCAGGGTTCCGGTGGCGCGGTCCTTCTGGACCGTGTCGAGGATTCCCTCGAGGGATAGCTCGGCTAGGGTTCCGCTGCTCTGCAATGGGCACCTCAAACTCGTGGCCGGGGGGCCCGGCCGGATTGCGGCGCTTATAGTGTCACACGTGGCCCCCGTATACAAGTTTTGCGGCGCGCCAACTCGGGGGCACTCCAGGGACCGCCTCACCACGGACCCGACGTGACAAGCAATATGCCGGACTCCATGTCGAGCCCGGGGGCGGATGCCCGCGAGGCGTGGGACGCCGACCTGGCGCTGACCGCCAACCCTCACCTGTTGCAGTCATGGCGCTGGGGCGAGCTGCAGGCCCGCTTCGGGTGGGCGGTGGAGCGGCGGCGCCTCCACGGAAACCTACCCGTGAGCCTGCTGTGCACACCGACCCTGGTACCCGGTCGGCGCTGGGGGTACGTGCCCAGGGGACCTGGATTGGCTGCCGAGGAGTTGGGCGACGCGCTACCGGCGATCGGCGCCTGGGCTGCCGACCTCGGCCTGGCGTTCGTCCGGGTGGAACCCGAGCTCGCCCAGGGCTGGCAGGCGCCCCCGGGCTGGCAACGGGCGGCGGCCACACAGCCGGAACACACTTCGATCATCGACATCGCCAGGTCGGACGAGGACCTGATGGCGTCTTTCAAATCAAAGACCCGGTACAACGTTCGTTTGGCACAGAAAAAAGGCGTGGAGGTGGGCGGAAGCGACGACATCGCGGCCTTCGCAAGCCTCTCAGCGGAGACGTCGTCACGGCACGGGATCCAGCTGGCACCCGAGGCGTACTACCGCGAGCTGTACCGGCTGATGGGCGGCGACGGCACGTCCCGGCTGTACCTCGCCAGCCACGATGGCACCCCGTTGGCGGGGATCATTGTCCTGCGTTTCGCCGGTCGTGCGACCTACCTCTTCGGGGCGTCTACACGCTCGGGCCGCGAGATGATGCCCGCATACCTGCTCCACTGGCACGCGATGCGCGAACTGCGCAACCTGGGCGACACCGAGTACGACCTCTGGGGTGTTCCGCCCGACGACCGCCCCAACCATCCCTGGGCCGGCCTGTGGCAATTCAAGTCCGGGTGGCAGGGGCGAATGGTCACCTACGCCGGCGCTTTTGACCTTCCGATCTCAAATCGGGTCTGGCGCGGCCATAATGCTCTGGCGAACCTGAGACAACGGGTGCGCACTATGAGGTCGAGGTTGAGAGCGGGATGATCGATGCCAGTCTCCTTTCGGAGATAGTCGCGGGCGTGGACCAGGGGTACGTCCTGGTCGACGCATCGGGCCGCGTCACCGCCCTGGGCAACCGCGCCGCCACCCTGCTGGGGATCATCGATCCCACGGAGGCGCTGGGGCAGGCCGCCGCCGATTTGGTTCGCACCGTGGGCACCGAGATCGCCGTCTTCGAAGGCGAGGTCTCAGCCCTGGCCCACACCATCAAGACCGGTGAGGAATGGCGCAGCCCGATCAGCGGACTCAACGTCGAAACAGCGACCGGGGCACGGGCGCTGGAGATCCACATGCGCCGCCTCAACGACGGACAGGCGGTGGTGCTGCTCTCTGACGCCGGACCGCTCCGGGAGGTCCTCGACGCCCACGACGCGCTGGTCAGCGTCACCAGCCACGAGCTGAAGACCCCGATCACCGCGATCAAGGCGATGGCCGAGCTCATGACCACCTACGACCTGGGCGAAAAGCAGCGCACGGAGATGCTCCACGACATCTACCGTCAGGCCGAGAGGCTGGAGCTGCTCATCCGCGAGATCCTTGACGCCAGCCACATCGACACCGGGCGAGTGCCCCTCCATATAGCCAGCGTCGATGTGAGGACCCTGGTCGACGAGGTCCTGAGAGAGCTGGAGGCCCAGTTCGAGGGACATGAGATCCGCGTCGAGGTCGACGACTCGGTTCCTGCGGTCACCGCTGACGAGGCCAAGCTGCGGCAGGTCGTCGTGAACCTGTTAACCAATGCGATAAAGTACTCGCCGAACGGCGAGCCAATAACCATCGAGGCGTCGTCGGCGTCCGACATGGTTCGCGTGGCGGTGAGGGATCAGGGCATCGGTATCAGGGAAACAGACATGGCGCGGCTGTTCAAGAAGTTCACTCGAATTCCCGACCCATCCACCCGCAAGGTTCCCGGCACCGGGCTGGGCCTCTACATCGTCAAGGGACTGGTTGAACTCCAGGGGGGCCGGATCGACGTGACAAGTGAGTACGGCAAGGGCAGCACGTTCGCCTTCACCATGCCCGTCGCCCGCGAGGATCCGGCATGAGCGGCGCGCGGCGCGTCCTCATCATTGAGGACGAGGCGGTCATCCGGAAGGCAATCCGCCTGGCCTGCGAGAAAGAGGGTTACGAGGTTGTCGAGGCCGAAAACGGCAACGAGGGCCTGAAGCAGTCCGAGGCATCTCGCCCCGACCTCATCCTGCTCGACCTGATGCTGCCCGACGTGTCGGGGTTCGACGTCTGCCGCGAGATCCGCAAGTCGGGCTCGCGCATCCCGATCATCATCCTGTCCGCGAAGACCGAGGAGATCGACATCGTGGTGGGGCTGGAGATCGGCGCGGACGACTACATCACCAAGCCGTTCCGCGCTCGCGAGCTGCTGGCGCGCATCGCAGCCCACCTCCGCCGGGTCCGCCAGGACGAGCAGGGTGCCGACGGCAAGCTGGAGTTCAAGGACCTGGCCATCAACCTCAACGAGCGCCGGGTGTTCCGGGATGGCGGCGAGGTTGAGCTGACCCACACGGAGTTCGACCTGCTGGCGTTCCTCGCCACCAACGCGGGCAAGGTGCTCTCCCGCGAGAAGATCCTCAACCACGTCTGGGGTTACGAGTACCCGATCGAGACGCGGGTCATCGACGTGCACGTGCGCAACCTCCGCCGCAAGATCGAGGAGGACCCCGGTCGCCCTTTCTTCATCCTGGCGGTGCCGGGAATCGGCTACCGCTTCACCTCCTCGGCGGGCACCGGCTAGCCCACGCCCCCAGGCTACGAGCGCCCCGGGGACGTGCCGCCCGGGCGCGGGGGTACGACAGCCCCGGCACCCCGGGGACGTGCCGCCCGGGCGCGGGGGTACGACAGTCCCGGCACCCCGGGGACGTGCCGCCCGGGCGCGGGGGTGCGACAGTCCCGGCACCCCGGGGACGTGCCGCCCGGGCGCGGGGGTACGACAGCGACGCCCCCTCCCGGGTCCCCGCCCGGGCACCGGCGCTCGTGCTGTATGCGCACTTCCGACCCGGTCCTCGTGCGGTCCTGTTGCGCCGCGATATCCAGGCCAGGCATCGCTCGGGACACGCGGCGCAAAGTCCTCCGTCGGACCGGACGGATGGTGAGGCCCGGTCACACAGGGTGCCCGGCCGGCGCCCGGGTCGTTGAGTGGTCCCTTACGCGCCCGGGCGTCACGTCCCCGGGGCGCTTAGGTGCTCCCTGACGCGCCGAGACATCACGTCCCCGCCGCTGAAATGACTATGGAGCGCGCCGGGGACGTGCCGTCCGGGCGCGTAATTGCCCAACCACGTGCCCCGGGGAGGCCGTCGGGCACCTCGTTCAGTGAGCCTCCCCAACCACCCCGTGCCGACGGAGGACTTCGCGACGCTGTGCTCCGCGCGATCTAGGCCAAATGGACATCGCGGCGCGACCGGACCGGACGAGGCGCGGGGTGCCGGGACATAACTCAGTGAGGGCCGTGCCCGGCGGGCGAGCCGGGAGAGCGCGCGACCAGTTTCCCCGCGCCCGGGCGGCATGTCCCCGGGGCGCTCCGACGGGCGCTAACCGGACCGGACGAGGCGCGGGGTGCCGGGACATAACTCAGTGAGGGCCGTGCCCGGCGGGCGAGCCGGGAGAGCGCTCTAACAGGGGCAGCTTTAGTCGGGCTGACCCTCGAAGCCCAGGACGTCGCGGACGAAGTCGGTTTTGGAGTTGCTGTAGGCGACCCTGTTGGCGAAGTGACGCCGGGCCAGGCGGCGCTTGAGGTCGGCATAGAGGTTGGCGACCACCGCGTCCGCGCGCAACCGGTCCCTGAACTGCAGGTGTTCGATTTCCTCGGTGCTGCCCGACTGCGCGACGTGCAGGTGGAAGTTGCGCGGACCCTCGGCTGGGTAGCGAAAGAATGGATAGGTGGGGAAGCGGTCGTCGGGCACGTAGGCGTAGCCGAGCTCCTCGAGGGGCACGCGGTAGGCCTCGACGGTGGCAACCGACTCGACCGACACCTGGATGTCGATGATGGCCTTGGCCGGAAGGCCCGGTACTGCCGTCGATCCGACGTGGTCGATGCGCTGGGCGATCTCACCGAGGGCACTGGACAGCCGCGCGGCCTCGGCCTCAAACCTCGCGGTCCAGCGGGGATCGTAGTCCACCAGGATCACCGCGTCGGCGATCAGGATGGGGTCGATCTGAGCGATCTCGCGGTGGATGAATCGGCGGTCGACGAGCCCCAGGTGAGGGATCGTGAGCTCGTCCGATTCCAGCACGATGCTGTCGTACAGGAGGATGTCGATGTCGAGTTCGCGGGGGCCCCAGCGGACGCCGACAGGATCCCGGCCGGCTTCCGCCTCAAGGCGCTTGCAGAGGGCCAGGAGGTCTCCCGGCGCGAGGTCGGTCTCCGCCTCCAACACCTGGTTCAGGAAGTCGGGCTGCTCGACGCCGCCCACCGGTTGGGTCGTTTCTTCTTTCGACGTGGCCCTGATGTGAACCCCCTCCTCGATCAGCCGGCGGCGCGCGAACTCGAGCTTCGCCGCGGGATCGCCGATGTTCGAGCCGAGCCCGAGGAACACCCGGCTCACGCCGGGATCCCCGCGCCACGGGTCACAGCGTCGGCCATGCGGCAGACGCGAACCATCTGTCTGACGTCGTGCACGCGCACCATGTCGGCCCCGCCGGCGATGCCCAGGGCGACGGTTGCCGCGGAGCCCTCCAGCCGATCCCCGGGCTCGGTACCGAGCACCTTGCCGATGGTCGACTTCCGCGATGTGCCAAGCAGGACCGGCAGTTCCAGGACGCCCAACTCCGGCAGGCGGCGCAGCATCTCCAGGTTCTGCTCGGCCGTCATACCGAAGCCGATCCCGGGGTCCACCATAATGCGCTCGCGGGACACCCCGGCGGCCTCCGCGACCGCCACGCTCGCCCGAAGGGAGGCGAGGACGTCCCCGACGAGGTCCTTGTAGTCGGTGCCATCCTGGTTGTGCATCAGCACCAGCAATGCATCCGAGCGCGCCGCGAGATCGGCCAGGCGGGGCTCTCGCTTGAGGCCCCACACGTCGTTGATCACCGCCGCACCGGCCGACACCGCGGCCGCCACGACCTCGTAGCGGAATGAATCGATGCTGACAGGGACCGCGAGCTTTTCGACCAGCCGGGGCAGGACGCTCATCACGCGGGCCAGCTCTTCCTGCGCCGGGATCGCATCGTGCCCCGGGCGCGTCGACATCCCGCCAACGTCGATGAGGTCTGCCCCGTCGGCCGCCATGCCCAAAGCGCGCTCGACGGCCGCGGCCGGCTGCCCCTCGAGGCCGTCGCCCGAAAAAGAGTCGGGCGTCATGTTCAGGATGCCCATGACGTATGTCCGCCGGCCCCAGGAGAAACTCGCACGCATCGAATTACGCCACCACCCCAACAAGAAGGAGCATCCGATCAAACCCCGCGATCGTAGTCTTTAGTGAGCATGAGCGCGACCCCCACCGCCAATATCCTCCCCGAGGCCGTCATCGACCTCCTCGACAAGGCGCTGGTGGGCGAGCTGACGGTGATCGACGCGGCCGGCAGCCCCCGCACGGACCCACTCATCCCGCTGTGGGACGGGAACCATGTCCTGATGACCAGCAGCGTCCTCTTCTCCCGCAAGCTCGAGGACATCAAGCGCAACCCCAAGGTCTCACTGAGCCTCAGTGACCCGGTGGGAATCCCCGCCGAGCCGTTTTCCCGGGCGACAATCCAGGGGGATGCCCGGGTGATCGAGGATGACATCCACGACGGTTGGAACAGCGTTTTGCCGCTATGGCTGAAGAAGGAACCGGTGATCGCCAAGCTGCTGAAACTGCGCTTCGCCCTGCCCCTCTTCTGGGAGCGATCGGTGATCGAGGTGACGCCCCGCAGGGTGACGTGGTGGCCGGGGGGCGACACGTCGGGCGAGCCGCAGGTTGTAGAGCTGGAGGGCGCAGCGTGAGTGTCCTGGCGCAGAGCCCGGGGAGGGTGGCGGGCGCCCTGGCGTCGCTGGGCATCTACTCCCACGCCGTGGTGGTCTTCACGGCCGCGGACGGCTACCCCATGAGCGGGGCCAGCGACTTCACCGTCGATGGCGATCGCCTGCGCCTCAAGCCCATCCGTTTCGGCCAGCCGATCCCCGGCGGCGCCGAGGTCCGGGTGGCCTTCAGCCACATCCGCCCGCAGGCCGGTGTGGGGTACGACGAGCGAACCTATGTGGAGTTTGATGGTGCGCTGGAGACGGCCGGCGGGGAATGGGTCTTCACCCCCACCCGTGTTCGGGGTTGGGCCGAGGCCGACATCCCCTTCATGGAACTGTGCGAGCGCGCCCTCCCCCAGGCCCGCCGCTACATGCAGGGACTGAGCGACCAGCGCGGTGTCGAGGTGAGGCCGCGGATGGGTCTCGGGCTGAAGTTCTTCCTGGCCACCCGCCTCCCGTTCCTGACCGCCACCCTGGTGCCGGTCTTCCTGGGGATCGCAGCCGCCGGGCTCGACCACCACTTCTCCCTCGGACTGGCACTTCTGACCGTCATCGGCGGCGTCAGCGTGCACCTCGGCCTGAACGTCGCCAACGACGTCTTCGACGCCCGCAGCGGTGCCGACGACTTCAACGTCAACCCGACGATGTTCAGCGGAGGGTCGCGCGTCATCCAGTACGGCCTGGTCACGCTGCGCCAGATGGTCATGATCATGGTCGGCTGCTACGCCCTGGCGGCGGCCATCGGCCTCGCCCTCGTGGCCCTCACCGGCATCAGCCTGCTGTGGCTCGGCCTGGCCGGGCTCATGATCAGCTTCTTCTATACGGCGCCGCCGTTCAAACTGGTCCACCGGGGCCTCGGCGAGGTCGCCGTGGCGCTGGGGTTCGGGCCCATCATGGTGCTGGGCGCATATTTCGTCCAGACCGGACACTACGCGCTGCGGCCGCTCATCCTCTCGGTGCCCGTCGCCCTACTGGTGATGCTGATCCTGTACGCCAACGAGATCCCCGACCGCGTTGCCGATGCCCGTGCTGGGAAGCGCACGCTTGTGGTTCGGATGCCGCGCAGCGCAGTGCTGGCGGGATACGTCGTGTCGGTGTCGCTGGCGTACATCGCCCTGGTGGTGGGCATCCTCGCCCGGGTGCTGCCCTGGCCGACCGCGCTGGGACTTTTGACGATCCCGCTGGCGATCCGTACGGAGCGCGGCCTCGCGGCGCACTATGACGACCCCTACGTGCTGAT
Source organism: Candidatus Dormibacteria bacterium (assembly GCA_046262455.1). Taxonomy (GTDB): domain Bacteria; phylum Chloroflexota; class Dormibacteria; order DASZGP01; family DASZGP01; genus JAXDLW01. The sequence continues at coordinate 12,057 of JBHEMS010000042.1, read as the reverse complement.
GAAGTCGCTCCAGGACAACGTGGTCCTACACCTCGCCACCGGCATGCTGCTGGTCGCCGGAACCCTGCTCGGGCTGCTCATCGGCTAGCACTTCAGCGGCCGGCTCGGCGGCCGCTCGGGGCCAAGACTTGTCCGATAGCATTCAGCGACCATGCGCTTCTCGGAGCTCCTCGCCGATCTTTCGCTGCGCGGCCTCTCCTCCCGGCGACTGACCCCACCCGAACTCGACCCTGAGCTCACCGGCATCACCCAGGACTCCCGGGAGGTCCCGAGTGGGAGCCTCTTTGTCGCGATCAGCGGCATGCGGGTCGACGCACACGACTTCATCGGCCAGGTGGGTGAGGCCGGGGCGGCGGCCGTTTTCCTGGAGCGCGACGTCCAGGTCCCGGAGGGCGTCGCGGCCGCGACTTTCAAGGACGGACGACTGGCCCTGGCCTACGCCGCCGCGAGTCTCCAGGGACACCCCACCGAAGAGATGACGGTGGTGGGGATCACCGGCACTGACGGCAAGAGCACAACCTGCGTCCTGACCACCGAGGCGCTGCTGGCGTGCGGTGCCGCGGCCGGGGGCATGAACAGCCTGGACTTCCGCGTCCTTGACCGCGTGGAGCAGAACGACAGTTATATGACCACGCTTGAGTCCCCGGTGATCCAGTCCAAGATGCGGGAGTTGGTCGATGCCGGGGTGCGCGTGGCGGTGCTGGAAACGACATCCCACGGGATCGCCCTGCACCGCGTGGATGCGATCGCCTTCGATGTCGCCGCCTACACCAACCTCACTCACGAGCACCTCGACTTTCACGGCACGATCGAGGCCTACCGCGACACCAAGCTGCAGCTCGCCGAGCTGGCCCGGCAGTCGCCGCGCAAGGCGGGGGTGCCGAAGGCCATCGTGTACAACGCGGACGAACCGGCCTGGGCCACCCTGGCCGCGGCGCCAACCGACCGCCGCGTGACCTACGCGCTCAACCGCCCCGCCGACATCGTCGGCGTCGAGGTGGAGGCGCGCATCGAAGGCATCTCCTTCGTCGCCCGCACGCGCGACGGAGAGGTACCGGTCAAGCTGCCGCTGACGGGACGTTTCAACGTGTACAACGCCCTCTGCGCGCTGGGGGTGTGCCGCGCGCTGGGTCTTCCCCTGGAGCGCGCAGCCGAGGGCCTGGCGCGGGCACGCGGGCTGCGCGGGAGGATGGAGGTGCTTGACGCGGGCCAACCCTTCGCGATCGTGATCGACTTCGCCCACACCCCGGACGGCCTGGAAAAGGTGCTGACCGAACTGCGGCCGCTGACGCGCGGCCGACTGTTGACGGTGTTCGGTGCGCCGGGCGACCGCGATGCGCTCAAGCGGCCACTGATGGGCGAGGCGGTCGGGAACCATTCCGACGAGTTTTTCATCACCACCGACGACCCGCGTCAGGAAAACCCCGAGGCGATCAGCGCCCAGATTGCCGAGGGCGCTGAGAGGGTCGGCCGCCGCCAGGGGACTGACTACCAGGTGGTCATCGACAGGCGAGCTGCGATCCGCGAGGCGCTGGGACGGGCCAGGGCCGGGGACACCGTGCTGCTCGCGGGCAAGGGACACGAGGACCGCATGCTGATCGGCGGTGAGGTGCTCCCCTGGGACGAGGCCGCTGAGGCCAGGCGCGCCCTATCTGAGTTGGGGGTCCCGGGCTGAGGCGGCTCGCGGCTGCCTTCGGCCTCCTCCTGGCGACGGCGGGGTGCTCGGGGGCGCCGACGATCCCCCTCCTCAGCAAGGCCGCACCCAAGAACCTGTCCGCCATGGAGGCCGCGAAGAACCTCACAGGTACGGTGTACTTCGCCCAGGGCAACCGCATCTGGCGACTGCGCAAGGGGGGCCTGGCCCCCGTTTCGCCGCCGGGTCTGCGGTACGCCTACCCCGCGGTGACCAGCGGCGGCGAGGTCACCGCGGCGGTCTACATCACCAACGGCGAATCGGCCATCGCGTACGGCGGTCCCGATTTCTCCAACCTGTCCCTACTCAACCCCCTTCCCCGCGACCCTCACCAGGGGTCGCTCGATGTCAAACCGACGTTCTCCCCGGACGGCACGCGCCTCGCCTTCATGTCCGATCGCGCCCGCGGGTACAGCGACGAGGCAATCTGGGAGGGGCCGGTCAAGGGCCGCCCGCACCAGGTGTCCTTCCCGCCGGACTCAACGGGGGGCGACGACGCGCCCGCCTACTCGGGAGACGGCAAAGCCCTCTACTTCATCGGCTGGCGCGACAACCACGGAGGGCTGGACAGCGCCGCCATCCCATTCGGCCGCGCGAGGTCCGTGTCCAAGCCCACGGACCACGACATCATGGACCCCGCGCCGGGCCCCGGGGGCGAGCTCGCTTACACGCAGCGCCAGGGTGAGGCGGAGAACATCTTCCTGGGCGCCGCCGACGGCAGCGCAAGCCAGGGCCTCACAACCTTCAACGACTGCCGTCAGCCCGCCTGGTCACCGGACGGCAAGACCCTGCTGTTCATCTCCCCGCACAGCGGCACCTTCGACCTGTGGATGGTACCGGTGACCGGCGGCGCGGCGGTGCAGTTGACTGCTGGCGCGGACCTCGACGCCAATTCCAAGCCCGCCTGGGTGGCCACCTAGGCCCACGCTGTCGCCGCTAGAGGGGCCGCTTGCCGGGAACACCCACGCGGCGAGGGAACACCTCGGGCGTTGGTCGTCCCTTACCGATGACGACCACCCCGTGCCGCTCGTGGCGCACCCTGCCCCCCAGCTGGCCCACCGCGCGCGACGCCAGGCGAAAGTCCTCGCCCCGGGCCTGCGCCAGCATCAGCCCGCCCACGCGGACGAGGGGCAGGCAGTATTCGGCGGCCGTTGGCGGTTTGGCGGCCGCCCGGGTGACCACGACGTCGTAGCGCTCCCGGTGCGCGGGGTCGCGGCCGATCTCCTCGGCGCGGCGGCCATCGACCACCACGTCGGGGAGTGCCAGGGCAGCCACGACGTCGCGTAGGAACGCTGCCTTCTTCTGGTCGGATTCGACCAGCGTCAGCGTGATCCCCGGTACGGCGATCTTCAGGGGGATGCCCGGGAGCCCCCCGCCGCTGCCGACGTCGGCAACCCGCTCGTCGCCCTGGAATTGATGGGCTTCCAACAGGGTGAGTGAACCCAGGATGAGCCGCTCCCAGGCCTCCGCGGGGTGACGTACCGCGGTCAGGTTGACCTTCTCGTTGCGCGCCAGGAGGAGGTCCAGGTAGGCGTGGAGCCGGGCCTCCAGCCGGTCGCGGTCTGGATCGGCGGAGGTCAGTAGCCCAGGATGAAGATCTTGGCCATCCAGTTGACGAGCAGCATCGCCCCGGCCAACAGGACCAGCCCTCGATACAGGCGGTCGTCCATCAACACCTGGACCCGCCGACCCGTCAGCAGCACGGCGATGCTGTAGAGCACGGCGACCACCAGCGCCGCGAACATCAGCGGCCCAAGCGGATAGACGTGGACGGCACCGCCGATGTTGCCGTGGGCCATCGCGGCGAAACTGCGGGTCGCGCCGCACATCGGGCAGGGCTGCCCCGTCAGCTGGTGGAAGATGCACTGCGGGATCGGCTGGACGCCCCTCGCCCACAGGCCCGGGAGGACCCACGCGGTGGCCAGCACCCCAACCCCGCCGGCGGCGACCAGCGGCTCCTGCCGGCGCAACCGCGCCGCCGGGAGGGATGTCATCGCAAGCATGTCGCCAGCATACGACCGCCGGCGGCCGGAACGCTGCCCCTCAGTAGAATCCACAGCCGTGCTCTTCCCCGACACATACGAGGTGAACGCCGCCGGGCGCATGTCCGTCGGAGGATGTGACATCGCAGAGCTGGCGGCGCAGTACGGCACCCCGCTCTACGTCTACGACGAAGCCACCATGCGGGGTCGCCTCGCGGAATTCCGCGACACCATGAAGGCGGTGTACCCGGGCGAGAGCCTTGTGCTGTACGCCGGGAAGGCCTTCCTCACCAAGCAGGTGGCGCGGCTGGTCGCCGATGAGGCCGCGGGGCTGGACCTCGTCTCGGGGGGCGAGCTGTACCTCGCGCAGCAGGCGGGATTCCCGATGGAGCGGGTGTTCTTCCCGGGCAACAACAAGTCGCTCGCCGAGGTTGAGATGGCCGCCGACATGGGCATCGGGGCGCTCGTGGTCGACTCTCTCAACGAGATCGACATGCTGGCCGCGATGGACACCTCCCGCAGGCTTCGGTGCACGCTGCGGGTCAGCCCGGGCATCCAACCTGACACCCACTCCTTCATCTCCACCGGCCAGCTCGACTCCAAGTTCGGCTTCCCGGTGGAGACTGGCCAGGCGCTGGAAACCCTCCGCCGTCTGCTGGCTGTGCCGGCGGCCGAGGTCACCGGTGTGCACGCCCACATCGGCAGTCAGATCTTCGACCTCTCCAGCTATCCCGCCGCCGCGCACAGAGTCCTCGATTTCCTGGTCCAGGCGCGCGAGGAGCTCGGTTTCGTCGCTCGCGAGTTGAGCATGGGCGGGGGGTTGGGCATTGCCTACACCAGCGACCAGCGGCCCCCTCGCCCGGCGGAATTCGTCCACGTGGTCGCTGACGCAATCAACGAAGGCTGCAGCGAGCGTGGGCTGGAGCTTCCCCGCCTTCTGATCGAACCCGGTCGCTCGGTCGCCGGGCCAGCGGGGGTCGCGGTGTACACCGTCGGCGCGATCAAGGAGATCGCCGGGGTCCGCACATATGTCTCGGTGGACGGCGGCATGGGCGACAACATCCGGCCCAAGCTTTACGGCTCGGTCTACGAGGCCTACAAGGTGGACGCGCCGGATGCCCCCCGGGACACCACCGTGACCATCGCGGGCAGGTACTGCGAGTCGACCGACATCCTGATCAAGGACGCCGCCATGCCCCGCCTGTCCAGCGGTGACCTGGTGGCGCTGCCGGCAAACGGCGCCTACTCGTTGGCCATGTCGAGCAACTACAACTACAACACGCGGCCGGCGGTGGTCATGGTGCGGGATGGCAGGTCGCGGCTGATCCGGCGTCGCGAGACGTACCAGGACCTGCTGCTGACGGAGGTTTGACGGACCTCAGGCCGCGGCCTCGAAGCGCCGGAGTGCCGGTAGGCTAAGGGTATGGAGATCTTCAGGAACCTGTGGCGCCGCAAGCTTCGCAGCGTGCTGACCATCACCGGCATCTTCATGGGGATCCTGGCGCTGACCACCATGGGCGGCCTGGCCGAGCACTTCAACGCGCTGATCGACGGCGGCGTGAAGTACTTCGGCAGCAACATCCAGGTGTCAGAGAGCAGCAACGGGGGCTTCTCGGGTGGGATCATGCAGCTGTCGGTCAAGGATCAGCTGGCGCGGCTCAAGAACGTCGCGGCGGTGGTGCCATCGATCTCCCTCCCGGCCAAGCCCGGGGACCTGGGTGGAAGTTTCAACGTGGCGGACGCCATCGTCGCGGTCGACCCGGCCGCAGCCAGGTACTCGTCCTTCAAGACCACACTGGCCGCTGGCCACGGCATCACCACGGACTCCCGCGGCGAGGTCGTGCTGGGCAGCAGCATCGCCAAGGAGTTCGGCAAGCACATCGGCGACAGCATCGACCTCCCCAGGCGCCCACCCGACGCCAAGCCCGATTTTGTCAATCACTCGTTCCGGGTCGTCGGCGTCCTCAACCCGACGCTGACCGCACCTGATGCCTTCGCCGAGGTCAGCCTCCACGACGCCCAGACCTTGTACGGCGACCAGCTGCCCCCGGCGATCAAGAACACCGTCGACCCCTACCAGCTCTGCCGGGGAATGGTGGTCTACGGCCAGCACGGCGCCAATCTGGATGACATCGCCGACGACATCAACAAGCACGTCACCGGGGTGAAGGCGCTGAAGCCGACTTTCCTGGTCGGACAGTTCAAGTCCATCAGCGTCACCTTCACCGCCATCACCACCGTCGCGGCGCTGCTGGCGCTGGTCATCGGCGGGTTATCGGTTGTCAACACCATGCTGATGTCGGTGACTGAGCGGGTGCGGGAGATAGGGCTGAAGAAGGCTGTCGGCGCCCGCACCGGACACATCATGCGTGAGTTTGTGAGCGAGTCCACGATCATCGGCGCCGTCGGCGGTGGCCTCGGTCTGGCAGTGGGCGCGCTCGCGATCATCATCCTCAACAACGCCTACGGCGGCAACAGCGGGATCTTCTTGCTCACGCCAAGGCTGGCGATCGGGGCCTTCGGCTTCGCGGTCGTGCTGGGGGCGCTGGCGGGGCTGCTTCCCGCGACCCGCGCGGCCCGCATGGACCCGGTTATGGCACTGCGGTCCGTGGGGTGAGCGCGATGGTCACCGCTTCCCCGCCGGCGGCGATCCAGCTCAGCGAACTCCGCAAGTACTACGGCAAGGGTGAGCAGACTGTAAAGGCGGTCGACGGCGTCGACCTGACCGTCGAGCAGGGCGAATTCGTCGCGATCGTCGGGCGTTCCGGTAGCGGCAAGACCACCCTACTGGACAGCGTCGGGCTGCTGATGCGTCCGACCACCGGCACGATCGCGATCGACGGGGTGGACACCACGCGGATGAGGGACACGGAGCGCGCGAAGTACCGTGCCCACAAGCTCGGGTTCATCTTCCAGGATTTCAACCTCCTGGACACCCTCAGCGCACTTGAGAATGTCCTGCTCCCGGTGCGCTACTCAGGGGCCGACAAGAAGGCCGCAAGGGAGCGTGCTATGCGTCTCCTAAGCGAGGTCGGCCTCGCGGAGCGCGCCCACCATCGCCCCACGCAGATGTCCGGGGGTGAGAAGCAGCGCGTCTCGATCGCCCGGTCGCTCATAAACGAGCCCTCGATCGTGCTTGGCGACGAACCAACCGGCAACCTCGACTCCGACACCGCCCAGATGCTCCTGGAGATCCTGCGCGGCGCCAACCGCGAGCACGGCGTGACGTTCGTCATCGTGACCCACGACATGGAGCTGGCGGCGAGCACTGGCCGGGTCATCCGCATCAAGGACGGGCGTATCCTCAGCGACGAGAAAACCGCCAACGCGGCCTCGCCGGTCGCCGCCGCCCGGGCTTAAGGTCGACCGCGCCCACGGCGGGGCTCACCGCGCCTCCGCAGTGACCCCCGCGAAGAGGTCGGTCTCCGGCACGGGCGCGCCGGTGCGGTCGTAGCGCCGCACGAAGTGCTCGACGCCGAACGCCGCCTTGAGGATCTCGGGGTCCAGCTTCAGGAAGTCGAAGTTGGCCATCTGGCTCGCGTGGGCGAGTACCGCGGCGCGCTTCTCCTCCCACGCCGCGGACACGTCGATGCGGGTCGTGATGAGGTCATCGGGGGTCCCGAAATCGATCTCGACGTCGGCCCCCGCTGCGGCCTCGCCAGCGGCCTGTCGCTGTAGCTCCTCGAACGCCTTCAACATCGACAACGGAAAGGCGACCTCGTAGACCTTCTGTGGGATCCCGGTACGCTCCGACGCAGCGATGGTGGCCCGGTGCGCCTGAATGTGGTCGGGGTGACCATAGAGGCCGCGGTCGTCGTACGTGATCACGACCTCGGGGCGATAGCGCTCCATGAGGGCGGCAACCCGGTCGGTGGCCTCCCCCAGGGAGCTCCGCCAGAAGCAGGCAGGGTCGTCGTTCTGAGGCCAGCCCATCATCCCCGAGTCGCGGTAGCCCAGGAGCTCCTGGTGGGTGATCCCGAGAATGCGCGCCGCCTCGCCCAGCTCTCGCAGGCGCACCTCGGAGGTGGAGGCGGTGTCGTGCCCCGGTGATTCCGGCTTCAGGCCCTCGGGCGAGTCGCCCATCTCCCCGTTGGTGCACGTCACCAGCACGGTCACCATGCCCGCTTTGGCGGCCAGGGCCAGGACCCCGCCGGTCTGGATGCCCTCATCGTCGGGGTGAGCGTGCACCGCCATCAGCGTCGTCATCAGAGGCTCTAACCCACCACAGCGGCGGCTCGACGCAGCTCGCCGACGTTTTCGACGATCAGCGTCAGCGCGTCGTCGACCGCGGAGGCAGTGGTGCCCTTTCCCACGGTCAACCGCAGGCTGCTGAGCGCGTCGCGAGGCGGGATGCCCATCGCCAGCAGCACGTGCGAGGGCTCGAGCGACCCCGAGGTGCAGGCCGAACCGCTTGATGCGTAGACCCCCGCGCGGTCCAGGCGCATCAGGAGTGCGTCACCCTCGACCCCGGGGATGATGAAGCTGGCGTGGTGCGGCAGGCGCTCGCGGGGGTGACCGGTGAGCCGTGCTCCCTCGACCCTTGAGAGCACGCCGTCGATGAGCCTGTCGCGGGTGCCAGCCATGGCCGCGGCGTCATGGTCACGGTTCTCCGCGGCCATCCGGGCCGCGGCGGCGAGCCCCGCGATGCCAGCCACGTTCTCCGTGCCCGCCCGGCGGTTCCTCTCGTGACCACCCCCGGTTATCAGCGGCTGGAGACGCGTTCCCATCCGCACGTAGAGGGCACCAACACCCTTGGGTCCGTGGATCTTGTGTGCCGAGATGGTCAGCATGTCGGCGCCAAGACCGTCGGCGGACACGGGGATCTTGCCAAAGGCCTGGACGGCGTCGGTGTGGAAGTAGGCGGCGCTGTGTTCGTGGGTCATCGCAGCGAGCTCGCGCACCGGCTGGATCGTGCCCACCTCGTTGTTGCCGATCATCACCGACACCAACAGTGTGTTGGCCCGCAGCGCCCCTCGCAAGTCCTCCGGTCGGACCAGCCCATCGCTATCGACCGGTAGGTAGGTCACTTCAAACCCCGCGCGCTCCAGGTCCTGACAGGTGTGGAGGACGGCGTGGTGCTCCACCTGGCTGCAGATCAGATGGTTGCCGCGGTCGCGGTTGCGCATCGCCACGCCGCGGATTGCCAGGTTGTCCGACTCTGAACCTCCAGAGGTGAATATGACCTCCCGCGACTGCGCACCCAACGCCGCCGCCACCGTGTCCCGGGCGGCGTCAATGGCGGCGCGTGCCTCCCGCCCCGGCCCGTAGACCGAGGAGGGGTTCCCATACACCGCGCCCAGGTAGGGCAGCATCGCCTCCAGAACCGCGGGGTCCACGGGCGTGGTGGCGGCGTGGTCCAGGTAGATCACGCGTGTGGGCTGTGGAGCCTGCTAGTGGACTGTGACGGCCACTAGTTGGCGCCAGGGTCAGAACTGCGCAGCAGGTCCTTGAGGTTGCCCCTGAAGTCCCGCAGCAGGTCGTGCACGTCCAGCACCTCGTCATGGCTGATGGGGGCGGCGGACTCGACACCGGCCATCTCCATGGGCTCCTCGGTCACTTCGTCGACCTCGTCGCCGGAGTACTGGACGGCCAGCACGACGATGAATGTGACATTGCAGCGCGCGCAGGTCACTTCCACCGTCAGGTGGGACTCGGCCTGCTTCAACATCCTCACCTCGCAGCTGTCCAGGTTGCGAGCGCAGGCGGGGCAGTTGTAGTAGCGGGCCCGCTCCTTGATGAAGGCAATGATGTTCATGGGCGCTGGTTCGATTATAGGCTGGAGGGAACCTCCTGACTGGTCAGAGAAGGACCCCCTCGACCTCGAGCAACAGCTGCTTGCGGTGCAGCCCGCCGGTGTAACCGCCGAGCCCGCCGCCGGTGCGCAGGACGCGGTGGCAAGGGATCACGATGGGGATCGGGTTGGCCCCCAGCGCGTTGCCTGTGGCGCGGCTGGCCTTCGCGTTCCCGGCGGCTGCGGCAACGTCGCGGTAGGTGGAGAGCCGTCCGTAGGGAATTGCGACCGTGGCGCGCAGAACGCCCCGGCCGAATCCCCGGACCAGCGCCCAGTCGATGGCCAGGTCGAACTCCTGGCGGCGCCGCGCGAAGTACTCGTCCAGTTGGCGACGCACCACGTCCGTCGCCTGCGGGCGCCGCATGATCCGCGGGCTCAAGCGGCGTGAGATTTCCTCCAGGGCGCCCTCGTTATGGTCGGTGTAGGAGATCCGCACCAGGCCGTCGCGAGTGACCGCCAGCAGCAGGTTTCCGACCGGGCTATCCATCTCACCGTAGCTGATGTCCACCAGCCCCTCCCGGACGGCGCGGGCGGCGAGGCGGTCCAGCACGGCGTCGGGGACCGGCGGGAGGTTGCGCGCCGCGGCCTTGATATCGATCTCCTTCATGCCGTTCCTCCGTCCCCGTACGTGGCGCGCAGGTTGCGCAGCGCGTCGCGAGTGTTCTGGCGCACGGCGGCGTCGGTGCCTCCGGTGAGGGCGGCCGTCTCCGCGCTGGTGAGACCGATGGCGTAACGGTAGGCGATTGCCCAACGCTGCTTCTCCGGAAGGTCGCGCACAGCGCGCCAGAGGTCGGCCGCCGCCTCGCCGTCGCCTGGCGCGGCCAGCCGTTCCTGGTGATCCTCGATGGGCGCGACCGCCCGGCGCTTGCGCAGCGCATCCACCGCCTTGCGGCGTGCCACGGTGTGCACCCATGCCCGCAGGTTGGAGCCGGCGCGCAGCGAAGGATATCCCCGCAGCGCGCTCAAAAACGTGTCCTGGAAGCAGTCCTCAGCGTCGTCTCGTCCGACCATCGCCACCAGCAGCCTGAACACCTCGTCACGGTGCTGGTCGAGGAACTCCTGGAACGGCGGCAGGCTCACGCGCACATTAACCACCGTGAGGGCCACAACGTGAGGTCACTAGTGGACCGTAACTAGGATTCCTCCAGTGAGAGAAACCCTCGAACGCCTGCTCGCAGGCGAGTTCACCATGGACGAGGCGCTGCGTGCGCTTGACGCCGAGCGTATCGAGATCGCGGGAGACCTCGCGCGATTGGATCCTGATCGCATGCGACGCAAGGGCATCCCGGAGGTCATCTACGCCCCCGGCAAGACCCCAGAGGTCACTGCCCAGCTGGCGGAGAAAATGCTGGCAGGGTCCGGGCAGGCCCTGGTGTCGCGGGTGACCCCGGCCCACGCGGCGGCGCTGGAGTCGCTGGCCGCCGGGCGCGGCGGCGACCTGATGACCTACGGGACGAGTCGCCGGCTCCTGGCCGCCGCCGCCCCCCTAGCGCCCACCGTCCCGGGAGGGGTGGGGGTGCTGGCAGCGGGGACCTCAGACGTCGACGTGGCGGAGGAGGCCCGGATGATGGTGGAGGCGATGGGGCTGCCCTCCCACCACGCTTACGACGTGGGTGTGGCCGCGATCCACCGCCTCGAGGCCCCGCTGCGAGACATGATCGCCGCCGGCGTCGACGCGCTGGTGGTGGTGGCGGGGATGGAGGGCGCGCTCCCGACCGTGGTCGCCGGGCTGGTCTCCGTGCCCGTGGTCGCCGTGCCCGCCTCCACCGGCTATGGGGCCGGTGGCAGGGGGCTGGCGGCGCTCCTGTCGAGCCTACAGAGCTGCTCCCCGGGGATGACCGTGGTGAACATCGACAATGGCATCGGTGCGGGCGCGGCTGCGGGCCTGATCGCCTCGCGCGTGATGGCGGCCCGGACCTGAGCGCCGCCAACCCCCCGCTCGGCCTGCACATCAGCACGGACAGGGGGTTTCCGGCGGCTGTGGCGTCGGTGAAGTCCCTCGGCGCGGAGGCGGTCCAGGTCTTCACCTGCAACCCATCCTCGTGGCGGTCGCCGATGCCCGACCCGCGCGCCGCGCGCGCCTTCACGGGCGCGCTCAGGGAGGCCGGCGTGCGCTGCGTGGTCAGCCACGCCAACTACCTGATCAACCTGGCCGGCGCAGACGAGCCGCTGTACTCCAAGTCGTGCGGGGCCCTGACGGAGGACCTGCAGCGGGGCGCCGCCTACGGGCTGGACCACTGCATCGTTCACATCGGCAGCCACAAGGGCGCCGGCCTGGAGAGCGGGTATGAGCACATTGTCAGCGCCGTGGAGGGCACCCTCGCGGAGGTTCCCGCCGACGCCTCTCCGCGCCTGTTGCTGGAGAACTCCGCGGGCACCGGCAACAACGTTGGGGGGACCTTTGCCGAGCTGGCCGAGTTGATGCGCCGCCTGGAGGCGCATGCTGACCGCGTTGGCATTTGCTTCGACACCTGCCACGCACACGCGTCGGGGAACGACATGACGGGCGCCGAGATGACCGGCGATACCGTGGCCGACCTTGACCAGACCGTGGGTCTCGAGCGCGTATTCGTCATCCACGCCAACGACAC
>JBHEMS010000041.1:0-51735 GCA_046262455.1 Candidatus Dormibacteria bacterium | reverse complement strand
GTCGTCGGCATCGTCGTCATCATCATCGCCGTCGGGATGAACTACGCCAGCAGGGTCGCCACCAAGCGCATCCTGAAGCAGATCGAGAGCTGAGTGGACGGCACGATCCTGATCCTCGGCGGCGTCTTTGTCCTCCTGGTCGTGGCCATCGCCGCGATCATCATCCTGGGCCGGCGGCGCAGGAGGGCAGCGGTGGCTGCGGAGCCGGAGCGATCGGACCCCCTGAAGGCACCGATCCTGAAGCTGCAGCGACAGAGCCGGCGCCTCCCCGCCATCGGCCTACTGGTCGAGCTCGTCAAGCGCAGCGCCATCCCGCAGCAGCTGGAACAAGCCGACGTCTTTCGCCAGGTCAGCGTTGAGGATGTGGCCCGGATGAAGCTGATGCTGGCACTCATCTTTGGTGCCCTGGGCGCGACGATGGGCGTGCTGTTGCGCAACCCGGTGATGGCGGTGCTCTTCGGGATCGCGGGCGCGGCCGTCGGCTTTGCCTCCCCGAACAGCAACATCCGCACCGCCGCGCAGCTTCGCCAGAACCGCATCAGCCGGGCACTCCCCCTAGCGCTGGAGGTCATCGGCCTGGCGGTAGAGCGAACCTCGATCGACTCGGGTATCGCGCACTACTGCCGGTACTTCGAGAACGAGACCCTGGCCCAGGAACTGGCCTATGTCGTGGAGCGCACCACGCAACTCAAGGAGCGCCTCAACGTCGCGATGGAGGAGCTGCTCCGCAAGAACCGAAACGACGACCTCTCGTTCCTGGTCGCCGCCGTCGGCCAGGCGACCCAGGTCGGCGGACGCGACCTCAAGGACATGCTCCACGGGCAGTCCACCGAGCTCCGCATCAAGCGGGAGCAGGAGGTCAAGGCCCGCTCTCTGCGCGCTCCCGTGCTGATGACCTTCCCGACGATGATCAACATGCTGGCGCTCCTGATCATCCTCGGGTCACTTGCCTTCTTGCAGATCGGCAACAAGTAGTGCAGCGGTTGGGGGGACGGCCGCAGCGCGGCCAGGCGATGCTGGAGTACGCCCTGATCACGGCCACCGTGGTCACCTCGTTCGCCGTGGCGTCGGCCATGGGGGTCAGCAAGTTCTGGACCAACAACCTCGATGACGCGCGCAACAAGGACTACCTCGTGATGGCGTGCGACCCCGACTGCTTCAAGGCCGCCGGCAGTATCAATGAACGGGTCGAGTATCGATGACCTGGCGCGTTCCCAAACCAAAGACCGGGCAGGCTATGGTGGAGTTCGCCATGGTCCTGCCCCTCGTGCTGGCGATCATGTTCGTGGTCATCAGCATCAGCCTGGTCTACGCGATCAAGATCGCCGAGCAGAAAGCCACCTACAACGCCGCGGTATACATCGCCCGGCTGAGCGACGACCCCAGCGAGAAGGACTCGAAGGCCATGCCGTTCACGGGGATGGACACGCTGGCGTTCGGGGTGCTGACCGACCCTTCTTACTGGGGCCCCGCCGGCGACCCCAAACAGTCCAGGGCACTGGCCGTCGCGATCGACGTGGCCAAGGCCCAGGAAACCCTTCGCCCAACGTGGCTCAAGAACTTTGTCGATGACAAAGACGCCAACTGCCCGGGAGCCAACAACAACCCCGAAGTCAGGACCGGGCCCGACCTCAAGGGCAGCACGGACCACTTCTACGCGGTGATGTCGATCAAGGTGCGTTACTGCTATCACCTCGCCAACATCCCGGGCTGGGACCAGCTCGCGGGGCTCTGGGGCACCAAGAGCGGGAACGGGACCCTTCTCGAGGAGGACGCCATCGCCGCCCGGGTGGCGGCCGAGTACTGATGCTGGAGGCACAGCGCGGCAACGTCACCCTGATAACCGCCCTGACGGTGGTCCTCTTGACCCTGCTGATCCTCATGACCACGGGCCTGGCCCAGACCGGGGCGGGCTCCAACAACATGCAGGCGACCGCCGACCAGGGGGCGCTGGCGGCGGCGGAGGGCTACCTGGCGTCACTCAACGACCAGGCGTTCCTCGATGCCATCCAGTGGGCGGTTGAGGCCATTCCCAACGTCGGCCGCGCGGTCATTGTGGTGGCCGGTATTCTCGCGGCGATTGGAGCGTCCTTGCTGGCCGGGGTCTTCACCGCTCCCGCGGCGGCCCCATTCTTTGCGGCGGCCGCGGTCCTGTATCCAATCGGGCAGTCGATCAATGGGGTCGGCAAGGCTTTAGCCGGCGCCCTCAAGGCGGTCTTCAGCGTCTTACGCCAGATAATCAACGTCGTAAAATGGATTGCGGCGGAGCTGGACTCCGCGCTGATCGCCGACGGGAACGGCTACAACGGCTTCATGATTCCGATCAGCATCAGCGACGCACCCGGCGCCAAGCTCAGCGCCGACGACATCAAGAACAAGGCACTGAAGATCGAAGCAGCTGCCGTTGACTACCCGACCACTTTTGCCAGCGACGACTTCCACAAGAACGTCACCACGCTCAAGGACACGATGCGACTGCAGGGGCTGATCTACTACTGGGTGGACCAGGTCCCCGACCCCGCCACCGCGAACGACAAGGACGCCGCCAAGCACAAGCTGGTGTCCCAACGTGCGCAGGCGACGTACCACATCCCCGACGACGAGAAGGGCAAGCTCAAGGCCGCCGTGGACGCGCCGTTCACTGAGGAGATCCATCAGCTCAAGGACCTCAGGGACGCCGTCGATCCCCCCGAGCCCCCGCAGGGCCAGAAGAAGCCGGCCAGCCGGCTCGACACCAGCACCGGGACCGTCAAGGAGGTCACCGACGTGCTGGATCGCGTCATCGGCGAGATGAACGAGGTCGTCAGTGGGGGGAGCCAACCCAGCGGCTCGTGTGAGCAGACGCCGATCCCCGGTTGCCCACAGCCCAAGACACTGGACTTCGAGGAAGGGGTCAAATTCGGCAACTCTTTCCAGCCCTGGGGGTTTGGCGCTTACCCCAATCACCGCAACAACCAGCAGTGGGTGGATGCGGCCACCGACTACTTCAACAAGACCGACAAGGGCCAGAGCTGCACCGCCGGGGGGCCGGTGCCCAGCAACCAGCCCCCGGCCCCTCAGCCCACACAGGGCCAGCCCCCGCCGCCCGCACCGGCGCCCATAGTCCACAACTTCGTCTACAAGGACCAGGGCAACAACACCGCATACGAACGCTTTGCGGAATGTCCCGCCACGCCGTCATACCAGGGCGCTCCCGCGGACATCCGCTCCACCACGCTATTCGAGGACACCTACGGCGGCGACACCGGGGCCTATGGCAACTGGATCAGAGAGGCCAACAAGACCATCAAGGGCAAGCAGGGTGACCCCGGCGCCGGTGGCCGTCAGCTCACATTCCTGGAGTTCAAGGCCCTTGATCCCACCGTCGAGGAAACCCTGACCGCCAACCTCAGCGGCCAGGACACCAAAGGGAAGATCGCGGTCGCCGTGAGCCAGGCGGACGTCGTGCAGGCAGCCAGTGACAATGACAACATCAGCTTCAAGGGGACCTGCACGAAGATCTTCAACGACAATGTCAACGACGAGTTCCTCGGCATACCCACCTCGCTGTCGGGCATCTGCACAGCCGTTGCCAACTTCATCATCGGCGCCTCGAGCTTCGTCAACAAACTGCCCTCGCCCATCGACGCGCTGGCCACGGACATCCTCGGCAAGCCGCCGATCGTGCGCACCTACCACGCCGTGCTGCGTCACATACCTCCCAACGAGTACATCTGCCAGTTCACCAACCTGGTCAAGGAGTT
This sequence comes from Candidatus Dormibacteria bacterium, assembly GCA_046262455.1. Taxonomy (GTDB): domain Bacteria; phylum Chloroflexota; class Dormibacteria; order DASZGP01; family DASZGP01; genus JAXDLW01. Next base: position 47,992 of record JBHEMS010000041.1, on the reverse strand, counting down.
CAAGAGCGACCCGGGGAAGGCAATCCTGGACCTGATCTGGAGCATCGTCTCGGCGATGATCAATTTCACGGGCGACTCCCCGGATCCCGGCAAGATCGTGCAGCAGGTCCTGACCAAGTACAACTGCAACGCATGATGAGACGGCGCGGGCAAGAGGGCCAGTCGATGCTCGAGTTCGCGCTCTCGATTGGCGTCCTGGGTGCCCTGCTGATGGGATCCCTCAGCCTGGGCCGCTATGCCTATGACCGCATGGTCGTGCGCGAGGTGGTCGAGGAGTCAGCAAAGCTGGCGATGGTCGATCGTCCCCATGACGGCCAGGCCTGGCAGATGAGCAACGCCGAACTGCTTGATTGGCAGCGGGCAGCGGCCAACGACATCGACCACACCATTCAGCCCGGGGATATCGACCATGTGGACGGCCCGGACCCCTGGAAGTACACCGACAAGCCCCTCAATGCCCCCGGTGCGAACGGCCCCCAGGGCTTCATCAGCCAGGTGGTTGACAAGGTCAACGGCCTGCTCGACGATGCCCACCTTCCGGTCAAGGTGAGCAAGGCCGGCTTCACGCGCGCCTTCAACCCCGGCGCCGAGACGATGCGCGTGATGTTCAAGTACAACCCGGGCCTCAGCGTGGGTGGCACCATAAACAGTGAGATCGACTTCAGCTTCACGCGCTACCAGATGTTCACCATGCCATTCAGCCCCGAGGAGGACGGCAGCTTCCCGGGCAGCAGCCACTGATGTCGGCGACGCGCGCGCGCTCGGAGCAGGTCCGACGGCATACCGCGGCGAAGCGGAGACACCGCGGCGTCGGCGCGGTGATGACGTCGGTGCTGGTGGTGGCGATCATTGCGGTGGTGATCGTGATTCTTGGCAACCAACCCCACTACCGGGTCACCCCGGCCGTCGATGCCGACATGATGAAGGCACTGGCCACCGTCCCCGCAACCGACGTTTTCGGCGAGGACCCGGTGGTGCGTCCCCCTGGGACGATCCGCTCCTACTACCTGTCACGGGGCCGCGTCACCACCGTGATGTACACGTCGAAACAGCCGATCGCCGACGAGACGCAGGCGACGGTGGAACGCCTGGTGGCGGCGGGATGGAAGCCCCCGGGCAAGCTCGCCCCGGGCCACGTGGCCACCGACGCCAACAGCTTCACGGCCGTCTACGCCAACAAGGACAGCGTCCTGCAGGTGGCCCTGGTCCACATCAACGACATCACGGCTGCCACCTACATTCTGCAGACGGCGCAGTGACGCGTGCCCATTCGGCCCGCCAGCACCGTAAACTGCGCGCTGTGCCGCTTATGAGGAGAAACCAGTAATGGCCAACGGACCCGGGCTGGTATTTGGCCAGCTGACCTTCCCCGTCAACAAGGTGACCAACAGCGTCGGCCGCAAGGACCGGATCACCAACACGATCCCCGACGTCGACCTGGGGACCCTCGACCAGGAGCGCAGCGTCTCGCGCCGCCACGCCGAGCTGGTCTATGACAAGGGCACCGTCTCGGTGCGCGACATCGGCTCCACCAACGGCACCAACGTCAACGGCGAGCGCCTCGCCCACCAGGTCGACCGGCCACTGAAGGACGGCGACGAGGTGGCCTTCGGGGCGGTGACACTCCAGTACACCGCGACGGCGGAGTGGCCCGAGGGCGTGGAGGCCGAGTGGCCACCGGAGGTGCCCGAGCCCGCGCCCGAGGAGACCATGGTGGCAGCGCCCTTGGGCGCGGAGGAGACCATGGTGGCAGCCCCCGGCGCTACCGATGAGACCATGGTGGCTGCACCCGGCGTCCCGGAGGAGCCCATGGCGGCCGCCCCCGGTGCTACCGAGGAGACGATGATGGCGCCGCCGGCAAATCCTGTTGCCGAGCCCCCGCCCCCGTTCGTCGCCGCACCCCCCGCTGCCCCCGCCGAGGCCCCGGCGTATGTTGCCTGCTCCAATCACCCACACCTGCCCGCGGTCGGGCTCTGCCCGGGCTGCCTCGAGCCCTTCTGCGTCGACTGCCTGCCGGAGCGGGCGGACGGGCTCATGGTTTGCAACCGTTGCGAAGGGATCCACTACCGGCTCGGCGCTGCCGCGGGCCCGGCCGCCGACCAGCCCGCCGGTCGGGAGCCGGCACCGGCAGCCTTCGGCGCCGCCCCGGCGGGCGCCCCGGCGCAGGGTGAAGTCGCCGAGAAGAAGAAGAAGTGGTCCTTCTAGGACCGGTCCCTACCTGAGAAAGGGCGGTCGGGGCGTGCCCTCGGTCCCGGCCAACTTGGGCCCCGGGATCCCCGCGAACCTGTAGGGTTCGGCCTCGCGACCGGGCTGGACCGGGTAACAGAGGCCCGTGCCGCCGGACTCGATCGCGGTGACCACGGCCTTCGCGATGTCCTCGGCGTCGAGCAGGGGGAAATCCATCTCTCGCAGCGCCCGACCAGCCTCGCCGCCGAGGAGCGGGGTATCGGTGAACCCCGGGCAGACGGCGTTGATGCGAATGCCCGACTGCTCCAGGACAGGACCCAACGAGCGCACCAGGCCGACGACCGCGTGCTTGGTGGCGGCGTACACGGGGTCCGGCGGTACACCCGTGAGACCCGCCAGCGACGCGGTGGCAACGATCCAGCCGCCACCCCGCTGGCTCATCAGCGGCACCATCTCCCGGATCCCGTAGAAGACCTGGTGGAGGTTGACCCGCATGATGCGGTCGTACTGGGCGTCGGTGACCCTTGCGACCTCGGACTCGCCGGTGGTGACCCCGGCGTTGAGAAAGGCGATGTCGATGGCGCCAAGGTGCTGCACCGCCTGCTCGGCGATGACCGGCCATGACGCGCTCAGGCCCACGTCGGCCTCGATGAACGCGACGTCATCGGTCGGGGGTTGGAGGTCGACGACGGCAACCTGTGCGCCACCGTCGAGGAACCGTTTGACGGTGGCCTTGCCGATCCCGGAAGACCCACCGGTCACCAGCGCCGTCTTGCCCTCCAGCATTCCCATCAACGCAAGGCTAAGGATTCAGCCCCGAAACGCCGACCGGCCCGGGTAGCGGGCCCGGGATCCAAGCTCGGCCTCGATAGCCAGGAGGCGGTTGTACTTGGCGACCCGCTCCGAGCGGGACGGCGCGCCGGTCTTGACCTGGCCGGCGTTGGTGGCGACGGCGAGGTCGGCGATGGTGGTGTCCTCGGTCTCCCCCGAGCGGTGGGATATGACCGCCGCATAGCTGGCGGTGCGCGCCAGGCGCATGGCGTCCAGGGTCTCCGTGAGTGAGCCAATCTGGTTGACCTTGACCAGGATGGCGTTCCCGACGCCCCTGTCGATCCCCTCCTGGAGCCGCGCCGGGTTGGTGACGAAGAGGTCATCGCCGACCAGCTGGGTCCGGGCACCGATGCGCTCGGTGAGCAGCTTCCAGCCATCCCAGTCGTCCTCCGCCAGGCCGTCCTCGATCGAGAGCACGGGGTAGGCCTTTGTCCACTCCTCCCAGAGGCCGACCATCTCCTCACTGCTGAGCGTGCGGCCCTCACCCTTGAGGTGGTATCTGCCGTCCCTGTAGAGCTCGCTGGTGGCGGGGTCGAGGGCGATGGACACCTCCCGCCCGGGCTCGTAGCCGGCCGCCTGGATGCCCTCGATGAGCAGGTCCATGGCCTCGCGATTGGACTTCAGGTCGGGGGCGAAGCCACCCTCGTCGCCCTGGCCGGTGCTGAGGCCGCGCTTCTTGATCGCCGCCTTGAGCGCGTGGAAGACCTCGGCACCCGCGCGCAGGCCTTCCGTGAACGTCGGCAGGCCGCACGGCACAACCATGAACTCCTGGAAGTCGACGGCGGTATCTGCGTGCGCACCGCCATTGATGATGTTCATCATCGGCACCGGCAGGGTGACCGCCTCGGTCCCGCCGAGCGAGGCATAGAGCGGTTGGCCCGCCGCAGCCGCCGCGGCGTGCGCCGCCGCCAGCGAGACGCCGAGGATGGCGTTGGCGCCCAGCCTCCCCTTGTTGGAGGTCCCGTCGAGCTCGATGAGGCGACGGTCAAGCGCCGCCTGGTCCGCCGCATCCGTCCCCCGGAGCGTTTTCGCGATCTCTCCGTTGACGTTGGCCACGGCCTGAAGGACGCCCTTGCCGCCATATCGCTGGGGATCGCCATCCCGCAGCTCCACGGCCTCGTGCGTTCCCGTCGAGGCGCCCGACGGGACCTTGGCCATCCCCAGAGCACCTCCCTCCAGGAGCACCTCGACTTCGACCGTGGGGTTACCACGCGAGTCCAGCACCTCGCGGCCGTGCACTAGATTGATCGCAGTGGACAAGCTGACCTCCTGGGAGTTTGGGTTGACCCCTGACCAGATGCGCGAGGTCGACCGGTTGGCCGAGGCGGAGTATGGGATCGCCCCGATCCAGCTGATGGAGGTGGCCGGTCTGCAAACCGCGCGCGTGGCCCGTGGGTTCCTGAAGTCCAACCTGCGTGGGCAGGCGGTCTGCATCTTAACAGGCAAGGGGAACAACGGCGGCGACGGCATGGTGACGGCGCGCAGGCTGGCGGCGTGGGGGGCCGCGCCGCTGGTGCTGACGTCATTCCCCGAAGCGAAGGCGGGCGGGCTGACAGCCACCCAGCTACGCTCCGCCCGCGCCAGCGGCGCACACATAGAGGAGTGGACCGGCAGCCTGCCGGCCGCTGACCTCTACATCGACGCCCTCCTGGGGTTCGGGGCGTCGGGCGCCCCCCGCGGAACCACGGCCCAGATGATCACCAGCCTCTCCGACGCACGGTCACCCGTCCTCTCTGTCGATCTGCCGTCAGGCATGGACGCCGCCGACGGCTCAACGCCGGGGGATTGCGTGGTCGCGGACACCACCGTCACGCTCGGCTGTCTAAAGACGGGCATGTTGCGGCGTGAGGCGATGCCCTACGTGGGAACGCTGCTGGTGGCGGACATCGGCATCCCCATTGACCTCATGCGGCGTCTGGGGATCGATTCGGTCGATCTTTTCGCCGGTGGGGAGATCGTCTCGCTCGATTACCCCTGAGCGCCTCCCCGCTCGAACGCGAGTTGCTTCTCGTGCAATGGGCGTCTACACTGGCCGCAGCGTCCCCTCTACGTTTTTGTAATGAATGAACTAAGCCTGGTGCTGAACTTCTCCAGCACGCAGCCCGATTTCGACACCCTGTTCCTGGCGTATTACAACCAGGTGATCAGTTACCTGGAACGCCTGGTGGGTGATATGGCGGTTGCGCACCGCCTCAGCGAGGAAACCTTCACCGAGCTCGGCCGCTACTACCGGAAGGGGAAATCGCCCAACGAGCCCCGCTCGCTGATGTACCTGATCGCAACCGCACGGGCCCGCGAGTACCTCAAGAAGGGTGACAAGCAGAGCCTGTGGCAGCGGATGTTCGGCCACGCCACGGATCCCGCCGTCGAGTTCAGTGAGGACCACGTGGCGCAACTGTCCAACGACACCGAGCAGCGCGCCCTGTCGACGCTGGAGTTCAGCTCGCGCGTGGTGCTGCTCCTGCACGATTACTGCGAACTGACCTACGACCAGGTCGCGCGCGCGGCCGCGATCGGCCGCAGCTCGGTGCCTCGCGCTCTGGACAAGGCCAGGCACGAGTTCCAGCAGGCCTACGACTACATCAAGTTCTGATGTCGACCTGGTGAAGAAGTGCCAGCCCAGGGTCCTGACCCCCTACCTTGACGGCGAGCTGCCTGCCGACAGCCGCGACCAGGTAGAGGAACACCTGCGGAGTTGCGCCGCGTGCGGCGCGCTGCTGGACGAAGTCACCTCGGCCCGCGAGCGGGTCCACACAATGGGCCGCGCGATGATCCCCAACACCGTACTGATGCCGGCCCTTGAGGCTTTCCGGGAGCGCGCCGGCATCGGCCGGGCGACACAGATGGAACTGGCCGACGTTCCTGTCCCCGTCGCGCCCGAAGCGGCGCCCCTGGCGGATGCCGCCCTGGCCAACGAGGCCCTGACCGACGAGGCCGGTGCCACCGATGAAGCCTGGATCGAAGCCGCGCGCGACGATGACCCTGAGCTCGATGCCGATGCCCGCTACCAGGCCATCCTCTCCCAGCCCCCCGAGGTCGAGGCGGAGCCCGTAGCCACCTGGGTGGACATGACCGCCGAGCCGGAGGCCCCCCCTCAGCCGGAGCTGGTTTCCGGGAGCGACGAATCCCGCGTAATCCCGGATCCGCCCCCCCTGCCACCCCGAATCCCGGATCCGGCCCCCCTACCCCTGCCCGTCGTAGCCGCGGAGCCTGAGCCCCAACCCGAACCGGTCGCTGTCGTGGAGCCTCCGCCCATTCCCGAAGCGCCCGCCGCGCCGCTCCCCTGGGAGCAGGGGCCGCCGGTTGACGGCGAAGGCACGCCGGCGACCGACGAGCTCCAGGGGATGCCCCTCGCCCACCAGTCGCCACCGTGGCTGGAGGCCGACGCGGCCGACGCCGAGGACATGGAGGCGCGTGGCCGGCGGCTGGTGGAGGAGGACCTGGCAGCCCAATGGGCGATGGAGAAGGAGATGGAGTCCGGCTGGCAACCAGCCGTGGACGAGGAGTCCGTCGAGTCGCCGATTGACGCCAACACCGAGCCGGCCATGACAGAAGTGCCGGTGGCGGCCGGGGTGGAGGAGCCCGCCACTGAACCCCCCCCGGACGACGAGGCGGCTCTGGCCGTCGCCGGGATGCGCGAGGAGCTTGGGTATCACCCCCCCGTCCCGATCGCGGCAGACGCGCCCGCCGCCACGGTCGAGACCGCTGAGGTGGTCGATCAGCGCGACCCGCTACGCACCCAACAGTCCCCCGCCCCGGGCGGAGGCATTCAGTCGCTCGGCACGCAGGTCAAGATTGGCCTCGGTGCAGCCGCGGCCATCATCCTGTTGATCGCGGCGATCGCGGTGGTACCCCGGCTCGGCTCCAGCGCCAGGACGAGCACGGTGGTCCACGCCCAGCCCACGCCGGCAGCCCACCCGTCGGCGGCTGCCCATGGCACGCCGGCGGCCGCTCCCAGCCCCGCCGCTGCCGCGGTTGTGCCAAGCTCCCCACCCAGCACCGTCCCGATCCCCGCATTGAGCGGCCTCGCGACAGCGGGGGCGGGGGGCAGCGGCTACCACGTGCTCCGCATTCGTAGCGGGAGCCCCGGCGGAGGCGTGTCCCGAATCGTCTTCGACCTCGAAGGACCGGGGGTTGCGCCTGATGCCCAGCTTGGACGCGCGGCCGACGGCACGCTCTACCTTCAGTCCGCGGGCACCGCCATCGACCCCGCCATCGCCGCCGGCTTCCCGGGGGTAGGGCCGGTCACCGGGATGTCGTCCGCCGGTGGCCCCGGCGCCAGCCTGAAGCTGGCCACGAGCGGCACCCCCTCCTACTCGATGTACTACCTTGCCGGGCCCGCGCGCCTGGTCATCGACCTCAGGTAGGCTCGCGCGCAGGGAGGGCGCTGCAATAATCGAAGGGTCGTGCGCCTACGCATCTCCCGTTCGGGCCGGCGGAACGCGCTGGCGATCATTCCCCTTTTAGCCGTCGCAGCGTCGCTCGCCTGGCCGACTTCGATCAGCAAGGTTCGGACCGCAGAGGCAGTCGCCGCCGCTAGCCCCTCCGCGTCAGCCTCGGTGTGCACTCTGCCGCAACCCCTCTGCCCAAGCCCCAGCGCCAGCGCCAGCCCCACGACCTCACCAAGGCCAAGCGGCAGCGCGAGCCCGGGCCGCAAATCGCCGAGCCGCTCGCCGGGCGGTGGCGGTGGCAGCAGCGGCGGCGGAGGACCGCAACCCGCCAACCCGCCGGCGCCAATCCCGGGGGTCATCGTGCCTGTGGCGCCAGGTCCACCGTCGTCGGACAACCTCGTGGGCCAGGCGGGCGGCCCACCAACCCCGCCAGCCCTGCCGGGCTCCCGGATCGACATCCTCGCCGAGCCCCGGGATCCCGGGCCAGGCGCCTCCACCGTCCTGACCATAAGCGTCAGCGCCAGCAGGGGAACGGACCGCTACGCGGTCACCGACACCCAGCTCGACCTGAGCCTCGTGGAGAAGCCCGATGGCCAGGCGACGCTGTCCGCGACCAGCGTCAAGACGGACGTCACCGGGTCCGCCACTGTGAGGCTGACCACTTCCCCGGTGCGCGGACGGCACGTGGTCAGGGCGGCCGCCGGGAGTGTCGCCAACCAGCTCCTCATCGACACCCTGGCGGGGGCGGCCAGCGGTGGCCGGGCGCGCCACGGGAGCAACGTCGGCGTTCCGCCCCTGCACCCCGCGGTCAACCCGCTGTACCTCGTGGGAGCGGCAATCGCGATCCTGATGGTCAGCTTCCTCCTGCCCTACCGCCGCCGCTTGCTCGGCCTGCTCCGTCGCAGCCCGAAGCCGGCAGCCCAGCCGGCGCCCCGTCGCGTGGAACCGAGCGGTCCCCGAAGCCCAGACCGAACGCTATGAGGAAGGTGTCCACCCGGCGCCCCGCCGGCTGGCTCAGTTCTGCGAAAAGGTCCTGGACGGCGCCGAGGTTGGCATGACCCTGCGCCGCACCAGGTCGGCCTCGAAGCGCAGGATCTTGAGCTCCATCTCCATCCGCTCCGCCGGTGTCTGCGCCTCCAACAGCCGCTGTCTCGCCTCCAGCGGGGTCTCGACCATGGCGGCAACCAGGTACCCGAGGACCTCATCCTCGGATGGGATGGCCGGTACCGACGTCAGGTTGGGGGCCATCTGGCGTAGCCCGGAAAGGTAACCCTCGAAGGCCCGCTTCACGCGGCGGCTGAGGTTGCCATCGGCGGGCGCGTCCTCCTCCTCGAGATAATCGACGTCGGCCTGGATGTACGGTTTGCCCGGAACCTGGCGGACGACCTCGAACCGCGTCGCGCCGGTGACGACAAGGTTCATCCGCCCGTCATCCAGCTTCTCCACGTGGACGATGCGGGCCAGCGTGCCGACACGGCAGGGAGTGGGGACGCCGCCGACCTCCTCTCCCTCCTTGATGGCAACGACACCGAAAGACTGGCCGCTCGCCAGGCAGTCCTGCAGCATCTGCTTGTAGCGATCCTCGAAGACGTGCAGCGACAGCGGCATGTGTGGAAATAGGACAGTCCTGAGTAGGAACAGAGGGATGGGGCCGGCCACTAGATAATTCTAGGGAGCTACAGGGCGGCGTTCGGGACCGGGACAGGCCTGGCTTTCGAGGCCCCGCGGCACGGGCAGTCCTGGGGACGCAGGAAAACGTACCTGCCGAGGGCGACCGGCTGGTCGTCACCGTGGTACACCCAGATCCTCCAGCGGTTACCGAAAGGCACCGCACCCAGCTGGCTGCTGTCGCCCATGAGGCGCAGCGTGGCGGAGTCCAGCACGAGCACGGTCCTGGTGTCCCTCGGGAAAACCGGCGCGCCGGCATGGTCGAACCTCGCAAGGTCGTACTGAGGGGCGGGGCCGCGGGTGGAAAACATTTCGCCCGCGTGCTCCCGACGGTCCAGGCCCAAGGCCACCACCGGGTAGTCGGCGAGGTAGTACTGCGCCAGACGGTAGGACCCCTGGGCGTCGGCGTCGGTGACCAGCACCGTTGTGGCGGGATCGAAGCGGCGCACCACGCTGATGACGTCCGCGTCGTAGCGGTCGTTCTGTACGACCTGGTCGCGTAGGCCGCCGGCCGGCAGTGCGAAGATCGCAATGTTGGCGAGGGCACATGTGGCCAACGCTGACCAACGCGCAATCGACGCGCGCCGATGCGCGACCACGCGGGCGAGGCTGTCCAACGCAACCCCTGCCGGTAGCAGGATCGGCGGCAGGAGGAGCAACACGTAGCCCATCTGGCCGATGTGAACGAAGTCATACACCACCAGCGCCGGGATCATCAGCGCGGCCGAGAGCATGACGAAATCCCGCCCGCCGGGACGGGCAAGAGCCTCGACCCGCAGCAACCGGCGCGACAGCAGGTACGCCAGGGCCACCGGCAGGAAGAGGCCCAGCGCCAGCATGAAGGCAAACACCACCGCGCTGACATTGATGCGCAGGCCATCGAGGCCGAGCTTCCATACTGCTGACGTCGCGCTGGCCCGCGCGCTGAGTTCCCGGGAGGCAACCACGTAGCGGGCAATGCCACCGCTCGCGGCAATGAGGGGGATGAGCCAGGCCAGGGTGGCGGCCAACCCGAGGCCGCCGGCCGCGAGCACCTGGCGCGTCTGGCCGCCTCGCCAGAGGCAGTAGGCGGCCCAGGCCACCGGCATGGCTAGGAAGATTTCGTCGGTGGGCCGGATGGCCCCGCCCACCGCGGCGACGAGGGCCGCCCCGGCCAGGGCGTGGCGATCACCGTGGCAGGCACGCATTGCCAGCCAGATCACCCCGATCGTCAGCGCGGGTTCCAGCGCGTAGGTGAGACCCACCCCACCATAGATCCAGAACAGCGGCGAGGTGGCAAGGAGAATGGAGGCCGACCAGCCGGCAAAACGCCCCCACGCCGCCCGCGCGGCGAGGTAGGCGAGCACCACGGCGAGTCCTTCGGCGACCGCGCTCAGGAGCACCAGGCCCAGCTGGGGATCGCCGCCCGCGGCGTGCGTGAAAGCCCGTCCGAGGGCGATGTAGCCGAGGTACCCGGGCGGATGGGGCCGGTGGGCCAGCAGGTCGAAACGCTGGATGCCGAGGGCAAACTGGATTGAGTCCCAGTTGAACAGGTAGTGGCTGCGGCTGACCAGCCGGAGGATCACGGTCAGGACCGACAGGCTGAGCACCAGCGCCGCTTCCAGCGCTGCCTCCCGGCGGAAAGTGACGTTCAGCGTGGAGGCCCGTGACCTCGGCGCTCCCGGCAGGTGCGCACCGAGCTCGCGTGGGCTCAGTGCCTGCATGTGTCCGAGCACGACGAGACCCGGGCGACCAACGTCGCCCGGGTCGTCAAAATCCGTTGTCTAGGAGTGGGAGTTGTTGGTGACGTTGGTGTTGTTGGTGTTGTTCGTGCCGCCACCGCCATACCAGTGGAAGCTCATCCCACCAAAGATGAGGAACAACAGCACCAGGAGCACAACAATCAGGGCGACAACCGCCCCAGCTCCACCACCGCCGTGGCCACCCTCTTCAACCACTGTGCCACCGGGGCCGTAGTGGGTCCGGTATACGTACCCTCCGCCGCCCAGCAGCGCCACCAGGAAGACGATGATCAGGATTATCAGGATCAGGGACAAGGGATGCCCTCCAAATACAGATCAGCTTAAGATGATAGGGAAGATATCACACTTAAGGTTTTCTGTACAGTCGAAACGGGCGCACGGTCAGCACACGTGCTAGTTCCGGCTACCTCGTTGAACGAAGCCGATGGCCGCGCGCTGCATCTCGGATGGGAAGGCGTCATCCCACATCAGGAAGCGCAGCGCCACGAAGTGACCCACCCCAAGCATGCAGTAGGCCAGGACCTCGGGGTCGATATCGGCGATCTCGCCCCGGCCCGCCGTCTCCGCCCCGCGCTTGTACGTGTCGGCCAGCAGCGAGTAGAACCGCCGGAAGGTGGTGGGGTCCACCCGGTCGCATTCCTGGATGATGCGGTAGATGTGGCGGTGATGGCGGGCGAACTCGAAGAATGCCTCGAAGCCGCGCTCCTGGGCCTCCGCATAGGTCGATGCGCCGGCGCTGGCGGCAAGGGTCACGTCGCGCAGGCGGGTGCCGAGGTCGTCGACCAGGTCCAGGAATATCTCCTTCTTGCCCCGGAAGTAGAGGTAGAAGGTGCCCTGCGCCACGCCGGCGGCGCGGGTGATCTCGGTGACGCTTGCGCCGTGGTACCCCTTGGCACCGAAGACCTGTTCAGCCGCCTCCAGCACCCGTTGCCGGGTGGCCTCGCCGCGGGGAGTGCTGGGGGCAAGTGAACGGACCGTCATGTTTGCTGATTCTTACAGGCGCGGCCTACGCGATGCGTCCCGGGGTGTAGTAGCGGCTGAAGTCGAAGCGCGGCGGCGGCACCGTGCGGCCGATCTCGATCACCACCTGGGTCTGGCCGGTGAGCGTGATGTCCCGGGGGTTGCCCCGGTGTTCCTGACCATCGACGAAATACGTCAGGCGCCTCCCGCGCACGCTGAGCCGGGCGATCCGAGCCGTGGACAGCGGCTGGCCCCAGATGTCAAACAGCTCGCCCAGGGTGTAGGCCCGGCCAGTCGGAGATTCGATGTGGACGACCCCCGTCCGGTCGTGGGTGTGCAGCCAGTAGTAGCAGCGGGTGGCCGCGGGTGCCCCGGGAAGACCGATGCCCCCGGCGATGGGCTGGACGACGCCCTCGTCCAGGATGTACAGGTGGGCGTGCTCGTGGCTGAAGGTCTGCTCGATGGGTCCGCAGCCGATGCCGTCCACCGGCGTGCCCTGGCCGCCGGAGGCGGTGTCGCCAATACCGGGGTCGGTACCGGGGACCGTGCCGAAACGCAGGTGTGCGGCCGCGGGTGGCCGTGATTGCGCGACGAACAGGGCGGCGGTGAGCAGGGCGACGACCAGGACGCCCAGCGCGACGATCAATACGATCAGGGTCGCGGGCCGGGAGCGTGACTCCGCCTGGCCGCCAGGCGGTGGCGGCAGGGGCGCGAGCGCCACGTCAGTTGCCCTGGAAATCGAAGCTCGGCGGTTCCACCTGCCGGCCGATCTCGATGACCACCTGGGTATGGTCCTTGAGCGCGATCGTCCGAGGGTCGTCGGTGAAGGGCTTGCCATCCACGAACACCTCGAACTGGCTGGCCGGCACCGTCAGCCGGGCCACGTTGTCCGAGCTCAGGGGCCGGCCCCAGATGTCAAAGAACTGCCCCAGGGAGAAGGACCTGCGACCAGGTGCCTCGATGTGAACCACACCCGTGCGGTCGTGGGTGTGTAGCCAGTAGAGGCATTTCGGCAGCAGCGCGCCCCCCGGGATGCCGACGTTGGCCGACACCGGTTGGGCGATCCCGTCCCTGAGGATGAAGAGATGGGCATGCTGGTGAAACGCGACCTGCTCGTGCTTCTCGCAAGGGATGCCGCCGACGACCTGGCCCTGTCCGCCGGACGCGGTGTCGCCGTCGCCGGGGTCCGCGCCCGGGAACGCTGATGCCTGGAGGCCGGGCTGGCTGGTGGTGCGGCTGCTGCTGATGTACGAGGACAGGGCCAGGCCGCCCACGGCCACGACGAACAGCCCGGCCAGGATGGCGAGGTTGGCCCTGAGGCTTCGGCCCGAGCCCTTGCGACCGCTCAGGCCAGGGTGCCGCCGTCCACCAGCGCGATGGAGCCGGTGACGTAGCTGCTGGCGTCGCTCGCCAGGTAGACCGCCGTTCCCGCGACCTCGTTCCACTCGCCCACCCGTCCGAGGGCGGCGCCGGCCTCAGCGTGCCTGCGGATCTCCTCGGTCTCGTACAGGATCTTGCTGAACTTGGTCTTGATCACCGCCGGCGCGATCCCATTTACGCGGATCCCGTAGGCACCCAGTTCACGCGCCTGCACCTTGGTCAGCATGACCAGCGCGGCCTTGCTGACGGAGTACGCGCCCATGTTGGGATCCCCGCGAAAACCCGCGATCGAACAGATGTTGATGATGTTGCCGCCATGCTCCTTCATCCAGCCGTTCACCACCTTCTTGCTGAGGATGAACGGCCCGCGCAGGTTGGTCTCGATGGTCTTGTCCCACGCGGAGACCTCGAGGTCGCTGAGCTGCGCGAAGGCGACGTTGGTGGCGGCATTGTTGACCAGGATGTCGATGCGTCCGTGCTTCGACATCACCTGGTCGACCAGGGCGTCGATGGTTTCCTCTTTGGCGGCGTGGGCCGCGATCGCCGTCGCGTCACCACCTTCAGCGCTGATCGCCTTTGCCGTTTCCTCGAGCTCCTCCTGCTTGCGCGCGGTGATCACCACCCTGGCGCCGCGGCGCGCGAACTCCTCGGCGATCGAGCGGCCGATCCCCCGGCTGCCGCCGGTGATGACCGCGACCTTGCGGTCAAGTCGAAAGATGTCCTGTTCCAATCCCGTGCCTCCGTGTGTAGACGGTGATCCTAGGTCCGTCTGCAGCAGGAACTCACTCCCCGGGCACGCGCCGTGCCAGTTCGAGGGCCGCCTCCAGCGGTCCGGGCCGGGCCAGGTGGTACCCCTGGCCAAGCGGGATCCCGAGGTCGCAGATGAGATCCTGCTGCTGTGCGGTCTCGATCCCCTCGGCGATGATCAACGCGTCGATTTCCTGGGCGAAGGAGACCAGGGCCACGGTCAGCGCCCTTGCCGTCCGGTCGGTCGCGATGCGCTGGGACAATGCCATGTCCAGCTTGATGAATTGCGGGCTAAGTTCGAGGAAATGGCGAAGGCTCGTGTGACCGGCGCCGGCGTCGTCAATGGCCATCCCGGCGCCCCACGCGCGCAGCGGGGTCAGGGCAAGGTGGAGGGCGGCGTAGTCGGCGATGGGAGTGTGTTCGGTCACCTCGATCACCAGCCGCGACGCGGCGGGAGGGGCGACGGCCTCGACCAACTCAGGTGTGGCAACGGTCTCAGCGGAGACGTTGACGGCCATGAACATGGGCGCGGGCAGCTGACCCAGCAGGACGAGGGCGCGCCTGACCGCCTCGATCTCAAGGTTGGAGCGAAGGCCCACCTTTGCCGCCGCGGCGAACCACTCATTGGGTGGCCGGCGCGGCTCCAGGGAGAAGCGCGAGAGAGCCTCCACACCCACCATCCGTCCGCTGCTCAACTCCACTATGGGCTGGACAACGATCTGCAGCGCGTCGCCGGACATGGCCCGGCTAACCTCGTCGAGAAGCCCCTGGTGTTCGGCGTTCGCAGTTGTCTCGGCCACCAGCTGGCCGCGAACGCGGTCGACCAGGTCGCCTGCGATTTCCGCCGACAGGGGAGCCGCGCCCGCGGCGGCCTGGCGAATCCCAGCGATGATCTCAGACGGCGGCGAGCCCTTGACAAGGTAGCCGGACGCGCCGCAGCGGAGCATTTCCAGGACGGTTTCACGACCGCCGGACGCTGACAGCGCGAGAACCCGGGTCGCCGGCGAGCACTCCAGGATTCCCTTTGCCGCGTGCGGGCCGCCACCGGGCATGCGCACGTCCAGCAGCGCCACGTCCGGTTGCTCTCGGCGCGCGGCGTCGATCGCCTCGTCGGCGCTCCCGACAACGGCCACGACACGCATTTCGGAACTGGCGTTGACGAGGTCGGTCAGGGCTTCGCGGAGCACCGCTTCGTCGTCGGCGACGAGGACCCGGACGTCAGGCAACGGGGTACGCCTCGCTCACGTCCGTGCTCTCGGAGGGCTGCGGCGCGTCGACGGGCACCCAGGCCGTCACCGTGGTGCCCGCGCCCGGGGCGCCCTCTATCGTCCACCAACCGCCGGCCATCTGCGCCCTCTCGCGCATGGATGCCAGCCCGATGTGACCGGCGCGCAGGCCGAAGGCTTCGTTCGCTGAAAAGCCGACGCCGTCATCCCGGATCACCAGCTGGGCGCCGTCGCCTGAGCTGACCATCGACACCGTCACCAGGCTGGCCCGCGCGTGCTTGCGGACATTGACCAGGGCCTCCTGGAAGATGCGGAACAGCAGCATCCGGATCGCCATGGCGGGGTCGACGACCAGCTCGTCAACAAGCTTGGTCCGTGTCCCGGTATCGGCCGCGAACTGCTCAAGGTGCATGCGGCAGGCCGCCGCCAGGCCGTATCGATCCAGCGCTGGGGGACAGATGTCAAAGATCAGCTGCCGCAGCCTGGAAGTGGCCATGGTCACGGTCTCCTGCAGTTTCTCGGCCGCGCTGACCTGCGCGGGGTCGGCCAGGGTCATCCGGAAGAGCTCGAGCCGCATGTTGGCCGCGGTCATCACTTGAACGGCGTCGTCGTGCACGTCCTCGGCGATGGACCGCCGCTCCGCCTCCTGCGCGGTCACCAGCCGCTTCAGCAACAGCCTGCGCTGCTCCGCGATCCCGATTCGCTCCATCGTAGCCGTGACCATGTTCCCCGCGATCTGCAGGAACTGGACGTCGTCGGCTGCAAAGGCCCGGTCCTGGATGGTGTGAACTCCGATAAGCCCCAGAGAATGGCCCGATCCCGTCAGCGTCATCACCATCGACGCCTTCACCCCACGCTCGAGCATCCACGGCGCGGCTGCGTCCCCCGACGGCCCGCCGTAGCGGGCCGCGAGGACGCGCCCCGGCGTCTCGAGTGCCCACTCGACCAGTGGTATTCCTTGAGCAACCTCGTCGGCAGAGAGCGTCGGACCAGTGGCAGCCACGCGGACCAACTCGTTGTCCCCACTGCGCGCCTGGCGGACGGCACAGAACTCGGCATCCACCCCTCGCGCAAGGAGTTCCACCGCGCGATCCAGGAACTCCGAGGTGGACTGGCTGCTCAGGCCCAGCGCCGCGAGGTCGACGAGGACCTCGCGCTGGGCCGCGCGGCGGGCCAGGCTCTCCATCGCCTCCACCTGTTCGGTGACGTCGCTGACCGTGGTCTGGAAACGCGAACGGCGGCCCGCCGCGTCGTGGACGAGCACCGTGGCCAGGTCGCACCAGACGACTGTCCCGTCCGACCGCCGCAGGCGCTTTCGCTCCCGGACTTCGCTGGTCGCCCCGCTGAGCAGCTCTGAGTACCGCGCCAACGTCTGCTCCTCGGTGCCGGGTTCGACCAGCGCCATCCAACTATCGGGGCCGTAGTCGCCATTGGTACTGAACATCGCACGCATTCGCTGGTTCCAGCGCACCTCGGATTTGGCGCCCTCCTCCGGGATGTCCTGCAGGGAAATGCCCACCCCCGACTGCTCGAACAGGCTTCGATAGAGCTCCTCGCTCTCCCGGAGGTGCCGCTCGGATGCCGCCAGCTCCTGTTCAGCGCGCTTGCGCTCAGTGATGTCGCGCAGGAAGCCCACGAACTGTTTGCTGTCGCCCAGCGCCGTGGGCTGCGAGACCGCCAGCTCGACCGGGAACTCGTGACCATCGCGGTGAACGGCGAAAAAGGTATCCAGCCGGGTTCCCACTAGCCGCCCCAGGCCGGTCTGTTGGAAGCGCGCCACGCCCTCGAGGTGTGTAGCGCGGAAGCGTTTCGGCATGATGGTCTCCGCCACCGTGCGGCCCAAAACCTCAGCCCTGGACCAGCCGAACGTTGCCTCGGCGGCGGCGTTCCAGTCGGTGATGACGCCGGCTTCGTCCATCCGCACCATGGCATCCGGTGCCGTGTCTATGACCGTGGCAAGGTACTCAGCGGACTCGCGAAGGCTCCTGGCGGCCCGAGCCTGGTGCACTGCGTTCTCCACCGCCAGTGGCAGCCGGCTCAGCCTGTCCTTGAGCACGTAGTCGACCGCGCCGCGCCGAATGCATTCGATAGCCGCGTGGTCCGCGAGTCCACCGCTTACGACAATCAGTGGAACGTCCAGGACGAGCCCGGTTTTCAGGTCGATCACGTCAAGCGCAGTGAATCCCGGCAGGTTGTAGTCGCATAGGACCACGTCGAAGGGTTCGGCAAGCGCACTGACAACCTCGTCCCGGGTGCGCGCTCGGGTCAACTCAACGTTGAGCCCACCGTCCTCCAGGGCGGCGCCGACCAACTCCGCGTCGTCGTCTTCGTCCTCGACCAGGAGCGCGCGAAGACGCACGTCAGTCTCCCCCTCTTCTTCCACGTTCACACCGTGGATCAGCAACCCTCCGTTGCGGGAATGTTTGCGCTGTACCTGTCACCGCCCTGTGACATCCGGCATATCGCCGCCACGCGCTGGCGGCTGACCCCCGTCATCGCCGCCAGCTCGGTCAGGGAGTACCCCTCCTCGTCCACCAACAACTGGAGCAGGCGCGCCCGGAAGCGCATCACATCCCGCTCGTAGGCTTCGGCCGCCGCGTGAAGCTCGCGGCGCGTGTTGGGGCTGCCCCGGGCGAGCATGGCCTCGAGAGCATTGGGGAGGTCGTCACCCTTTTCAAGATCCTTCACGATGTGGCGCAGCTCCTTGATGCCGTCGTCGAAAACGATGGGCACAGCCTCTGCCGACTGCAGGGCTGTGCGCGCCAAATCAAGCAGGTCCTCCCGATGTCCTCCCTTTCCACGGGACATCTCTTGCCCAGCCACTTCGCCCTCCACGGCATTCGCGCTGTCGGCTCTTACCGCATCCTAGTCCTTCTCGCCGGGCTGCGTGCGCGTCGTCAGCGCTGGCAGCCCCGGCAGTAGTCGGTGATCTCCCCCCGGGCGGTCAGCTCGGCGATGCGGTGGCCGCAGCGCGGACAGGCCTCCCCGCCGTGCATGTGCACCTTCATGAAGCTGCGATCCTGGCGGTGGGACTCGTAGTCGGGCTGGGCACGGATCGCGACGGTGGCCTGCCGGAGCACCTTCTGCGTCGCCGCATGCAGTGCCAGTACGTCCTCCGCGTTCAGCGTGCTGCGCTTGCGCAGGGGGAGCATCCGCGCCTCCCAGAGGATCTCGTCGGAGTAGGCATTGCCGATGCCGGCGATGAAGGCCTGGTTACGCAGGAGGTTCTTCAACTCCCCGGGGTGTCGCCGGATGCGGGCGGCGAACTCCTCGGCGCTGATGTCCGTCGCCTCGGGGCCAAGCTCCGTCCATCCCGGCACGGCGTCAAAGCCGCCGCCGTCCACCAGGTACACGCGGGCCATGCGCGCGAAGTCGGTTAGCCGCAGCCAATCGCCGCCCTCGAACCGGATGCCAAACAGCATCGATCCCACAGCTTTGCTTGCCTTCTTCGCCGCCGCCACCGCCGGCACCCACTGCAGCCGCCCGCCCAGCATCGGGTTGATCACCAGGTGTCGGCGGCCGGCGTCGATGGTCATGAACTTGCCCCGGCGCCAGAGGCGGTCGACCACGTGCCCCTCGAGCCTGGCGGCGAGGTCGGCAGGCGGGGTGCGCAGCAGGAACCCAAAACGCGGAGGAACCTCCACGCGCTCGATGCGCCTGCCCTTCACCAGCGGCTCGACGAATTCCCGGAGCACCTCCAGCTCGGGCAGCTCAGGCATGCCGGGGGTGCGCTCTCTGTCTGGCTTCGGCCTGGGGCATCTGGCGGGAGAAAACGGACATCAGGATCATCTTCGCGTGCGGGAGCAAAGACTTGATCATGTCAGGAAGTCCCGTGGTCGAGCATCGAGCCTTTGACGCGGTCGATCATCGTCACGCTCGGACTTCCCGCCACCGGCTGAGCCCCCGCATCCGGCAAACTAGTCGGGATGGCCTCGCTCGTCTTCCTCATCGATATCGACAACACGCTGATTGACAACGACCGGGTCAAGGCTGACATGGAGGCGCAGATCCGTCAGCTGGCCGGCCCCAGCGGCAGTGAGGACTTCTGGAACCTTTACGAAGAGGTGCGGGAGGAACTGGACTACGTCGATCTTCCAATAACCCTCGCGCGGTTCAGGGCGCAGCGGCCGGACGTCCGAAAGTTCCCCCAGATATCCGCGATGCTGCTGGGCTATCCCTTCGAGGACGCCCTCTACCCCGAGGCGCTGCACGTCGTGGAACACCTCAAGAGAATGGGCAAAGTGGTCGTCCTCTCGGATGGGGACCCGGTCTTCCAGCCTGCCAAGATCGCGCGCATCGGGATGGCCGACGCGGTGGACAGCAACGTCCTCATCTACGCCCACAAGGAGCAGCACCTCGACGAGGTCACCGACCTCTACCCCGCGGAACACTACGTCGTCATCGACGACAAGCCTGGCGTGCTGGGGCGCATGAAGGCGCGGCTCGGTCCGCGGGTCACCACGGTGCAGGTGCGCCAGGGCAAGTACGCCTCGGTCGGCGCAGAGGAACCCGGCCCGGCGCCCGACAGGACCTTCGCGGGCATCGCCGGTTGCCTGCAACTCAGCGAGGCAGATTTCCAGCACGCCGACCCAGCCCCCAGTTGACGCTCCGACAGTGATGCCCGAGGACGTCATCGCCGTGGACCTCGGTGGCACCCACATGCGCACCGCGGTGGTCACGCCGGAGGGCAGTGTGCGGTGGCACGAGAGCATCGAAACACCAAAGGAAGCGCCGCACCCCGACGAGCTGTTTCGCCTGATGACCTCGGCACGGGAGAGGAGCGGGGCGCACACCGCTGTTGTCGGTCTCCCGGGCCGCGTCAACTACCGGCTGGGGACGCTGGAGTATGCCCCCCACCTCCCGCAGGCGTGGCTCGAGGACCTCTCCGCCTCGACATTGGCGGAGCGCACCGGCCTTCGCGTGCACACCGGCAATGACGCCGAGCTGGCCGCCGCGGGCGAGGCCACATTCGGGGCCGGAAGGGGGTGCTCGGATGTCATCTACATCACGCTGTCGACGGGCATCGGCGCGGGGGTCGTGCAGAACGGACGGCTGGTCCATGGCACCCGTTCCATGCCGGAGCCGGGCCACACGATCGTCGACATGGACGGGTTCGAGGCAGGCGACGATTGCTACATGGAGGACTTTGCCTCAGGCACCGCGCTGGGCAGGCGTGCGCAGGAGGCGGGCAGCGGACATACCGGCGCCGACGTGCTGGACGGCCTCAAGCGCGGCGACCCGAGGTCGCAGGAACTGTGGGCGGGAAGCCTGCGCATCATCAGGATGGCGGTCTTCAACATGGCGATGTGGTTCAGCCCCGAGGTGATGGTGATCGGCGGGGGGGTCGGGCTTAACGCGCCCGGCCTGGTGGAGTCGCTGCGATCCTGGCTGGAGGAACATCCACCCCCCGGCCTGCCGCCCCTCCGCGTGGAGCGGGCAGCACTGGGAGACGACGCCGGCCTAGTGGGAGCGGCCGCCTGGGCGCGGATGTTCGCCGAGGACGACGCCTAGGAGGTTTCCGCTGGACCGGCGTGCCGATCGCGCTTGGCGGGTTTCCGGTAGGCGGTGCGCCAATGCTTCCAATCACGCATGACGCCACGCGCCATGCGTCGGGTCGCGTCCTCGAGCCAGTCTCCGGGCCGATCGCCGAGGTCCTTGTGCACGAGTTCCACCACGCCCGCGTTGGCCAGGTGGATGTTCGCGGTCTCCCAGCCCATGGCGCGCAACAGACGGTAGTCGTCGCGCTGTCCGGTCATATCGGCAAGGACAACGCGGCTGCAGTCTGGCGCCAGGCGCCGTACGACCGCGTCCGGCCGCAGCCGGAAGAACGGATCCGGGCAGCGCACGGCACCGCGGGCCAGCTTGTCGGCAGCCCCGACCTCGGGCTTGAGGGCATGGGCCCACCCCCAGGCTGACGGCGCGGACGCCTTCACCTCGCGCGCTAGGTATGCCCCCTGCCATTTACCAAGCGCCACGACCCGCTCCCGGCCGAGGCTGCCCAGGCCGGCGCGTCGGCGCTGCAACCGGAAGTCCTTCATCGACCGTGGAAGCTCTCGGACCAGGCGGCGGCGCAGCGAGCTGCGCAGCGGCACGTTGAGCGCCGGGAGCCGGGTCATCGCGGCCCAAAAGGTGACGGGGTCGCGGAGCTTGGTGGTGGCGATCTGCCGCAGCCATCGATCGTCCTCCGCGAGGATCATCGGCTGACCACCCTGCCGCAGCCCGTCGACGTAACCCTCGAGGACCGCAGCGCAGGCCTGTGACGTCGTCAGGTCGATGCGGCCGGCCTTCAGTGCCAGGCGCGCGCTGGTCGCCAGGCGCAACAGGTCGTTGGTGTAGGGGATGGTCGCGACCTCGTCGAAGTCGTTCAGACCCCAGACCAGGCGACCCTCGCTGTCGCGCCAGGTCCCAAAGTTCTCGACGTGGAGGTCGCCCACCGCGAGGATCGGCGGCGCGTCCGCCTCGGACCCGCAGAGCCGGGGGAAGCGCTGTGACCAACGGTAGAAGGTGGCCCGGAAAAACGCGAACGGCTCAGCGGCCATGGCCTGGTGTTTCCGGTCAAGGTCGTCCTGCCACAGGGGAATCAGGCCACCCAGCCATGCCTCGTACTCAGCGGTCTCCTCGACGATCGAGTTGAGCGGGCTCACCGGCGGATCTTATGCGCTGGCGGGAGCGCGTCGGGAACGATCCGACCAGCGGCACCGTTCAGTACCGCCCACCAGTTTTGAAGACTGGGCCCGCCACCTGACGAGATGCGCTCCCACTGAGAGGTTAGACGCAGAGCGAAGAGAGGTCGCCGTCGACTTGCCATTATGCGGCGACGAGATTCAAGGACCGAGTGGCGATCGTCACGGGTGGGGGCCGAGGCATCGGCGCCAGCACCGCCCGGCGGTTCGCGGCCGATGGGAGGCGCGCTTGGGGGCGCCAGGCCTGGTGGAGCCGCGGATGCCCCAGCAGCACGCGGAGCACCTGGGCGAGGATTACGACGCTTTCAAGGCCCGAGTGGCCGCCACCACCCGCAGGTCATCGGTGGCGGCCATCACTGCGGATTACGCGCTTTGCGTGACCGCGCCACCCAACTCCACAGCCCGGCGATACACTGAATGTAGCGGCCCACGATCCTGTTCGCTCGGGCAGCAGACAGGCCGCCCGGCGGGCGCCCTATCGCGCGTTCGGGTCGCGGTAGCGCAGGTACACGTGCCCGGCTGGGAAGGTGCGCGTATCGAGCAGCTCCAGATTGGGCAGCTTCACGCCGGGCGGGAGGTAGGGCGTCACCGGGTTCCAGGTGCGACACCCTGCCGCGCTAGGGTCGGCGGACCGCGCCAGCCATGGCTGCGGCGCCGTAGGGGTGGTTGCCCTCGAGGGGGCGCGTGTAGAAGCAGCCGATCGTCGCCCTGTCGACGTGAACGCAGCGATCATCGGAGGCACCGCAGCCCGTGACCCGATAACCCTTCTCCCACGTTTCGATGTAGTCCTCCGACGAACTGAACAGCGGCCCCATGTACTCCGGTGGAACCCCCACGTTGACCATGTCCTGGAAGAGGTCCGGCAGCATCCCGTAGTGCGCCAGCCCGGTGTAGTTGAAGTCGTAGACATTGATCACCTGGTGATGGTCGGGGTACGTGGCGATGAATTCGGACGGCACCAGCGCCGGGTGGGCGCGACTGATCCGGTCGGAAGGGATGGGACGGTGCGGATCGCGTTGTTTATCCTGTGGCGCCGCAACCCGCATGCTGTAGACCTGCGCACCTGCCGGAACGTCCGGGGTCGCGTACAGGATGCCATTGCGCTGATCGGCGACCCGATAGCGATCCGGGTGGAGTCGCTCTTCAGCGCCATTCGTCCCCGTTCGATAGACAGTCTCGCCCCAGCTCATATCGCCAAATTGGTCGGGCACTGCTTCGATTGGGGTCAGGTAACAGGCGAGTCCTTCGCCCGCGCCTTCCCGGTCATCACTGAATCGCGGGGCCACGTGGTGGGCGAAACCGAAGTCGGTGCCCACGCCAACGCCGCGGCCTCCCATGTTCAGCACTGCTTGCATCCAAACTTCGGCGAACGATTTGCTTGATTCGGCGCAGTCGTTGCGCAGGTTCGGGGCCGCCGCTGTGACGCCTGGTGAAGTCCGCTTCGGACCTTGCTCGGCAAACGGCCCGGCGACCCCACCCAACCGGCTGATGCGTGCCATTTGGTCCGGCGTGTGCTCTGATTCCTTGCTGAGATACTCCTTGATGTTGGTCCCGTCCGGGCTGTCGACCGGGCCCCCCGACGCGTTCCCACGCTCCGGCTGGAGGGCCAGTTCGCGCAGTGAAGTGTGCCCAGAGGCGACCGGGTAAGCCTGGTCCCAGCACGCCTGGCGACTCTCGTCCGTGCAACCCGAGAACACCAGGCCCGGTGTTCTCGGCTGGCCGGGGTAGTCCAGGGAAGAACCGATCACACCTGCAAGCGTCCGATCCGACATGTGGTCGACGTCGATCACCATCCCGCGCGACATCAGCGCCCGGATATACCGCACGCCCCAATCCGTGTCCAGGCCGCGGCTGTTCCGGCTACTGTAAATCGTTGCCGATCCAGGTGCCGGCGGCAGGTACGATGTCGGGCAGGTGGAGACCGGCTCCTGGTGGATGAACCCAAACGCGAATGCCGGTCCGTCCACGACGGCACGTTTCTGGCAGGCATCGTAATGCCAGTAGATGCACTGGCCGATAGCCCTGAAGGCGCCGCTGCAACCGTTTTCAGGCACCTGGAAATGCGGCGGATCACCGGCCGACGCGGCGCTGAGGTAGCGGTCGTCATTGGGGTCATCGCCGGGGTGGATCAGCACTGGCGCTCGCTTGAGGAAGTCCTGGAGCGTGTTCCAGAGGTCCTCGTACTGAGCGGCGCCACCGACCCGGTTGTCGACGAAATGAACCGGGAAGACGTGGCGAATCCCAACATTCCGGAGCCAGTCGACCTCGCCCTCCGGGGTGGAGGCGACACCCAGCCCACCGATGTCGTCCAGTTCCACGCCGAGGATAATCGCCATCTTGCCGCTGTTGATGATTGACCGTGCCTGCGCGGGCGAGTAGGCGATCGCCATCCAGTCCTGGTTCAAGCAAACCAACGCCTTGGTGGCGTTGACCTCGAGGGTGATGGCGTCGCGGTCTTCCCGCGTCGGCACGTGCCACCGGTCACCGATCTTATTGGCGCCGAACTCGATAGCCTTGTTGTTCTGGACCAGGGCGACCATGAGCCGCTGCCCACCCTGGTAGGCACGCCAGACCTGGCTGACGTGGTACTGCTGATGGTCTGCGGTCAGGAAGGACAAGCCACCGCCGGCGTCAGCTTCGGCATGAGCAGGCTCAAAGGAGGGCGCCGCCCGCGACGTTGCAACCTCGAGCTTCTGCACCGCCGTGGCCGCGGTGAACACACCCCCACCGTGGCCGACGGTGTCGCAGCGGGGCAGGTCGTTGGCCGGGTTGGACGACTCGAGTTGGCCCCCGGGCGTTCCCCAGATCAACTGCGCCTGGTCGCTGATGTTGACCCCATACCCGCCCATGGGGTGGCCATGGATGTCGGCCCAGCCCCAGACCGGGATCGGAGCGACCGTAGGGCTGGAGTCCGTGAACTGGATATCGCTGACGCTGACGTGACCCCATGGTCCGCTGTAATGGTCAAAGATGACCAGTTGGGCCGCATGCCCCACCAGCAAGTCGAGGTCGAAGACCCGCCTGGTCAGGACCTCCGAGTTGGTCCCGGTGTAGAGCCCGACCCTCCTGAAGCACCGGGGGTCGCGCCCACAGTGGCCATCACCGACCAGTATTTCGATGCCCTCAAGGGGATTGTCGGCACTATCGAATACGCTGCCGCCACCCACCAGCATCGAGATATACCGGTGCTGGATCGTGAAGACTGGCGAGTACAGTTCGCCCTGCGGGCGGTCGCCCTGCTCTCCGGCCCACGCCGCATCCGGGCCGTGGCGATTTTCGAAGCTTCCGATCCAGTACCTGCCCACCGAGCCGACTCGATATGGCGCCTCCCAGTAGTCGCCGCCGACTGACAACGCCGGTCGCACGCGGCTGGTCTTGACATTGTCGCCATAAGTCGGCTGGTTGGTGAACGCGGTTCCCTTGGCCTGCCAGTCCTCCAAGGTGCCCGACGACCAGTTCACGGCGTCCGAGCCAAACTGGGGCGCGGCCCCAGAAACGATGATGCCGTCGGCGATGCCGGCGATGCCGGCTGTAGCCAGGAGCACGGATCCAACCAGGCCGATGCGCCTGGTCAGGAGGGTTGAGTTGCCGTCCGGCTGTGGGCGCGGCGATGGGAATCGTCCGGTGCCGAAGGCCATGGCGAGGCCGCCCCCCCCAAGGAGAGCGAGCGCGCCGAACCCAACCAGAAGTAGCAGCCGAATCGGTGGCGGGCCGGGTGTTCCGCCCGGCAACGCCGCGATGATGTTGGCGTGGCCGGGGCTCGAACCCGGGGAAGGAGTGTCCCCCGGGGAAGGTGACTGGGACGCGCCGCCAGGGGTCGCGGACGAAGCCGGAGAAGGCGATGACGACGGGGACGGAGTCGGAGTCGCGCGCGGGGTCGGCGAATGACCACCAGTGGGCGCTGCCGTTGGCGAAGGGGGCGGCGTACTGACGCTTGTCGGCGTGGGGCTGGTGGCGGGCGAAATGATGGTGAAAGTGCCGCTGGATGCCGGGTAACCGACGGCACTGTAGCTGTCGATGGCGTGGGTCCGGGAGCGTCGCGGCCGTTATCAGTCGGTGGAGTCCCCGCATATGTAGCCGAGCAGTTAGCACTGGGATCGATCGTCCCGGATCCCCACTTGGCCTTGTCCCACTGGAACTCGATGACCTGGCCCCCGTTGGGACACTTCGAGGTGCTGAGGGTCCACGTGACGGTGACCGTCGTCGAGGCGGTCCCACTGGCTGGCTTTACGCTGAGGCTGGCGGAATCGGCCCATGCGGTCGTCACCGCGGCGAAGGCGGCTGCGCTGGCCAGCACGCCAAGGGTGATGGCGCGTACAGCGGCCGGGATCACCGGGCGGTGACCTACCGAGGGTATCTTCGCCATGCACGCCCGATCCTGATGCCCGCAGCCACCAGGACGAGCGCCGCCAGGATGTATGCCGGAAGACCTCTCGCGGTGTTGGGCATGTCACCGATCACCGGGAGGTACTGTAACAGGATCGGTCGCGTGACCGCGGCTCCCGCGGGCGGATGCACCCACCCCAGAGACCACCCGGTGGGGGCGCGGTTGGCGGCAAGGACCTGCTGCCCCGGGTCGCGGCCCATGCCCTCGACCTGGAGGTTGCACAGGCGCCCGTCACAGTCGTACTTGCCGTCACCGTCGGTCAGGCCCTTCTGGACGGAGTCGGGATCCCCAAGGATGGCAACTTCCTGGGTCACGTGTGGACAGGCCAGCTGGTGGGCATAGGAGATGTTCGGAGCGGTGATGACGGCCGCGAGCAGGTCCTTGCAGTGCTGGCTCCATGTGGTGGTATCGGTGCTTGGCGACTCAAGGTAGGTTCCGGGCAGGATGGCGATCGTTGTGCCGCTGTGGGGCACCGCATCCACGGCCGCCTGCAGGTCGTGGTATTGGCAGCGTGACATCAGCTGTGCGTCAATCGCCTTGAGGTAGTCCCAGCCCGAGGGCCAGGCATTGAAGATGTCCGGACTGTTGGGCTTGCAGACGACCAGGAGGTTGGCGCCCGCAGGGTCGATCGCTCGCTGGGCGGGGACGGGAGTCGCGTCGTTGTTGGGCGGGTTGGGCGCGGGGCGCTCGTTATGCGCCAGCGCCGCCGGAGTCAAGGTTGCCACCATGACGACCGCGAGCAGAAGGGAGCCCCCAAGGGCGAGCGCGGCGACCTTGTCTGGGGTGAGCGAGGTCTGGGTCTCAAATTCAGCCCGTGACATCGTCACACAGTAGTACCGTTCGTATGTACGCTGGCAGCGTAAACTATCGGTATGCGACTGATCAGCTCGGAGCTGGCGCTTTCGCAGGTTCTCGCCCTCGAAGCGGGTGGCGAACTGCGCCTGTCGGCTCTGGCTCGGGCCACGGAGGTCACTCCGAGCGCAGCCCAGCGTGCTCTAAGCATCCTGGTCGACGACGGAGTTGTTGAGCGACGTGGCGAATTGGTCCCCGTTTATAGCCTCGTCAAGAATTCGCTGGCGGCATCCGTTCTTGGCTTGGCGATGCAGGTCGCTGCGCTGCCGACAGCCGTCGCCATTGCGGCCCGCGCCAGTCCGGCGCTTGAGTTTGTCGCCCGTGAATCGCAGGCGCTGGTTGCAGTATTGGCGTCAAATGAGACCAGCGCGGCACGGTCTCGCGTTGCACGCTACCTGGAAGCGCTCGGTGCCCAGAACGAGATCAACGTCCGGTTTCTTGAGCATGACGATGTACGCAAGGAGCTGCTGATTGGTGCGTCGCTGCGAAATCAGATGCGGCGCGCCACCGTTTTATATGGCGACCTCAAACAGTCATTTCCCGATCGGTCCCGCCATGGCCTGCGCCGCGGCAGACCACTGGGGCGCCCACATCCAGACCTCAAACTTCCGGCGCCCCGTTTCATGCGCAGCCTGGCCCGACGACACCACCTCGAGACCATGCAACTGTTTGGATCCGCGGTGAGGTCCGATTTTCGGCCGGACAGTGACGTCGACATCCTGGTCAGTTACGGAAGCGGGAGTCGACCATCGCTCGCGTCCCTGACGACGGTGGAGCGGGAGCTTGAGCACGCATTCGAAAGAGATGTCCACCTGACACGCGTCGAGACGCTTCGAGCCGACATCTCGGGGCCAATCCGAGCCGAAGCTTTTTCCCTCATATGAACGACCGAGTACGGGCCGCTCTGACTGGAATGCGAGAAAACGCGCAACAAGCGCTGCGCTATTCCGAGCAGGTGCGGGCTTGGACGGACGACGAAATGGCAGTTGACGCAATCGCCAAGCGGGTGGAGCAGGTTGCGGAGATCGCCAAGTACCAGTTCCCTCTGGCGCGTCGCGATGCCTACTCGGACATCGACTGGGACAGCATCGCAGGAATGCGGGACCGACTGGTCCACGACTACGGCCAGCTTGACCTGCTAATCCTCGAAGAGGTTGTCTCGATTCATCTTCCGGCACTCCTCGCTGGCATCCACAAGATCCTCGACCAAGACCGGCGCGATCAGCGTCCCTGAGAGTGCGTCCGGCGCGCCTGCGCAGACACCGGTGATACGCTGGATCCAGCGGCCCAAAGGGGGGCGCCTCCCCGTTGCAAAAGACTGGGAGGGAAATGGCCTAAAACGGCCGGATTCGAGTCCAGAAGGCCCCGCCAAGATTTGAAGACTGGGAGGCCACCTGACCCCATCCGCTCCCGCCAGAAGAGTACCCGACGAGGGGCTTTCTGGAAGGGGGGTCGGGGTCTAACCTGAATTCGAAACTGGTCCGAAAGGGCCGTGTTCGGCAGGGGCGACGCGAGCGCCTTGACGGAGTAACGCCACACTGTTACGATTCGTCGTGACGTTACTCAGGGAGGGTCGCCGTGTCGACAGCCGGTGTTGGGGTTCAAATCGCATATGAGGATCGCGGCGTGGGAACCCCTGTCGTTTTCTTGCACGGCCTGACGTTTGACCGCCGGACGTGGGGAGCGATCGTCGCCGGCCTTGGTGATAACGTCCGCGCGCTGACCATCGACCTGCCTGGCCACGGGGAGACCGGCGGCTTGCCATGCTCCCTGTGGGACGCCGCCGCGACTGTCAACGACACGGTGATCGGCCTCGGCATCGACCGGCCCATAGTAGTTGGGCATTCGATGGGCGCGGCGATCGCCGGGATCTACGCCGCCTCGTTTCCTACGCTCGGGCTCGTCAACGTAGATCAGCCTTTGGAGATTCGCCCCTTCGCCCGGATGGTCCGCCAGTTGTGGCCAGCGCTCTCAGGGTCAAACTTCAGGGCGGCATTCGAGCCGTTCGAGGAGGGTATTGGAGTCGACCGGATACCCGAACCGCTGCGCAGCGAAGTTGTGAAAGGGCGGGACGTTCGACAGGACGTCGTACTGGGGTACTGGGAGGACCTAATCAGCACCGAACCCAATGAGATGCAGACGCGGATCGACGACGCCAGCAGCCGCATCACATGCCCTTACCTGGCCGTGTTCGGGCGAGCGCTTGAGCCGGGGGAGCGCCACGACCTCCTCGCCCAGATCCCTCAGGCCCAAATCGAAGAGTGGCCGGGCAGCGGCCACTGCGTCCACCTTGTCGAGTGTGGGCGCTTTACCGGCCGGCTCCAATCATTCATCGAAGCATGCGCGCATCCCGCCGCGTGAGGCCGGCAAGGCAATGACCGGCTACGTCCTGGCGACCGAGGCGAACGATGTCGAACGACGTCGCATGGAACTGCTGTTTGCCTATCACGGTGCGCTGACCATCCAAGCCCTCGAGGCAGCAGGGGTATCCGATGGCTGGCGCTGCTTTGAGATCGGAGCGGGGGGTGGTGACATCACGCGGTGGCTGGCGAACCGCGTCGTCCCAGGGGGCACGGTCGTGGCCGTGGATCTAGAAACACACTGGTTGGAGCCACTAAACGGGGACGTAATCGACGTTCGCCGCGGCGACTTTTGTCGACTCGACTTCGGGCCGAGGAGCTTCGATCTGGTCGTTGCTCAGATGCTCCTCCTACACCTGCCAGATCCCGCGGAGGCCTGCCGCCGCTGTGTCCAACTCACAGCTCCAGCGGGGCAGATCGTCATCCATGACGCGGACTTCACAGCCCTTACCCTTCCGGATGCCACTACCGACGAAGCAGATGGCCTCGCCGTCATGGTCGACGTCATGCGCGCGGCCGGCATAGACGTAGCGCTGGGGCCCAAGGTCCCTGACCTGCTCCAGGCTTCCGGTGCCAGTATTGAGCAGGTGGAGAGACGTCCTGCCGACAGCGGGGGCGATGCGCGGATCGCGGCTGAGATCTCGGCAATCACAATCGATCGGTTCCGCGACCGCACGAAGGTGCCGGGCGCCTCGATCGATGCGGCAATAAGCGCCCTCAGGGACCCGAACCGGCGAATTATCGGTCCGACCCGGTGGGTCGTCCGCGCGCGCGTCGGGTAAGCCACCCTCCTCGTTTCCGAAACGCGGTGATCACTCGCCGCGCGCCACGGTACCGGTCGCGACGGCGCGAGCCCGCCAACCCGCGACCAGGTCCTCGAACGAATGGGTCCATATGCGCTCTGCCTGCCCCGGAGGCATCGCCCCGCAAAGCTCAAGAGTGGCCAGACCCTGGCACAGGGCGTGAAACTCCATGCCGAGTTCGGCAACAGGCCTGTCTGGAACCACCCCGTCTGCTCCTGCCCGCTCGAGCCTCGCTCCGAGCCGACCGAAGGCCTCCTCGCTGGCGTCGTCAACGTCTGGGCGGATCTTGATGTCCGACTGAATGAACAGCAGTTTGAACAAGTCCGGGTGGCCCAGCACAAACGGACGAAAGCCGAGGGTCGCCGCACGGACCAGGTCTGCGGCAGGATCACCAGTCAGTGGCACCGAATCCACCTCATTCATCAGGAGCTGGAAGCCTCGTTGGGCCAGCGCCACCATGAGACCGTGCTTGGACCCGAAGACACTGTAGACAGCGCGCACAGAGCTGCCTATGTCTGCAGCCATGGCTCGCACGGAGAGAGCGTCGAGGCCACGGGCAGCGACCAATGACTCAGCCGCTCCCAGCAGGGCGAGACGTGTCTTCTCACCGTGTTCTCGTGGTCGGCCCATCGGTCTGCCATGATAACGCAACAGCGTTATGAAATATTCGTCCCCCCGCACGGAGGTCGCATGAAGGTATCCCGCAACCCGTCTAGCATCCACGCACCAGTCGCGGCCTACAGCCATCAGGTCGAGATAGACGGAGGTCATAGATGGCTGGTGGTGGCGGGGCAGGTCGCGCAGCCCCGACGGTTTCGTTCCACACGACCCCCTTGAACAGATTCGAATCGCCCTCGACAACGTGCGGTTCAACCTCGAAGCAGCCGACATGGAGGTCACGGATCTCGTGAAGCTGACCTGGTATCTGGTCGGCGTGATTCCCGTCGAAGGACGGCGAGACCTGATGGCTCAGTGGTTGGGCGGGCACGAACCCTGTTCGACGTTGATGTACGTCTCCGGTCTGGCCAGCCCAGACTACAAGGTTGAGATCGACGCGTGGGCCTGCACCGAATCCCCGCGACCAGGCCTCCCAGAACCGCGCCGGTCCCCCGGCGCGGGCCTGATGGTCTAGGCGGGCGACAGGTCCGCGGTCGGCGCGGCGAGGCGCCGGCTGGCGGAGTCGCGCAGCCGGAAGTAAGCCACGATGAAGCAGGCCGCGAAGACGCTCCTGATCACCGCAGGGACCAGCGGTCCGCCCGCGGAGATGGCGGTGTAAAGGGACATGATCGCCAAGGGGACGAGGAATAACACGGGGACAAAGAGCCAGGTCGGGTCTGACTCGAACCTCGTGAATACCAGGACCATGAGGCATACGAAAACCGCGCTGAGGATGAACAGGTCGGTGACCGCCGTACGCAGCAGCGAGCCCGGGGCCGCCTGGGGCATGACGGTTCGGAATTCGACGATCTTGTTGATTACCACGAAAGTTATGTTGAGTAGAAGCAGCGCCTGGACAAATCTCTTCATGTAGTTCGGACTCCCCGCCGGCTTTTCCGGCCTAAAGTTGACAGTCCGTAAACTATGCTCGTTTGCCTTACGATTTGTCAAGTTCCGGCATTACCGCCGGTGGGGCCTCGCCAAGCAGACCGGCGCGGGCCATGACCTCGATGTGGTAGCGATACTCGTCAATGGTCCAGCCCCGCGCCGTCACCAGGTTGTCGTAATGGAGCGGGTTGAGGATGGACCAGAGGATGTCGGTGGCCTTGTCGACCGTCAGCCCGGGTCGCAGTCTCCCTTCGGAGTCGAGGGTTTCGACGACGTGGCGGAAGGCCATGTACCTGGCCGACATGCGGTCATTCCAGAGGTCGGCCGCGGTCTCGTCACTCAGGCGCGCGGCGTAGAGCACCCGGGTGAACGGGGCAACCCCGGGTTCGCTGACGCGGCTGATGTCGCAGAGGGCCGTCAGCTTCTGTAGGCCGCCGGTAGCGGCCGCCACCGCCGCCACCCCGCGGTAGATCCCTAACTGCTCTTCGCTGCGCTCGACCATGGCTCGCAGCAGGCCGCTCTTGGAGCCGAACTTGTCATACAGAGCCTGTCGGGAAACCCCGGCCGCCTCGGCCACGGCCTCCATTGCCACCCCGTTAAACCCCTGGGTGAGGAACAGGTGCTCGGCCGCGTCGAGGATGCGGTTGCGAGTCCTCTCCGAGCGCTGGTTCGGCATGGATAAACTTTACACTGGTTAAAGCTTAATCGGACGAAGGTTCGTCAGGGGGCTCGCGGGTAGAGCACCATCTGGGTGCAGCGGAAGAGCGCCATGGGCTTTTCCGCATTCTCCCGTCGGACCTCGGCATCCCAGACCTGCGTCGTCCGACCGCCGTGCATAAGTCGCGCCACCACGGTGATGACCCCCTCTGTCGCGGTGCCCAGGTAGGAGCAGTTGAGGTCGATGGTGGTGAAGCCACTGGCCCCTTCGGGAAGGCTGTTGCGGCAGCCGAAGCCCGCGGCGGTGTCGGCGAGGCTGATGACGGTCGCGGCGTGCAGGAACCCGTTGGGGGCCATGTGGTGTGGGGCGAGTTCCAAACGCGCCTCGCACCGGCCGTACTCGATGTGGGTGAAGACCACGCCCATGTGGGCGGGCAGATAGCCCTCGATCAGGGCGTTGTTGACGGACAGGTCGATGGGCGCCCGCTCGGTTGGGGGCTGCGCCGTCATCTAAAAGAATGGCCCGCGGCTTGCGCCGCGGGCCATCAGCTCCTGCTGGTCAGACCGCCTGGAGGGCGGCGTCGATCTTGCTCTTCAGCGATGGCTTGGGCTGGAAGCCCACCATGCGCTGCACGGGCTTGCCGTCGCGGAACAGGATCAGGGTCGGGATGCTCATGACGCCAAGCTGCGCCGAGATCACCGGCGAGGAATCGACGTCCAGTTTGCCGACCTTGATGTCACCGGCGTAGTCCTCGTTGATCTGCTCGACCACCGGGGCGACCATGCGGCACGGTGCGCACCACTCCGCCCAGAAGTCGACCAGTACGGGCTTGTCCGACTTCATCACTTCGGCCTCGAAGTTCTGGTCGGTGAGGTGGACCATTTCTGGCATTGGTTGTCTCCTTGTTGTCGAATCCCTGCCACGCGCGTTCCCGCAGGGTGAATCTAGCAGCTAGAGGTCAGAACGCAGAGCCCCTTGCTGTCATTCCCAGGGCTCGCGTCCCTAGGCAGAACGCTTCTCGCTCCTGGTGACTTTGGCGGGCTTCGGCTCCGGCTTCGCGGCCCCCTTGGTGTCGGCTTTGGACTCGACCTTGGCGTCAGGCTTGGTGTCAGGTTTGGCCTCGGACTTGGCCTCCCCCGCGGTGGCCTTGTCGCTGCTCGCGGCGGCCGGCACGGTGGCCGACGAATCGGCGGATGGCGCGCTCCCGCGGCTATCGGTCTTGTAAAAACCCGGGCCCTTGAAGACGATCCCCACGGGGTAGAAGATGCGCCGCACGGCGGCCTTGCACTGCTGACATTTCTTGAGCGGCTCGTCGGTCATGCCCTGGAAGACCTCGAACTCGTGGCCATTGGCGCAGCGATAACCGTAGGTCGGCATGACAGTGCGGATTGTACCCGCGCCCGTGAACTCGAAAACCGCCCTGGCGGGCCTACAGGGGCTCGCCCGGCGGCTGCAGCATCATCAGCAGGCCGGAGGCGGGCTTGGGCCAGAAGTAGGTGGACTTCTGGGGCATGTTCTCTCCCGCGTCGGCCACCGCCTGCACCTGGGCAAGCGTCGGGGGGCGCACGAAAACGCCGAGGTCGAACTCCCCTGCCGTGACCCTCGCGACCACCTCTTTGGAATCGCGCGAGTAGGCGATCAGCTCCGCGTCCGCGAGCTCCGCCTGGCCGATGCCACAGAGCGGCCCGAGGATCTCCTCCTGGAGAACGGCAACGTCAAGGTTGGCCAGGCTCGGGGCAAGCGCCGCGGTCGCCGCGCTCTCGACCGTCCCCTCGACATACGTGAAGCGCCCGCCGGCAAAAATGCCGACCCCCAGGAGAGCGGGCGCCGTGGGCTCGAGGAGCCGCGCCTCCAGCGTTGCGAGGTCCCCAACGGCGTCCGTGCGCCAGCCCCGCTCCTCCAGGCGCCGCATCATCTCGGCAAGGGAATGGTTCGGAGCAAACCTGGCCAGGCGGTGGGTGGGCAGGACCAACAGCCCGGGGTCGGCCGCGGACGAGAGCAACATCAGCTTGAACGAGGTGGCATCGTCCAGCCCGCCCCCCAACTCTCGCGCGTGGTGCAGCGCCGTCTCGTAGCGGTGATGACCGTCGGCGATGTAGAGCTGCACTGCCGCGAGCGCGTTCCCCAGCCGCGCGATCGTCGCGGGGTGCGAAACCTCCCACAGCTCGTGGACCTCGGCGGGGGCGCTTTCATCGACGCCGGGGACCGGCTGGAAGGTGACGGCGATCCCTGGGGCTTCAGCGGTGATGGCGTTCAGCACCTGCCCGACAGCACCGTCGTCGTCGGGGTGGAAGCACCAGATCGGCTCGGTGTCCGCGGCGGTGGCTCGCATCAGGCGCAGCCGGTCCTCCTTGGGTCCCGGCATGGTGTGCTCGTGCGGTTTCACCGCACCATCGGTCCACGGCTGTAGCCGCACCGCCGCCATGACCCC
The DNA here is from genome assembly GCA_046262455.1 of Candidatus Dormibacteria bacterium. GTDB lineage: Bacteria > Chloroflexota > Dormibacteria > DASZGP01 > DASZGP01 > JAXDLW01. The sequence goes on along the minus strand of JBHEMS010000041.1, from coordinate 13,141 downwards.
GACGCGACTGATCCGGCTGGTGTCATCGCGCCCGGGCACCTGGAAGGAGTGCCGGTGGACAAAGAACGCGGGCGCCTCGGCCCGGCGCAGCACACCGTCGCCCAACCACTCCCGAAGGGCGGCCGCCGCGGCGCTGTAACGGGCGTCGCCCTCGGCGCTGTTGAGGACGATCCGCACGGCGTTGTGCGGCTCGCGCGCGTAGTACGCGGCCTGCTGCGCTGGAGAGATGACGTCGTAGGGCGGGCAGAGCACATCGCCCAACTCGACGCGATCGCCGTCGTAGGTGACGCCCCGAAGCGGACGGACGTCAGCCAATCGCGTCAGAGGTGGACGTAGCGGATCTCGGTCATCCCATCGATGCGGGCCAGCTCCTCCCGGACGGACTCGGGCACGTCGTCATCGACGGCGACGATCATCACGGCCCGACCCCGGGGGGCGTCCCTACCCAGTTGCAGGGCGGCGATGTTGATGTTGCGCTCCCCCAGCGCCATGCCAACGCTGCCGATGATCCCGGGGCGGTCGTCGTGGTAGGTCAGCAGGAAGCGCCCAGCCGGTTCGACGTCGACGTGGAAATCGCCGAGCCGGACCAGCCGGGCACCGTGGGCCAGGACCGTGCCGGCGGCGCGGAACTCCGGGCCGCTGCCGTCGACACGAAGGGACAGCAGGTCCGGGTAGAGGCCCTGGGCGTCGGTCCGCTTCTCCACAACCTCGATCCCGCGCGCCTGCGCCTGGAGGCGGGCGTTGACCACGTTGATGCGTTCCTCGGTGAATGGGCTGAGCATTCCCTTGATGACCTCGGCCGTGAGGTACGAGGAATCGTGCCGCGAGAGCGACCCGCTGATCTCCAGCTCGACGCGCCGGGCGCCGCCGCCGCCGGCCTGCGCGTAGAGGCTGCCGAGCTTCTCCGCCAGGCCCAGGTAGGGCGTCATCGCCTGCATCTCCTCCGGGAGCACCATCGGCGCGTTGACCGCTCACCGCGCGGGACCGCCGGACAGGACAGAGATGATCTGCGCCACGACGTCGGCGGCGACACCCACCTGCGCCTCCTCGGTCGAGGCCCCGAGGTGAGGGGTTGTCACCATCAGCGGGTGCGCCACGAGCGGCGACCCGGGGGGTGGGGGCTCCTCCTCAAAGACGTCGAACGCTGCCCCCGCCACCTGCCCGGTCTCCAGTGCCTCGAGCACCGCGGCCTCCTCGTAGATCCCCCCGCGCGCGACGTTAACCAGCCGCACTCCCGGCTTGCACAGCGCCAGGCGCTCGCGGTTGAAGAGGTACCTGGTCGCCGCCACCAGCGGCACGTGGACGGTTATGACGTCCGCGCGCCCGCAGAGGTCGTCGAGGCTCACCAGCTCCACGTTGATCAGCTCGGCGCGCTCCTCGGAGACCACGGGGTCAAACGCCAGCACGTCCATCTCCAAACCCTGGGCACGCTTGGCAACCTCGCTGCCGATGGCGCCGAGGCCGATCACTCCGAGTGTTTTGCCGCGCAGCTGGAAGCCCATGAACTTCTTGCGGTCCCAGCGACCTTCGCGCATCGACTGGCTGGCCTGGGGCACATTGCGCGCCAGCGCCATCATCATCGCGACGGTGTGTTCGGCCGCGGCGATGGTGTTGCCCGCGGGAGCGTTGACCACCAGGATGCCTGCCGAGGTGGCCGCCTCCACGTCGATGTTGTCGACCCCCACGCCGGCGCGGCCGATGATCCGCATCCGTGTCGCCGCGGCGATGTGTTCCGCCTTGACCCTGGTCTCCGAACGCACCACCAGGGCGTCGTAGTCGCCGATGCGCTGCAGCAATTCATCCGGCTTCTGGCCGGTGATCAGATCGACGTCGAAATGCTGCCTGAGGTCTGCCACGCCGTCATCGGCGATGGGGTCGGCGACGAGGACTCGCGCCCTGCCCTGCTCCCCCAACTGCGCTGGTGCTAGACGGGGGGAGCGACGGCGGCGGGATGGCCCAGGGCTTCCTCGTAGGCATCGACCGCCCCCGCCGGGCCGTCGATGTAGCCGATCTCCACCAGGGCCTGCTCCAGGCGACTGATGATCTGGCGGCCGTCATCCTCGCTGATGTCACCCAGGTGGCCGATCCGGAAGATCTGCCCGGCCAGCTTGCCCTGCCCACCGGCGAGCTCCAACTGGTACTTGTCGCGCAGCGTGCTGACAAGCTTCTTGTTCATGTCGGCGTCCCCCCGCGGGGCCTTCACCGCGGTGACCGTGTTGGAGTAGTAGCGGGGGTCGGCGAAGAGCTCAAGCTCGAGCGCCTGCACCGACTTGCGGACGCCGTTGGCGATGCGCGCGTGGCGTGCAAACACCTGCTGCAGTCCCTCCTCCCGGAGCATCCGAAGCGACTCGCGGAGGCCAATGATGGTGGACACGGGGGGCGTGGTGAAGGTCTGGCCCTTCTGCTCGAACTCCAGCTCGCGGTGGAAGTCGAAATAGAAGCGCGGGCAGCGGGCATTTTTGCTGAACTCCAGGGCGGCCGGGCTGGCGCTGATGAAGGCAAGCCCCGGCGGCAGCATCCAGCCTTTCTGGGAGCCGCTGATAACCACGTCGATGCCGAGGTCGTCAACCGGGAGATCGATGGAGCTCACCGAGCTGACGCCGTCGAGCACCACCAGGCGACCGCGCTCGCGGGCTTCGCGCGCTATGGGCGCGATGTCGTTGCAGACCGCGGTCGAGGTCTCGTTGTGGGTGATGAACAGGACCCGTGCGTCAGGATTCTCGTCGAGGGCCCGGGCGACGTCCTCGGCCTGGGCGCCCTGGCCCCACTCGTAATCAAGCTTGACGACGTCCGCGCCATAGGCCTGCCCGATCTTCGCGAAGCGGTCGCCAAACGACCCGATCGAAGCAAACAGCGCCTTCTCGCCAGGGCTGGTCATGTTGACTACCGCCGCCTCCAGGCCACCGGTGCCGGAGCAGGGGAACATGAGGATCTCGTTCTTGGTCTGGAAGGCCCACTGCAGGCCCTCGCGGCACTCAGCGATGAGCTCGGCGAACGCCGGCCCCCGGTGGTTGATCATCGGTACTGCCATTGCGTCCAGCACACGCCTGGGCACCGGGGTGGGGCCGGGCACGCGCAGCTGGAAGCTCATGACGGTGGCGATTCTACCGGGGCCACGCTCCGTCGGTACCAAGCCTGCGGAGGCGGGCCGGCCCGTCGTAGAGGACCTCCTCCCCCGCGTCGAGCCCCGGCGCGGCGGTGTTACCGGCCATCCGAAAGACCAGTGCCACGACCCTTGGCCTGGCCCCCTCTTCGACCGGGTTGACGACCAGGGTTCCCCCACCGCCGTCCCACGAGTACGCCACCGCACCATCGCCGAGGTCCGTGGCCCTACCGCCCAGCACGTCACCGAACACCGCGGCAGCGGAGGTGGCGTTGGACGCCAGCTCGGCGCCGAGGAACTGCGCGCGGACCGCACCTTCGGCTTCCGGTGCGGGCTCCTTTTCCGAGGACCACGGGCCCCCCTGCTGCGCCAGCTGGACGACCGTGCCCAGGCCCAGCCCAGGGTGCAGAAAGGCCTCCTGCCACTGTTGGTCACTGAGGTCGACCTTGACGGGCTCGATCCCAAGCCCTTTCAGCTGTTCGAGGGCGGCGCGGATGTCCTCCACCTTGAAGGTGGTGTGGTGTGGACTCGGCCCGCTGCGCTCGAGGAAGCGCTGGAGGAAGTCGTCGGCGGGGTTCTCCACCGGCTCCAGGACCTCCAGCCGGATGCCGCCGGCGAAGGCCAACTGCAGGCCGGCCCAGCTGGGGATCGAGAAACGCGCAACCTCGCGACCGCCAAACCAGCGCGAGAAGTCAGCGGCGACGTCATCCCTCGACCACGCGCCGATGGCGACGTGGTCGAGGACGGCGCGGGTCAACCTCTCAGCTCAGGCGGTGTAGGGGAGCAGGGCGATGTGGCGAGCACGCTTCAGGGCCACCGTCAGGCGACGCTGGTGGCGCGCACAGGTGCCGGTCACGCGACGTGGAAGGATCTTGCCGCGCTCGCTGACGTAGCGACGCAGACGCGAGACCTCCTTGTAGTCGATCTCCTCGATCTTCTCGACGCAGAAGTTGCAGACCTTGCGGTGGGGACGCCGGCCCCCGCCGCCTCCGCCGCCGCCGCCGCCGCTGCCTCGGCTCTCTCCGTCAGCCATCAGAAGGGGATGTCATCGGGGTCGATGTCCTGTGTCTCATGCGCTGCGGCGGGTGCGGCCGGTGGTGCACCGGCGGCCTGGGGCGTCGTCGCGCCGCCACCCGGGGTGGCTGCGAACTCGTCATCCGATGGGGTGCCCCCTCCCTCGGCGAATGCGCCACCTTCAGAGGAGCGCTTGGACTCCAGGAATTCCACATCGCTCACGACGATCTCGGTTCGTGATTTCTTCTGGCCGTCCTGGCCCTCCCAGGAGCGGGTGGAGAGCCGACCTTCCACGTAGACCATGGAGCCCTTCCGCAGGAACTGCGCGCACAGCTCGGCGAGGTTGCGATTGCCCTGGTTCCAGGCAACGACGTTGTGGAAGTCGGCGAACTCCTTGCGTTCGCCATTGGCGTCCTTGCCGTAGCGGTTCGTCGCGATGCTGAAATTCGTCACCGCTGCGCCGGATGGCGTGTAGCGCATCTCGGGGTCGCGGGTCAGGCGACCGATCAGCATTGCCTTGTTCAGTGTCAACTCCGTCCCTCCTCTGAGTGTGCCGGGGCCGCGGCCGCCGGGGTGTTGGCTTCCGCCGGCTCCTCGCCGGCCTCGTCTGCGACCGGTTCCGGCGTCCGCGGGGCGGCATCGGCGGCGCTGACCTCGCCGTCACCATCCGCCTCGTCCTCGATGATCACCGCCTCGGGAGCCTCGTCGAGATCCTCCTCGGAAACCCGGCTCATGGCCGCGATGTCCTCGTCCGTGAAGTCGGGGACATAGACCTCCTGCTGCCCGACCGACGTGCGGTCGCGGTGCACCAGGAGGTGGCGGAAGACGGTGTCAGAGATCTTCAGCACGCGCTCCAGTTCGACGATCTTGTCCGCCTCGACCTCGAAGTTGGACACCACGTAGTAACCCTCGCGGTGGGGCCCGACCTGGTACGCGAGGCGGCGCTTGCCCCAGCTCGCGGTCTTGGTGATGTTGCCGCCGTTGGACACGATCAACTGGTGGACCTTGTCTGTGGCGGCACCAACCTGCTCTTCGTCAAGCTCGGGCCTGACGATGAACATCAACTCGTAAAAAGCCAAGAAAGCCTCCTTCCATGGGATTGACCACCTTCGCGACTCCAACCCGGGGGAAGCCTGGTGGCCGAAAGGATCGGGTGAACGCCAGATTCTACCAACTGGCCGGGCCACGGTCCGCCAGTGCTTGATCGCGGGCGTTGGGGGGACGCCTCGGTATTCTCGTGGTGAAATGCGAAGCATCACGCGGTGGGCAGTGCTGGTCGGCGCGCTGGGGTTGGCGCTGGGCTCCGCCCCGGCGGCGGGGATTCCTCTGGCGGCGACGGCCGCGACGCCCTCGATCGGCTTCGAGGTGCCCCGGGTGGCCGACCCCATCCACACCTACGGTGAGCCCGACCTGGGACTGGAGCCGAACCAGCCACTGCCGGTGACCCAGCCCAGCGACGCGACCACCGGGTTTGTGTACGTCAGCGGTCCGACCGGCACCGGCACCCAGCGCAGCGTCTGGCAGGGCTCTGTGGACGGGGGCCACACGTTCCGGAACATCCACCGCAATCCCACGCCGCTGCCCGGCTGCGACGTCATCACCGCCCTCTGCGGGCCGCTGGCGGCGCCGGGAGGCGGCGACACCGAGATCAATTTCGACCACAACAACAAGCAGTACTACGCGGACCTCTACGCCCTGGCCTGCCAGCACACCGCAACGCGGGTGCGCAACGCCGATGGCACCGACACCGTCGCCGAGAATGCCACCGGTGGCTGCCCCGTCCCGGGCTCGGACCGCCAGTGGATCCTGGTCGCCGACCCCAACCTGCAGACGGGCCCCTTCGGCACAACGAGCGCCGTCAGCAGCACCCCACCGCTGGTCTACATGGAGGCCAACGATCTAAACTGTGGCGCCCAGTGGTACAAGACCACCGACGGCATCAACTACTCAACCGCCGAACTCGATGGGCCGGGCACGTTGACCAACTACTGCCCCTTTGGCGCCGACGGCTACCCCACCATCGATCAGCCCGTCAGCGGGGCCCGAGGCCGGCCGACGCACGTGTTCGAGGCCAACTTCGGAAGCGTTACTGTCGGTGGCCAGGCCAAGGACGCGATCCAGGTCAACATCGGCACCCCCAACGATGCCGCCGGCGACCTGTGCTTCCTCGATGCCCCCTCAACCTCCACTGCCTGCCCGAGCGGCACGGGCCTGATCACAGCCGCAGTCAACGGGACGGGCAACGAGGTCGTCAACAATGCAGGCGACGCCGCCAACTTCGTGGTCAGCTCGATCGACTCCGCGCGCAACCTGTGGGTGGCATGGGTCGACAAGAGCACCGTGCCGTCGCAGCGCCAGGCCTGGGTGGCGGTCTCCAGCGCCGCCTCGGGCTGGAGGACCTGGAGCAAGCCGACCCGGGTTAGCCTCCCCGGTCACGGCTCCAACGTCAGCATCTTTCCGTGGATCCAGGCCGGGTCCGGGGGGCGCGCCGATGTCGCCTGGTACGGCGACAGCACCGTGGCCGACCCCAGCGACACGGCCGCCAGCCACATCTGGAACCTATACCTCGCCCAGGTCGTCTTCCCCAACGACCCCGTAAGCGGGGTAACGACCACCGCCACGCCCACAGTTGACGAGGTCAAGGTGTCACCACATCCCATGGACCTCACCGACGTCTGCCTGGCAGGCACCGCGTGCATCGGGCAGTTCGGCAACCGCAACCTGGCCGACTACTTCCAGCTCCGAACCGACAAGACCGGCGCCGCGATGATCGTGTACAACGACATGTCCAACGGGCAGTGCAGCCTCCCGCCCTGTCCCCTGGTGCAGTCTTCCGACCACGCCGGGGCGCCGCTTCTCACGATTGCTCGTCAATCCTCGGGGCCGGGGATCCACGTCACGTCAGGGGCCCAGCCCGACCTCGTGACGGGGCCGTCCAACGCGCCGGTCACCGGTCTCAAAGACGCCGCCGGGGACGCGCTCTTCCCGCTCTTCGGGGGCAAAAATGTGCCCGAGATGGACCTGCTCAGTAACTCGATTGCCATCGCCGGCCAGACCATGGTGATCACCACGACGGTCGCCGCGGACCCGCGGGTCTGGACAAACTCGCTGATAGCCACAAACTGCCTGTCGGCCTCCTGCAACACGCAGTACGTGACCCGCTGGCAGATGGGAACCAACATCTACTACGGCATCTACGAGAGCGGCGGGCCCACCCCGGGCTTCTATTCCGGCAAGACGGGGACGATTGACGACTGCTCGGTATCGGCATGCGACCCCCACGTCCAGGTCTACCCCGAGACAAACGCCGGGACCGGGTCGGTGGAGTGCCCGCCGGCGCCCTCCGCCGCCAGCCCGTGCACCATCCGTCAGACCATCGACATCAGCACCATCGGCAACCCCAACAACCAGAGCCTCCTGGAGGAGGTCGGCAGCTACTCATTCATCTCCACCGCGCCCCAGTCCGCCCTGAACCAGACGACCGAGCGCGCCGACAACGGGGCAACCGAGATCGACGGGGTGTGCTGCTACAACTTCCAGGTAGCCGGGGTCATCGCCCCCCCGGCTGTGACAACCCCATTCACGCCCGTCACGAATCCGAGCCTGCTGCCCAACACGGCGGGGACGATCGGCGCGAATGCGGTCACCCTCGCGCCCGCGCTCCTGGGGATGGTAGGGCTGCTGGGCGGGGCCGTCGCGGTCATCGCCGCCGTCACGGGTCGGCGGCGGCGGAGGCGCGCCGGACCCTAGGCGGACCTGGACCCCAGCACCGACGACGACGGGCAGTAGTCGTTAAGGATGCAGTCCGGGCAGAGGGGCTTGCGCGCCCCGCATACCAGGCGGCCGTGCTGGATCAGGCGTAGGCCAAAGGCGCTCCACTGCTCCGGCGGCAGGTTGGCGCAGACCTCAGCCTCGATCTTCTCGGGGTCGGAGTGCCGGGTCAGGCCGATGCGCGCGGTCAGCCGGGTGACATGGGTGTCGACGGCGAACCCAGGCAGCCCGAAGGCCACGCCGAGGACCACATTGGCGGTCTTGCGACCCACGCCGGGCAGGGTCACGAGGTCCTCCATCCGCGCTGGCACCTCGCCGCCGAACCTTTCCACCAGCGCTCGGCAGCACCCCATGATCGACTTGGTCTTCTGCCGGAAGAAGCCGGTGGACTGAATCTCCAGCTCCAGTGCCTGCGGGTCCGCGTCAGCAAAAGCACGGGCGTCTAGATAGTGCCGGAAAAGGCCGGGGGTGACCATGTTTACGCGCTCGTCGGTGCACTGCGCGCTGAGGATGGTGGCGACCAGCAGCTGGAGCGGGGTCTGGTGGACCAGCGCGCACTCGACGTGGCGGTACGCCCGCGCCAGGCGCTCCTCGGTCAAAGCCGTGCGCTGACGGACCTCCGCCTTCGTTCCGAGCCTGACGCGGCGAGGCGGTTTCTTGCCCCCGGCGCCCGCGGCTCGACCGGCCCTGGTGCGCGCCGCGGCTGGCGCCAGGGCCATGCGCGGGCTGGCGCCGCTGGCGGCGGCGCGACGATTCACAGGCATCCGCCAATTCTCGGGTCGCCGGGCAACCCGGCCATTTTCTTTACCGGTTCTTGGTGAACCGGAAGGGGACGTGGCGCGTTAATCGAGGTGGCGGCGGAACCGCCCCCCGAAACGGAACAGAGCGCGGAACGAGGCAGTTTGAATACCCATGGACAGTAGAACAATCGAAAAGGCGATCCGAGACTGCGGCCTGCCAGGCCGGCTGGTCGAGCTGGACGGCCGCACCATAACCCTCGACCTGCTCAATGACCGCCTGGAGCGGCTGGAGCGCCACGAGCTTGGGGTCAACCAGTTCTGCGACCTGCTGCTGGACTGGCGCCAGAAGCTGATCTCGCGCGATCCCAACAGCATCGCCAGCGCGAAGATCGCGCGGGCCCAGCAACCTGAACCCGTGGGTAGCCGCTCTAACTGAAGCCCTTGGGTGGCATCGTCGGCCACCGTTCGGAGCGCGGCTGCGGGTTGGCCCGCAGCGCGAGGGTGATCGAGCCCTCCATCAGATGGCTGTCCTGCCGCCGGCAGAATGCGTCGAACTGGCCGTGGTCGAACATCCGCCGCAGCTCCCACTTGATCCCGCCTCTTCCCTCGCCGGCGCGGACCGGCTCGGTGACGTCCCGGGCACCGTGGACCAGTTCGATGGTGTGGTAGCCGTTGGCATAGGCCTCACGCGTGAATTGCTGCGCCAGCTCGCAAGCGGTGGCGACGTCATAGCCGTGGAGGTCCAGGCGATACGCGCGGCGACCCCGGGCGGGTTGGCCGCCCGGTGGACCAGGTCGCTGCCATGGGCGAGTGGGGCGTCGGGGCATGTTAGCTAGCCTATCGGTTATCAAAGCCAGGAGGACTCAACCTTGATCAACCCCACTCACCGCTTCTCGGTCGAATTCTGCGTCCCTTGAAACTACGTCCCTAGAGCCGTCGGTCTGACGGACGAGCTGTTGACCAAGTGGGCCCCGATAATCGCGGCCATCGAGCTGGTACCCAGCAAGGGCGGCGCCTTCGAGGTGACGCTGGACGGCGAGGTCATCTTCAGCAAGAAGGAGCTGAAGCGTCACGCCAACCCGGGGGAGGTTGCAGGCCTGGTCGAGGCGCATATCGGCGCCCCGATCCCACGCGATGAGTAGCTAAGGTCGGGTCGGTGGCTCCCCGCTAACCGAGGGCTTCGCGGGCCCGGAACAGGCGCACCGGTAGGGCCACCCCCTTGAGGGTGACCTCGCCGATCTCCTCGAGGTCCACCCCCTCGGCCCCGTCGGGAAGGACGGCGGAAGCCAGCAGCACCTCCCGGGGCCGGGCGTAGTCGGTGATCCGGGCCGCCACGTTGATCGTGGTGCCGTAGAAGTCACCGGCCTGGGCCACCACGGGCCCGCGGTTGATGCCAACCCGGATCGAGGGGAAGCCCATCTGGTGCAGGTCATCCTGCAGCTGCAGCGAAGCCCGCACCGCGTGGGAACCGCTGTTGAAGAAGAGCATCGCGCCATCCCCCATGGTCTTGACCACGCGTCCGTCGTAGGCCCCGACGACGTCCATCAGGTGGTCGCTGAACCGCTGGGCGAGGTCGGCCGCCTCGCGGTCGCCGGCGTCGGCCGAGAGCACAGTGAATCCGACGAGGTCGACGAACGCCACCGAGGGGTCCCGGGGACGGTTCAAGGCCAGCGAGCCGCCCGCCAGCGCACTCTCCATCCGCTCCGTGACGCTCTTCACGGTCTCGTGTTCCAGGTAGCGCTGGTAGAGCCAGGTGGTCAGCCCGGCGACCATCACGTTGGCCCGGCTGCTGATCTCTCCGACCAGGTCGTTGGCCCTGCTTAGGTCCTCCCGGTACGCCTCCAGGAGGGGGTCGACGACGTGGGTGCGGAAGAGCTCGGCCTGCACCTCGGTGGCGCGCCGCATGCTGTCGCCGGTGACCCGCATGGCATGCATCCGGGCATCGATGGGGATCGGCAGCGCGCGGATGGCGGCGTATTGCTCGAAGGCATTGATCTCGTCGAGGCGCACCGGGGCATCCAGATTGGGCATCGGCAGCCCGGCCGCCCGCAGCACCCCCTGGGCCTCGTCCTCAGGGATGCCAAGCCGCTGCATCAGCTCGCGGTAGGTGACGCTCGACAGCTCCTGGGCCTGGGGCAGGCACATCTCGAGGAACCCCAGGGGATACCCGCCCTTGAGGTAGGCATCAATGACCCGGGTGATACCGCCGGCGTGCTCGGCAACCTGGCCGATCAGCTGGAGTTTGAGGAGGTCGATGCCGGCAAAGCCGCCGTCCTTCTCCTCGATCATTCCCGCCCTTTCGCACTGCTCGAGCTGATCCTGGCTGAAGCCGGAGAGCTCCTCGAGGCGCTGACGGTCGAGCGTCAGCCGCGGGGCTTCCATGTCAGGCGGTTGTGGGCTCGGTCATCCCGGATCAAGCATAGGGCCGGGTCAGGGCCTCTCCCCCCGGGATAATGCTCGGGTGAGCGGCCCGGTGCACAGCGTGCAGGAGACGGTGCGAGGCATGCGACGGTCGACGCGCGCCCGGCTCCTCGCGCTGCTGGCGGTGATCACCCCGGCAGGCCTGGTCCTGGTGAACATCGCCGCCTACGTGATGGCCAACCTCGCCGCCTTCAGGGTGGCGATCACGGTCAGCGCGGTGGTCAGCACAGTCGTCCTCAACGGGATCACCGCGGTGGCCGCGTATCGCAGTGCGGGCGCGCGGCTGACGGGGGCCCGCTGGGTGGGCTGGGTGTTCCAGCCGCGCCACCAGCGCTCTAACGCGATCTGCGGCTTCTTCCTGCTGGTGGTGGCCGCGGCCATCTCCGGCGAGCTGACCTACAGGGGTCTGTCCGACCCCCGCAAGATCCCCAACCTGCAGACATTTCTGGCCGGCCTGCTCGGGCTGGCCGTCCCGCTCGTTGTGGCGGCGCTGTTCCGCGACGACGTCACCCCGCGGGTGCGCCGCCGGTACCGCACCCGGCCGTGAGCGACAACCGCGTCATCCAGGGCGACTGCCTCGACGTCCTTCGCGGCATGGGGGCGAGCTCAGTCGACCTCATCTACATCGACCCACCCTTCAATACCGGGGCCACGCGAAGCCATACGCGGCTGCGGACGAAATCATCTGAGACCGGGACACGGGAGGGCTTTGGCGGGCGACGCTACGACGTGATCCGCGGGGAGTCGCACAGCTACGCGGACGCCTTCGACAACTACACCGCCTGGCTCGAGCCGAGGATGCGCGAGGCGCACCGGGTGCTGGCCGGCGACGGCAGCCTGTACCTGCACGTCGACTACCGCGAGGTGCACTACTGCAAGGTGATGCTGGACGGCATCTTCGGCCGGGCGAACTTCATCAACGAGGTCATCTGGGCCTACGACTTCGGCGGCCGGGGCCGGCGGCGCTGGCCGGCCAAGCACGACAACATCCTCTTCTACGCGCGCGACGCTCAGCGGTACGTGTTCAACGTCGACGACATCGACCGGACGCCCTACATGGCACCCGGGCTGGTCAGCTCCGAGAAGGCGGCGCGGGGCAAACTGCCCACCGATACCTGGAGGCACACGATCGTCCCCACGGGGGGCCGGGAGCGCACCGGCTACCCCACCCAGAAGCCGCTGGCCGTCGTCAGCCGGATCGTCCGCGCCTCGTCTCCGCCGGGCGGCACGGTGCTGGACTTCTTCTGCGGGTCAGGGACCACCGCCGTGGCCGCGCACCAGGCGGGGCGGCGGTTCATCGTCGTGGACAGCTCGGAGCAGGCGGTCGCCGTGACCCGCGAGCGGCTGGACGGCCTGGGGATCCCCTACAGAGCTTCAGGCGTGACAGCCTAGTTGAGGGCGCCCGGAATTGGGCGGGGCGAACGTTGGTTGATTGAGGTGATGCGAGACACGAGGTTCGTGCGGGGCACATGTTCCAAGAGGTGGCGAACTGATCCTGCTGAGGCCGAACCCGGGTCACAATGGTAACAATTGAGAGGATGGCCCAGAGACGACTGACACGCCCGGCGACGGCGGCGATCCCCTGTCCGTTGTTGGTGTTCGCCACCTGGATTCCCGAGGTCATCGAGCCGTGCCCATATTCGCCGGTGGAGGGATCGTAGTTGTCATCCTGAACCGCGGCCTGGCCGGACCCGTTGGAGTTGCCATCGCCGTTGGTGAACCGTGCCCCGGGAACCAGCTTGCCCACCAGGTCGGGATTGTTGAAGTCCGCCCCCGTGTCCACGTCAGCGACGAGCACACCGGCGCCCGTGGAGACACACCACGCCGGGGGCACATCCGCGCTGCCGGCGTGCCCGGCCAGCCCCCACTGGTTCCCGCTGGTGAAGAATGAGTCGTTGGGGCTGGACGTCGCCGCCAGGGCCGTGAGAGTCCCCAGCGCCAGGCTGACCAGTGTGCAGATAGCCGCCGTCGCCGGGCGTGTCAGTCGTCTCTGGGCCATCCTCTCAATTGTTACCATTGTGACCCGGGTTCGGCCTCAGCAGGATCAGTTCGCCACCTCTTGGAACATGTGCCCCGCACGAACCTCGTGTCT
>JBHEMS010000040.1:0-19736 GCA_046262455.1 Candidatus Dormibacteria bacterium | reverse complement strand
CATACGAGATCTCAGGCACCGGCTGCCTCCGGGCGGGAGAAAACCAACGTCGCGTTGTGTCCCCCGAACCCGAAGGAATTGGTCAGCGCGTTGGCCACGTCAACCCGCCGCGTTTCCAGCACGTGGTCCAGGTCGCAGTCGATGTCCGGCTCCTCGAGATTGATCGTCGCCGGCACCTGGCTGGTTTCGATGGCCTTCACGCAGACGACCGCTTCCAGCGCGCCCGCGGCTCCGAGGAGATGGCCGGTCATCGACTTGGTGCTGCTGACCGGTGGCCCCACCTGCCCGGCGCCATCCCCGAATACCTCGCGGATCGCCTTCGCCTCGGTGCGGTCGTTGAGCTCCGTAGACGTGCCGTGGGCGTTGATGTACCCGACATCCGCCGGCGCGAGCGCCGCCTTGCTCAACGCGCCTCGCATGGCAGTGGTGGCGCCGCGTCCGTCGGGGTCCGGCGCAGTGATGTGGTAGGCGTCGGCACTGGCGGCGTAACCGCTGAGGATGGCCAGCGGGACCGCACCACGCGCCAGCGCGTGGTCCAGCGACTCCAGCACCAGCACCGCGGCACCCTCACCGATGACGAACCCGTCCCGCGCGACGTCGAACGGCCGGCTGGCGCGCTCGGGCTCAGCGTTGCGGCTGCTCAGGGTGCGGGCGGCGACAAAAGCAGCTATGGCGAGCTTGGTGATCGCCGCCTCGGCGCCGCCGGCCAGCATCACGTCCGCGTCGCCGCGCCGGATGATCTCCGCAGCCTCGCCCAGCGCGTGTGCCCCCGACGCGCAGGCCGAGACCAGGCCGAAGTTGGGACCACGCAGCCCGAACTCGATGGCCACGTTGCCCGACGCCATGTCGCCGATCATCATCGGGATCACCAACGGGCTGACGCGACGGGGGCCGTCCTTGTCCAGGGTGCGAGTGGCGTTCTCGATCTCCGCAAGGCCGCCCACCCCGGAGGCGATCAGGACCCCCGCGCGCTCCGAATCGAGCTTGGCAATATCGAGACCCGCGTGGGCCACCGCCTCCTGGCTGGCGACCATCGCGAACTGGCTGAAACGCGCCATGCGATGCGCGGCCTTGCGGCCAAGGACCGCGGCCGCGTCAAAGTGCTTGACCTCCGCGGCGATGGTGGTCGCGAGACCCTCGGGGTCGAACGACGCCACCGTGGCGACGCCGGACACACCCTCGACCATGGCACCCCAGGTTTCCGCGAGGTCGTGGCCGAGGGGCGTGATCGCGCCCATGCCAGTCACGCAGACCTGGGTCGTCAAATATCCTCCCGGAGGTGTTGGCCGCAACCATCACGGCTGATGGGTGCCCGCCCTTCCCAAACAGTACTAGTAACGGTCCCTGCGGGATTTGGTTACGGGGGCGCGTCAGAAGATGCGGTCGCACCAGGGGGCACGGTGCCAGCGGAACATCGCGTCAGCGTTTTGGAGCGCCCCGGGTACCAACTCGGTCACGCGGCCGGCACGGCCGAGATTGAAGAAACTGATCCCACCGAGGTAGGCCGAGGCCAGCGCGGCCGCCGGCGCCGCGATATCCGCCGTCTCGCTGGTGGCCTGGCAGCGCGCGCCGTCGGCAGAGACCGTCAGGGCATAGCGGCCCGCGTTCCAGGGACAGAAGTCGTCGGCCACCTCGAAGACCACTCTCCCCTCAGCGCTGTAGCGCCGACCCTCCAGCGCGGCGGGGACGCTGACGAGCCGCAGCCAGAGGCCCTCGTCGACGCGCGGGCGCACCGCCCGCCGGTCGGCGAGCATCCAGAGGAGCGGTTCGTCGACGGGCCGGCTGTGGGCGGCAAGCCGCGGCATCAGGTCCACGTCGAAGAGGTATCGCCACAGGGCCGCGTAGGCCGCGTCGCTGGTCGTGACCAGGTCTTCGAGGAGCATGTCATTGTCGGCGCCGGTGCCCCAGTTGGACTTGGTGCGGTACACCGCGTAACCGTCGTCCAGGCCGTTGGTGGCGTGGATGGCGAAGAGCAACCCGGAGCGCCCGGCGCGTTCCTCCTTGGGATCGCGCCAGAGGTAGTTCCACCAGGCCCCATCCCTGGAGACCATGCCCGGGCACGCGGCGGCGCAGGCATCGAAGATGGCAGGGACCGTGCGCAGCGCCGCGTCCCTGTCCACCAGTCGCGTTGTCCCGGGGTCGGGAACGAGACGCGTGTACCCCGTCCGAGACGTGTCCACCTCGAAACCGAGACGCTCGGTGGCAACGCCGTACCCGTAGCGGCCGTAGATGACGCTCTCCGACGCCCAGAGGCCGGCGAGCCACTCACCGGCGTCGCGCATCGTCTCCAGTCGCCGCCGCATCATCGCCGTGAGCACGCCGCGCCTGGTGTGGGTCGGCAGCACGCTGACCGTGGTCACCCCTGCCATGGGCACCTGGTTGCCGGGGATGGAAAGTGTGAGGCGGTACGCGCCCTCGGTGCCCACGAGCTCGTCGCCGTCGAAGGCGGCAAGCGTGTCTTCGAGAGGAATCAGCAGTCGTTCCTGCTCCTGTTCCTCCGCGTCATAGTCCGCCCCAAAGCCAAGGGCGGCCACGCTGCCGTAGCGCTCGTACTCGTCGTCGCGGACCGGCCGCACGGTGACGGGCATCGGTCAGGCCGCGGCCTTCTCCACGTGCGCGTGCACCCAGGCCACGATGTCCTTGAGGGGCGTCCCGGGGGTGAAGAGCTCGGCGACGCCGCGGGCCTTCAGTTCGGCGATGTCCTCGGGGGGGATGATTCCGCCGCCGAACACCATGATGTCCTCGGCATGCCGGCGCTCCAACTCGTCCATCACCGCCGGCAACAACGTCATGTGGGCACCGGAGTGCAGCGAGACCCCGATGAGGCGCGCGTCCTCCTGGACGGCGGCCTCGACGAGCATCGCCGGTGTCTGCCGCAGGCCGACATAGATGACCTCAAAGCCCGCGTCGCGGAGGGCGCGGGCGACGACTTTGATGCCGCGGTCATGTCCATCCAGGCCGACCTTGGCGAGGACGATTCGTATCGGCTGGGGTTCGCTCAAGGGCCTCCCCGGCTCAGATGATCGCGCGCTCGGTATAGATGCCGAAGGCATCCACCATGGCGCCCATCATCTCCCCCTCGGTGCAATATGCTCGGGCGCACTCGATGAGGTGAGGCATCAGGTTCTCCTGCGGCGCGCGGGACGCCCGCCGGAGTTGCTCCAGGGCCTTTGACGCCGCCGCGCCGTCGCGCTTCTCGCGGACCACCCGCACCCGCTCGACCTGGCTCGTCTCGACCTCGCCACTGATGCGCAGGATCTCCAGCTGGTCCTCCTCGTTGCCGCCCGTGAAGTCGTTCACCCCCACGATCACCCGCTGGCGCTGCTCCAGCTCTGCCTGGTAACGGAATGAGGCGTCGGCGATCTCCTGCTGGAAGAAACCCGACTCGATCGCCGGCAGCACCCCGCCGATCTCCTCGATACGACGGAAGTAGTCCTCGGCCCCCTCCTCCATCTGGCGGGTCAAATCCTCCATGAAGTAGCTGCCGCCAAAGGGGTCGACGGTGTTGGCGGCGCCACTTTCGTGAGCGACCAACTGCTGGGTTCGCAGCGCGATGCGGGCGGACTTGTCGGTGGGCAGCGCCAGGACCTCGTCCATGGCATTGGTGTGCAGCGACTGCGTCCCCCCCAGCACCGCCGCCAGGGCCTCGAGCGCGGTGCGGGCGATGTTCAGCTCGGGTTGCTGGGCGGTCAGCGAAACGCCGGCGGTCTGGGTGTGGAATCGCAGTTTCCAGGAACGCTCGTCGCGGGCGCCGTAACGCTCGCGCATGTGCCGGGCCCAGATGCGGCGCGCCGCGCGGAACTTGGCGATCTCCTCGAAGAAGTCGATGTGGGCGTCGAAGAAGAACGACAGGCGCGGGGCGAAGTCGTCGACATCCAGGCCCCGGGCGATGGCGGCGTCCACGTACGCGAAGCCGTCCGCCAGCGTGAAGGCGAGCTCCTGCACGGCCGTCGAGCCCGCCTCGCGGATGTGATAGCCGGACACCGAGACGGTGTTCCACCGGGGCACCTCGCGCGAGCAGAACTCGATGGTGTCGACGACCAGGCGCATGGAGGGCTCGGGAGGAAAGATGAACTCCTTCTGCGCGATGAACTCCTTGAGGATGTCGTTCTGCAGCGTGCCGCCAACGCGGTCCCAGGCGACACCCTGCTTCTCCGCCACCACCAGGTACATCGCCAGCAGGATGGCCGCGGGGGAGTTGATGGTCATCGAGGTGGTGACCTCACCCAGCGGGATACCGTCGAAGAGAGTCTCCATGTCGGCGAGCGAGTCGACCGCGACGCCGCAGTGACCGATCTCGCCACGGGACGTCGGGTTGTCCGAATCCTGGCCCATCAGGGTGGGCATGTCGAAGGCCACGGAGAGCCCGTTCTGCCCGTTCTCCAGCAGGTACTTGTAGCGCGCGTTGGTCTGCTCGGCAGAGCCGAAGCCCGCGAACTGGCGCATCGTCCAGAGCCTGCCGCGGTACCCACTCTGGTGGATTCCCCGCGTGTACGGGTACTCACCGGGGAGCTCCTCCACCGTCCCCTCCAGGTCCTTCGACGTGTAGACGCTCTTGATCGGGACGCCCGAGAGGGTGCTGGCGAGCACGCCGTCGGCGCGCAGCTGCTCCGGCTCCGGCGAGTTGATCACACTTTCTTCCTCATGCTGGGATCCAGCTTATAGGCCCGACGCCCGGTCCTTACACTCCACCCGTGTGAGCGCGCGGGAACTGCTGGTGGTCACGGCCCTCCTGGTCGCGGGCTGCGCCAGCCTCCTCCTGCCGCCGCCGGGCCTGCTGGCCCTGGCCCTCGCCGCGGCGTGTCTTTGCCCGATGCACCCGCACGCCGAGGCGGCAGTGCGCTCGGTTGGGGCCTCACCGCGGGCCCGAACAATCTCGGGAGTTTTGCTCCTGCTGGTCGCCGTGCCCGCCAACCTGGCCCTCGGTGGACAACTCGATGGGCACCTGGTCACGCACAGCGACTTCCACACTTACCTGGTCGGTGCGGAGGTGGGCCTGCGACACGGCTGGTCGGCGCTGTTCGATGTCGAGGTGCAGCGCCGCACATGGCTGGGGTCGTACGGGGGCGACGCCAGGTTCCTGCCATTCCTCAACACGCCGCCCCAGGCGTGGATGGTCGCGCCCCTGGTTGCACTGCCCTACGTCTGGGCTTACGGGATATGGGTGACCCTGATGCTGGCGCTGACGGCGCTGGTATTGATGCTGGTCTCCCGGCCCAGTGGCAACTGGCGTGTCGCCATGCTGCTGATGGCGGGGGCCACATGGACGGTGACCTACTCGCTGGCGAGCGGTCAGAACGCCATATTCGGCGCGCTGGCGATCGTCCTCTGCTGGCGCCTGGTTCAGGCCGGGCAACGGTCGTGGGCGGGCGTGGCGCTCGGCCTGGTCGCGATCCGCCCCAACGCCACCTTCCTGGTGCCACTGGCGCTGCTGGTGGCGGGGGAGCGACGGGTGTTCGCGGCCTGGTTGGCGACCACGGTGGTCGTGGGCGCCGTGATTCTGATCAGCCTTGGCAGCCACGGGGTGGAGCAGTTCGTGAACCTGGCCATCGTCGTGCGCCGCGACTTCCCAAAGGCGGTGGAGATGACACTCCAACAGTTGATGGGGCCCGGCCCGGCCACGGTCGCCCTGCAGGCGCTTCTCGCCGGGGCTGCGCTGGCGGCGGCCTGGCGGGTCGGGCGAGGCCGGCCGGCGCTGGCGATAAGTGCCGGCGTCGTGGGGTCAGCGTTCGTGACGCCGTACATCCACGTGCAGGATTACCTGACGTTGCTGGTTGCGGCAGGGATGGTGGTCAGTGCGGCCGAGCGCGAGGGTGCTGGATGGGTGCTGACCGCCCTCCTGGTAGTGGCGCCGCCGGGTTGGGTTTTTGGCTCCCGGTGGCCGTTCTTCCTGGTGCTGGTCGAGCTGGGCTGGCTGGCCTGGCTGACGTGGCCCGAGCCGTCCCACCGGTACGGCTTAACGCCTGATTCATCCGCCAGGCGCATTCTTGGAAGCTGAGGGAGCTTCACAGTAGATTCCCAGGCTCGACACAAGCCCGCCACAGGAGGTTCAGCCACCATTCAACTCATGACTCGTCTTCTCCACCGCTCCGCGCTGGTCATCATTTCCGTCTTCGTGCTGGCCGCCTGCACCAGCCCGGTGCGCCTGGCCGGCCCCACCTCCAACAAGAGTTCGACCCCCTCGCCCGCCGCCTCGTCGGGCACGATCATTCCCCTGGTCCCCGCCTCGCCTGGGGCGGCGGCATCCCCCGGGACCACCGTCGGTTCGGGCGCGCTTGCGGCGCTGCAGGCGGACCTGCGGAAGCTGATCGACACGGTTTCGCCCTCGGTGGTCGAGATCGACACCACGACGGGGCTGGGGTCCGGGGTGGTGATTGACAACCAGGGCAACGTTGTCACCAACGCGCACGTCGTCGGCTCCGAGAAGACCTTCACCGTGACGTCGTTTGACGGGCACACCTACCAGGCCTCGCTGGTCGGGACCTACCCGAACAACGACCTCGCCCTCATCAAGGTGGCCAACGGCGACACCAACCTCAGGCCGGCGACCTTCGGCGACTCCAGCCAGGCCAGGGTCGGCGACATCGTCCTGGCCATCGGCAGCCCCCTCGGGCTCATGGATAGCGTCAGCGAGGGCATCGTGAGCGCCCTGAACCGGGCCCAACCTGAAAGTTCGACCGTGACCCTCACCGGCCTGATCCAGACCACCGCGGCGCTCAACCCGGGCAACTCCGGCGGCGCGCTGGTGGACATCAGCGGCCACGTGATCGGTATTCCCACGCTCGCCGGCGGCTCTGGCCGCGGGGGTGCGGCAGCGAACATCGGGTTCGCAATCCCCAGCTCCCAGGTCGCCAACGTGACCAAGCAGATCAGCTCCGGCGGCACTGTCACGCACACCAACCAGCCCTACCTCGGGGTGACCGTCGGCGACGGACCCAGTGGCGGCGGTCAGATCATGAGCGTGGTGACGGGCGGACCAGCCGACAAGGCCGGTGTGAAGTCGGGCTGGGTGCTGACCAAGCTCGGCGGGCACCCGATCGCCGACGCCGGCGGCCTCACCCAGAATCTCAACCTGTACAAGCCGGGTGACAGGGTCGACGGGGTGTTCACGCTGCCCGACGGCTCGAGCAGGACCGTGAAGATCACGCTGGGCGAGCGACCCGCCAACCCGTGAGAAAGGAAGAACCATGAACGAACACGAGCACGATATGGAGCACCAGGCGCCAAAGGTGCCGGCACTCGTCGAGGAGGTCCTGTTCGAGGTAAAGCGCCGCATCGTCGGACAGGATCGAATGCTCGAACGGCTGCTGGTGGCCCTCCTCGCCGGCGGTCACGTCCTGCTCGAGGGCGTGCCGGGCCTGGCCAAGACGGCCACGATCCGAACCCTCGCGGAGGCCGTGGGCGGGACGTTTGGGCGCATCCAGTTCACCCCCGACCTGGTACCGGCCGACCTCATTGGCACGCGCATCTACAACCCCAGCAAGGCTCAGTTCACGACCGAGCTCGGCCCCGTCTTCTGCAACCTGCTGCTCGCCGACGAAGTGAACCGCGCCCCCGCCAAGGTGCAGTCGGCACTGCTCGAGGTGATGCAGGAGCACCAGGTGACCATTGGTCGTGAGAGCTTCCCGGTCAGCGAGCCGTTCCTGGTCCTGGCGACCCAGAACCCCATCGAGGCCGACGGCACCTATCCGCTGCCAGAGGCCCAGATCGACCGCTTCATGCTCAAGGTCCTGGTGGACTACCCCTCGTTTGCCGAAGAGGTGGTGGTCGTCGAGCGAATGATCGGCGAGTCCATCCCGGTGCGCCAGGTGATGAACCTCGACCAGCTGCTGGAGATGCAGGGGGCGGTGCGCCTGGTCTACGTCGACCCCGCGCTGATCGCGTACGCGACGACCCTGTCGGCCGCAACACGCAAACCCGGCGAGCACGGCCTGGAGCAGTTCGCCGGCGCGATCGCCTACGGCGCCAGCCCTCGGGCATCGATCCACCTCGTCGAGGCCGCCCGCGCGCTGGCCTTCATTCGCGGTCGCAGCTACGTGTTGGGTCACGACGTCGCGGACGTCACCCCCGAGGTGTTGCGCCACCGCATCGTCCTGAGCTACGACGGGATCGCGGACGACGTCTCGACCGAGGCGATCGTGGAGCACCTGCTCCAACGCCACCCGGCGCCGCGTATCGACCTGGCCGACCGCGTTGCCTCCTGAGGGAGGCAACCTGGCAGCGGACGACCCGGCCCGCGAAGCCCTGCGCCGGCTTCGTTGGCCGCTGGTCCACCACCTCGGTGTTCACGCCGCGGGCGATGAACGATCGCGGTACCGCGGTCCCGGAATCGAGTACGCCGACGTGCGTGAGTACCAGCCCTCCGAGGATGCTCGGCTGATCGACTGGAACCTCACCGCGCGATCCGACCGCCCCTTCGTACGCGAGTCTGACCAGGAGCGCGGCCTCGACGCCTGGTTGATCATCGACAGCAGCTGCTCTCTCAATTGGGGCACGACGCGTGCGCTCAAGTGGACTGCCGCGATGGAGTTGGTGGAATTGCTCACTTTGCTCCTCGCCCGCCACGGCGGGCGGGTCGGTGGGATTGTTTTCGACACCCGGCTGCGGCGGATCCTGGCCCTGACCGGCGGCCGGCGAGGACGGCTGAAGCTCATCTCCCGGATCGCAGCCGAGCCGCCCACACCGGGCGATGGGGGCCGCACGGACCTTGCATCGGTGTTACGGCACGCGGGGCGCGTGATCCGCCGACCTTCGCTGGTGATCGTCATCAGCGACTTCCTCGTGGAGCCCGGCTGGCAGCAGCCTCTCAAGGCCCTCGCGCTGCGCCACGACGTCGTCGCCGCCCGGGTCTTCGACCCTCGCGAGGTCGACATACCCGCGATCGGCGTGGTCACCTTCCAGGACGCCGAAACCGGCCGGCAGATCGAGGTCGACACCGGCAACCGAAAGTTCCGTCAGCGCTACCACGATGCGGCATTGAAGCAGCGCCAGCGGCTGACCGCGGACCTCCGCCGCGCCCGCGCCCAGCTGCTCGAGGTCGAAACCGCCGAGCCGGTCATCGGCCAGCTCATCCGCTTTCTCCAATCGCGACAGCGCCTCCGTGGAGGGCGCGCCCTGAAGAGGGTGGGGTGAGCTTCCAGCAGCCGCTGCTCCTCCTCGGCCTGGTGGTCGTCCTGGGGCTGCTGGGCGTGTACCTCCTGGCGCAGCGTCGACGTCGCAGGTACACGCTGCTGTTCACCGACGTCGCGCTGCTGGAAAGCGTGGTCGGCGGCCGCCCGGGGTTCCGCAAACACCTGCCGCCGGCCCTGTTCCTCCTCGGTGCGGCCGCGCTCGTCGTGGCAATGGCTCAACCCATACTGAACCTGGAGATCGCGCGACGCGACGCCAGCGTGATGCTGGTCATCGACACCTCTGGTTCGATGGAGGCCACCGACGTGAGTCCCAACCGTCTCGAGGCAGCACGTCAGGCGGCGCGGACGCTGGTCGACCAGCTACCGTCAGGCGACCGGGTGGGTCTTGTGTCCTTCAGCAGCTCCCCTGTGCTGGTCGCCCCCCTCGCGGACAACAGGGACACGGTCCTCTCCGCGCTCGAAAACCTGCAAGCCGGGGGCGCCACCGCCACCGGTGATGCTCTGAGCCTGGCGCTTCACCAACTGGTCCAGGCCAAGGCGACCGCGACCAACGGCAACCGGCCGCCGGCGATGATTGCCCTGCTCACCGACGGCGGCACCAACCGCGGCGCCGACCCACAGATTGCCGCAGGACAGGCCAAAGCCGCGGGAGTCGTGATCAACACTGTTGGGATCGGCTCCCGCGGCGGCAACGTCACAGTCCACGGCCAGGACGTCGGAGGGGTGGACGAGCAGGCGCTGGCCTCGATCGCCAGCACGACTGGCGGCAAGTATTTCTATGCTGAGGCGTCAGCGCAGCTGAACCAGATCTACGCAACCCTGGGCACCCAGTTCGCCTATCGACCCTTCCGATTCGACGCGACCATCCCGATGGTGGTGCTGGGCGCGCTGATCGTCGTCGCCGGCGCCGGCCTCAGCCTCTGGTGGTTCCGGGTACTGCCGTAGGAGGCGCCCGCTAATCTCGGGGCGCATGGTGGTCCAATGGTTCCGCGACCTCCGCCCGTGGGCGCGCGCGGCCGTGCTCCTCCCCATCGCGGTCGTCGTGCTCTTGGCCGCGGGCCTGGTGGCGTCCAGGAGAAGCCACAGCGCACCCCACGCCGTGCTATCCCCCTCTCCCCTCGCGTCGGCCTCAACATCGTCCTCACCCAAGCCGACCCGCTCGCCAAGCACCGCGGTGAGCCCCGCGCCTTCGTCGTGCGCGGCGCCGCCCGGCGGCTTCCCCGGTAGTGAGCTGGCGGCCGCCTACCCGGTGGCGTTGGCATGGTCCCCCGACGGACGCCTCTTCTGGGCCGAGCGCGCCGGAACGATCAAGGTTCTCGAGGGCGGGGCGGTGCGGACGTTTGCCTCGGTGCCCACGGTCACGACCGAGGCCGGGGGCGGTTACAGCGAACGCGGCCTGCTGGGCCTGGCGATCTCCGGGTCATCGGTGTTCGCGATGTACTCCAACACCGACCGCGCAACCCAGACCATCGTGCGCTGGACGGACTGCGCCGGTGTGGGCCAGGACCAGGCCGTGGTCGCCAGCGCGCTGCCGGCTGGGAGCGATTGCTGCCACAAGGGCGGGCGCCTGGCCATCAGCCCGGATGGGCACCTGTTCGCCACGATCGGGGATAACCATGCCCCCGGGGCGGCGCAGAACAGCGGTGACCTCCGGGGCAAGGTGATCCGCTTCAACCTCGACGGAAGCGGCCGAATGGTGTGGACCTCAGGGTTGCGCAACCCGTTCGGCCTCGCGTTCGGGCCCGACGGCACCCTCGCCGTCACCAACAACGGCCCCTCGGGCGATGCCGGGACCCCGTGCGGTGGCTGCGGCGATGAGTTCGACCTCGTCGGGACCGGACCGGGCGTGATGTACGAGTGGCCGACCTGTTGGGGATACAACCATCCAATCGGCGGCGGAGACTGCGCCGGTCTGGGCCCCCAGTACAGCACCGAGGGTGGGCCGTACGCCAGGGGCAACCCTTTCTTTGTCGCCCCCACGGGCATGACCTGGGCCGGTCGATTTGTCTTCTGCGCCTACTCCACGCGCCACCTCTACGAGTACCGCTCTCAGGGTGTTGTCGCCGACACGGGGATCGGCGGGTGTCAGCTGGACGTCAAACAGGGGCCGGACGGAGCCCTCTATACCTCAGACACAGGCGCGATCTACCGGCATTGACGGCCGCCCGGACTGCAAATTTCGACGGTGCCCTGTTGGCGGAGGGGGCGAGATTCGAACTCGCGGTGGGTTTCCCCACAACGCTTTTCAAGAGCGTCACCTTAAACCACTCGGACACCCCTCCGGCTGCAACAAGGATAGGATGCCGTGGTGGTTGAGGAATACCGGTGAGGCTGGGGCTGGGCATTGCGGCGGGGCCTGACCCAGCCACGCTCGCCGCGCTGGCGGGCGAGGCTGAGGGGCTGGGCTATGACTCGATCTGGACCAACGACAACCCCTCCGGGGATGGCCTGGCGCAGCTCGCCGCCTGGGTGCCAGGGTCAACGCACATACGCCTCTGCGTGGGGGTCCTGGCGCTGGACCGACATAAACCCGCGGACATCGCCACCCGCATACGCGAGCTTGAACTTCCGCTGAAGCGGACGCTCATAGGGCTCGGCGCGGGGTTCACCCCCGCACCCCTTGACGTTGAGCGCGACGGGGTGGCGGAGCTCCGCCGCGAGCTTCCCGACGTGCAGGTCGCGGTGGCCGCGATGGGACCAAAGATGTGCGCCCTCGCCGGGGAGATCGGCGACGCTGTCCTGCTCAACTGGATGACGCCAGAACGCGCCGCCTGGGCCCGACCTCTGGTCGCGGAGGGCGCCGCGCGCGTCAACCGCAACGCCAACGCGCTGACCGTGTACTCGTACGTGCGGACGGCACTGGGCGCGGACGCCGGCGAGCGCCTGGCGCGCGAGAGCGAGACCTACCTCCAGATGCCCGCCTACGCGCGGCACTTCAAGAACATGGGGGCCGACCCAGCCTCCGTCGGCATCGCCGCCAGCGATCCCGCGCACGTCGCCGAGGCGGTGATGCGGTACACCGCCGTCGACGAACCGGTGGTCCGCGTTCTCTCCCATCGCGCGGTCCCGGATGTCATGACCGTCGCGCGCGCAGCCATCGGGGCCTGAGCGACCGGAACTAGCCGATCTTTTCCAGCCCGTCCATGAAAGGACGCAGCGGCACCGGGATGTTGACCGTGCCATCGGCCTTCTGGTGCACCTCGAGCAGCGCGGACACCGTGCGCACAAGCGCCAACCCCGAGCCGTTGATGGTGTGCAGGAACTGTGGCTTGGCCGCCGGCTCGGGCCGGTAGCGAATGTTCGCGCGGCGCGCCTGGAAGTCACCGAAGTTGGAGCAGGAGCTGACCTCGAGGTAACGGTCGAGGCCAGGGGCCCAGGCCTCGATGTCGTACTTCTTGTACTGCGCGAAACCCATGTCGCCGGTGCACATCAACAGCACCCGGTAGGGCAGTCCCAGCTCCTGGAGCACCACCTCGGCGTCGTTTGTCAACGCGTCATGCTCGGCGGCCGAGGTTTCCGGCGTCGTGAACTTGACCATCTCAACCTTGTTGAACTGGTGCAGGCGGACATATCCGCGAGTGTCCTTGCCGGCGGCGCCGGCCTCGGAGCGGAAGCACGGGGTGAAAGCGACGTGCCGGATCGGCAGCTGCGCGCCTTGGAGGATCTCGTCGCGGTACATGTTGGTGACCGGCACCTCCGCCGTGGGAACGAGCCAGAGGTCACGGTCCTCGATGCGGAACGCATCCTCCGCGAACTTCGGCAGGTTGGCGGTTCCGACCATGGCCTCGGAGTTGACCAGGAATGGTGGTTGCACCTCGACGTAGCCGTGACGTCGGGCCTGGACATCGAGCATGTACTGCGCCAGGGCCCGCTCCAGTCGCGCCCCCTGGCCCTTGAGGAAGACGAAGCGCGACCCCGCCACCTTGGCCCCACGCTCGAAATCCATGATCCCGAGCCGCTCCCCGATCTCGTAATGTGGCAGCGGCTTGAAACCGGGATCCGCCATCTCCCCCCACGCGCGGATCTCCACGTTGCCGGACTCATCGGCCGCGACGGGGACCTCGGGATCGTGCAGGTTGGGGACGAGGAGGAGCAGCTGGTCGATGTCACGCTGCCTGTCGGCGCGGTCCGCCTGCAATGCCCGCAGCTCCTCCTTGATCTTCTCCAGCTCGCGGAGTTCCGGGATGTCCTCGGCGGCACGGCCTTCCACCCTGGCTCGGCCGATCAGCGGACCGACCGCTTTCGAGAGCCGGTTCTGCTCCGCGGCGCGGCTCTCCGTCGCCTGGATGAGCGCGCGCAGCTCGGCGTCGACCTCGAGGATGCGGTCGATCGGTGCGTCGCTGACCCCCTTGTTGCGGGCGGCGTGGCGCACCTCGTCGGGGTGCTCGCGAATAAAGGAGAGGGCCAGCATCCCTAGGTCACGCGTCCTCCGGCCAATCGGGGGCATCGGAGGGGCGCTCGCGCAGCGCGGGGAAGGCGATGACCTCGCGGATGTTGGGCACACCGGCGAGCAGCGCCACCAGCCGGTCGATGCCGATGCCCAGCCCCCCGGCTGGCGGCATACCCTGCTCGAGCGCGGCGAGGAAGTCCTCGTCCATGGGGTGGGTCTCCTCCACGCCCGCCGCGCGGGCGGCCAGCTGCTGCTCGAATCGCGAGCGCTGGTCGATGGGGTCGGTCAGCTCGCTGAAAGCGTCGGCGATCTCCTCGCCGGCGATGTACAGCTCAAAACGCTCCACCAGCCTCGGGTCGTCCCGGTGCGGACGCGCCAGGGGCGAGATGGAGCGCGGGTGCCCCGTCACGAACACCGGGCTGACGATCGCTTTCTTGGCCGTGCGCTCAAAGACTTCGTAGAGCGCCGCTCCCCAGTCAAGGGAGTCCGGCCGGCTGGCCCCCAGCTCGGCGGCGCGATGTCGGAGGGCGACCTCGTCGGCGATGTCCAGGCCCGGGTTGTGCTCCCGGGTCATCTCCTCGATGGTGCGCCTCGGCCACTGGCCCGAAAGATCTATCGACCCCTCCTCGCGAGACAGGACAAGACCGCCCAGGACCTGGGCGGCGGTGTCCTGGAGCAGGTCGCGCGTCAACTCCATCATCCCCTCGTAGTCGGTATAGGCCTGGTACAGCTCTAGGATCGTGAACTCCGGGTTGTGGCGCGGTGAGATCCCCTCGTTGCGAAACACCCGGCCCACCTCGTACACGTCTTCGAACCCCGCGACGAGCAGTCGCTTGAGGTAGAGCTCAAGCGAGATTCGCAGTGACATGTCCTGGTCCAGGGTCTGGTGATGCGTCAGGAAAGGCCGCGCCGCCGCGCCACCGGCAATGTTCTGCAGCACCGGGGTTTCCACCTCCATGAACCCGCGGCCGTCCAGGAAGCGCCGGAAATGGGAGATCACGCGGCTGCGCAGGACCAGCGCAGCGCGCGCGTCCGGGTTGGCGATCAGGTCGAGATGGCGATGCCGGAAACGAAGTTCCGGGTCCTTGAGGCCATGCCACTTGTCGGGCAGCGGCCGCAGGGCTTTGGTCAGCATCGTCAGCCCGGTCAGCTCTAGCGTGACCTCGCCGCTGCGCGAGCGTATGACCTGCCCCTCGACGCCCACGATGTCCCCCAGGTCCAGCGCTTTGAACAGCGTCATCCCCGCGTCGTCAAGCGTGTCAGCGTGCGCCATCAGCTGGATCTGCCCGGACACATCGACGAGGTCCGCAAACCCCACTTTGCCCTGTGGCCGGTGGCGCGTGACACGCCCGGCCAGGCGCACCGTCTCGACCGCTGGCGGGTCGTCCTCCCCTCTCGCCTCGAAGGCCGCTCGCGCGGTCGCGACGGACTCTGTGCGCTTGAAGTTGAGGGCGTAGGGCTCGATGCCGGCTGCCCGCATGGCCTCCATGTTGCGGAGCCGCTGCTGGCGCAGTTCGGCCAGCCCGCCCGCGGGCGCTGCCTGATGCTCCTGTTCTTTGTCCGCCATGTCAGCGGAGAAGTTTAGGTGGGGCCGAGCCCCCTAGCGGATGCTGAGGATGGTCACGACGCTGGTCCCGCCAGGCGTGGTCACCTTGACCTTGTCGCCTTTGCCGTGGCCCATCAGTGCCTTGCCCACCGGGCTCTCGAGCGAGATCAACCCCTTCGTGGGGTCAGCCTCGACGGGCCCGACGATGGTGTAACTGGTCTCGCCGAACTCGTCCTTGACCTTGACCTTTGACCCCAGCTGGACGCCGTCGGCGGCCTTGCGCGACGGCTCCTTGATGATCTCCGCGTTGCGGATCATCTTCTCCAGGGTCATGATCCGTCCCTCGATCCAACCCTGGTCGTTCTTGGCGTCCTCGTACTCCGCGTTCTCGGAGATATCGCCGAATTCCTTGGCGGTCTTGATGCGGTCCGCGACCTCCGGCCGCTTCACGCTGAGCAGCTCATCAAGCTCTGCCTGGAGCTTCTCGAGACCCTTCTTGGTGATCGGTACCGGCTTGTCCTGGAGCATAAGAGCAGCGGATTATACGCCAGCGATCGTCAGCTCGCTAGGGCCACCTGGGCGCCCGCTGGGCCCGACCTGTATGTCGCCCCGAGGGAGCGCTCGAACCCATCGGCGGAGGGCTGCAGAGCCTCGAGTTGGACCCAGAAACCGTCGAGGTCCGCGCGCGTGTTGATGAACTGGACCGCGTCGCGCATGCGGGCCGCACCGGGGACTCCGCGCACCGCCCACGACACATACTTTCGCGCCAGCTGCACCCCCTTGCGCTCGCCGTAGTGATCGACCACGTAACCGGAGAGTCGCCGCACCAGCGCCAGGTGCGCGGACCAGTCGAGGTCCGGCGTCTGCTCCCCTCGCTCCAGCAGGTCGACGCACTGACGGATCAGCCAGGGGTTACCCATCATCCCGCGGGCCAGAAGGATGCCATCACAACCGGTGACGTCCATCCGTTGGCGCGCGTCGGCGGCGGTGTTGATGTCCCCGCTGCCGAACACCGGGATGCTGACCGCGGCCTTGACCTTGGCGATGTGGTCCCAGTCCGCGCGCCCGGAATAACCCTGCACCCGGGTGCGCCCGTGGACCGACACCGAGGCCACGCCCACCTGCTCCAATGCCATGGCGAGGTCGACGCAGTTGCGCGTGCTGTCGTCCCAGCCGAGGCGCATCTTCACCGTCAGGGGGACCGGGCCGATCGCAGCGATCATCTGGCGGGCGCACTCCACGGCAAGGGGGATGTCGCGGGCCAGACCAGCGCCGGCGCACGTCTTCTTGGCCACCTTGTCGACAGGGCACCCCATGTTGATGTCGACGATGTCGGCGCCCTCCTCTACGGCGATCTCCGCCGCGCGGGCCATCGACTCGGGGTCGCGTCCCATCAGCTGCACGCTGATGGGGTGCTCATCGGGCCAGACCCGCGTGAGGACACAGGTGCTCGGGCCCTGCCGCACCAGCGCGACGGCACTGGCCATCTCCGTGCACAGCAGCCCAGCCCCCATCTCGGCGGCAATACGCCGGAAGGGGCGGTCGGTGATCCCCGACATCGGGGCCACCACGACCGGGTTCCTGATCTCCACTCGACCGATACGGATCATCCACGGACAGGTTACCGGGCCGGCGCCCCGCGAACACTTGCACAGCCGATTCCGAACGTTTAGAATCTACTAAACCCATGAACGCGAGAACGGCGGTGCTGCCGCAAGCCGGGCTTCAATGAGCGCTCCAACCGACGACGTTCGCGGCACCTTCATCGAGGGCATGGGCAGCATCGGCGACTTCTGGGGGATCGGTCGGGCGATGGGGCAGATCTGGGCCGTGCTCTACCTCAGTCCCGAGCCCATGACCATGGACCAGCTCGTCGTAGCCGTCGGCATCACCAAGGGCCACGCGAGCACCAACCTGCGCGCCCTGCTCCGCCTCGGGCTGGTGACCAAGAGCTTCCGTCCCGGCGACCGCAAGGACTACTACTCGCCGCAGGCCGACCTGTGGGCTTTCGCCCGGTCCATTCTCCGCGAGCGGCAGAAGCAGGAGTTCGACCAGGCGCTGGCGAGTACAACACGCGCGCTGCAGACACTCGAAGACCGCCGCTCTGAGATGGCCGCCGAGGAGTACGGCTTCCTGAGGCAGCGCCTGGACGGGGTGCGCGACTTCCACGGCACGATCGACCGGGCCGTCAACGCCCTACTTCGGTTGGAGGACCTGCATCAGGCCGCCGTCCGACTATCACCGCGGAGGAAAAAGCCATGATCAATCGCGACGCCATCACCGCTGTAAGAGGTAGCAGCATGATCCTCGTCACCGGGGCCAATGGGTTTGTGGGCCGCCACGTCGTGCGCAGGCTCGCCGCGGATGGACAGCACGTCCGCGCCCTGGTCCGACGCCCGGAAGGTTTTGCCGCGCCCGGGGGCGTCGATGTTGTCGCCGGGGACGTCACGCAGCCGCCCACGCTGACGGCCGCGCTGGAGGGCGTGAGCAAGGTCGTCCACGCCGCGGCGATCACGGGCAACCACAAGGAGCCGTACAGGGGCGCCTACCGCGACGTCCACGAAGTTGGGACCACGAACCTCATGGACGCCGCCAGGGGAGCGGGGGTTGGCCGCGTCGTCCTGGTGTCCGGCCTGGGTACCGTCCCGGCGGCCGAGGGCACGTACATGGCCACCCGGTGGGCCATGGAGGAGGCAGTTCGCAACAGCGGGATCCCGTGGGTCATCATCCAGCCCTCCGTTCAGTTCGGCGATGACGCAGAGTTCATCGCCGCCCTGGCCCGCCTGGCCCGGATCTCGCCGGTCGTACCCGCGATCAGCAGCTCGCACGACCTTTTCCAGCCCATCTGGGTGGAGGACGTGGTGACCATCGTCGAGAAGGCACTCGGCGATGACACCCTGCTTCGCCGGGCCATCGCGGTGGGCGGCCCGGACCACCTGAAGTTCGCCCAGATCCTGCACGCCATCATCGAGACCATGGGAAAGAAGCGCCTGGTCGCGCCACTGCCGATCGGTATCGCGAGGGTCCAGGCTGCCCTGATGTCCTTCCTGCCGAAGCCGCCCCTGACCAGCGCCACCCTTGAGTTATTCGGGTTTGAAAACACGACAGACCTGGACGCGGTGCAGCAGAACTTTGGCTTTGCTCCGCGCGGCCTCCGAGAGCATCTGCGGCAGAACGGCCTAGCCGGCTGAACCGGCCGGCGCGCTCAGCCCTTGTGCTGTTGGCGGAGGCGGTCGACCTCGCTTGTCAGTGCGGCGAGGCTGAAGGGCTTGGTCATGAAACCGTCCGCGCCTGCCTCCTGGGACGTCTCGCGGAAACCGGCGTTGGCCGTCAGGATGATCACGTGCGCGTCGCGCAGCGCCTTGTCCTGGCGAACGCGGCGGCAGACCTCGATCCCGCTCATCTCCGGCATCATGGCATCGAGCACCACCACGTCCGGGTGCCGGTTGCGGATCTGCGCCAGCGCCTCGCTGCCACTGGTCGCGGTGAGGACGTTGAAGCCCTGGGTCTCCAGGTGCAGGGCGAGCACGCGCACCAGCGCAGGCTCGTCATCCACCACCAGCACGGTGCCGCGGCCCTCGCTCATGCCGGCACCGACTCGGCAATTCCCCACCGGGAGGTACGGAGCCATTCCTCCAACTCGCCGGCCGGCAGGGCCTTGCTGATGAACCAACCCTGCCCGTAGTCGCAGCCCAGCAGCTGCAACATCTTCCAGGTTGTCTGGTCCTCGACGCCTTCAGCCACGACCTTGATCCGCAGGTTGTGGCCGAGGTCGATTGTGGGCTGCACGATCGCGGCGTCGTCAGTGTCGACAGCCATGTCCTTGACGAATGACCGGTCCATCTTGATCTCGCTCACGGGCAGCGTCTTGAGGTAGCTCAACGAGGAATACCCCGTGCCGAAGTCATCGATGGAGATCCCGATGCCCATCTCGCGCAGTTTGCGCACCGTACGGTCGGCCTTGGAGATCATGATCGCGCTCTCG
The DNA here is from genome assembly GCA_046262455.1 of Candidatus Dormibacteria bacterium. GTDB lineage: Bacteria > Chloroflexota > Dormibacteria > DASZGP01 > DASZGP01 > JAXDLW01. Next base: position 684 of record JBHEMS010000040.1, on the reverse strand, counting down.
GTGATCTCAACCGTCAGGCATGACGGCGGCAGCGCGTAGCTCTGCAGCAATTCCTGGATCATCTGTGGGAGCGTCGACTCGTGCATGTTGGCCGCGGAGAGATTGACCGCGACATTCAGTTCAATTCCCACACGGCGCCACGCCTCGACCTGCTGCAGCGATTCCGACATGACGTACCGCGCGAGCATGGTCATCAGGTCCGTCTGTTCTGCCAGCGGAATGAACTGGTCGGGCGCGAGCAACCCCTTGCTGGGGTGCTGCCAGCGGATCAGCGCTTCCACGCCGGTGGTGCGTCCGGTTCGAAACTCCACCTTGGGCTGGTAGTGCAGCACCAACTGGTGCGCGCGGATCGCCTGCCGCAGCTCACCCATGAGCGCCAGCCGGCCGGCGCTGTGCTCATCCTGCTCTGCCGAGTAGACCGCGTGCCCGCTCTTGGTCCGCTTGGCGACGTACATTGCCACGTCTGCCCGACGCATCAGGGTATCGGCGTCCCGGCCATGCTCCGGGTACTGCGCGATGCCGATGGAGAGGCCCACGTCGACCGTCGCTTCCCCCAGGCTGAAGGGCTTGGTCATGAAACCGTCCGCGCCTGCCTCCTGGGACGTCTCGCGGAAACCGGCGTTGGCCGTCAGGATGATCACGTGCGCGTCGCGCAGCGCCTTGTCCTGGCGAACGCGGCGGCAG
>JBHEMS010000039.1:0-4790 GCA_046262455.1 Candidatus Dormibacteria bacterium | reverse complement strand
CCGGGCCGCCAACGACTATTTCGCCGAGGTCGTCTCGCGGGTTTACCCGGTGTACGAGGCGGCCATGCGCGACGCCGGGGCGCTGGATTTCGATGACATGCTGTTGATGGCGGTCCGGCTCTTCGAACAGGACCCGACGGTTTTGGCGAAGTGGCAGCAGCGCTTCCAGCAGGTGCTGGTCGATGAGTACCAGGACACCAACAAAGTGCAGTACACGCTGGTCAAGCTGCTTGCCGAGAAGCATCGCAACCTCTGCGTCGTGGGTGATGACGACCAGTCCATCTATCGGTTCCGGGGCGCGGACGTGCGCAACATCCTTTCATTCGAGCGCGACTTCCCCGACGCCACGATCGTCAAGTTGGAGCAGAACTACCGCTCGACCCAGAACATCCTGGACGCCGCCAACGCGATCATCAAGAGCGTTCCGGACCGGGCCGACAAGAGCCTGTGGACCTCCGAGGGTCGCGGTACCAAAATCACGCTGGCGCAGGTCTATGACGAGCAGGAGGAGGCGGACGCGGTCGTGCGCGAGGTGCGCCGCCTCACCACCCAGGAGGGGTACAGCCTCAACGAGATCGCGGTGCTGTACCGCACCAACGCTCAATCCCGGTCACTGGAAGAGACGATGGTTCGCCAGGGCATCCCGTACAAGCTCATCGGTGGGACAAGGTTCTATGAGCGCAAGGAGATCAAGGACGCGCTGGCCTACCTGCGCTTCATGTTCAATCCCGCCGACGCGGTCGCCTTCCGGCGCATCGTCAATGTGCCGCGGCGCAAGATCGGTGACAAGACTGTCGCCGTGCTGGAAGCCGCCGCGGCCACGCGGGGTGTCCGGGTTGGGGATGTCCTGCTGGACCCGGCATCAATTGCCGGTGTCACCGCGGGAGCGGCCCAGGCGCTATCGGAGTTCCGCGACCTGGTCAGCAACCTGACGGACGAACTCGACAGGCATCCCCTGCAGGAGGTCATCGGCATGATGCTGGTCCGCAGCGGCCTGCAGGGCATGGTTTCCGACGGCAGCCCGGAGGGTGAGGACCGCTGGCAGAACATGCTCGAGTTCAAGGGCCTGGCCTCGGAGTACTCGGGCCTCCAGGGCCGCGAGGCACTGGGACGATTCCTCGAGGATGCAGCCCTGGTGAGCGACGTCGACAGTCTCGAGGAGGAGCGGCCGGGGCTGACGCTGATCACCCTGCACATGGTCAAGGGCCTGGAGTTCCCGGTGGTGTTCATGGTCGGCATGGAGGAGGGCCTGCTGCCCCACATGCGCGCACTCGAGGAGGGCGAGGCGGGAATCGTCGACGAGCGCCGTCTCTGCTACGTCGGCATGACCCGCGCCCGGCGCCGGCTGTACCTCTTCCATTCTTTCCGCCGCCACCTGTTCGGCGTTGCCAACCTCAACCTGCCGTCGCGCTTCCTGGGCGAACTGCCCGAGGCCATCATCGAGAGGCCCGCGGGTAGCACGAGGGTGTCGGGCGGGGCGGCGGGGAGGGCCACGGTGCTTGATGCGGTGTCGCGCCAGCCGGCCGCGCCCGCCGCACCCCTGCTGCAGCGCTACCAGGCCGGACAGCGCATCAAGCACAAGGCCTTTGGGGCTGGGGTCGTGGTGAAGAGCACGATGACGCGTACCGACGAGGAGCTGATCGTGCGTTTCGACAACGTCGGGATCAAAATCCTCTCGGCGTCGATCGCCCCCCTGGAACAGGAGTAGATGGCGCGCGCCAAGCCATCGTCAAGAGGCGCATCCGTCGCTCCCGAGCCCGCCGCCCGCGCCGCCCAACTGCGGGAGGAGTTGGAGCGCCACAACCACAGCTACTACGTCCTCGACCAGCCCACGATCTCGGATTACGAGTGGGACATGCTGTTCCGCGAGCTGTCGGACCTCGAGGCCCTCCACCCCGAGCTGCGGACCACGGACTCGCCGACCCAGCGTGTCGGCGGCACGCCCCGGGACGCCTTCTCCAAGGTCAAGCACCGGCGGCCCATGCTCTCGCTGGCCAACGCCTTCAGCCACGACGAGATGCGGGCGTGGCACAAACGTGTGGTCAATGGCGTGGGGGAGAACGTCCGCTACGTCACCGAGCTGAAGATCGACGGCCTGGCGATGAGCTTCACGTACGAGAACGGCGAGTTTCGCATCGGGGCCACCCGTGGCGACGGCAGCACCGGTGAGGACGTCACCAATAACGTGCGCACCATCCGCTCGGTCCCACTGCGGCTCAAGCCGGGGGTGGGTGGGGTGCCCGAGACCATCGAGGTGCGGGGCGAGGTGTACATGCCCACCGCCAGTTTTGCCGAGCTGAACCGCGTCCTGGAGGAGGCCGGAAAACCGACCTACGCCAACCCCCGCAACACCGCGGCGGGGTCGCTCCGGCAGCTGGACCCGCGCATCACTGCGCAACGCAAGCTGCAGACGTTCATCTACGCGATGGATCCCGCCGGTGAGGCGCGGTCCCAGGGCGCGGTGCTGGCGCGGCTATCCGAGCTTGGGTTCCGGGTCAACCCACACTACAGGGTGCACGACAGCATCGACGAGGTGCTGGAGTACATCGAGAGCTGGCGCCAGAAGCGGCACGACCTGGACTACGGCACGGATGGCGTTGTGGTCAAGGTGGACGACCACGGGCAGCAGCTGGAGCTGGGCTTCGTGTCGCGCGAGCCGCGGTGGGCGATCGCCTTCAAATACCCGCCGGAGGAGGCGGAGACGCTCCTGCGGGACATCATGGTCAGCGTCGGTCGGACGGGCGCGGCCACCCCATTCGCGATGCTCGAGCCGGTGTTCGTCGCGGGGTCGACGCTGTCACTGGCCACCCTGCACAACGAGGACGAGGTGGCCCGCAAGGACGTGCGTCCGGGCGACACGGTGATCGTCCGTAAGGCCGGCGATGTCATCCCCGAGGTCATCGGTCCCGTGCTGGCGAAGCGGGCGCAGGGTTTGAAGAAGTGGAAGATGCCGCGGGACTGTCCCCGGTGTGGTACCGAGCTCGTGCGCGAGGAAGGCGAGGCGGTGCGGCGGTGCATCAACGTCGAGTGCCCGTCACGGATCCTGGAGTCAACCTTCCATTTCGTCTCCCGGGGCGCGCTGAACATTGACGGGCTGGGCTACCAGACGATTCGGCAGATGCTCGACAACGGGATGATCCGCATTCCCAGCGACATCTACGCGCTGCGCAAGGAGCAGCTGCTGCAGCTGGACGGCTTCGCCGAGCGGTCGGCAGACAAGTTGCTGCAGAGCATCGAGCGCAGCAAGGACACAACGTTGCCGAAGTTGTTGATCGCGCTCGGGATTCGACACGTCGGCGAAACCGTCGCCGGCGTGCTCGCGCGTGAGTTCGGCACCATCGAGGCCCTGATGGAGGCGGACGTGGCGCGCCTCAACGCGGTGGAGGGGATCGGGCCCATCGTCGGCCAGGCGGTGTATGACTTCTTCCAGAACCCCGCCTCGCAGCACCTCATCGGCGAGCTGCTCGCGGCCGGCGTGCGACCCGAGCCGCCACCCGCCCCGCGGGAGGGCCCCCTGACCGGCCAGCTCTTCGTCATCACCGGCACTCTGTCCGAGCCGCGCTCGCATTTCGAGAACCTGATCCGCGAGCGCGGTGGCGAGATCGCCGACAGCGTCACCAAGAAGGTGACCTACGTCGCCCTCGGCGACAACCCCGGCTCCAAACTCGCCAAGGCGCAGAAGCTCGGCATCGAGATCATCGACGAGACCAGGTTGCGGGAGCTACTGGGTTAGACGGGCGCCAGGGCGACGTTACTGACCGAATGAGAGCCACCGCCGATCAGGCGGTGACGCTCACCGTCGGACCCCGCGCAAACTGGGGCGGGATGAAGACGAAGCCGCCGGCTTCACGACGGGCCATCTGGTAGCCACCCTCATGGAGCTGCCAGTGATGGAAGGGGCAGAGCATGCACATCTCCTCGATGAGGGTCTTGCCGCCCAGCGACCACCACGTGATGTGGTGGGCCTCGCACTGGGATGACGGCCGCCGGCAGCCGGGACGGACGCAGCGCGGGTACATCTGCCGCAGCGCGCGCATCTCGCGCTTGCTGAGCCGGCGCTTGAGCTTGCTTACGCCGACCGGCAACAGCTTGCCGTCCAGCAGGATGTTGGTGATCGCCGCGGCGCACGACAGCCGGCCGACGGCGGCCCCGGAGAGCATGACGTCGTACTCGGTCTCGGCGGCGGGCGATCCCGGTCGGTTGAGGAACGTCTCCATGGAGCTGTTGATGACAAGGTGCACCGGCGGCAGGCTGTCGGTGGGCTTGGCGCCCCGCCCCATGTCGTCCAGGCACATTTCCACGAAGCCGTCCGCCCGGCGCCGCGCCTTGATCCGGTGGTCGTCCCGACCAAACCGATCTGAGCGGCCGTCAATGGCGGTCATCGCCGCGAGGAAGCCGACGGAGTCGAGCTCAACGTTGACGAAGTGACGGCCGTCATCCGTGGTGTTGAAGGTCAGGTTGCGATACTCCACCGCCGCAACCTCCTCGTCGACCACGCCCCGGGCGTCCTGCACGTGGCGGAAGCTCATCGCGGTGCGCCGGAAGCGGCTGACGGACTCGACCTTGGCGCGCTCCAGCAGGGGCTGCTCGTCGAAGTTCGCCGACCTGGACTTCTCGCTGAAGGCTGCGTTGTACGACATGTGGAGGAGGTGACCGAAGCCGATCTCTCCCTTGCCGAGCGCCTCGACCCCCAAGGGCAGCCGGTGCACCTGCGTTCCCACCGCACGCAGGGCCAGTGCCTCGCCGGCCGAGGCCCGGGCGTGGTGGCGGACCCAGTCGATGACATCGTT
>JBHEMS010000038.1:0-7700 GCA_046262455.1 Candidatus Dormibacteria bacterium | reverse complement strand
AATTCCCATCACGGTCGCTCTGTTCGTCCTGGTCCCATGGCAGGCCGTCGCCGCCCTGGTCATCGGCGTCGGCGCTGCGTTGGTCTTCCATCGCCGGCAGAGCCTCCTCAAGCTCACGTTCAACCTGGCCCAGATGACCCTGGCATACGGTACGGGGTCACTGGTTTTTCGTTTCGCCATCGGCAACCACCCCGTCGGCCCACGTGCCTGGGCCGTGGCCGTGCTCGCCACCGCTACGGCGTCCCTGGTAGGCATCGCCAGCGTCCGTACGGCCATATCCCTTACTGAAGGGCGCCCGACGTTGAAGCGGACGCTGCCTGTCACCGCTTTTTCCCTGGCTGGGTCGGTGGTCAATACCAGCTTTGCGCTGGTGGGCGTCGTGACGGTGGTGACGGACTCGCGGGCGTTGGTCCTCCTCCTGCTGCCCTCCGTGGCCCTGGTGCTCGCGTACCAGGCGTATACCCGCGAGCGCCAAAAGACCGAGCGGATCGAGTTCCTCTACAACTCCGGCCGGACACTGGCGGGTTCCGCCGCCGGGGAGCCGGGGATCATTCAGCTCCTGCGGGAGGCGCTCGAGATGTTCAGGGCGGACGTGGCGCAGGTGGCTATTCGCGCGGGCGAGGGACACTCGACCGTGACGAGGCTTCGCGGTGGCGCACTTGAAGCTCACCAGGACCTCGTGCCCCGTGGCCGCTCAGATGCCTTCCTCGAGCAGGTGATGACTGCCTCCCGCGGCGTGGTAGTCCACAGCGGAGGACACTCGTCAGAGGCCGACGACTTTCTCAAGGAGCACGGTCTGCGGGACGCCATGGTGACAGCGCTTCATGCCGACAAGCGAGTCGTGGGCACGATCCTGATCGGCAACCGGCTCGGCGACATCAACGATTTCAACCCTGAGCAGCTGAACCTGCTCGAGACCCTGGCGACCCAGGTTGGGGTGTCGGTGGAAAACAGTCGATTGGAGCGGGTACTCCAGCACCAGGCTTTCCACGACGCCCTGACCAATCTCGCCAACCGCGCGCTGCTCAACCAGCGCCTCGAGGCCTCTCTCGCCGACGCCAACGCCCGCGTGGCGGTTTTGCTCATCGACGTCGACGACTTCAAGGCCATCAACGACACCCTGGGCCACGCTGTCGGTGACCAGATGCTGGTCTCGGCCGGCGACCGTATCTCCGGGGCCCTGAGGGCGGCGGACGTTCCCGCTCGGATTGGAGGCGACGAGTTCGCTGTCCTGGTGGACAACATCGGTTCCGAGACTGACGCCACGTCGACCGCCCACCGTGTCATCGAGGCCTTCAAGGTGCCGTTCTCGCTCGCCGGCCAACAGGTCAGGGTCAGCGCCAGTATCGGCATCGCCACCAACCTCGGCGGATTGCTGGACCCGGGCACGCTGATGCTCCAGGCCGACGTGGCGATGTACGCCTCGAAGGCTGCCGGGCGGGGAGGATACAAGGTCTTTGAGGCCAGCATGCAGGACGCGGTGGCCGAGCGTCACGCCCTCCGAGAAGACCTCAGGCTGGCTCTCGAGCGGGGGGAGTTGGTGAACCATTACCAGCCGCTGGTGTCACTCGACGGGCCGGCGGTCCTCGGCGCCGAGGCCCTGGTGCGCTGGCGCCACCCCGACCGCGGCCTGGTCGCGCCGGGCTTCTTCATCCAGCTGGCCGAGGAGTCGGGGTTGATCGTGGATCTCGGACGATGGGTCCTGCGAGAGGCCTGCGCCCAGCTGAGGGAGTGGCAGCGCACTATCCCGGGCGCCACGCGAATGGGTATGTCGGTGAACCTCTCGGCGGTCCAGCTGCGCGAACCCGGCTTTGTCGACGAGGTGGTGGCCATCCTGAAGGACACCGGGATCGACCCCAGCACTCTGACCCTGGAGATAACCGAGAGCACCTTCATGGACGACACCCGCACTTCGATTGCCCGGCTGCGGGAGCTACGCGGCCTCGGAATTCGCCTTGAACTGGACGACTTCGGGACCGGGTACTCCTCGCTCAGCATCCTGCGGGACCTGCCGTTGGACGGCCTGAAGATCGACAAGTCGTTCGTGGATGTCATCCAGGGCGCCGGTGACCGCCCGGCCTTCCTGCAGGCCATCGTGCGTCTCGCCGAAGCCCTCGACCTCGAGATGGTCGGGGAGGGAATCGAGGAGCCGCACCAGGCCGATGCGCTGCGGGCCATGGGGTGCGACCGAGGGCAGGGGTACCTGTTCGCGAAGCCGCTGCCCGCGGCGGAGATGACAGAGTTCCTGCTCCGCCCGGCCTCCTGGTCGACTGAGGGAGACAACCTGGTGGTCACGCTGCCCACGCGGCGGCGCGGCGACGCCGGCGGCCGGTCCTAACCGACGGTTCTAGCGGCCTGCCGCCCGAGCCCGCTCGGGGCGCTTGTGGGCCAGCGGTTCGTAGAGCTCCCGGTGGTACTGGAGGACCATGCGCCGCGCCGAGAAGCGCGTGACCACCTCGGCGATGCTGTGACGCATCATCGCCACCCAGCGGCGCGGGATGCCCTCCGTGTCTCGATCGTAAAAGGTGGGGATCACCTCCTGCTCCAGGAGCCTATAGATCTCCTCGGCGTCGGCCGCGTCGTCGGTCTCAGGGGCTTCGATGGTGGCCCTGGAGGCGACCGTCCAGCCCACGCGGGGTGAGTAGCCCTCGTCCCACCAGCCGTCGGCCACGCTCAGGTTGAGCACCCCGTTCGCGCCCGCCTTCATGCCACTGGTCCCGCTGGCCTCCAGCAGTCGGCGCGGGTTGTTGAGCCAGACGTCCGCGCCCTGGACCAGGATCCGGGCGATGTTCATGTTGTAGTCCTCGACAAACGAGACGCTGGCCTCCCCACGCGAGAAGCCCACGATGTCGCGCAGGATGTCCTTGCCCCCGCCGTCGGCGGGGTGGGCCTTGCCGGCAAAAATGAACTGCACCTCGCGACCCGGCGCGCCGGCCAGGGCGCGGAGACGGTCCGGCTGGCTGAGCAGCAGGTTGGCCCGTTTGTACTGGGCGAAGCGCCGGCTGAAGCCGATCGTCAGGATGTCCGGCCGCATCATGCCCGTGGAATTGCTGCGCACCTGGGCCAGCACCACCAGCCGGCGGCGCAGGGTCTGGTGTACGGACCAGAGCTCCTCGTCGGGAATTTCGCCCACACGGGCCCACCGACCGTCGTCAGGATCGAGGTCCGACCAGCGCGGATCGACGTACTCTGCCAGCAGCTCGGCGATGGTCGGGGCCAACCAGGTCGGCATGTGCACGCCGTTGGTGATCGCGCCGATCGGCACATCGTCCTCCGGGGTCCCGGGCCAGACTTCCCGCCAGAGGTTGCGCGAGACGGCGCCGTGGAGCTGGCTGACGCCCACGACCCGCTGTGCCTCACGCAGCCCCACAACGGTCGTGCAGAGCTCGTCCGGGTGCTCCCCGCCGGGCGGCCGGCCGAAGTCGATGAACTCATCGACGTCGACATGGAGCGACTGCAGGTATGGTCCGAGCAGCTCGGTCACCAGCGCGGGGGAGAAGTAGTCGCTACCCGCCGCAACCGGGGTGTGGGTGGTGAAGACCGTGGGCACACCGGCGGCCGCAATCCGCCCCGCGAGGTCACCGCTGGTACCGGGTAGCCCGCGAGCGGCCGACTCCACGGCGGCGAGGAAGCTGTGGCCTTCGTTCAAGTGGCACACCCCCGGCTCGATTCCCATCGCACGCAGGGCACGGACCCCGCCGATACCCAACACCATCTCCTGCCGCAGGCGCATCTCGGGTTCGGCGACGTACAGCCGGTCACAGATGCCACGGAGCTCGGGTGAGTTGGTCTCGACGCCGGTATCCAGCAGGTACAGGGGCACGCGACCCACCTTCACCTTCCAGACCTTGGCGCTCACCTGCTCGCCGCCGATCGGCGCCTCCACCTGCAGCGGCGCGCCGTCTACCCGGACGAGTTCCAGCGGGAGCAGCTGCGGGTGGTTGTATAGGTACTGCTCAACCTGCTCGCCGTTCTCGTTGATGCGCTGGCGCCCAAAACCCTGCTTGTAGAAGAGGCCCACCCCCACCAGTGGCAGCTGGAGGTCGCTGGCGGCCTTGAGGTGGTCGCCGGCCAGGATCCCGAGGCCGCCGGAGTAGATCGGTAGACAATCGGTCAGCCCGAACTCCAGCGAGAAGTAGGCGATGGGTTGCATCTCTTCGGGCGGCAGCACGTGCGGTTTCCGCGACTGCTGTTCCCCCTGCGCCTCGAGCGCCTCCTCCAGGGCGCGGCGGACATCCTCACGCTGGAGGGCCTGTTCGACGCCGGCGTCGCCCAGGGCCCGGAGCACGGCCATCGGGTTGTGCGAGGTCTCATCCCAGATTCCCGGCTCCAGGGCCTGGAACAGTCGCTGGATGCGGGGCTCCCACGTCCATGTGAGGTCGAGGGCCAGACGCCGTACTTCTCTGCTCATGAAGGCCCCATTTTCACGGATGAGGGGCGTAAGGTCAGCCCCCCGGCGATCGGCACGCTCGAATTGACGCTCCGATCGTGGTGCTGCTAGACTCTGCCTCCGCGTCCCGAGCAGCGAAATCCTATTCCGCACGCCTTTGGGACATGTCAACCACCTTGAGCCAGCCCCCTCGAAAAGATAGACAGGGCGCCCACCCGGGTGCCGCGAGCCGGGGTCCTCAGCCTCGATCCAAGGGACATATTTGCCGACCATAAACCAGCTGGTCCGTAAGGGCCGGCACCCGATCACCAAGAAGACCAAGGCCCCCGCGCTCAAGGGTTCGCCCCAGCGCCGCGGTGTCTGTGTCCGCGTCTACACGGTCACCCCGAAGAAGCCGAACTCGGCGCTTCGCAAGGTCTGCCGAGTTCGACTGACCTCCAAGATCGAGGTCACGGCATATATCCCCGGTATCGGCCATAACCTCCAGGAGCACTCCGTGGTGCTGATTCGCGGCGGGCGCGTGAAGGACCTTCCGGGTGTCCGCTACCACGTGATTCGCGGCACGCTGGACACCTCCGGCACCAAGAACCGCTCGCAGGGGCGCTCCAAGTACGGCGCCAAACGGGACAAGAAGTAGATGCCCCGCCGCGCGCGCGTCCAGAAGCGAACGATCATCCCCGACTCGGTGTACACACACCAGGGCGTGGCAAAGTTCATCAACTGCCTGATGCTCAACGGCAAGAAGAGCACCGCAGAGCGGATCGTCTACGACTCCTTCGAGATCATGCGTCAGCGCACGCGCGGCGGCGATCCCCTGGAGACCTTCGAGAACGCCCTCCGCAACGCCACGCCCATCCTGGAGGTCAAACCGAAGCGGGTCGGCGGCGCCACCTACCAGGTCCCCGTCGAGATCCGTCCCGACCGGCGCTCGGCGCTGGCGCGGCGCTGGATCATCCGGTACGCGCGCTCTCGCGGTGGTAAGTCGATGGCCGAAAAGCTGGCCAACGAGCTGATGGACGCCTCGAACAACATCGGCGCGGCCGTCAAGCGCAAGGAAGACACCCACAAGATGGCCGAGTCGAACAAGGCCTTCAGCCACTTCAGGTACTAGGAAGCGATGAGCCAGACGATCGCCGCCAAGAAGGCCGGCCGCGCCTTCCCGCTGGAGAAGACCCGGAACATCGGGATCATGGCGCACATCGACGCGGGTAAGACCACCACGACCGAGCGCATTCTCTTCTACACCGGCCGCATCCACCGCATGGGCGAGGTCCACGAGGGTGGCGCGACCATGGACTGGATGGTCCAGGAGCAGGAACGCGGCATCACGATCACCTCGGCGGCGACTGCCGCCGAGTGGCGCGGCCACCGCATCAACATCATCGACACGCCCGGGCACGTGGACTTCACGGTCGAGGTCGAGCGCTCGCTGCGCGTCCTCGACGGCGCGGTCGCCGTGTTCGACGCAGTGAGCGGCGTCGAGCCCCAGTCTGAGACGGTCTGGCGCCAGGCGGACCGGTATGACGTCCCCCGGATCGCGTTCATCAACAAGATGGACCGCATGGGGGCGAGCTTCTACAACTCGCTCCAGTCGATCCAGGAGAAGCTGGGCGCCAACGCCGTCGCCATCCAGCTGCCCATCGGCAGTGAGGCCGACTTCAACGGCGTCGTCGACCTCGTGAGTGAGGAGGCCATCATCTACACCGATGACCTCGGCACCACGCTGGAGTCGGCGGCGATCCCCGAGGACATGAAGGACAAGGTCCACGAGTTCCGCCAGATCCTCATCGAGAAGGCAGCAGACTTCGACGACGAGATCATGCACGCGTTCCTCGAGGAGCAGCCTGTTGAGAAGGCGAAGCTGATGGCCGCCATCCGCAAGGGCACGATCTCGACGATGATGGTGCCGGTCATCGCCGGCGCCGCGCTGCGCAACCGTGGCGTGCAGCCAATGCTGGATGCCGTCGTCGACTACCTGCCCAGCCCCCTCGATAAGCCGGCGGTGGAAGGTGTCAACCCCAAGTCGGAGCACCCCGAGGTGCGCGGCATGAGCGACGACCAGCCATTCTCGGCCCTGGCCTTCAAGGTGGCCACCGACCCCTACGTCGGCAAGCTCACCTTCTTCCGGGTCTACTCGGGGACGCTCAAAGCGGGCAGCTACGTGCTCAATGCCACCAAGGGCAAGAAGGAGCGCATCGGCCGCCTGCTGCAGATGCACGCCAACCACCGGGAGGAGCTCGAGGAGGTGTACGCCGGCGACATCGCCGCGGCCATCGGCCTCAAGGACACCACCACGGGTGACTCCCTGACCGCCGAGACGCACCCGATCATCCTGGAGTCCATCACCTTCCCGGAGCCCGTGATCGCGGTCGCCGTCGAGCCCAAGACCAAGGCCGACCAGGAGAAGATGGGCATCGCCCTGCAGCGCCTTGCCGAAGAGGATCCGACCTTCCGCGTCCACACCGACGAGGAGAGCGGCCAGACCATCATCGAGGGGATGGGCGAGCTCCACCTGGAGGTCATCGTCGACCGCATGCTGCGTGAGTTCAGCGTCGACGCCAACGTCGGTAAGCCCCAGGTCAGCTACCGCGAGACCATCCGCCGCGAGGCCAAGGGCACCGGGCGCTTCATCCGGCAGTCGGGTGGTCGCGGCCAGTACGGGCACGCCGAGATCACCATCGAGCCCAATGAGACAGGCAAGGGCTTCGAGTTCATCGACAAGATCGTCGGTGGCAAGATCCCCCGCGAGTACATCGCACCTGTGGGCAAGGGAATCGAGGAGGCGCTCGAGAACGGCATCCTCGCCGGCTTCCCGATGGTGGACGTCAAGGCCACCCTGTACGACGGCAGCTACCACGACGTGGACTCCAACGAGCAGGCTTTCCATATCGCCGGTTCGATGGCCGTCAAGGACGCCGTCAAGAAGGCGTCGCCGGTTCTGCTGGAGCCGATCATGAAGGTCGACGTCAGCACCCCCGAGGATTTCTTCGGGGACGTGATGGGTGACATCAGCGCGCGGCGCGGCCAGATCCTGGGGATGAACAGCCGGGGCAATACCCAGACGGTCCAGGCCAACGTCCCCCTGGCCAACATGTTCGGCTACGTCAACGAGCTGCGCTCGATGACCCAGGGCCGGGCGAGCTACGCGATGGAGTTCGACCACTACGAAGAAGTTCCCAAGTCGGTGGCCGAAGAGATCGTCGCCAAGAGCAACTCTTGAGTTGCTCAGCCATCAATCGCCCAACAGCTAGATAAGACGCAGAGAAAAGAGAGAAACAGGAGGCCTATAGGAGGACCCCATGGGTAAGCA
>JBHEMS010000037.1:0-27518 GCA_046262455.1 Candidatus Dormibacteria bacterium | reverse complement strand
GACGTGGGTGCGCTGCAGGAGGTCTGCGCCTCCGCCCCGCTGAGCGCGGCCGACGTCATTGATGTGCTGACACGCCTGGCGGAGAAATCAATGGTCCAGGTGGAGTCCGGCGCCCACGGGCTACGCTACCGACTGCTCGAGACCATCCGAGAGTACGCGGCCGAGAAGCTCGATGACGAAGGACTTACGTCGGAGCTGCGCGACCGCCACCTGTCGCGCTATCGGCGCCTAGCGAACGAGGCGTGGGAGGCGCAGAAACATCGCGGCGCTCGGCGTGAACACCGGGGCCTCTGGCGGGAGATGGACGACGTCCGCGCGGCCATATCCTGGGCGGCGGCGGATCCCGAAGACCAACTGCGCCTCGTCGGCAACCTCTACATCCTGTGGATGGTTTACGCGCCGGCGGAGGGCTTCGACCTGGCGAGCCAACTCCTCCAGGGCGCAGCTGGCAAATCCTCAGCGGGCCGGCTGAGCGCTGGCTATGTGTACAGCGCCCTGGGCGGCATTACCGGTAGGGATGATGCAGGTTTCCTTGCCCCTGGAGACCTGGCGGCCATCGCGGTTGCGCTGGACGACAAGTACCTGGTCGCGCACCAGGAGCTTGGCATGGCCTACTTCGCCGAGCGCCAGCTCGTTGACCTGCAGATGGCCGAGAATCACATCCGGCGCGCGGTGGCCCAATTTGAGGAGATTGAGGCGGGGCCCAGCCTGGCCATGGCAATGGGCTCACTGGGCAGCATCCTTATGCAGCGCGGCAGGCCCGCCGAGGCACGACCCTGGATCGAGCGGGCCGTCCGCCTCGCCGCGGATGTCGATGATCCATACGGGGCGATCGGCGCCAACTTTCACCTGGGGCACTGGGAACTCGAGCACGGCACGCGGGCCGCCGCGCGGGACGCGTTCCTGGCCGGGTTGAAGAACGTGGACGACGGCGACCGCCTGTCGCTGACCTACCAGGTCACGGGTGTGGCATGCGCCATCGCCCTCGAAGACGCGGCCTTTGCCCTGCGACTCTTCGCCGCCTGCGCCCAACTCCGAGCTCGAGAGGCCAGGCCGCTGGGGCTGCCCTGGGGCCCCCGAGTGGACCTCGGCGTTGCCGAGGCTCGCAGCGCCCTGCGGGGAAACGCTGCCGACCAGGCATGGCAGGCCGGTGAGGCATTATCCGCCGAGCGCCTCCTGGAGGAGGTATGGGCGCGGTTTCCGCCTGCGGGACAGCGGACGGCCAGGGCACCAGCGGCCCTCAGCAAGCGCGAGCTGGAGGTCGCCGGGCTGGTCGCCAGCGGGATGACCAGCCGGGCCATCGCGGAAAAACTGTTCCTCTCCGAGCGAACCGTCGAGACCCACCTGACGCACATCATGACCAAGCTGAGTGTGAACTCCCGGGCGCAGGTGGCCGCGTGGGTGGCGTCGCGTGGCGCCGCCGAGGGCACCTGAACACTAGGTACTGAGCTCGACCTCTTTACGTACTTTCCACGATTTCCCGGACCCCCCGGCCCGGCGACGCTGGGCTCATGGAAATGACAACAGCAGCGACCACCACCGCCGCATCCCAAACACACGATCCCGAAGCGACCCCAGTCCGGTTGAGCACCATCGTCCGCGCCACGGGCGACGCCGCCGTCAGCTGCCTCAGGTGGCTGGGGACCGGCTACGCCTCGTCCGCCCCGTACGCGATTTTCTTTTATGGCTGCCCCTGCGCGGTCACGCGGAGCCAAAACTGTTGACCGCCGCGCTGCAGATCCCGGTCCTGGAGGAACTCAATTTCGAGCTCAGGGACGTCACCCACCAGTTCTTGTTCGAGCCCACCGCCAAGCGGGTCCGCACCTTCCTGGGCGACGTCGCGGTGGCCGACAGCACCCGGGTCATGATCCTGACCGAAACCGGGCGCCTCCCCGTCTACTACTTTCCGGTCGAGGATGTCCGCGGCGACCTCCTCGTGCCGGGCGGCCGCCAGTACACATCGAAGCGCAAGGGCGTGGCCGCGTACATGAGCGTCGTGGTCGGCGCCCGCCGCGCCGAGAACGGCGCGTGGCGCTACGCCGCCAACCCGCCCACGGGTCCCGACCTGTCGGGCCACATCGCCTTCCACTGGAAGCTCATGGACGCGTGGTACGAGGAGGATGACGAGGTCTTCTTCCACGCCCGTGACCCACACCACCGTATCGACGTCCTCAACAGCTCACGACGCGTCCAGGTCTTCGCCGGCGACACCCTGCTGGCCGACACCCGTCACGCGCGCATGCTCTATGAGACCAACCTCCCCACCCGTTACTACATCCCGCGCGAGGACGTCCGCCTGGAGGCGCTCGCGGCGTCCGCCACCGCGACCGGTTGCCCATACAAAGGCCTCGCGACGGAGTACTGGTCGACGGCGGACGGCGCCATCAGCGACGTGGCGTGGAGCTACCCCGAACCGCTGCCCGAGGTGGGCGGAATCGCGGGACGCGTCTGCTTCTTCAACGAGCGCTGCGAAATCGTCGTCGACGGCGTCCGTCAGCCCAAACCGACGAGTCCGTGGACATGACCTCAGGTCAGGCGCAGCTCCAGTCGCCCGAATGGCCCTGGCTGAACATTTTGGCGGCGACGTTGGACTGGTCGGTCGCGTCCCAGATGTCGTGCCCCCCGTTGCCGTAGAACGTTCCCGGCATGAACTGGAAGAGCCCTGAGGCACCGGACCCGGCGTCGTAGGCTCGCGGGTTCAGCGATGACTCGCAGTTCGCCACACGGACCATGCGGTTGCCGTCCTGGCCGTACTTCGCGGCGGCGGTCTTGATGATCGTGATGATCTCCTGCTGGCTCTGGCTGAAGCGGCCGGGCGGCGGCGTGCTGGCGGCCGCGATCTGGGCGTTGAGGCTGCTGATCTGAGCCAACAGGTCGGAGGATTTCGCGCTCAGCGCGTCGATCCGGGCGTGGTAGTCCGCCGCCGCGGACTGCATCGAGGCCCGGTGAGCGCTGAGCTCGGCCTGCAACCGGTTGATCTCCGCCTCGCGACGGGCAAGCTCCGCCGCCTGGGTGGTGAGGGCGGCCTCAACCGCGCGCAACTCCAGGAGCATCTTGTGCTCGCGATCGCTGACGGCCCGGTTCGCCACCACCCGGTTCACCACCTGGTTGAGGTCCCTCGAACCGAAGAACACCTGCTCGGCGGTGTTCTGGTCCCGCGCCTTGTACTGCTGCCGCGCTAACTTGCCCAGGGCAGTCCGCTCGGTCTCGATCCGCAGGCGGGCGGCAGCGGTGCGGGCTTCGAGGTCGGCCCGCCGTACCTGGAGTGTGGTCAGCTCAGACTGGTTCTGAGCGACCTGGCGGCGCAGGTTGCCGAGACGATCCTGCACCTGCAACAGGGCCTGCAGCGCCACGGACTGGTCGGCGCCCAGCTGCCCCACCTGTGCCTGCAGGGCGGCCCGCCGCGACGCCAGCGCCGTCAGGCTGCTGTCGGCGGTGCCGGTGGACGCTGAGGCAGCCATGACCATGGCAAGCATGGCCGGCATGGCTGCGGTTTTGAATCGCAGAGCGTTGGTCCCTCGTTGAAGTGGTGTCGCGCCCTTCCATCCCCGGGTCGGCCGTCCTCACAGCCGGGGCGCCTACCGCGATCCTACCGCAGACGTTAGCGGCGCTCCTCCATGGCGGCGTTGACATCACGGCCCAGGCGGCCGTCCTTGCGAACCAGGGCAAGAAACGCCTGGTGCTCGAGGATCATCAGCGAGCAGCTGGTCCTGCTTATTGCGGAGGCCGTCGCAGGGACCAATTCCATCAGCGAGATCTCTC
The DNA here is from genome assembly GCA_046262455.1 of Candidatus Dormibacteria bacterium. Lineage (GTDB taxonomy): Bacteria > Chloroflexota > Dormibacteria > DASZGP01 > DASZGP01 > JAXDLW01. The sequence continues at coordinate 23,756 of JBHEMS010000037.1, read as the reverse complement.
CAAAGAAGGTCCCGGGACGTGCACGCCGGACCACCTTGCCCTGCTGGGCAATCTCGACCTCGCCGTCGAGGACGATGAAGAAGCGGTGGTTGGGCTTCCCCTCCTCGATAAGCGTCGTCCCGGCCCAGACAGTCTCCTCCGTCATCACCGCTGCCAGCTGCTTCAATTCGCCCCGCGAATAGCTGCGGAAAACGGGTACCAGCTTGAGATGCGACAGCACCTCCTCGGGTGTGACCTTTGACATGTCCCTTCCTCCTGTCTGGTGATCCCCCTGCATGGTAGTCCGGTTCAGGACGGCGTGGTCAGTCTTGCCGTTAGCCCCCTTGCCCCGTCACCGCCTGGCGGCCTTCTTGCGCGGCTTCGCGGGCGCCAGTGCGCCGCGGTTGGCCCTGGCGTTGACGGCGTGGGCAATGCGCAGGTACTCCTGCATCGAGCTCTCGATCCCGCGGGCCAGCACCTCGATGTCGGCGGTGGTGTCGTAGTCGCCGGTGATGCCGTAGTTCATTCCACCGAGGTAGGAGAAGATCGCGATGGCGATGCGGACGTTGCCCTGGATCGGCACGTACGGGTAGGCCTCCAGCATCTGGCGGCCCTGGATGTAGAGCGGGACCTGGGGCCCGGGCACATTGGTCGTGATGGTGTTGAGGGTGCGCTGTGGCATCCGGCTGCCAAGCCGGGTCCCCAACGCCAGCAGCATCGGTGGCGCGAAGCCTCCCATCTTCACCAGCGCGTCGCCGGCCACGGCCATCTTCGACTCCTTCAGCCCATCCATCTGCCGGCGGATGTCCTGGAGGCGCTCGACGGGGTCTTCGATTCCCACCGGGAGGCCCGGGAACATGCCCGAGACGCGGTTGTTGGGCACCCCCTTCTCGGCCTCGCTACGCACCGACACGGGCACCAGCGTGCGCACGACCCGACCCTCCACGTCCTGGCCGCGACTCAGCAGCAGCTCCCGGAAGCCTGACGTGATCACCGCCAGCACCACGTCATTGACGGTGGCAGGCAGGGCCTGGCGGATGACCTTGATGTCGGCCAGCGAGGACTTGGCCCAGCTCCAGCGACGGTGCGGCCCGATGGGGCCGTTCAGGTCCACCGTCTTGCCGAACACCATCGAGGAGTAGGCGCGCAGACTGCGCCCGACATCGGCGACGCTCATCCCGCCGGGCAGCGGGGAGCGCGCCAGCGCGGGGAGGCCGCGCACCGCATCCAATGGCGTCACCAGTCCATCGATGCCGGCCTTCGCCAGCACCTCCACTGTCGAGGGCTCGCGCGGCGGGTCCCACTCCTCAATGACAGGCTCTTCGAACTTCGGACTCAGGTCGAGGATCACCTGCAGCAGGTCGGCCCCGCTAACGCCGTCGACCATGCTGTGGTGGACCTTGGAGATCAGCGCCCAGCGCCCGTCCTTGAGCCCCTCGACGATCCACATCTCCCACAGCGGTTTGCCGCGGTCGAGGTTTTGCGCGAAGACCCGGCCGGCGAGGTTGCGCAGCTGGTCGTCGGTGCCGGGACGCGGGACCGCTGTGTGGCGAACGTGGTACAGGATTTGGAAGTGCGGGTCGTCCACCCAGACCGGGCGCCCCAGCTGCATGGGGACCATGCGCACCTTCTGGCGGTAGCGTGGCACCAACGGCAGCTTTCCTGCGACCATGCGCACGACGTCGCCGTAACTCGGCGCAGGCCCTTCAAAGACCGCCACGTTGCCGATGTGCATCGGGTTGTTGTCGTCCTCGATTGCCAGGAACGACGCGTCCAACGGGTTCATCCGGTCCATGCTCGTCACCTCACTCCAGCGGACTTCGCATTCTATTCGGGCGAGGCCGACGACCGGTGTGCCGCTTGACCACGGGTGCAAACTGACAGCAGCAATGCAGCTGCGGAGTCAGTCGATGGGACGTTGGTATCCCATCCCACCCGTGTGGCTGGAGGGCCGAGCCGGGCTGGAATATGCCCAGCTGCAAAGATCACGCGTCTTCGCCGGGGACGGCGTGCCGCCTGGCGACGACCGCCCCGTGATGCTAATCCCCGGCTTCCTCGCCGGGGACGCTTCGCTGGATGTCATGCGCGGCTGGCTGCGCCGCAACGGGTACCGCACGCTGCGCTCGGGGATCAACCTCAACGCCCAGTCATCAGAGGTGCTCCTGCAGCGCATCGCCTCGCGGCTGGGCACTGAATACCGCCACAGCGGCCGCCGCGTGACGCTCATCGGCCAGAGTCGCGGCGGGGTTTTGGCTGTGGGTGTCGCGCACCGCTTTCCCAAACTCGTTGAACAGGTCATCAGCCTCGGCAGCCCGATCGGTGACCCCATGGACGTGGGGCCGTCGACGATGGCCGCCGTGCACCTGGCACGCTTCGTCCACGCGATGCGACGCGGGCCGCGGGACCTCGACCTCCGCTTCGACCGCGAACTGGCTGATCCCGTCAGGGTGCCGGTCACATCGATGTTCTCCAAGACCGACGGGATCGTGCACTGGCGCGCGTGCCTGCGCCCGGATGTCGACAGCGTCGAGGTCGGCGGCAGCCACGTCGGCATGGGGGTCAATCGCCGGGTGTACGAGGAGGTGGCCCGCCGCCTGGCGAGCTGAGGCTCCGCACGCGGGGTAGATGCTCGACGGTCGTGGCCAGCAGGAGTTGCTGGCCCGCCTTGATGGTGTCGCCACGCTCCGGCCCCCAGCGGTCGCCGGCGTTGTCGCGGACGGCGAGGATCGCGACCTCGCCCGAGGCCTCGAATTCGGTCACCTTCATGTCGGCGGCGGGAGCGCCTGGCGCGATCATGCGCTCCACCACCAGCCAGGTGCGGTCGCCAACGTGCACCAGGGTGTTGACGTCATTGCCCATCGCGGCCGCCGCGAAGTAGGGCGCGGCGATCGCCGACACCGAGTGGGCCGCGTCGATGCCGAAACGTCCCGCCGCGCGCTCCGCGAGCTTCTGGTCGAAAACCCGGGCGACCAGGCGGGCCTTGGGGTTGATCTCGCGCGCGCTCATCATGACCTCGACGTTGGCCACGTCGTCCTCGGTGGTCGCGATAACCGCTCGCGCATGGTCCACCCCCAGCCGGTGAAGGGTGCTGGGCAGCAGGGCATCGCCAACCTGCACCGGCACATCGAGCTGGCGCACCGCCTGGACGAATCGACCGTCGGGATTGAGGTCGCATGCGGTGACCTGGATCCCGCGCTGGACGAGGTGCTCGACAACGCGAAACCCGACGTTGCCCAGCCCACAGACGACGACATGGTTCTTGATCTTTCCGTGCGGCACGCCGAGCGCCGCCGACAGCCGCGCGCCAACGATCGCGTCCGTCACCAGCGCGTAGAACCCGGCCAGGGCGGTTGCGCCAAAGAGCATGAAGCCGACGTCGTAGAGCTTGAGCCAGTTCGCGGACGTGGCGAGGTTGATATCCCCATAGCCCACCGTGGTTATCGTCGTAAAGGTGAAGTAGATCGCGTCCGCCAGCGACAGGTGGTCAAAGACCGCGAAGATGGACACGCTGAGCCAGCTCAGCACGAACACCAGCCCCAGCACCAACGCCAGGCGGCGGTCAAAGAATGCGCGCAGCGCGCGCATGGTGACGCGGCGACGGTGACGCTGGAGCTGGACGGCGGTCAGCGCCGGGGGCGCCTCACCGCCGTCGGCGAGCACAGCACCGTCCCCCAGCTGGGCCAGCACCACCTCCTCCTCGCCGGTGTCCCGCAGTACCACCAGCCGTCCCCACGCCTGCACCGCGTTGGCCGTCCCGGTGTCGAGGGCCTCGTGCGCCAGGGTGGGTGCGCTCAACGCCGAGAGGGCCAGGACCTGGCTGTCGCTGAGGAGCGCCGACGCGCGACGCGCCAGCTCCGAGTTGAAGATTCGCAACACAACCTGGAGGCCCGGGTTGAGCTCCTGCGCCACGATCCCGGCGTGCAGGTTGCCAAGGTCACTGTCCTCCGACAGCACCAGCGCCCGGGCGTTGGCGATCCCCGCCAGCAGCAGGTGGTCCTCCTCCTGCGATGTGCCCTCCATGACGGTGGCGCCGGCGGCTCGGGCGCGATCCGCAAACGTCACCGCCGGGGACTTCGCCAGCACCACGACCTCCTGCCCGAGGCCGCGCAACTCCTCGACGATTCGCAGGCCGAGGCGCTCCAGGCCACACACCACCACGTGGTCCCGGGCCTTCACGGCCGTCGTTCGACTCACAGCCGGCGTCCCCTCATCCCGGCGCGAAAAGCCTCCACGTCCCGGGCACGCCCTTGAGCTCGTGCTCACCGCGCTCGGCAAAGCTGATGCCCGACCCGGCCACCAGGTCCTTGACGGTGGATGAGACCAGGACCTCCCCCGGCCCGGCCAGCGCGGCAACGCGTGCGCCGATGTGCACCGCGATTCCACCCACGTCATCGCCCAGCACTTCGCATTCCCCGGTGTGGACGCCGCTGCGCGTCTCGAGCCCGAGTTTTCGGCCGGCCGCCAGCAGCCCATGCGCCGCCCGGATCGCCCTCCCGGGACCGTCGAAGGTGGCCAAAAGGCCGTCGCCAGTGGTTTTGACAACGCGTCCGCGGTTGTCGCCCACCTCGCGGTTGGCGGCGGCGTAATAGCCCTCCAGGAGTTCACGCCAGCGGCGGTCGCCCAGCTCGGTGGCCAGCCCGGTCGAGCCGACAATGTCGGTGAAGAGAATCGTCGCTAGGATTCGCTCGGTCCGGTCAATGGCGGCCGGCCTGACGCCGGTGACGAATTCCTCGATTGCGTCAAGCGGCGCGTCAACGTCACCAGCCCAACTGACATGGTCGGGGCCTGGGAGCTCCACCATCTTCGCGCCGGCGATGTGTTCCGCCAGATAGCGACCGGCGTGGACGCTGACGACGCGGTCGCCGGTGCGATGCACCACCAGCGTCGGGGCCTGAACCAGCGGCAGCGCTGCACGCACATCGATATCAAGGAACATCGCGAACAGCTGGAACATCATCGCCGGGCTGGTGCCCATGCGCTCGTTCTTCCCCCACCAATCGCGGCTGGCCTGGTCGTTCGCGAGGCTGGGCGCGAAGATCTCGAGGTTTTCCCCGGTGCCCCACGCGGGCGCCGTAAACTCCGAGGTGGCCTCCAGCAGGGCGTCGCGCGGCGTCGCCCAGGGGTAGTCCTCGGCCCATGTGGAGCGCGCCATGGCGCCCTCCAGCACCAGGCCGGCCGTGCGCTCCGGGTAGGTCGCGGCGAAGAGGATGCACATCGGGCCCCCCTCAGAGACCCCCATCAACACCGCTCGTTCCGATCCGACCGCGTCCATTACCGCGCGGACGTCATCCATGCGGGTCTCCATCGTCGGCACGTCCGCCACGGCGTCTGACATTCCCGTGCCCCGCTTGTCGAACACGATCAGACGGGAAAACGACTTGAGCCGCTCGGCCAGGCGCCGCAGGCGCGGGTTCTCCATCGCAATCTCCAGGTGGCTGACAAAGCCCGGGACCACGACCATGTCGACCGGGCTATCTCCGTGTACCTGGTAGGCGATGTGCACGCCGCCGCTCAGGGCGTATCTTGTTGCCGGCACCACGTCCCCATCTTCGCCGATATCCGCACGGGTTTACTGCAGATTCGCTCGCTCCCGGGACCCGTTGGGATAATCTGAACTCGCTTATGCCTCCTGCATTTCCCACGCTCACCGCAGGGCAGCAGCAGGCCGACCTCATCCGCCGGATCACCCGCCTGCGCTGGGCCGGGGTCGCGCTCAGCTTTCTACTTGTATCGCTGACCGATCCAAGGCCTGTACTGCCGATCGCGCTGTATGGCGTGACGCTGGTGGTGGCAGGGTGGAACGTCTACCTCTGGTTGGCGCACGGGGCGCGCGCGCGGCACCCGTCGCGGATGGCGCTTCTCTCCGTGGCGATCGACTTCGTCTTCATCTCGGCGTGGGTGGCGCTGACTGGCAACGACCCGGCCGCCTCGAACTACGTGATGTACATGATCGTGGGTGTCGAGGCGGCGATTCTGTTCCTGCGGCGCGGTGCACTGACGTTCATCGCCGCCTTCGTCGCCACGTTCGGCCTGGTCTACGCCGAGAAGGCACTCATTTTCCACGAGCACATCGGGATCGGCAGCATGATCTTCCGGTTCGCCGTGGTCATCATCATGACCCTGATGGCGAGCAACATCACCAGCGCCAGCGAGGAGCGGCGCGCTCGTGCCGAGGCGGCCGCGCTCGAGGCGCTGCGCGAATCAGAGCGACTCGAGACGGTGCATCGGATGGCACGCGGGGTCGGTGCTTCGCTGCGGCGCGACGACGTGCTCGAGTCCGTCGTGGGCTCCTTGCGCACACTGTTCCCGGAGCGCTGGTCGGGTGTGCTGCTGGAAGACGGCAAGGGCAAGGCCCGCCTCTGCGCGGCCACCGGTGACCCGCACGAACTGGAGATCCCGGTGCCCCCGGAGGAGAGGCTCCCGCCGGTGGAGCAGACGCTACGCATCGAGAACTTTTGGAACTCGGTAGAGCTCAATGGCATGGGCGTCGTTCCGCCATCGGCGCTTCGCGAGTACACCACCGCCACCATCGTGCCGTTGCACGTGGGCGGCCGCCGCCTGGGCGGCCTGGTCACGCTCGGCCGAGAGGGAGACCAGATGGACGACGAGGACGTCAGGTTGCTCGAGGCGGTTGCGCCCCAGCTTTCCACCGCGCTTGACAACGCGCGACTGTACGAGGAGACCGAGGGCCTCGCTCTGACCGATACCCTCACCCGGCTCGGCAACCGGCGGGCATTCGAGCAGCGCCTCGAGGAGGAGATCCAGCGCGCGCGCCGGCACGGCGGCCCGCTCAGCCTGGTGGTGCTCGACATAGACCATTTCAAGGTCTACAACGACAGCCACGGCCACCAGGCGGGGGACGAAATCCTGCGTCGATTGGGCGATGCCCTCTCGGTGCGGCTGTTGCGAGGCAGCGACGTGGCCTACCGCTACGGCGGCGAGGAATTCGCGGTCATCATGCCGCAGACCACCGCCGAGCAGGCCGAGGCCGTGATGCTGCGCGGGCACGAAATGCTGGCCTTGGAGCCGCTACCCCTGGGCGAGCACCAGCCGGGCGGCCACGTCACCATGAGCGTTGGCGTGACCGCGTGGGAGGCACCCGACGTAACCAGCACCGACCTTTTCGAGCAGGCCGACCTCGCGCTCTTTGACGCCAAACTATCAGGCCGCAACTGCACCGTGGTGTACACCTCCGAGCTGGCAGCATCACTGACCAACTGGACCACGGTCCTACCCCACATTCTTGAGACGCAGGCGCTGCACGCCGTCTACCAGCCCATCGTGAGCCTCTCGGGCGGCGCGCTGTTCGGCTATGAGGCGCTGGCCCGTGCCGACGCCCACCAGGGGGTCGCCGGCGTTGAGGGCATGTTCGCGGCGGCGCAGCGCATGGGCATGCTGCACGACCTTGACTGGCTCTGCTTTCGTGCGGCGGTGGCGGGCGCCGGGGCCCTGCGACCCGGGCAGGAGCTCTTCGTCAACATCACGCTGTCGGCGCTGCTCAACTCGAGTCGTGACCCCGAGTACATGGCGGTGGTGCTGGAGTCCGCCGGCCGCAGCGCCAGGGACGTCGTCTTCGAGCTGAGCGAGCGCGAGGCGATCACCGACATGCCGCGACTGCGCCAAATCCTGGCGTCCTACCGAGAGCTCGGGATGCGCTTTGCCATCGACGACGTGGGTGAGGGTCACTCCACCTTCGAGCTCCTGGCGGCCGCCTCGCCGGAATACGTCAAGATCGCGCGCAGTCTGGTTCTCGACGGCGAGTCTTCAGGGCCGGCGGGGACGATCCGGGCGCTGGTGGAGTTCGGGCGCGCCACCGGGGCGCGCGTGGTCGCCGAAGGCATCGAGGACAGCGACGTGGCCCAGCGGATGCGCAATCTGGGCGTGGAGTTCGGCCAGGGCTTCGGCCTGGGGCTGCCGGCAGCCCTCCCTCAAGCACTCGGGGACGTAGAAGCGGCGGTTTAGGCCGGCGCCGCGCGTCTAGTCTTTGGCGCGTGGAAGGTATGGGCATGGAAAGTCACGGCGTGGACGAGCCGTCCCCAGCTAACGCTGCGCCGCTTGCTGCGCTGCCCCCGGTGTCCGTCGGCCGGATCCTGCGCGACAGCGGCCCACGCCTGGCCCGTGACACCCTGGCGCCAATCACCTCCTTCTACGTCGTCTTCAAGCTCACCGGCAACAACCTGCTGCCGGCGGTCATCGCCGGCTCGGTGGTGGCGATAGGCGCCTTTTTGTGGGAGCGGGCGCAAGGGCGTGCCGGGATGCTGGCGCGGCTCTCACTGGGCTTCGTGCTGCTGCAGGCGGTGGTCGGGATCGTGTCACGCAACCCGATCCTCTACTTCGCCCAGCCGGTCCTCCTGGACACGCTCCTCGCCGCGATCTTCATCGGGTCGGTGCCGCTGGGCCGCCCGCTCATTGGCACCACCGCGCGGGACGCGTTCGAGTTCCCTGAGGGCGTCGTCGAATCGCAGACCTTTTCGCGCGTGTTCGGGCGCCTGTCCATCATCTGGGGGGTGTACTTCCTGTTGCGGGCCGCCCTGCGGCTGGCGATCCTGCGCACGGGCAAGGTCGATTCGATCGTGCTGGTCACCGCGCTCAGCGATGCCCCGCTGGTCATCGGCATGATCGTCTTCACCACCTGGTACTCGGTGCGCAGCTTCCGCCGCAGCGAGGAATGGGGGCCCGCCCTCGCCGGCCCGCCCGGGATCTGAGCGCGGAAGTCCTTAGACTCTCTCCATGCCACGTGGACGCCCAGTAGGAAGCCGCACGCGCAAGCCCCGCGCGGGAGTGACCGAAGCCGACCGCAGCCTGCTGGCCGGCGTGCGCGGCCTGGTCGAGCGGGTCGCCGAGCTGGAGACCGAGAACCGGCGCCTGCGTCAGCTGTTGGACGAGATCAGCCAGTCGCTACAGAGCCCCAGCGGCGCCAGCAGCGCCGATGCCCCCAGGCGGCGCGGACGCCCCCCCAAGGTGCAGACCACCGGTGCCGAAGATCGTCCCCGCCGGGGCCGTCCGCGCAAGACCCCCGGGACGCCCAAGGTGCGACGCAAGATCACCGACCCCGTGGTGCTCGAGAAGCGCCGTGCCGCCCTGGCCAAGGCCCGCGCGGTGCGCGCCGAGCGCCTCGCCGCGGCCAAGGGCTAACCCGGAGCTTTCTTTCGCCGGCGGCTAGGCGCTGGCGAGCCAGGAGTAGAGCCGGCGCCAATCCGGCCTGGGGTTGCCCGGGCTGCCGTGTCCGAGTGATCCCGTGACCACCATCTCGGCACCGTGGATGTTGTGCGCGATCCACGCCGGGTGCTGTGGCGGCAGGGCAGTGTCGTTGGGGTCGTACCAGGCCTGGACGGGCGCGGTGACCGAGACCAGCTCGAAGCCCCAGGGCTTGAGCAGGGCGATCTCGTCGTCGACCCAGCCGAGCACGCCGTTGCGATTGGCCTCGAAGTCGGCGGCGTCCAGCGGGTCGTCGACCTTCAGCCCGGCGCGCGCCTCGGCATCCTCCCGCGCCAGCATCTCTTCCGCACGCGCCTCCCCCTCCAGCACCCAGCCGATGAGCTCCTGGACCAGGGGATCCTGGTCTTTGGACCACAGCGCCTCCCCCATCAGTTCGCGCGGCCCGAGTGGGGCCACGCAGGTCACGCGGCCGACGCGGTCCGGGGCGAGCGCCGCCACCGCCAACGCGTAGGGTGCCCCGGCCGAGACGCCGTCGACCGCGAAGTGGTCGACGCCCAGGGCATCCGCTATCGCCAGGACGTCGGCCACCCCGTCGGCAACGGTGTGGCCCCGCAACCGGTCGGAGCGCCCATAGCCCGGGCGGTCGTACGTGATCAGCCGGACGTCCAGCTCGACCAGCAGTCCCTCGAGGTCATTCTCGATGCGGCGCCGGCCGAGAAGACGAGAGCCCGGGCTGCCGTGGAGGTGGAAGACCGGCGTGCCCGCGCGTGATCCCCACTCCGCGAAGCACAGCGTCCGGCCGTCGGGTGCGGTTGCGTACTGCTCGCTGCGCCCCGCCATTGGCGGATTATGCCGTCGCCGGTGCCACCGCGTCGCGACCCGCCAGCTCGAAGACCGCGTAGGGCTTGCGGATGACCATCTGCGCCACGTTGCGCACCGGGACGCCGCCCGCCGTGGCGCCCTCCTCGCTGCCGGCGTGGGCATGGCCGTGCAGCACAAGATCGACGGGCACGCGGTCGATCGCGTCGGCAAAGAGGTAGCTGCCGAGGAAGGGAAATATCTCCGGCCGCTCCCCTTCGCATGTATCGCGCACCGGCGAGTAGTGCAACAGCGCCACCCGCACGTCGCCGCGCAGCCCGTGGAGGCTCTCCTCGAACTGCGCCGCCAGCGCCTCCGTATGGTGGTAGTAGGCCTTCATCTCCGGCTCGCCAAACGCTGACCCCGAGGCACCCGTGAAGCCGCCGCCAAAGCCCTTCATCCCCGCGATGCCGAGGTCGTGCCCGGCGACCTGCAGAACCGTCGTCTCACCCTCCAGCACCTGCACCCCGGCCGCCTCCAGGATGGCGCGGATCTCCACCTGCTTGTCCGAGTGGTAGTCGTGGTTGCCCAGCACAGCGACCCGCGGCAGCGCCAGCTCCTGCAGGTCTCTCGCCAGCACCGCGGCCTCCGCGGGGTCGCCGTGGCGCGTCATGTCGCCGGCGAAGAGGAGGACGTCGGCGTCGGCCTGCAGCGCCTCGGCGTGGGCCAGGAACTCTCCGCCACTCTCCAGGCCACAGTGGATGTCGGCAACCGCCGCCACCCGGATCATGCCGAGCCCGCCAGGTCGATGAAGTGGCGGATGCGCTCGAAGGGCACGTCGACACCCTCCGAGCGCGCGTAGAGCAGCACACTCGCCACGCGTGCGGGTTGGGGTTCGGCGCGGCGGTTGAAGTAGTCCCAGTCCAGCGGCGTGCGCTCCAGCACCGCCACGGCGTCGTGGAAGTGGCGCGGCGACTCCTCGCTGTCGGCCAGGGCTTTGATGACGACCAGGTCCTCGGGCCCGATGACCCGCACCGGGATGTCCGCCCACTCACCCGTGACAGAGCGCGCGATCATCTCGTCGTCGACGGTGATGCCCCCCGTGCTGGCGAAGATGATGTCGACCAGCACCCTGTCGCGGATGGCCTTGTACAGCCAATCTTCGAAGGTCTCCTGGGTGGCGAAGCCGGCGCCGTGCAGCACCTCGAGGGCGTGCTTGGCGTCATCCTCGCGCACGAAAACATCGATGTCGTGGGTCCAGCGCTTGCGGCCCAGCAGGGTGCTGGCGATGCCGCCCATGAGCATGTGCTCGATGCCCGCGTTCTTGAGGGCTTCGACGGCGGTTCGGAGGACGCGCACAAAGGTGGCCTCATCAACAATGGGCTCGTCGATGTGCCGCTTCTTCGCGGTCTCGTCCATCTTCGCGGGCGAGGCCGCGGGCGCGTGGCGTGGGTGGTCCATCAGCGACGATGGTACGACGCGTGCGAGGCCGCCACCGTGGCGCGCGTACACTACTGACACCTTGTCGTACACAGGTAAGACCGAGGTCGCCATCGTCGGTGCGGGATACGCCGGCCTGACCGCCGCACAGGTGCTGAGCGAAGCGGGGGTCGAGGTGGCCGTGCTGGAGGCGCGCGACCGCGTCGGGGGCCGGGTCTACACCGAGTCCCGGGGCGATTTCTGGATCGACCACGGGGGCCAGTGGATCGGCCGCTCCCAGCTGCGCCTTGGCGAGCTGGCGCGGCGCCACGGGGTGGAGACCTTCCTCACCTACGACGAGGGCGACAACCTGGCCTTCCGCCACGGCAATCGATTCACCTACACAGGGTTGATCCCCACCGACCAGCCCGACGTCACCGCCGACGCCGTCGCCGCGCTGCTGGACCTCGACCTGATGGCGCTGCAGGTGCCCGCTGACGCTCCCTGGGACGCGCCCGAGGCGAAGGAGTGGGACTCGATCACCGCCCACTCCTGGTTCAAGGACAACATCGAGAGCGCGGAGGCACAGCACGAGCTGGAGCTCTTTGTCGAGGCGGTCTTCTCCTCCCAGTCGCGGGATATGTCGCTCCTGCATTTCCTGTTCTACCTGAAGTCCGCGGGTGGCAGCACGCCCCTGATCGCCGTTGCGGGTGGGGGCCAGGAGAGCCGCTTCGTGGGCGGCGCGCAGCAGGTGGCCAACCGGATCGCCGCCCAGCTGGGCGACCGGGTCCGCCTCAACTCGCCAGTGCTCGGGGTGGCCTACCACGAGGGTGGCGTCACCATCACCGGGGCCGGCTTCGAAGTGGAGGCCAGGCGCGCGGTGATCGCGGTTCCCCCGCCGCTTGGCGCGCGCATCAATTGGTCCCCCGCCCTGCCAATCGCCCGCCAGCAGATCTTCCAGCGGGTGCCGATGGGCTGCGCCGTCAAGGTGCACGCCGTGTATGACCGCCCGTTCTGGCGTGAGGAGGGCCTGAGCGGGCAGTTCGTCTCCCAGGCCGGGCCCGTCAAGTTCGGCTTTGACAACTCCCCGCCGGATGGAAACCATGGGGTGCTGCTGGGCTTCATGGAGGGCGACGACGCCCGCACCTGGGCCAGCGCCAGCGCTGAGGACCGCGAGGCCGAGACGATCCGCGCCTTCACCGAGTACTTCGGCCCCAGGGCTTCCCGGCCGGAGGCGTACACCGAGCGCTCCTGGGCACACGAAGAGTTCAGCCGCGGCTGCTACGCCGGGGTCTTCGGGCCCGGCGTCTGGACCACCTTCGGCAGTGTCATCCGCGAGCCCGTACAGACCCTGCACTGGGCGGGAACCGAGACCGCCACCGAGTGGATGGGCTACATAGATGGCGCAGTCGAGTCCGGCGAACGCGCCGCGCGTGAGATTCTCGTCGCGCTCGAGGTCCCGGAGGGCCAGCGGCCCGCGGCGCTGCCCTCGAGGTACACGCACCCCGTGGAGGCCTAGTCGATGGCTACTGAGACCGAGATTGCCGAGGCAATAGAGGACTACGTCCGGCGCTGCAACGAGAACGCGCGGCTGCGCAAGATGCTGCGGAGCTGGACGCGCCTGATCCACTTCACCGCGACAGACGCGCCGGTCGCGTTCACGATGCAGATCACCGAGGGTGAGATCACCGACGTGAAACCGGGCGCCAACGGGACCCCGGACCTGGTCATCGCCGCCACCAGCGAGGACTTCGCCAACATGTTCTGGGGCGATCTCAACCCCGCGGCCAAGTACGCCACCGGCGAGATCGCGGTCAAGGGCACCACCGAGGACGTACTCAGGGTGGACGCGATGGCCGCCCTGATCTGGCTGGACTGATGTCCACCGCCACCCCGGCGGTAGGGACGGCGCCGCAGCAGGGTAGCCGCAGCCTCAGCCGGGGGATGGGGCTCCGCAGCGTGGTCTCCACGTCCGCCGGCCTGGCCTTCGCGGCCATCGAATACCCCGCCATCGCCCAGTTGCTGGGCTATACCGACGCCAGCCTGGCGTGGCTCTCGGTCCTCACCGCGGCCATCCTCGCGGTGGTCGCGTGGGCGTTCTTCGCCGAGCTGAATGGCATGTACCCCTCCGCCGCGACCATCCGGCTGTTCATGGGCAAGGCCCTGAACGACCGTGTCGCGCTGACCATCACCTTCGCCTATCTCTCCACCGTGACCCTGGTGATCGCGGCCGACGCGTACGTCGTCGGCAGCGCGATCACCCTGGTATTGCACCAACCAGGGTGGGTCGCGATCTTCTATATCGCGGCGCTGCTGGGGCTCGCCGCCGCTGCCAACCTGCGCGGCCTCAAGGTGGCGGCAGGGCTGCAGGACATCGCCGTCTACACCGTGGTCGCGGCCACCCTGCTGGTCGCGGTGCTCGCGCTCACCCACGGCGAGAGCGCGGCGGCCCACGCCTTCCAGGCCGCGCATCACGCGCAGCACAACGCCGGCAGCTTCGTGTCCGCGATCCTGATCGGGGTCTTTTTGTTCAGCGCTTTCGAGTGGGTGATCACCAATAGCGAGGAGGTGGTCACCGCCCGGCATGTGCCGATCGGGATGCTGATGGCGCTGGGGATGCTCTGCCTGACGCTGGTCCTGGCGGTGACCGCGATGGGCCACGTGCTGGGTGAGTCCGACGTGCAGTCGGCGACGCCACAGCTGGCGCTGGGGAAGGCGGCGCTGGGCGGCTTTGGCTTCGTGCTGATGTTTGTGATCACCGCCGTGACCGCGATCAACACTTTTAACGGCGGCTTTATCACCGCGTCGCGGTTCATGTACGCGCTGGCGCGCGAGGGCAGCATGCCCAAGCTGTTTGCGCGACTCAATGACCACCTCGTGCCCTACGTCGGGGTGCTGGTGCTGGCATGCGCCGCGATGCCCATCGCGATCGCGGTGCAGGTCTTCAAGGCCGTCGACGTGCTGATTGAGGTCGGCGCCGTCTTCGAGGCGCTGATCTACATGTTCGCCGGCCTCAGTGTGGTCATGCTGCGGCGCCGTCAGCCGGGCCGCGACCGCACCTTCAAGGTCCCGGCGGGCAGCATCCTGGGCTGGATCGGGGTGCTCCTCTTCGGCTTCCTGACGGTCGACGCGGCCTTCACGGTCGGGCCGTCATTCAGCGCGCTGCCCTTCATCATCGCGCTGCTGTCGCTCGGGGCGTCGTGGTTCTACGTGACCCGCGTGGTCCCGGGGTTGCAGCGGCAGGCGGCGGCCGTGCCGAAGCGCCGCCCGGGCCGGCCCGGCGCAGGCGGCGGGGCGGCAGCGGCGGATGGCCTAGGAGGCGTCGGGAACGCGGCAGCGAGCGACGCCAACGTCGACCGCGCGTCCGCGATCCGGCCGCGACTGCCCGTGGTTCCCGCCGCGGCCGGGTTGGCGGTGGCAAGATCGTCATCGATGTCGACATACAACCGCACCGACCGCCTGCTGGCGGTTCTCTTCATCATCCAGCTGCTGGCCGCCATCGTCCTGGGTGGGCTGCTGGTCGCCGGCCTGCGCGACGCCGGTCGCGGCACCACCACGACCATCGTCAACGGCGCTCTGCCCACCACGCCGATCCCCGGCCTCTCCGCGGTACCGACGGCATCCTCCGGCAGGACCGGTACGGCGGGACACGCGGGCGGTTCGCAGACGGTGACCAACACCTCCGGGAGCGCCGGCGCCGCCGGCCTGAATGCCCCCGTCGCCGCCGGGGCGCCGATCAAGGTGGGCGCCGTGGTCACCGAGACGGGGGCCATCAATTTCAGCGCCAGCGCCCAGGGCACCAAGGCCTACTTCGACATGATCAACAAGGCCGGCGGCGTCAACGGCCACCAGATCCAGCTGGAACTGCAGGACGACCAGCTCGATCCCAGCCGCGGGAACGCCGAGGTGCAGCAGCTGATCAATGACAACGTCTTCGCGTTCGTCGGCTTCCAGGCGCCGCTGACCGAGAACGGCCTGGTACCCACGGTGACACGCGCGCAGATGCCGGTCATCGGCGCGTACGGGGAGTACGACGAGTACCACACGCCCTGGGTGTTCCCGTTCACCGCCGAGTACTCGCACTACGGCTACCAGATGGGCCGTTACCTGGCCGGGCTCAACGTCAAGACGCCCGCCCTGATCTACATCGACAACGGCAGCACTCCCGCCAACAACACCCTGGTCAACGGGGTGTACGACGGGCTCAAGTCAAAGGGGGTGACCCTGGACCAGAACAACCTGGTCTTCAAGGAGCAGGCGACGCAGGCCAGCTACGACGACGTGGTGGTCAAGCTGCGCCTCAATAACCCGCCGGTCGACGGGATCATCACGGTTATCGACCCCACCGCCGACATCCGCCTACAGCAGAGCCTGAACCGCTCCAGCTACCACCCCACGCACGTGGCCGACCCGTTGTTCGACGACCCCTCGGTGGTCAACAACCCGTCCGTCGGGCCGTCCGTCAACGGCACCTACCTGGCCAGTGACTTCGCATTCATCGACAGTGGCACGCCGCAGATGAACCAGTACACGCAGGCGGTGCGCGCCACGTTCGGGGGCCAGGCACAGCTGAACTTCATCGGCGAGGTGGGGTGGTTCGACGCCAAAGCCTTTGTGGACGCCCTGCAGAGCCTGGGAACCAACATCACCCGCCAGCGCCTGATCGACGCGATGAACGCGGGCAAGGCGGACCCCAACGGCTACACCGCGCCATGGTCCTACAGTGGCGGGCCGAACCTGCACGACCTGGTCCGCTGTCTGCAGTTGGGCAAGCTGGTGAGCGGCAAGGTGGAGCAGGTCCAGGGGTACAACTGCGACTCCGAGACCACCTTTGCCGCAGGCTAGGCTCTACCTCGCCCTGGCCCTTGGGGGCCTGCCGCTGGGCGCGATGTACGCGCTGCAGGCGATGGGCATCGTGCTCATCTACAAGACCGCCCGGGTCTTCAACTTCGCGCAGGGTGCGATCGGGATGGCGTGCGCGTTCATTGCCAGCTACCTGGCGGTGCAGCGGCACCTGCCGATGCTGCTGGCCGTCCCCGCCGCGGTGCTGACCGGGGCCGTGCTGGGGGTGGCGATCGAACGGCTGACGGTCCGGCCGCTGAGAGGCGGCCTGCCCCGGACGATGATGACGCTCGGCTGGTTGCTGCTGTTGCAGGGCGGCGTCGGGCGCTTGTTCGGGACCACCGCCGGGCGCGCGCCGGCCCGGCCGTTCAGCCAGGAGGTCGTCTTCCGGTACCAGCCCCTGGCGATTGCCTACGGCTGGGACCAGGTGGCGGTGCTGCTGATCGTCCTGGTGGTGGCGCTCGGGCTGGCGCTGTTCTTCAGCCGTACCAATGTGGGGATCGCGATGCGGGCGGTCGCCGAGGACGCGCAGGCGGCGCGGCTGCTGGGAATGCCGGTCGGGCTGGTCTCCACCCTGGCGTGGGCGCTGGGTGGCGCGATCGCCGGACTGGCGGGAATCCTGGTGACACCGCTCCTGGGGACCCTGGACACCTCGACGCTGATCATCTTCACCATCCAGGCACTCGCCGCGGCGATGGTGGGGGGGCTGACATCGCTGCCGCTGACGCTGGTCGGCGGCCTGGCCCTGGGTGTCCTGCAGCCAGTCATCGCCGAGGCCACCGGCCGGCCGCCCGGGAGCAGCGAACTCGTGGCTTTCGGCGTGATCCTGGTGGCGCTCACGCTGCGCCGGCGCGGGGGGCGCGTGGACGCCGGCGATGGTGGGCTGGAGCCCACGCCGGTGCGGCCGCTGGCGCAGGGGGCGGCGCTGCTGGGCGGGGTCGCGGCGGTGCTGGCGGTTGGCGCGCTGGTGCCGCTGCTGGGCGGACCGCAGTGGAACTTCAATATCGCTCAGACCGCGGCGTGGGCGCTGGCGGTGCTATCGATCGTGATGCTCACCGGCGTGGTGGGCCAGGTCTCGCTCTGTCAGGCCGTCTTCATGGGAATCGGCGCCTTTGGCTGCGCCATCGCCGCCTCGCACGGCGTCCCGCTGGTGCCGGCGATGATCGCCGGCGGAGCGCTGGCCGCCGCCGCCGGGGCGATCGTCGCCATCCCCGCGCTTCGGCTGCGACCCCTGGAGCTGGCCATCGTGACCCTGTCGTTGTCGTTCACCGCGGACCGCTTTCTGTACTTCTGGCCGCCGCTGGTTTCGTCCAACGGGACGCGGGTCATCAACGTCCCGGCGACCCTGCGCGACCCCCGCGTTTACAGCTGGATCAGCGTCGCCCTGCTGCTGGCCGGCGCCGCCATCGTCACCGCGATCCGACGTGGTCGCACCGGGGCGGCGCTCACCGCGCTGCGCACCTCCGAGGCGGCAACGGCGGCGATGGGGTTCTCGGTGCTTTCCAACAAGCTGCGGGGGTTTGCAACCTCAGGGTTCCTGGCCGGCTGCGCCGGCGGGATGTACGCCGGCCTGACCGGGGTGGCCTCGAGCGGCCCATTCGATACCACGCGCTCAATCCTGCTGCTGGCCTTCGCCATGATCGCCGGGGTCGCGTCGGTGCCCGGGGCGCTGTTGGGCGGGGCCATCGTCACCCTGACCACCGTTTCCTTCGGCGGAACCAACGCCGTGACCACGGGCGCAGAGGCGTCGACGGTGACCGCCATCACCGGGCTGGTCTTCATCGGCATCCTGCGGATCGCGCCACAGGGAATCAGCGGCCTGGTTTCCCGCGGGGCCCAGCTCTACCGCGAGGCGGGGCCCGAACCGGCGCCAACTCCCTCCGCGCAGCCCACGTGAGCGCGCCGCTCGAGCTCCGCGACATATCTGTGCGCTTCGGCGGCTTTAACGCGGTGACCGATGTGTCGATGACCGTGCACGCCGGCGAGATCGTGGGCCTGATCGGGCCCAACGGCGCGGGCAAGACGGTGACCTTCAACGTGGCCAGTGGACTGCAGAAGCCGCGCTCCGGGCAGGTCTTGATCGATGGCATGGACGTCACGGGCATGCCCACACACGAGCGGGCGCGCCTGGGGCTGGCACGAACCTTCCAGCTGGCCCAGCTCTTTGCCGGGATGAGCGTGGTGGAGAACCTGGCGGTGGCGGCCCACCGCTTCACCAGCGGCGGCATCCTGACCGACGCCCTGGTCTACCCGCGGCGTCGCGCCGCGCTGCGCGAGGCCCGCGAACGCGCCGAGGCGGTACTGCGGTTTTTGGGACTCGAGGAGCTGGCCGACCTTGATGTGCGGGGCATCCCCATCGGGGTCACGCGCCTGGTCGAGCTGGCCCGCGCGCTCTGCCTGCGCCCCCGGGTGCTGCTGCTGGACGAGCCGGCGTCGGGACTGGACAGCCGCGAGACGCGCGACCTGGCGGGTCTCATCGCCGGTATCCGCGCGGCGCTGGGATGTTCCGTGCTGATCGTTGAACACGATATGGATGTGATCATGCCGCTGTGCGACGAGGTCATCGTCATGAGCGGTGGGCGCCGCATCGCCAACGGGACCCCCGCCGAGATTCGCAAGGACCCGGCCGTGCTCGAGGCGTACCTCGGCTCTGTCGCCACGGACGCCGCATGACCGCGCTCCTCGAACTCAATTCCATAGAGGTCGCGTATGGCGGGGTGGTTGCCGTGCGCGGGCTATCGCTCACCGTCGAGCAGGGCAGCGTCCTGGCGCTTTTGGGCAGCAACGGCGCCGGCAAGAGCAGCACCCTTCGTGCCATCTCCGGGCTGGCAGCGGTGCGATCGGGGTCCATCAAATTTGACGGCGAGGAACTGGTGGGCCGGTCCCCCGAGGCGATCGCCAGGCTGGGCATCGCGCATGTGCCCGAGGGCCGCGGCGTGTTCCCAGGACTGAGCGTGATCGACAACCTGCGCATGGCCCATTTCGGCACCAGCGCCGCGCGCCGGGACGTGGCGGCGGCCGCCTACGAGCAGGTCTTCGGCCACTTCCCGATCCTGCGGGAGAAGTCGGGGCAGCCCGCCGCCACCCTGTCCGGCGGGCAGCAGCAGCAGCTGGCCATCGCGCGGGCGCTGGTGCAGCGGCCGCGGCTGCTGATCCTCGACGAGCCCTCGCTGGGGCTGGCGCCGGCGGTGGTGGCCGACGTGCTCTCGGTCCTGGCCACGCTCAAGACCGACGGGATGACCATCATCCTGGTCGACCAGTTCGTGCGCGAGGCGCTGCGCGTGGCCGACCGGGCCGCGGTAATGGAGCAGGGGCGAATCGTGCTGGAGGGCTCGGTTGGAGAACTCAGCTCCGACCGCATCGCCGCCGCCTACCTGGGGGCTGATTCGACGAAGCTGGATGTCCCGCCGGTGGCACCGGGGCGGGACGGTGAGGCGATGGCGATGCGGCTCCCCGGGCGGCGCGTGAGACAGTTAGAGCGCGCCGCCGTCGCCAGGGGCGTCTCGGTGGACGAGCTGGTGGCGGCGTCGGTGGAAACCTACCTGAAGGCGCGGCGCAAGCGGTGAGCGAGAGGTGAGGCAGCGATGAGGGCCTGGTGGCGTGGCGTGCCGGCGCTGGTCCTGCTGCCGGTGGCGGTGGTGGCGCTGGCCAACAACGCGGCGGCGGTGGACAGCGCCCAGCACATCGCCACGTTCGCAACCACAGCGATTGCGGGCGGGGTCACCACCCGCGGCGATGTCGGCGCGTCGGGCGGCCTGGTCACAGTGGACTCGGCGTCCGCATATGTGAGCGCCAGGCTTGACTCGGGTCCGTCGGCGGCGGTGCTGGCGGCACCGGCCGAGCCGGGCACCCTGGTGCGGACCGTGATCGGCCAGACCCTGACCCAGCAGACGCTGCCCGTCCCCGCCGCCGAGGCCCACTACCCGGGGCAGGGTTCGGGCAAGCTCGACGCCGTCCCGCCCTCGTCGGCGGGGCCACTCAGCAGTGGCGGCGGGTCAGCGACGGCGACGGCGACGGCGGACACCGCGACCGGCCAGACCACCGGGGGCGACTCCAGCGTCAGGGACGCGTACTCCAGCTCCGGCTCCAGCACCGACGTGAGGCTCCACCGGGTCCTTGATGACATAACGGCGACGTCGATCTCGCGCGTCCACCAGCTGCAGGCCGGGCCGCTGATATTGCACGACGTGGCGGGGACCGCCGACATCCAGGTGAGCGGTGGTAAGCACACCGCGGTGTCCGGTATCACCATCGGCTCGTCGACGGTCGCCGGGGTCCCGGTCACCATCGACAATGACGGGATCCACGCGCAGTCAAAGAATGTCCCCCTGGGTGGGCTACCCCAGACCACCGAGTCGCTGAACAGGCAGCTGGCGGCCTCGGGGGTCGCGGTGCACACGGTGAACGCGACCCACGCGACCACCGCGAACAGCGCCGACGCCGATTCCGGCGGCCTCATCGTGAGCGTGACCAGCCCCGGGCTGCCGGTCGGCGGCAACACCCTGACGATGATGGTCGGGCGCGTGGTCGAGACGGAGTTCGACTCCTCCTCCGCGCCTGCCCCTATCAGGTCGTTATCGCCGTTCCAACCCGCCGGCTCATCGTCGACCACGGTCACCACGCCGGACCAACCGGCGACCCAGGACGAAGTGACCACCGCGGACATCCCCCCGACCGCCGCCACCAACCCGCTGGCCCGCTACGTCGTCATCGGCGGCCGCCGGCTGACCGCCGGCGCCGCGCTGCTGGCCTTTGCGCTCTGGCAGATGCTGGCGCTCGGGCCGTCCACCGTGACGACGCTGGTTCGCCGTCGCCGCCGCGCGCGGACGGCCATCGCATGAACAGCGACGTCACGATGATGACCGCCTGCCCGGCGTGTGGGACGACCTTCCGAGCCAACCTGACCCGCGGCGAGTGCCCGGTTTGCGGTTGGGCGCTGGCCGGCCAGGCCCGGCGCTTTGCGTTCCCCGGCATCGACGACCTGGACATCATGGTGGTCGTCGCCGTCACCGCCATCAACCTGCTCCTGCTGGCAGTGCTGGTCGTGATGGTCACGCGCAGGTGAGGCGGGTGGTGATCGGCATGCTGGTCCTGGCCACCGTGCTGGTGATCGCCTTCTGGGCGGTCTGGTACCTCGTCGACCGCTCGCTCCTGGCCACCGAGACCGCCCCCGCCTACATCGAACACGAGCAGTCATTCCTGCTGGCAGACGGGTGGCTGGCATTCTGTACCCTGGCCGGGGCGGTTGCTCTCTGGCGGCGGCGCCCATCGGCGCTCTTCTGGATCATCGCCGCGGGTGGCGCCGGTCTCTTCCTGGGCGCCATGGATGCGCTGTACGATCTCGGCCGCAACGACTGGTTCGGCCGCGGCGGCGCCGGTTACATCGAGTTCGGGATAGTGGTGCTGACCTGTGGCTTTTCGATCTCCCTGATGAGCTGGGCCTGGCGCAACCGCCAGGAATTGCTCGGAGGTTTCAGCCCCGAAGACTGACCGCGCCGGTGAAGCGGGTGCCCGCCGAGGCGGCTACCCCTAACCGGAGATGGCCCTCGCGATGGCCCGCACGAAGTTCGCCAGGGTCGCGCCGACCGCTCCGAAAAGGCTCGAGGTGGTGCGGCTCGGGGCCGCGGCGATCGTGGCCCTTGCCCGCTTCGCATGGGTAGCTGCCGGGGGGACCGCGGTCACCGCGCTGGCCGCGGCAGGAACAGTGTTCGTTGTGCGCGCGATGGCAGGCGGGGCCGAGGCCACCTGACTGCTGGCCGGCGCGACGCTGGGGGCGCAGGCCGTTCCCAGCGGGTTCACCGCCCCGGCGTCGACGAGGCACTCTCGGTTTGCCGGCTGCTGAGGCTGCGCACTGATGAAGTTCCAGGTAAGGGCCATCCCGGTCGCGATCGTCACCTGGGTATCGCTCCCTTCCCAGCCGTGCCCGGCCAGCGGATCGCAGAGAACCACGGACGCTGGCAGGGGCCCAACAGCGCCGCTGGCGCCGCCGGTGCAGTCGGCGTTTCCATCAAGGTCGCTCAGCAGGGTTGTCTGGCCCGACTGGTTGGTATCCGAGGAGCGGCGCAGCACGTTGTACATGTCAACCGCGAGCCCCGCCGGGCGGGCCACGGTGACGAACTCCCGGCTCTGGTCGGAGGGAACCAGGCCGTCCTCTACCGAATGGACCACCGCGATGCCCTTGACCCGGCTGCTGACGATGTCTGGCACGCGTGCCGTGACGGTGCGCGAGCGGTAGCAGTCGGGAGCCAGGATTGGCGTCTGGCCGCCGCACTCGGCCTCGATCTCGCCCTGCGCCATGTTCCGGGTGGCGGCCGCCTCGGCGTACGTTTCGAGCCAGTTGTTCACGCCCTCGATATCCACCCAGTAGTCGAACAGCGGGGTGTCGCTCCCTGGGCGCCTGGCGGCGGCGGCCATCGCCATACCGGACATGTTGCCGCCCATGCTGATGCCCACCAGGACCACCCGCTTGATGGAGGGGCAGCGGCGGAGGAAATACTGCGCGGAGCTGACCAGGTCCTGCGACCCCGCCAGTGCCGGCCATCCTTCGTACGCGGGCGACGGGCCCAGGCCGCGGTAGTCGACGGCGACGGCGATCGCGCCGTGCGACCGGGCGTCCAGCGCATGGCGCTGCCAGGAGCTCGAGTTGTTGTGGTGCCCGTGGGCCATGATCACCAACGAGTGCGGCTTGTGGACAGGGAGCGTGAAGATCCCGGTTATGCCCTGGCTGGGAGTCCCGGCGAATCCCTCGTTGTAGAGGCCCGGGGCGGCCTGCTGGATCGAGAGCACATCCGCGTTGTGGTCGACGCACGCACCTGGCTCGGCGCCGGCCTTCGCGTCTACGAGTGGGGCCGCCCCCATGCTGGCGGCCAGAATCGACCCCGCGCCAGCGGCGACGGCCGCGACCATCTTGACGCGACCAAGCATCATTCCAACCCTCACCTCCCTTCCAACGAAGTGCATGGGGTTGTCTTGCGGGGTTACTGGGGTGTCACGGGGTGAGGATCCCGCTGAAGACGTCCGTCCGGTTCGTGGTGTTGCCGGAGTTGGCCTGGACGAAGATCGAGACAAAGTTCGAGCTCGCAGCGGCAAGTCCCTCGTAGTCGCCCACGAAGTATCCCCGGGCATACGGCGCGCTGAGCATGTCGAAGGGCCCGGCGACATGGGTGTCAGCGCCAAATGTGAGGCCGCCGTCACGCGAGGACCTGAACCAGTAGTCGGTGGGCAGAGTGGTGGTGTCGCCGGCGGGCAGGTTGCGGAAGTCGTAATAGGTGACGCCCACCACCCCGTTGGCGACCTGCACCGAAGGGTTGAAGGCCGGCCGGCCGCTCGGGGTGTTGACCTGCACAGGCTCCGTCCAGGTGACACCGCCATCTGCCGAACTGATCAGGGCGATGTCGGAACGCGCGCCCGCACTGAAGTGGGTTGTCTGCCAGGCGACATATATCTTGCCGGTGGCCGGGTCGATGGTCGGCTCGGGAATGATGTCACCGGTACGGATGGTGGCCCCGGTGTTGGGGTCGGTCACGTAGCCGGCCTCCTCATCGCGGACGACCACGGGG
>JBHEMS010000036.1:0-57004 GCA_046262455.1 Candidatus Dormibacteria bacterium | reverse complement strand
TACCACGGATGACGGGCGTCACTTCGTCAACGTTGAGCTCGACTCCGTCGGCTTCCTCGCGGCGATGACCGCCATTGACGGCCGCTCAGATCGGTTTGGTCGGGACGACCACCGGATCAAGGCGCGGCGCCGGGCGGACGGCTTCGTGGCGATGTGCCTGGACGACATGGAGCGCGGCGCCAAGCCCACTGACAGCCTGCCGCCGGTGCACCTTGTCATCAACAGCTCAATGGAAACCTTTCTCAACCGCCCCGGCGCCCCGGCCGCCGAGACCGAGTACGACGTCATGCTCTCCGGGGCCGCCGTCGGCCGGCTGTCATGCGCCGCGGCGATCACCAATATCCTGCTCGACGGCAAGCTGTTGCCGGTCGGTGTCAGCAAGCTCAAGCGACGGCTCAGCAAACGCGAGATGCGGGCCCTGCGACAGATGTACCCGCGCTGCGTCCGTCCGGGCTGCCGGCGGCCGTCAAGTCAGTGCCAGGCACACCACATCACATGGTGGTCGCTGGGCGGCAAAACCCGGGTCGAGGACATGTGCATGCTCTGCCCCTTCCATCACTGGCAACTCCACGAGGGTGGCTACCAGATGGCCCGTCGTGAAGCCGGCGGCTTCGTCTTCATTCCACCCCAGTTCGCCCGCGGTCCGACGGTGAGCGTCACCGCCTAATGGGCGGCAAGATCCTTACCTGACCTGCCGTACGTTCGACCGTAGAGCCGACGCTCCTCTTTCAGGACCGGGTTGCGAGCGTGCAATGGAAGCCGGCTGGGGCGGCCGTCCTGCACGCGCTGGGGGCTGGATCCCTATTTTTGAAGCGAATTGATTACGGGGCGACGAAGGAGCGACATTGACGGCTAGCGATTACAACCAGAAGACCATCGACGAGTTCCAAGAGAAGCAGGGTCTTGGCGTGGGACCGTGGGGAGATCACCTTATTCTGATGACCGCACGTTCGGCGAAAGGCGGCGGCGAGGTCACCACACCGTTGCTACACCGGCGCGAGAACGGCGCCTACGTGGTTGTGGCGTCCAAGGGCGGCGCACCGGACAACCCCCAGTGGTACGACACCATCCTGGTCAACCCTGAGGTTGAGGTGGAGGTGGCAGCCGAAGGTGGAACCGAGCATTTTCGGGCCCGGGCGCGCGTGGCCGCCGATGGCGAGGAGCGAGATCGACTGTACGAGCACATGACCGGCGTCTGGCCCGCCTTCCGTGACTACGCTCAGGAGGTGGAGCGCACCATCCCCGTAGTCATCCTCGACCGCATCGACTGACGTCAAGACGGCGCGCCGCGGCAGTGTCGCCGAGCAAATGATGTGCGACCCACCTGAACCCTGGGCGGACTCTGGCGCAAAATGGCGGCACGACCTTGGCCTAGCGTTGCGGACATGACGCGGCAGCGCGACCAACGGGTTTTGCTCGTGGGAGCGGTGTGCTGGATCTTGACTGTCGAGTACTTCATTGCCCAGCCGGTGGTCGCGGCGGCGTGGCCGATCCCATACAGCTACCTCCACAACTACATCAGCGACCTCGGGAACACCGGCTGTGGAAAGCACGTCTGCTCCCCGCTGCACGCGCTGATGAATGCTGCATTTATCGCGGTAGGGCTGCTCACCGCGGCCGGCGCGGCGCTGGCTCGGCGGGGGCTACCGCGCGGGTGGTTAGCGACTGCTTCGATGGTCCTACTGGGGCTGTCGGCGATCGGCGTGATTGTGGTTGGTTTCGCGCCGGATAACGTTGCCCCAATGCCGCACCTGGTCGCCGCGATCGCCCAGGTCCCGCCGAAATTCATGGCGATGGCGCTACTGGCGACCGGGACGTGGCGGTCGCAGCGGCACATTGCGCTGTTCACTTCTGTTTGCGGGGTCCTGGCGGTGGTCGGGTCGCTGCTGTACCTATTCCGGCTGGACTCCGGCCTTGGGGTGGGCGGGGTGGAGCGGCTGGCGCTGGACCCGTTCACCATCTGGACAATGGGACTGGGATGGATGCTGCTCAGAGGAAGGGATCCCGATGATGGTGTCGCCTGAGCGCCAGCGGCTAATCGCCGCGACGTAGGGAAGGGCGGCCCTGCGGGCGGCTGGCAAGCGTCCACCACCCGAGAGTGTGGGAATGACACCTGAAGCCCCATCTTCGACCCCCGGCAGTTAACCTGAAGCCGTGAGGCTGCGATTGTGGGCGTACTGGGAGCCGTCGGCGGCCGACGAAATGAACGCCGGCTATCACTTGGAGGTTGAGCGCCCGTACGCCAGGGTGCCAGTTGTGGGGGAATCCGTCTATCTGCCTGCCACCCGCTTTGGGCAGTCGCATCCCGAGATCGCGCGCGTCCAATGGGGAGAGGGCGAAGTCCCCGACTTGATTCTCGGGACCTACTGGAATGAGTCCGAGGGCGCGTCTTTGGACGAACTGACGGAAGCCGGTTTCCATCAGCGCGACGGATCCGAGTGCCGATATTGCGAGAACCGACCGTGACCACCGGTAGCTAGTCCATGCCTGCGAGGGTGCGGGAATGTCACCTGGACGTTTGGCGAGACACGTCGTCATAAGGCATCGCTCAAGTCGCCGGGGCCGCGCGAGCTGTCGGAACGGTCGGGCGAGGGAGGCCGCTGAAGGGTCGGCTTCAGCCCGATCCCAAGGGCCCGGCGCCCGGGTCGCCCTTTGTGAGCAGCGGCGGGCCTCCACTCGACCAGCGGAAGAATCCGCGGCCACAGCTAGGGCATGCGTAGCGGACTCCGCCGCCTCGCTCGCCATTGTCGGGACGCTTCCCGGAAAACATGGCTTCTGCTTTCAGGATCGCTCCGCACGAGGGGCACGGTTCCCATAGACCCCAGCGGTCAATCTCGGCTCCCCATTTGCGAGCGTCTTGCCTGAACGCGTTTTGCTCGTCCTCCGTGATGAGGCGCATGGCAACCGCGAAGCTGGTTAAGCGGTCCGCGATGGAGTACTCGCGCAAGACATCCGCCGCCGGTCCGTGGGTGCCCGCAGGGGTTGCGTCTGTAGGTTGCGTAGGGCGGCTGCTCCGTTCCAAGCTTGCCCAAGGAGCTTCATCGCTTGATCGTGGCGAGACATATCCATCGTCGGGTCATCGTAACTATCCCAACCGCCCCGCGCCATGCCAGGCGAGGGATGCTGAATGTCCCTTGAGGTCGGACACGCCAGGGTGCGGGCGTTACATCCACTGACAACTCTTTGGACGGCTCAAGAGTCAGCGTCGCCGACGATGTAATACTGGTCGCCGATGTCGCAAACGGACGGCGAAGAAGACGAGAGGATTCGGAGCCTCGACCGATACGCGTGGTATGCGACGCTGGGGATCCCTATCGGGTGGATACTGGCTTGGTTCATTGGCAGTGCAACCTATCGCATCACCGGCCTGGGAAGCGTCGGGATTCCGATCATCGTCTGTCTTCTCTTGGCCGCCGTTATGCAGGGGCCCCGTCGGGCGCGACCAGTCGGGGCTGGCATCGGGATCGGCGGTTGTAGCTGGATCCTCATGGGTCCAGTCTTCGGGCTCTACATCTGTGGGATCTTCCACTTCTGCTAGGCGCCGTATTGGTCAGCCGAAGGTGCGGTAATGTACCTCGAGAAGCGAGCGATAATGCTCACGACCATCTTGAGAATTGGATTGCGCCGCATGAGCTTCAGCCTGGCCGTCGCGATCCTGCTGGGAGGTTGCGACCTCGGGGGCGCCAGGGCGACCATGCGACCGCTCGGCGCTGGGTGTTTGCGTCCCGGCTTCGACTATGCCCTCCCGCGGGCGTCGGCTCCAGCTTCTGAACGTCTTGCTGTCGGGCGAAGCTGTATGTCGGCCAGGCTGGGACCTGTGGACGCCCAAGCTTTGCCCCGCGTCGACGCCGAGACCGCGTTCCGTGCGTGTAAGTCCTGCGACTCACCCACGGCCATTAGTGAAGAACTCGTGTTCTACGATGGCCCAATGACTGTCCCGACAGCTGGCTGCTCTCCAGCTTCGTCCAATCCAGGAGCGTGTTTTTCCAGTCACCGCATCAGTCAACGGCTGATGTGGTTTTTCGCTTTCAAGGGCCCCTGCCTCAACCCCCAGACGCCTCAGGCGCAACGAACCCCGGACTATTCGTGTCCCTCATGGGAGTTAGTGGATGCCTCGACCGGGCGCCGGGCCTGGTCCCAAAGCATCGCCCCCTAGAAGTCGCCGTCAGCCATGGACACCGCGGCGCAACCGGACCGGACGAGGTCCGGGTGCTGAGCGTTACCGCTAACCGCGCGGTGCCCGACCGGCGAGCTCGGCCGCGCGCTACCCAACGCCGCGCCCCGGACCGCATGTCCCCGGGGCGCCGCGTCGCGCGTTCAGCTAAACGTCGTGGTAAAGGTAGAACTCCCAGGGATGAGGCCGCAGCGCGACCGCGTCGACCTCCTTCTCCTGCTTGTAGTCGATCCAGGTGTCGATGAGGTCCTGCGTGAACACCCCACCCTCGAGGAGGAACTTGTTGTCGATGCGGAGCGCGTCCAGTGACTCCTTGAGCGAACCCGGGGTGTTCTTGATGCGCGCGCGCTCGCGGGCCGACAGCTCGTAGATGTCGGCATCCACCGGCTTGGGGGGCTCGATCTTGTTCTTGACGCCGTCAAGGCCAGCCATCAGCAGCGCGCTGAATGCCAGGTACGGGTTTGCCGCCGGGTCGGGGCAGCGGAACTCGATGCGCTTGGTCTTGGGGTTGGTGCTGTACATCGGGATCCGGACGCAGGCCGAGCGGTTGCGCTTGCTGTAGACCAGGTTGATCGGCGCCTCGTAGCCGGGCACCAGGCGGCGGTAGCTGTTGGTGGTGGGCGCGCAGAACGCGAGCAGTGCCGGGGCGTGCTTCAGCAGGCCACCGATGTACCAGCGCGCCATGTCCGACAGCCCGCCGTAGCCGTTCCCCGCGAACAGCGGTTTACCGGCCTTCCACAGGCTCTGGTGCACGTGCATGCCCGAGCCGTTGTCCTGGAACAGGGGCTTGGGCATGAAGGTCGCCACGTAGCCGCGGGAGGCCGAGAAGTTCTTGACGATGTACTTGTAGATCTGCATCTGGTCGGCCATGGTCTTGAGGGTGTTGAAACGCAGGTCGATCTCGGCCTGGCCGGCGGTGCCGACCTCGTGGTGCTGGACCTCGACCTGGAGGCCGGCCTCAAGGAGTCGGAGCATCAGCTCGGAGCGGAAATCCTGGAGCTTGTCCACCGGCGGGACCGGGAAGTAACCCTCCTTGTGACGCGGGCGCATGCCGAGGTTGGGCTCGCCACCGTCGATGCCGGAGTTCCAGATGCCCTCCTCGGAGTCGATGAAGTAGTAGCCGGAGTGCGCGTTCTGGTCGAAGGAGAGCGAGTTGAAGATGTAGAACTCGGCCTCGGGACCGAAGAACGCGGTGTCGGCCAGCTTCGACTTCTGCAGGTAGGCCTCGGCCTTGGTCGCGATGTAGCGCGGGTCGCGGCTGTAGGGATCGCGCGTGATGGGGTCAAAGATGTCGTGGTGGACCACCAGGGTGGGCACCGTCAGGACGGGATCCATGTAGGCGGTCTGGGGATCGGGGATGAGCAGCATGTCGGACTCGTTGATCGCCTGGAAGCCGCGGATCGACGACCCGTCGAAGCCCAGGCCCTCGGTCGCCAAATCGGCGGTGAACTCACCGATGGGTAGCGAGAAGTGCTGGGTCGCTCCCGGCAGGTCGGTGAACCGGACGTCCACAACAAGGGCTCCGGCCGCCTTGGCCTTGCGGATCGTCTCGGCCAGGCTGGTCGACGCGACGCCGCCCTGGGCGCGGCCGGACTGCTGGGTCTCTGGCTTCGGTGCTGCCACTCTGTCCTCCATCTCCCGGCGCCGGTGGCGCCATCTCAATCAATTGCTCGGAAGCGCTGCCGTCCCGGGACGCTCACCAGGTGGAGAGAGTACCGAGCCGTCCCGGGATCACGCTCGTGCTAACCGCACGTACCCGGGAAGTCCATGTCCGTGTGGCTCGCACGAACCCCCCGGCGCCCTGGCGGGCAATTATGCCCGACTCCGGCCGCGTCGTTACAGGCGCTAGATCTCGCGGCGCCGGAGACTGTAGATGGTCAGGGCCAGCATCCCCGCCAACCACAGGGCGGCCCAGGCCAGGTACTGGTTGCTGGGGGGCGCCGCCGAGAAGAACGGACTGGCACTCGCCGCGCGACCAGCGTTGCCGGCGCTGCGGAACAGCGCGATCTCGGCGGCCGGCTGGAGAGCGTAGACGGCGCCCCGCCAGAAGGCGTCGGTGGGCAGGATGAGCTTGGTCAGGTAGCCGACGGTGGTGATGGTGTCGTTGCGGAATGCCTCACCGACCGCCGCCGCGATGCCCCCGAACCAGGCCAGGCCGAAGACGCCAAGCGCCGTCACCCCGGCGGTCATCCCGGAGAGACGTGTGCTGATGAGCAGGGCCAGCGTCAGCAGGATGACGACATGGCCCACGAGGTAGAGGAGGAAGACCGGGGGGTTGGGGGGCAGGTATCCCACGACGGCGTTGACCAGCAAAAGCTCGATCCCGGCCGCGCCGCCGGCGTAGATGGCCGCCAGCGCCGACAGGCCGAGCCACTTCCCCAGCACGTACTCGGCCCGGCTGATGGGCCGCGTGAGCATCGCCAGCGCCACCCCCGACTCCAGGTCGGAGGAGATCGCCGGTGAGGCGACGAAGACGGTGCTGATGGCCAGCACAAACCCGAACATGAACATCACGACGATCAGGAGCTGGGACACCACACCCTTCAGCTCGAGCGGGCTCAGAGGCTCGCCGCCGGGACCGGTCACCGTCTTCAGCTTGTAGAAACCGAGCACGGTGAAGCCGATGACCAGCGCGGTCAGGACCAGCAGGGCCAGGAGCAACTTCCGGCGCGCCGCCTCCCGGGCGGTCAGCCTGGCGACGACGAGGATCGGCTGGACGTCGACGCTTTCCATCAGGCGTTCTCCGGCTCGCCCAGGAGCTGCATGAAGCGCTCCTCCAGGCTCTGGTGGCGCGGCTCAACGGCATACACCCGCGCGCCCGTGGCCACCACGGCGTCGACCACCTCGGGCACCCGGGCCTCCTCCACGCCTTCGACCATCACCCACCCACCGGGGTCGTCGCGGAGGGTGCCGAAGCGCTGCATCGCCTCCCGGGCTGCGGCCGGGCTGCCGGTGGTGCGCAGGCGCACCCCGCCGGAGCCCAGGATCTGGTCCAGGCGCCCCGTGGCGATCACGGTGCCGTGGTTCACCATCGCGACCCGGTCGCAGACCTGTTCGACCTCGGTGAGCAGGTGGGAGTTGAGGAAGACCGCCGTGCCGTCCGCCTTGAGGTGGCGGATTATCTCGCGCACGTCACGCCTACCCACGGGGTCCAGGGCCGAGGTCGGCTCGTCGAGGAAGACCAGGTCGGGGCGGCCCAGGAGGGCGACCCCAAGGCCCAGCCGCTGCTGCATCCCCTTGGAAAAGGTTCCCACCCGGTCGGTGGAGCGACCGCTGAGGTCGATCAGCCTGAGCACCCGGTCGATCTCCGGGGCCCAGGTCATCCGTGGGATGCGGGCCAGTTCACAGTGGAGTGCCAGGACCTCGGCTGCGGTCAGCCACGACTGGTAGCCGAACAGCTCGGGCAGGTAACCGACGCGTCGCCGCGTCAGCTTGTCACCGATCGGGCTCCCGAGGACCCAGGCCTCGCCCCCTGTTGGTGGCGTCAGGCCCAGCAGCATCTTGACCGAGGTGGTCTTGCCCGCACCGTTGGGGCCAAGGAACCCGAACACCTCTCCCCTCGGCACCGTCATGGACAGGCCGGCCACCGCGGCGACTGCCCCGTAACGCTTGGTCAGTGCCGCAGTGTGGATGGCGGAGGAGGCGGCTGACGCCACCTCCTCACGCGCCCCGACCGCCGGCACCACGGCCTCGGTCAGGAGTGCAGCCCTCGTGCGACGGACACCACCCCATCCTTGGTCAGCGTTCCGACCACCGCGTAGACCACGCCCTGCTCCTGCCATATCACGCCGGCGCCAAGGCCCGTCGAGTCGCCGACGAAAAGGCCCTGGGTGTGATTGTTGATATTGACCGACTCCGAGCCCTGGCCGGTGGGCACCGGCACGGGCAGCGTGGTGGCGGGGTTGCCCAGGTTCCTGATCGAGGTGGCGAGCTCCGGGGGGACCCCCGGTAGCCCCGCGAGGTAATTCTCCAGGACTGAAACCGGGGCACCGTTGGACACCACCGTGGGGGTGTTCATCTGGACGATCGCCAGCGACGGGATGCTCATCCTGCCGCCACGGGACCTGGGCGCCACGCCCTCGTCGGCCGCGGTCGGCGCCCCGTAGACCGTGATCACGCCAGGGCCGGCGGTGAGGGTGAGGGTGGTGCCGTTCACGCCGTTCGGCGGCGCGGGCAGGGTCTTACCCCGGGATGCCTCGTAGACGCGCGCCTTGGCCAGGTCAAAGGTGAAGTGGCCCTTCAGGTTCGAGAAGCTCTCGTAGGTTGGCACCCCGGTCACGCTCGCCGGGAGCGGCCCGGGGACGAGCAGGTGGCGGGCACTGGTTCCCAGGGTGACGTCAGGCGCGGTCGGGGAGGACTTGAATGCCGGTGCCTGGTCCACGAGGTACGAGCCAAACTGGGAGATGTCCGGCAGCGAGCTGAGGCTGGTGGGGTCCACCGAAACCGCGGCGAAGTGCTGGGGCTGGAACGTCTGGATGAACCCGTCGGCCACGCCGGTGGCCACCAGCGCCGCCATCAGCGCGACGGTGATCGCCGAGGCGGCGACCGGGCGGAAGGCGCGCCGGCGCCGCAGGCTGTTCAGCCACGCTGTCGCACCCTGGCGCGGGGTCGGCTCGGCCATCACCAGGCGCCGCAGCCGCAACAGGGCGACGGCGGGTTCCACGGGCTGGTCGGGCATGGCGAGCAGGCTGGACACGCCCTCGGCATCGGCGCGGACCGTTGCGGCCCGCCGGCGGCAGTCATCGCAGGCCTCAAGGTGGACCGCGTCCGCGGCGCTGGTGGTGGCGGGCTCATCCTGCATCCTGCGCAGGACGCCGTCGTTCAAGTGGCTCATCTCTGTACCTCCGATCTCAATTTCATCTCAGCGCGACGCAACAGGGTCCCCACCTGGCCGACCGATACCCCCAAAGCCCCGGCGACCTCGGCATAGCTCAGGCCGCTGTATCGCAGCGCGATCACCGCCGCGCTCTTCTTTGGCAGCCGCCGCATCGCATCGCGGACGCGCCGTTGCTGGTCGGCGACCTCGACGATGCCCTGGGGATCAGACCCCCCTTCAGTGTCCGGCAGGGCGACCGCCTCCTCGCGGGTGAGGCGGCGGCGGTTGCCTCGCAGCACGTTCAGCGCCCGGTGCCAGGCCGCGCGGTGCAGCCAGGGCGCGGCGTAGTCGGCGTCGGCGGGATGGCTGCGGTGAAAGTCCAGGAAGACCTCCTGGGCCACCTCCTCGGCCTCCGGGCGGTTGGCGAGGACCCGGTTGGCGATGGCCACCACCCGCGAGTACTCGGCGAGGAAGAGCCGCTCGAAGGGCTCCGGCAGGCGCCCGTCGCCACGCTGCGCAGCCACATCGTCGGGCTGGGCCTGGGTGTGGGTGGCGGGCATCGCGCTCAGTGTGGCGGACTCAACCTCCATGCCCATTAAGCACCGCTGACCCGCGGATTGTGACACGAGCAAATCCCGGCGCCGGAACCCGGCGTGCGCCCACCCTCTGCTAGAGGGGCATCAGGGTGCGCGCGCGGAGGGCGATGCTCAGCGCCACGCGGGTCTCGGCGTCCTCGAGCGAGGCGCCGAGGAGCTGTTCGATCCGCGTGACGCGGTAGGAGAGGCTGTTGACGTGGAGGTGCAGTGCGCGCGCGGCGGCGCGACGATTCCAGTGGTGCGCGGACAGGCTCTCCAGCGTCTCCACGAGGGGAGTGCGGCGGCCCTGCTGGTAGCGCAGCAGCGGTCCCAGGGTCTCGTCGACGAAGCGCCGAACGGCCTCCGGGTTCTGCACCTCGAGGAGCAGCCGGAAGGCCCCCAGGTTGCGGTAGGAGCTGACCCGCCCGGTGGCCCCGCCCCGGCGCGCCAGGCGGAGGGACTGGCGGGCTTCGTCGTGGGCCCGCGGCAGGTCGTGGACCTCCTGGGTGGCGTTGCCGATGCCCAGCGAGAACGAGCCGTTGCGGACCACGCGGTCGATCGTCTTGAGCACCATGTCGCCAAACGACTCGAGGGCCTTGAGCTCGGCGGGGCCGGGGGCGCCGATGCCGTCCTCGGCGACGGGGACCAGGAGCACGAACGACGCTGGGCGGGTCACCACCAGCGACCCCGGGAACCGGCGGACCGTGAGGTCAGTGACCAGCGCGTGGAGACGGTCCTGGGTGCTGCGGGACTCCAGCGCGGCGACGGCCCCGTCGTCGTCCGGCTCGACCACCACCACCCACGAGCGCCCCGCCACCCTGTAGCCCAGGCGTTCCGCCTGGATCGCCAGGCGGGCTGACTCGGCGGGGCCCATCC
Organism: Candidatus Dormibacteria bacterium; assembly: GCA_046262455.1. Taxonomy (GTDB): domain Bacteria; phylum Chloroflexota; class Dormibacteria; order DASZGP01; family DASZGP01; genus JAXDLW01. Next base: position 46,563 of record JBHEMS010000036.1, on the reverse strand, counting down.
CATGCGCCAGCAACTCCTCCAGCAGGTCGCCGCGTAGACGCCTCTCCACCTCGGCGGCGGTGCGCTCCTTGACCAGCTCGAGGGCGAGGACCGTGGCGCCGTGCTCCAGGGCGCGCCGCTGGTTGGGTTGGTCGTCGGCGACCACCTCGGAGGCGAGGACCGCAAGGAGGTCGTCACCCGCACGGATGGGGGTGAGAATCACCGGCCGCCGTGGACGCCCGGCGGTGATCTCAACGGGGTCGCTGCCATTGCCCCGCAGCATCGGCGGCGGGATCTCGACACGTTTGATGCCCAGTTGGCCCCGGTCACCCGGGCGTTCCAGCCGGAACCCGGTGGGGTCAAAGAGGTCCACGCGCGCCTCGCGCAGGGCGCCGATGGCTTCGAGGATCGCCCCCGGGCCGGCGCCGGCGAGGGCCAGCCCCGTGAACCGCTCATGTATCGCCTGTGAGCCCCGGATCTCATCCAGCTGCGCCTCCAGGCGGCGTTGCATCTCGCTGCGCTCGATGATCCCGGCGACCTGCCCGGCGATGGCCGACAGGAAGTCGATGTCGGCGCGGTCGAACTCGCGACGCTGCTCCGACTGCACGTTCACCACCCCGATCGCGCGCTCGCCGGCGACGATGGGCACCGAGAGCATCGCCAGGAGGCGTTTCTGGTCAACTCCACGAAGGAACTGGAAGCGCGGCTCGCGGGTGACGTCGGGGACGACCAGGGCCTGGCGGTTGGCGGCGACCCAGCCGGTCACACCCTGCCCCATGGCCAGGCGCGCGTGTCCGATGTTGCCGCGGTCAAGGCCGTTGGTCGCCGTGAGCACGACCTCATCGGTCGGCTCCTCGTACAGGTAGATGGAGCACACCTCCACCTCCATGGCGCCGGTGGTCTCGGCGATGATCAGTTCCAGCAGGGCATCAGGCTCCATCGTTGAGGCCGCGGCCTTGCTGAGCCGCTGCAGGAACAGGAGTTCGCGGAGTGAGGTCGCCTCGCCGGTGGGGACCAGTCGAGCCTGTGCCATCCCGGGCAGTCTAATAGGGCAGACGACGGGTTCACTTGTGAGGGAGACACGAATATTCATGGAGAACTCGTGAGAAGCGGCCGAGTTCGTATCCTCAGAACGTGGAGCACCAGGTGACGCCGCGCCCGCCCAGGGACCGCGAAGGGTGTCTCCGGCTCGACGAGGTCGACGAGCTGCGGAGCCTCCGCGGTCTCTTCGACCTCGACGACAGCCTCGTCTACCTCGACGGCAACTCGCTGGGGGCATTGCCGCGGGCGACCAGCCCGCGCCTTGCCGAGGTCCTCGGCAGGGAGTGGGGCAGAGGGCTCATTCGGAGCTGGGACGACGCCGCCTGGATCGACGCGCCGGCGCGTCTGGGCGCCAAGATTGCGCCGCTGATCGGCGCGGCGAGCGACGAGGTGGTGGTAGGCGACAGCACGTCGGTCAACCTGTTCAAGGCACTGGGTGCGGTGACCGCGGCGGAGCCGCGGCGGCGCGTCATCCTCACCGAGCACAACAACTTCCCGACCGACGTGTACGTTGCGGAGGGCCTGGCCGCGCTCGCCGGCCAGGGGTGGCGGGTGCGCCGGGTGCTGCGCAGCCAGCTCGAGGAGGCACTGGACGGCGACGTCGCGGTGCTCCTGCTCAGCCACGTCGACTACAACACCGGCTACGTGCACGACATGCGCGGGCTGACGGCCGCGGCCCGCGCCGCGGGCGCGCTGTCGCTGTGGGACCTGTCCCACAGCGCCGGGGCACTGCAGGTGGACCTCGCGGGCTGCGGCGCGGACCTCGCCGTGGGCTGCGGGTACAAGTACCTGAACGGTGGTCCCGGGTCACCCGCCTACCTCTATGTCTCACGCCGGCACCACGGCACCCTGCGTTCGCCAGTGTGGGGATGGATGGGCCACGCCGAGACCTTTGCCTTCGCCCCCGCCTACGAGCCGGCGCTGGGCGTCGGGTCATTCCTGGCGGGCACCCCGCCGATCCTGGCGCTGGCGGCCCTGGAGGTGGCGCTGGACCTCTGGGAGGGCCTCGACGTGCGCCAGGTTCGCGCCCGCTCGGTGGCGCTGACCGAACTCTTCATCGCGCTGGTTGACGAGCGCTGCGAGGGGCTGGAGGTGGAGGTCCTGTCCCCGCGACCCTCGCGGCTGCGGGGATCGCAGGTGGCGCTGCGCCACCCCCACGCGACGGAGGTCATGCGGGCGCTGCGCCAGCGGGGGGTGATCGGTGACAGCCGTCCTCCGGACACCCTGCGTTTCGGATTTGCGCCGCTGTACACGCGCTTCGTGGACGCGTGGGACGCCGTCGAAGTGCTCGTGGATGTCCTCCGGACCGAGGCCTGGCGGCAGCAGGCGCCGGGACGGCCTTTAAAGGTTCCCTGAGGCCTCGGAGTTGCCCGGGCTGTATTTAATTGCGCCTGGGGAGTAGGGAGCGAATGGCGGGACGCGAAACTCGGTCGACGTGGCTCAACGGGCTGGCCGGCCTCCTGGTCGGTACAGCGGTGATCCTGCGCCTGGTTAACGCGCGGCTGCCAGCGTCCACCTGGAGGACCGAGTCGTGGCTGATCGGCGCCGGCGTAATCTACGGCGTTGTCGCGGTGTACGCCGGCACCACGACCAGGGGGCGCCCTCCCCGGGCGGAGCTCCTGGTCGTTGCGATGAACACCGCCTTCACCACGGCCGTGCTCGCGGTGGCCGCCCCCTGGCTTTACGGCCTGGCCCCCCTCGCCGGGCTGGTGGGCGTCGCGTATTTCCTGGGTGCCGCCGCCCTCGGCAGCAGCCGCCACCTTCTCGTTGCGGGTGCCATCGCCGCCACCGGGCCGCTCGTGCTATGGCTCGAGATGCTCCTCGTACTTCATCGCGACCCGTTCATGGTCCTGGCCTGGGTCCTTCTCCTCCTCGGCATCGCAGCCTTCGCGGTGTCCGCGGTCCGGCTCACGTCGGAGCGGATGACGCGGCAGATGCGGCGCACCAACGCCATCGCCATCGCGGCCCAGGCGGTGGGCCTCTCGACGGATCTGAACCAGGTCGCCGCCGCCGTCCTGACGGCGTCCAGGGTGGTCTTCTCGGACGCCGACTTCGGTGGTGTGCTGCTCTTCGACCACGAGAGCGAGAAGCTGAAGCCGCTGTCGACCTCGATGGTGGCGGGTGTGATTGGCGAGCAGCCCGACCACGCCCCCTTCGACCTCAGCCCCGGGGAGGGAGTCGCGGGCAAGGCGTTCCTGGCCGCCGAGCCGAGATGCTGGGGCACGGCCAAGGAGGTTGTTGCCGAGCACGGCAACATGCGGCCCCTCACCCGCGAGCAGATAGCGGCCATGACCGGGGGCGTCAGCTCCGGGGCGGCGGCCCCCATGATCCTGCCGGACCGAGGGGTGATCGGCGTGCTGACGCTGGGCTCCAGCATCCGGGAGGGCGTCTGGGGTCCGCATGACATGGTGGTCCTCCAGGGGTTGGCCGAACAGGCGGCGCTGGGCGTCGAGCGGGCCCGCATGTACCAGGAACAGCGTGCCCAGGCGCTCACCGACCCACTCACCGGGCTGGCCAACTACCGCCAGCTCAAGAACGTCGTCGTCCAGGAGGTGGCGCGGGCGCGCCGCGGTGACAGCCGGGTGGCCGTCATCTTCTGCGACCTGGATGGCTTCAAGGGCGTCAACGATGTCCACGGTCACCGTACCGGTGACGGCGTCCTTCGGGTGCTCGCTCGGACCATGTCCGAGGTCCTCCGGGCGGAGGACCTGGCCGCGCGCTATGGCGGAGATGAGTTCGTCTGCATCCTCCCGGGGGCGGACATGGCGCAGGCCGTACGGGTCAGCGAGCGCATCGCGGACCGCTTTGGTGAGCTGCTGGAGGCCGACGACGAGCTGAGCCGGGTGCGGACCTTCCCCACCTGTGGCTGCGCCCTGTACCCCGTGCACGGTAGCAACGCGGAGGAGATCATTGCGGCGGCCGACGCGGCGCTGATCAAGGCCAAAAGATCGGTTCCGCACAGCGACGCCCGCATCGGCTGACGCCGCGCAATCAGCGGTGCTGATGCAGAATTGGCGGCCATGAGCACGACAAGGGAAGACTCCTCCAGCTTCACGGCTGCCGATGTGCCGCGGTTCTTTGACGAGATTTTCGAGTTCGAAATGCGGCAGGTCGCCGCACGTCTCCGCGCGGCCTCTGCCCGCCTGCGGGCCCTGGCCCCCAGGGTCCCGGACGAGCCACGCAGTGAGGCGGACTGGAACGCCAAGGAGGTGCTGGCGCACATCGCCGTTCTCTCCCGGGCCTATGGCGTTTTCGGCTACATGATCGCCACCGGCCGCCTCACCGATATCCCGCTGGGTGACGTCATCAACCAGCGTGACCGCGAGGGTGACAAGTACATGGCGATGCGGGCGGAGGAGATCGCTGCCGAGGCGGTCAAGCAGCACCAGCGCACCCTCAAGTTCCTCGACTCCGCGACGGTCGAGCAGTTGCGCCGCGAGTGCCGGGTGGAGGGGGGTGCGGTCAGCGCCGAACACATCATCCGGTTGCCGTTGCTGGCGCACCTCGAGCAGCACCTCCAGCAGCTGGAGCATGCCCTGTCTTGAGCTACCGGCAGATCGACCACGTCGGTATCGCGGTCCAGGACATGGAGTCCGCCATCCAGCGCTACCAGCAGCTGCTGGGGGTCGCGGTCTCAGTGCGCAAGGTGATGGAGAAGGATGGGATTGAGGCCGCGATGCTGGATCTCGGCGACACCCACGTGGAACTGGTCTCGCCCTCCCGCGAGGACTCCGCGATCAGCAGCTTCCTGGAGAAACGGGGCGAGGGCATGCACCACGTCGCCTACCGTGTCGACGACATCAGGGCGGCGCTGCGAGAGGCGCGGGACAGTGGCGCCCGGCTCCTCGATGAGGAGCCGCGGGTGGGCGTCATGGGGCACCTCGTGGCATTCATTCACCCCAAGTCGTTCATCGGGGTCCTGACCGAGCTCGTCGAGTCTGGCGTTACAGTCCACTGATGCCCCCGTCCAAGGAGGACGCCGCCCGCGCCACTTTCACCGCGCGCGCCGAGCATTACGTCACCAGCGCCACGCACGCGGACCCGCAGCGCCTGGCGCGCCTCGTGGATATCACCGCGCCGCGCCCCACATGGCGGGTCCTGGACGTGGCCACCGGCACCGGTCACACCGCGTTCGCCTTTGCGCCGGCAGTGAGCTGGGTGGTGGCCACCGACCTTACCGAGGAGATGCTCAAGAAGGCGGAGCGGGTCCGCAAGGACCGCGGCTATGGCAACGTCGAGCTGCAGCCGGCCGACGTCCACGCCCTCCCGTTCCCGGCCGGGTCATTCGACCTGGTCACGTGCCGCCGCGCCGCCCACCACTTCTCCCGGATCGACGTCGCCCTGGCTGAGATGCGGCGCGTGCTCAAGCCGGGCGGCCGGCTGCTCGTCGATGACCGCTCCAGCCCGGAGGATGACGAGGTGGAGGCCATCAACCATCGCCTCGACGTGCTCCACGATGAGTCACACGTACGGCAGTACCGGCCGTCGGCGTGGCGGGAGTTGCTGGTAACTGCGGGCTTCACGATCACCACGCTGGAGACATACGTGCAGAGTCGCCCGGTCAGCGCGTACACAAAGGACGTTGAACCGGCGCGGGTCGCCGAGATCGAGGCCCTGGTGGGCAAACTGACGGCACGCCAGCGAGAGACCCTGCAGGCGCGCCATGTCGAGGGCGAACTGCACCTTAACCATTACTACGTCAGCATCGTCGCGGCCGGGGATGACTGAGGAACGGGAAGACCGGGTCAGCGAATCCGGCCTGGAGCTCAAGCCTTACTACAGCACCGCCGATCTTCCCCCCGGAGAGTCCCCGGCCCCCGGCGAGTACCCCTTCACCCGGGGTGTCTATCGCGACATGTACCGAGGCCGCCCGTGGACGATGCGGCAGTACGCCGGCTTCGCCACCGCCGCCGAGTCCAACCAGCGCTACCGCAAGCTCCTCGACGCCGGTCAGACCGGTCTGTCGGTTGCCTTCGACCTGCCGACGCAGATGGGCTATGACTCTGACGACCCGGTAGCGGAGGGTGAGGTGGGCAAGGTCGGCGTGGCCATCGACTCCCTGGCCGACATGGAGATCCTGATGAGCCAGATCCCGCTCGACAGGGTCTCCACATCGATGACCATCAATGCCCCCGCCTCGGGGTTGATGCTGCTGTACCAGCTGGTGGCCGAGAAGCAGGGCGTCGTGGGCACCCAGCTGAGCGGGACGATTCAGAACGACATCCTCAAGGAGTACGCCGCTCGGGGGACCTACATCTTCCCGCCCGAACCGTCCATGCGCCTGGTGACGGACACCTTTGCGTACTGCGCGTCTGAGATGCCTCGCTGGAACACCATCAGTATCAGCGGCTACCACATCAGCGAGGCGGGGGCGACGCCCATGCAGGAGCTGGCCTTTACGCTCGCCAACGGCACCGCCTACGTCGACGCCGCCATCAAGGCGGGGCTCAAGGTTGACGACTTCGCGCCCCGCCTCAGCTTCTTCTTCAACTGCAAGATGGAGTTCCTGGAGGAGATCGCGAAGTTCCGCGCGGCACGGAAGATGTGGGCGCAGTTGATGCGCGATCGCTACGGCGCAAAGGACCCCAAGTCGATGATGCTGCGGTTCCACACCCAGACGGCGGGCTCCTCACTAACCTCGCTGCAGCCGTACAACAACGTCGTCCGCACGACGGTGGAGGCGCTCGCGGCGGTGCTCGGCGGGACTCAGTCCCTGCACACCAACGGCTTCGACGAGGCGCTCGCCCTGCCTACCGAGTTCGCTGCCACGCTGGCGCTGCGCACCCAGCAGGTGATCGGGTTCGAGACCAACATCCCCGCGGTCGCCGATCCCTTCGCCGGCAGCTACCTGGTGGAATCCCTCACGGCGCGCCTCGAGGACGGTGCGAGCGCCTTGATGCGCCAGATCGACGAGATGGGCGGCAGCGTGAAGGCCATCGAGGCGGGCTGGATGCAGCGCGAGATCGCCGACTCCGCGTTCCGCTTCCAGCAGGCGGTCGAGAAGAAGGAGCGGGTGATCGTCGGCGTCAACCGCTTCCAGGCGCCATCCGCGGGCGATGTTGAGATCCAGAAGGTGACGCCGCAGCACGAGGCGTCGCAGCGGGAAGCGGTGGCGAGAGTCCGTGCGGACCGCGACAGCGCCGCCGTCGAACGCGACCTCCAGCTGCTGGAGGACGCGGCGCGCGGGTCGGACAACGTGCTCCCGGTCATGAAGCAGGCCTTCAGCGATTACGCCACCATTGGCGAAGTGTTCGGCCGGTTGCGGGACGTCTGGGGTCGGTACCGGCCCATCGCGGAGTTCTAGCCGGAGTTCACAGCCGCGGCTACCATATACCCTGCCATGGCCAAAGCCACACGTCCGACCCGGCCCCGCACCGGCGATGCCAGCAACGGCAAGGCCGCGCCGTCCACGCGACGCGAGGTGACCGTGGGCGAGAAGCGCATCAACCTGCTGCGGAAGCGACGCCACGACGCCATCCAGGGCGACTCCGCCGCCCTCAAGAAGCAGCACGAGAAGGGCAAGCTGTCGGCCCGCGAGCGGATCGACAAACTCCTGGATCCTGGGACCTTTGTCGAGTTCGACACCTTCGCGCTGCACCGCAACCACGACTTCGGGATGTGGGACAAGCGCGTCGCGGGGGACGGCGTCGTCACCGGGTACGGCTACGTCAACGGCCGGCAGGTGGCTGTCTTCTCCCATGACGCCACCGCCTTCGGCGGGTCGCTGGGGGAGGTGTTCGCCGAAAAGGTCGTCAAGGTCATGGACTGGGCCGAGAAGGTGGGATGCCCGTGCCTGGGGATCAACGACTCGGGCGGGGCCCGCATCCAGGAGGGTGTGGTCTCCCTGGCGGGCTACGCCCACATCTTCCAGCGGAACGTGAACTGCAGCGGGGTCATTCCCCAGATCTCGCTGGTGGTGGGGCCGTGCACCGGTGGGGCGGTGTACAGCCCGGCGATGACCGACTTCATCCTGATGGTCCGCGAGGTGGGCTACATGTTCATCACCGGCCCCGACGTCATCAAGGTGACCACCGGTGAGCAGGTGGACTTCGAGACGCTGGGTGGGGCGGACGTGCACAACCTCAAGTCCGGCGTCGCCCACTTCGCCGCCGACAGCGAGAAGGAGTCATTTGCCCAGATCCGGGAACTGCTCAGCTACCTACCCCAGAACAACCGAGAGAAGGCGCCCTTTGTAGCCACCCGGGACCCGGTGGACAGGATGGACAAGGAGCTGCAGACGGTTGTGCCAGACAACTCCGCCGCCGCCTACGACATGCACGACGTCATCCGGCGCGTGGTCGATGACGGGGCATTCCTCGAGACGCAACCGCTGTTCGCGCAGAACCTGCTGACGGGGTTTGCGCGCCTGGGAGGTCACTCAGTGGGGATCGTCGCCAACCAGCCGCGCGCGATGGCCGGCGCCCTCGACATCAACGCCTCGACCAAGGGCGGCAGGTTCGTGCGCTTCTGCGACGCCTTCAACATCCCCATCGTCACCTTCGTCGACGTGCCTGGATTCATGCCCGGCACCAACCAGGAGTACGGCGGCATCATCCGGCACGGGGCGAAGCTGCTTTACGCGTACTGCGAGGCCACCGTCCCAAAGCTCACGGTGATCACCCGCAAGGCATATGGGGGCGCCTACGACGTGATGTCGAGCAAGCACATCGGCGCGGATTTCAACGTCGCCTGGCCCAGCGCAGAGATCGCCGTCATGGGGCCGCAGGGCGCTGTCAGCATCATCTCTCGCCGGGAGATCTCGTCCGCTCCCGACCCGGTCGGCAAGACCAAGGAACTGGTGGACGACTACATCGAGAAATTCGCCAATCCCTACTTCGCGGCCGAGCGCGGCTATATCGACGACATCATCGAGCCGCAACAGACCCGGCCGCGCCTGGTCTCCGCGCTGAACGCGCTTCAGCACAAGACCGTGAACCGGCCTCTGCGCAAGCACGGGAACATCCCGCTCTAGCCGGGCGGTCCCCCGCCGACGTCACCACGCCCGGACATCCTGCTGATGTCCTTGGCGACGCCCACCAGCAACCGGATCAGCTCTGAGCCCAAAAAGAGTGCCAGGCCGTATGCCACCGCACCAGCCGAGCCGGCGATGAGGTGGAGCAGCGTGTCGGGCGATCGCGAGACCAGCGCGGCGGCGACGGCCGCGATGGTCAGGGTGGCGGCCAGCGCCACGATGCAGTAGGACATCACGCGGAAGACGCTTGCCAGGATCAGCAGGCTATTGAAGTTGCGCCGCTTGTCCCGCTCGATCTCACGGTCGTTGGGCATGCAGACCATTAGACCCGAGACGCGATGCAGGGTCAACAAACGACTGTAAGCTTGTCGGCCGGATGAAGCTCCTCGAGTACCAGGCGAAAGAGCAGTTCTTGGCTGCCGGGATCCCCGTCAAAGAGGGGCGCGTGGCGCGCACTGTCGAGCAGGTGGTGGACGCGGCGAAACTGCTGGGCCCGATCGCCGTCAAGGCCCAGGTGCCCATCGGCGGTCGCGGCAAGGCCGGCGGGATCAAGCTCGCGCAGACCCCCGATGAGGCTCGCGACGCCGCCCAGGACATCCTCGGGATGGATATCAAGGGCTTCACGGTCCACGAGCTGTGGTGCGAGCAGGCGGCGGAGGTGGAGCGCGAGATCTACCTGGGGGTCACCCTCGACCGCGACGCGCGCAAGCTGGTGATCATCCTGTCGGCCGCCGGCGGCATGGACATCGAGGAGGTGGCCGAGACCGCCCCCGAGAAGATCGTCAAGTACCACCCCCACCCCTTCCGCGGGCTGCAGGGCTACGAGGCCCGCGCGATCTGCTTCCAGGCCGGGCTGGGCGACCTGGTCAAGCCGCTGGTGCCGATCATCCAGCGGCTATATGCGATGGCCGTCAGCCTCGACGCGCTGACCTGCGAGATCAACCCCCTGGCGGTGGTCAAGGGGGGAGAGATGATCGCGCTCGACGGCAAGTTGGAGGTTGACGAGAACGCCGAGTTCCGCCACCGCGACCTCGAGAAGTACCGCAGCGACGAGGCCGGCACCGGCGACCCCCTGGAGATCGAAGCCCACAAACGCGGGCTGACCTACGTCCACCTGGACGGCGACGTCGGAATCCTTGGCAACGGCGCCGGGCTGGTGATGAACACCCTCGACCTCGTCAAGGCGGCGGGCGGTCGGCCGGCGAACTTCCTGGACATCGGCGGGGGGGCGCGGGCGGAGGTGGTGCGGAACAGCCTCGACATGATCCTCCAGGATCCCAACGTGAAGTCCATCTTCATCAACATCTTTGGAGGGATCACCCGCGGGGATGAGGTCGCCCGGGGGGTGATCGCCGCTCGCGACGAGCTGGGCATCAAGGTGCCGCTGGTCGTCAGGATGACGGGCACCGCCGAGGAGGAAGGCCGCAGGTTGTTGCAGGAGGCCGGCATCACCCCCGGCGTGAGCGCCCCCGAGGCGGCGGCGAAGGCCGTGGAGCTGGCGAAGTGAGCATCCTCATCAACAGGGAGACCCGCCTCGTGGTGCTGGGCATGACCGGCCGTGAGGGGACCTTCCACACCGAGCAGATGAAGGCCTACGGGACGACCGTGGTAGCGGGTACGAGCCCCGGCAAGGGCGGCACGACACACCTGGACACGCCCGTCTTCAACACCGTGGGCGAGGCCGTCGACGCGACCGGCGCCAACACCGCCGCGATCTTCGTCCCGCCGCCGGGTGCAGCCGACGCCATCATGGAGGCCGCAGATGCCGGGGTTGGACTCATCGTGGCCATCACCGAGGGCATCCCCGTCCTCGACATGGTGCGGGCCAAGACGTTCATCCACGAGACCATGGCCGAGCCACACCTGATCGGGGGCAACTGCCCGGGGCTTATCTCGCCACCCGAGCGGGCCAAGGTGGGGATCATCCCCAACCACATCGCGGTCCCCGGCCGGGTCGGCGTGGTATCCCGCTCGGGAACGCTGACCTACGAGATCCTTGCAGGCCTGAGGGACGCCGGGATGGGCGTGTCGACCTGCGTCGGCATCGGTGGCGACCCGGTTCTCGGTCTCACGTTCAAGGACGTGATCGGCCTGTTTGCGAGCGACCCGGACACCGACGCGGTGGTGATGCTGGGGGAGATCGGCGGCTCCGACGAGGAGGCCGCGGCCGCGATGATCGAGTCCGGGTATCCAAAGCCGGTGTTCGGCTTCATCGGGGGGCGGACAGCCCCGCCCGGCAAGCGCATGGGCCATGCCGGCGCGATCATCAGCGGCAACACCGGCACGCCCCAGGGCAAGGTCGATGCGCTCAACAAGGCCGGTGTCCCGGTGGCGGACACCATCGAGGACCTCGTCGGGCTGGTTCGCGACAAGCTCGGCACGCCCTCTCCCGTATAGCGTCCAATTCGCCGGTGGCAGCCCCCGTCCTCAACACCCAACTCGACCTGACGGACGAGCAGCGCGCGATCCGCGACCTGGCGCGCGAGTTCTGCGAGGGTGAGGTGCGCCCTCATGCGGCGGAGTGGGATGAGCACCACAAGTTCCCCTATGCGGCCGTCGCCAAGATGGGAGAGCTCGGCTTCCTGGGCCTCACCGTCCCTGAGGAGCACGGCGGGTCCGGGGGTGACTTCGTAAGCCTCTGCCTGGCCATCGAGGAGATCAGCCGGGGGGACACCGGCCTGGGTATCACCCTCGAGGCGGCGGTGGGCCTGGGGATCTCGCCGATTCTGCGCTTTGGCAGTGAGGAGCAGAAGGCGCGCTACCTGCCGGACCTCGCGGCCGGCAAGCGCCTGTGGGCGTTTGGGCTCACCGAGCCGCACGCTGGGACCGACGCCGGGTCGACCAGGACCAGGGCCCGGCTTGAGGGTGGCGAGTGGGTGATCAACGGCTCCAAGGCGTTTATCACCAACTCCGGCACCGACATCTCGTGGGGCGTCACCGTCACCGCGGTGACGGGCGGAGGTGGAGGGGAGCGCCCCGAGATCTCCACGATCATGGTCGAGAACGGCACACCCGGGTACCACGTGGACCCGCCGTACCGGAAGCTGGGGTGGCATTCCAGCGACACCCACGGGCTTACGTTCGATGACTGTCACGTTGGTGAGGCGAACCTCCTTGGACAGCGCGGCCGTGGTTATGCGCAGTTCCTGTCCACGCTGGAGGCGGGTCGGATCGCGATCGCCGCGCTCTCCGTGGGCCTGGCGCAGGCTTGCCTCGACGAGTCCCTGGCCTACGCCAGGGAGCGCATGAGCTTTGGTGTGCCGATCAGCCGGCACCAGGCGATCCAGTTCAAGCTGGCGGACATGGCCATGGAGGTCCACCTGGCCCGCCTGGCCACGTACCACGCCGCCAACCTGTGGGCCCAGGAGCGGCCGTGCGCGATGGAGGCGGCCTCGGCCAAGCTCTTCGCCAGCGAGGCCAGCAAGCGGGCGTGCGACCAGGCGGTGCAGATCCACGGCGGGATGGGGTTCATGGAAGAGTCGCCGGTGGCCCGTTTCTGGCGCGACGTGAAGGTCAACGAGATCGGCGAAGGCACCTCCGAGGTGCAGCGGATGCTCCTGGCCAAACACCTCGGCTGTTAACACCTGGTCGCGGTGGGATACAGTGATCCTGCCCAAGAGGTTCGGAGGACATCAACATGAGTGAGCTACCGCCCAGCTACCCGCCCCCCGGCGATTCATCCCCGCCGCGACCCACCGCGCCCCCGCCGGGTTACCAGCCCCCGGGCTACCCGCCACCCGGCGGTGCCGTGGCCGCCGGGGGCCAGCAGAACCAGAAGGCCATCATCTCGCTGGTCCTGGGGATCGCCGGGTTCTTCATCTGTCCGCTGGTCGGTATCGCGGCGATCATCCTCGGCGGCCAGGCTAAGGGCGAGATCCGCGGCAGCGGCGGGGGCCAGACGGGCGAAGGCATGGCGACCTGGGGAGTCATCCTCGGCTGGCTTCAGATCGCGGAGATCGTGCTTGTGATCCTGGCCATCCTGCTGGGCACAATGGGTCTGCTATTCGGCGCGACGCACTCCACCCCTGTTCAGTAGCGCCACCGTGGCGAGGTACGGCGACGATGACGTGCTCATCGTCGCCGCCGCCCGCACCCCCTTCGGCCGCTTCGGCGGCAGCCTTGCTTCTCTAAACGCTGTCGAGCTTGGCGCGCACTGCATCGCGGAGGCGGTGCAGCGAGCGGGCATCGAGGGCGCCACGGTGGACCAGGTGATCATGGGCACGGTGGTAACCGCGGGGATGGGGCAGGTCCCGGCCCGCCAGGCGGCTATCCGGGCGGGACTGCCGCTGTCGGTCAGCGCCCTCACCATCAACAAGGTGTGCGCCAGCTCGCTGAAGGCGGTGAACCTGGGCGCCACCCTGATCCGCGCGGGCGAAGCGGAGGTCGTCATCGCCGGCGGCATGGAGTCGATGAGCGGTGCGCCGTACCTCCTCCCGGGGGCGCGTTTCGGGCTCAGGCTGGGCAACGCCCAGGTCGTGGACGCCATGCAGCTGGACGGTCTCATCTGCCCGGAGGGCAACACTCTGATGGCCGACTACGGCAGCGAGGTTGCCGCCGAGTACGAGGTCAGCCGCGAGGACCAGGATCGGTGGGCGGTGCGGAGCCAGGCCCGCTACGCAGAAGCCCTCGCGGGCGGCCGGTTGTCGGATGAGCTGGTCCCCGTAGAGGTGGCCCAGCGCCGGGGCGCGCCGGCCCTGGTCGACGCCGACGAGCAGCCACGGCCGCTCACCACCTTCGAGGGCCTCAGCGCGCTGACGCCGCTGCACCCGGGGGGAAGCATCACGCCGGGCAACGCACCGGGCATCAACGATGGCGCTGCCGCCATCGCCCTGGTCAGCGGTCGGCGCGGGCGGGAACTCGGACTCCAGCCGCTCGCCATCTGGCGCGCCCAGGGCGAGGCGGCGGAGCCCGTCAAGTACCTCGCGACCGTCCCGGCCTATGCCCTGCAGGCCGCCCTGCGCAAGCTGGGCCGGAAGGCGACGGACCTCGATCTCCTAGAGATCAACGAGGCCTTTGCGGCGGTCGCCATCACATCCACGAACCTGCTTGGCGTCGACCCCCAGCGGGTCAACGTCAACGGCGGAGCGGTGGCAATCGGCCACCCCATCGGGGCCTCGGGCGCGCGCCTGTTGATGACCCTGGTCTTCGAACTCCGCCGCCGCGGGGGAGGGTTGGGCGGCGCCACGATATGCTCCGGCATGGCTCAGGGTGAGGCAACAATCGTGGAGGTACCAGCGTGAGCGAACAATTACCACCCCCCGGGGGGCCGCCGCCGCCGACCGGCACGCCGCCGCCGACCTACCAGCCTCCGGCGACCGGCACCACCAACCAGGGACCCCTGGGAGGGGTCACTGCGGCGTATACCGGGATGTACTCGATGAAGCGCAACTCCGAGTCCGTCGGCGCCCTGACCGCCGGTATCGTCGGCCTGGTGCTGTTCTGCTTCGTGGTCCCCGGCGTGATCGGCGGCCTCGCGGCGGTGCTGCTGGCGATGAAGGCCAAACGCGGCATCGCGGCCTCCAACGGCGCCGAGACGGGGGAAGGGATGGCCAACGTGGGACTGGTGCTGGGCATCATCGCCCTGGCGCTCACGGCCATCTACGTGCTGGCCTTCGTGGGCACCATCATGCGCGCGTTTTCGGGTACGCACTGACGCTTGTCTGAGGGCGCGACCGACGCCGCCCTGGCCGACCTCCGCCAGCTGGCGCGGGACTTCGCCAGGCGAGAGGTGGCGCCGCTGGCCGCCCGCACCGACCGCGAGCACCGGTACCCCGAGGAGGCCATCGCGCGTGCCGCCCAGCTGGGCCTGCTGGGGATCACCATCCCCGAGGAATACGGCGGCGGCGGGATGGGGCACACCGCCTTTGCCACCCTGGTGGAGGAGATCGCCAGCGTCTGCGCGAGTACTGCGGTCATCGTGGACGTGCACACATCCGTCGGCATGGAGCCGATCCTCAATTTCGGCACGGACGAACAGAAGCGCCGCTGGCTGCCGGGGCTGGCCTCCGGGGAGGTCATCGGCGCCTTCGCACTGACGGAACCCGGTGCGGGATCGGATGCCGGGGGCCTGCGGACGACCGCCCGGAAGGTGGACGGCGGCTACGTTCTGAGCGGCACCAAGGTTTTCATCACCAACCTCGGTCGTGCCGGGACCTACATCGTGATGGCCCGCACGGGCGGCCCCGGGGCGTCGGGAATCAGCGCGTTCGTGGTGGAAGCGGGGAGCAAGGGCCTCACGTGCGGACCGCCATTCGACAAGATGGGACTGCACGGCAGCCCCACCGGGGAGCTCTCGCTGGAGGATGTCTTCGTCGGCGACGACCAGCTTCTGGGGGGGGAGGGGCGTGGCTTCACAATCGCCATGACCGCGCTGGACGCCGGGCGCATCGGTATCAGCGCCCAGGCGGTGGGGTTGGCGCGCGGCGCGCTGGACGACGCGGTCCAGTACGTCAGGGAGCGCCGGCAGTTCGGACAGGCCATCGGCGAGTTCCAGGGCATCCAATTCATGCTGGCCGACATGGCGACCCAGCTCGAGGCAGCCCGGGTCATGACCTACCGCGCCGCCGCGTTGTGTGACGCCGGGGAGCCATTCGGCCGCGAGGCCTCGATGGCCAAGCTCTTCGCCACCGATACCGCCATGCGCGTGACGACCGACGCGGTGCAACTGCTCGGCGGCTACGGCTACATCGAGGAGTTCCCGGCCGCGCGCCGGATGCGTGACGCCAAGGCCTGCCAGATCTACGAGGGCACCAACCAGGTGCAGAGGGTGGTGATCGCCCGGCAGCTGCTGAGCTGACCGGCCTGGCCGCTCCCGCCCCGGGCTAGATGTTCGAGCGCAGCCTACCCCCGCTTCTGAAGGCCGACCTCCCAGCATCCGCCCAGAAATGGATGGACCAGCTCGAGGTGGCGGGTTGGGACCCGGTCTGGCAGCTCGGCGAGCGTGGCCCCCAAGCAAGGGTGCGCGCCTTCCCCGCGGGCAAGCTCGCGCTCTTTGACGGCGACCGCCCCACTGGCGTCAGCATCCCCATCGTCGCCTACGTGTTGCGCGCCGGCGACCTGACGATGGCCATCGACAACGGCCTCGCGGCGCGCTGGCGCGCGCCCTCCGATGAGGCACCGGACGAGGGGCTGAGCACCGGCCAGCGCTACCGGCCCGTGCTCGACGGACCCACCTTCGCCGAGCGGCTCGCGACTGAGGGGATCATTGTTGACCGCGCGGTCTGCACCCATCTCCACCTGGACCACGCCGGGGGCTCACGGGAGCTGGGCGTTCCCATCGAGGCATCCGCCGACGAGCTCGCGGTGGCGTTGGGCGGCGAGGTTCCGGCTTACCCCGCCGGCGACCTGGCCGGCGTCCCCATGACCCCCATCCACGTGGACCGTGGCCCGGTGGGCCCGTGGCCGCAGTACGCCGAGCTGGCCCCCGGGGTGCTGGCCGTTGCGACACCGGGGCACACCGCGGGTTCAATCAGTGTGCTGGCCCGGCTGGCTGGGAGGTGGGGGCTGGCCTGCGGCGATGCCGCCTACCCGCCGGCCGACGCCCCCGACTCCGAGGCCTACCGTGGAATGCTGCGTATCCGGCGGGCGCTGGGCGAGGTGGGCGGGACGCTGGTGCTCGCCGGTCATGACACCGCCGTGCTGCGGGCCTGCGCCGATGGACGCTGGCTCGGTGACTGAGCGCCGCTAGACTTTCCCGACACCAAATGGAGGCCCGGGCATGAGCTGGCAGCTGAGCGACGAGCAACTGATGATCCGCGAGACCGTCCGCGAGGCGGCCCAGGACAAGATCGCTCCGCGGTCACGCGAGGTGGACGAGAGTTGTGAGTTCCCCACGGACTGGGTCGACCTGCTGCGTGACCTGGGCCTGTTCGGGATCCCCTTCAAGCCGGAGTATGGCGGCCTCAGCGGCTCGGCGCTGACCCTCGCCGTCGCCGTCGAGGAGCTGTCCAAGGTCGATGCCACCGCGGGGCTGATCCTGGCTGTGCAGGCGCTCGGGGGTTATCCCTTCAACGTCGCCGCCAGCGAGGAGCAGAAGCAAAAATGGATCCCCAGGATGGCCAGCGGCGAGCACCTCGCGGCCTACGCCCTGACCGAGCCCGGGTCCGGGTCCGACGCCGCGGCGATGAAGACCCGGGCGGTCAAGAAGGGCGATAGCTATGTCCTGAACGGCTCCAAGATCTTCATCACTCACGGCAACGTGGCCGACGTGGTGGTGGTCTTCGCCGTCACGGACCCGGCCGCCGGCTCGCGCGGCACCACGGCATTCATCGTGGAACGCCAGAGCGAGGGGTTCACCTCCAAGAAGATCAGCGAGAAGCTGGGCATACGCGGGTCGGACACCGCCGAGCTCTACTTCGACGATGTCGTGGTGCCGGAGGAGAACCGGCTCGGGGCGGAAGGCGAGGGTTTCAAGATTGCCCTCCGCGTCCTGGACCGCTCCCGGCCCGGGGTGGGGGCGCAGGCGCTGGGCATCGCGGCGGGCGCGTTGGACTACGCGGTCAAGTACGCCAAAGAGCGCCAGCAGTTCGGACACCCCATCGCCGACTTCCAGGGCATCCAATGGATGCTCGCGGACATGGCCACCCAGGTCGAGGCCGCCCGTGGGCTCGTCTACCAGGCGTCGCAGATGATCGACGACGGTCATCCCGGTGTGACCAGCATGAGTGCCATGGCCAAGCTCTTCGCCTCGGACACTGCCATGAAGGTCACCACCGACGCGGTGCAGATCCTCGGTGGTTACGGGTACATCAAGGAGTTCCCGGTGGAGCGCATGATGCGCGACGCCAAGATCACACAGATCTATGAGGGAACCAACCAGATCCAGCGCGTGGTCATCGGGCGGCACCTGCTGAGATAGGCCGCGCGTCGGCTCTCAGCCTCCTCTGAGGCCTGTCCTGTAACATCCAGACGCATGTCTTCTCCTCGGTATAGGAGGAGGCGAAGCGCGACCCAGGTTCGAGTTCTGCCGACGCTGAGCAAGCGCCGCCTGGTCGCTCTGATAGTCGTGGTACTGGTGGCCTTCGGGTCCTTTACCGGCTTTCGCCTTTTCCAGCTTGCCAAAAGCATCAGTCCGCACACCGGGCTAGGTGACGTGATTGGCCTTGCCCAGAACCAGGATGACGTGCCCGGCACCCTCGCCTACCGCCTGCACCACGGTGACCGGGTCAACATCCTGCTGCTGGGTTACGGTGGCGACGGCCACGATGGCGCGTACCTCACCGACTCGATCATGATGATCAGCGTTCAGGGCGCGGACCGCGTGGCCCTGACATCCCTGCCCCGCGACAGCTACGCCGAGATGAAGGTCCTGGCCAACGGCGGCGAATACGACGGCAAGATCAACGCGGCGTATGAGATCCCCCTCGACAAGTCGGTGGGCAAGCCGGCGCCGGAGTACGACACGGGGTTCGAGGGTGCGGGCAAGTTGGCAAGCAAGATCATCGGCGACTACCTGGGCGTGAATATTGACTACTGGGTCGGGGTGGACTTCACGGCCTTCAAGAAGGTGGTGGACGCCCTCGGCGGCGTGGACGTGAACGTGCCGACAGTGCTCGACGACACCGAGTACCCGACGAGTGACTTCGGGTACCAGCACATTCACTTCAACCCGGGGATGCAGCACATGGACGGCAGCCGCGCGCTGATCTACGTTCGCGAGCGTCACGCCGACAATGACTTCGGGCGATCCCGCCGACAGCAGCAACTGACGGCCTTGATCAAGGACAAGATGTCCAAACCGTCGGTGATCAGCAAGATGTACGACCTGATGGACGCCCTGAAGAACAACGTCCACACCAACATGTCGCTCAACGATCTCAAGGTTTTCGGCGCCGTATCTAACAAGGTCAGCAACGCAGCGACCCACCATGTCTCGATCGATGCCACCAACTGGCAGTACGAGACGTATGGCTACGATGGGGCCTACTTGCTCATGGCGCGCGACGGGACGAGGGCATCCCTTCACAAGTACATCCAGCAGGAGCTGGTCGACCCTGCGGTGCTCGCCGAGAAGGCTCGGGTTCAGTTTTCGAGCACACCTGCTGAGGCGTCCCGTGGCGAGAATTTCGCGGGCATCGTGGCCTCCACCATGGGCATGCTCAACTTCAACGTCGCCGCGCCCGCGACGTCCTATCTGGCCGCGCCGCCGGCTACGGTCGTCCACGACTACTCCGGTGGGCGGGCCGCGGCCACCGCCGCCTGGATGGCGCAGTACTTCGGTGGCACGGTCGTCACCGAGGATCCCTCGCTGGCACCGCCCGCGCCAGAGGCTTCGCCCGCGCCGGGTGGGGACGGTGCCAAAGCAGACCTCGTCGTTGCCCTGGGGCGGGACTTCGCCGAGCAGTTCGACGCCAGCGTGCCGTCGACCGCCCCTGCCCGACCGTACTATGGGCCCAACGACAACCGGCCGTATGGCCGGCCCACCTATCGCCCCGCGCCACGAGCGAGTGCGGCCCCCACCAGCGCCCCGACCCAGCAGCCCGCGCCGCAGCCAACCGCCCCCCCGCCACCTCCCAAGCCGATCTGTCCGCCGGTCTGCCCGAGCCCCAAACCCGGGGGGCTTTCTTAGACTCTTCGGCCATGGAGCTTGCCGACCGGCTGCTTGCGGGCGAGACCCGCGCGCTGGCGCGAGCAATCAGCCTTGTAGAGCGCGACGACCCGGGGATGCTGGAGCTCCTCGCCGAGCTTCAGCCCCACACCGGCCATGCCTACCTGCTGGGCATCACCGGGCCGCCGGGTGCGGGCAAGTCAACCCTGGTGGACGGGCTGGTGGAGTCGATGCGCCGTCGTGGTCACACGGTGGGCGTCCTGGCGGTGGATCCCAACAGTCCCTTCACCGGTGGCGCGGTGCTGGGCGACCGGGTGCGGATGCAACGGCACTCCCTTGACGCGGGGGTCTTCATGCGCAGCATGGGTGCGCGTGGCCACCTGGGCGGGCTGGCGGGCGCGAGCCGCCACGCGGCGCGGGTGCTGGATGCCTTTGGCAAGGACTACGTCATCCTCGAGACCGTCGGGGTCGGCCAGTCCGAGCTGGAGGTCAGCAGCGTGTGCGACACCACGGTCGTCGTGGTCAACCCCCGCCAGGGGGATGAGATCCAGGCGATCAAGGCGGGGATCCTGGAGATCGCCGACATCTTTGTTGTCAACAAGGCGGAGCTCCCAGGGGCCGACAGCGCGGTGCGACAGTTGCAGGGCACCTACCCGGACGACATGAAGGAGGGTGACTGGTTGCCGCCGATCCTCAAGGCGGTGGCCACGCGTGGGGAGGGGCTTGACGACATCCTCGACGCCATCGAGGCGCACCGCCAGCACGTCATCGACAGTGGGCGGCTGGAGCAGAAGCGGCGGTCGCAGCTTCGCGACGAGGTCCTCGACCTGGTGGCCGAGAGGGCGCGGCGGCGCGCCGGCCGCGCACTGGCGGGCGACACCGGGCACAGCCAGCACCTGCAGACGGCGCCGCTCAAGGAAATTGACCCCTTCGCCATGGCGAAGGAGCTCGACCACCGCTAGAGGGGGTGGCGCGCCGTGCCGCGCTGCAAGCGGAGGTGGCGGTCGACGCGGTTGAAGCCGAAATCGACGACAATGCCGATCCCGAGCAGCACGATGAGGAGGGAGATCATGGACGCCGCATCGGAGGCCTGGCGCGCTGACTGCATCTGCACGCCCAGCGACGGCCGACCGGCGATCATGACCAGAAGCTCCGCCGCCAGCAGGCTGCGCCAGGCGAACGCCCAGCCGGTCTTGAGCCCCGCCAGCACCTGGGGCAGCGCCGCCGGCAGCACAACCCGGCGATAGAGGTAGACGCCGTGGGCACCGAGGATGCGCGCGGCCTGCACCTGTTTGCGCGGGATACTGTCGACGCCGCTGAGGACCCCGTGGGCGATGGTCGGTCCGGCCCCCATCACGACCACGAAGAGGATTGACAGCTCGTCCAGGCCGAACAGCAGGATCGCGAACGGAAACCAGGCGATCGACGGCATCGTCATGAGCCCCGTCAGCAGCGACCCGACGCCGCTGCGCACAACTGGCAACACCGCCAGCGACACCCCCACGACCGTGCCGATCAAGAGCGCTACCGCGTAGCCGAAGGCGGCGCGGCCCAGGGTGATGCCGACGGCCCGGTAGAAGTCGATGCGCCCGGCCTGGGTGGCAAGCGCCTGCAGCACCTTCACGGGCCCGGGGAAGGCCTTTTCCGGGCGCCAGTGGGTGAGCACCACCCCCTGCCAGAGGACGACGAGAGTGATCGCCGCCCCGATCTTGGAGAGGATCGAACTCCGGACCCTGACCACCCGCGCCGTCGCCGGCGCCCCGGAGGCCCTAGGTGCAATTCCTACTAAATTCATCGGGATTGGACGATGATACCGGGCGGATAAACTTCACCAGCGATGACGGAGACCGCCACGCGCAAGATTCGGGTGCTGACCGCCAAGGTTGGATTGGATGGCCACGACCGGGGCGTCAAGGTCGTCAGCCGCGCCCTGCGCGACGCGGGCGTGGAGGTGATCTACGCGGGCCTTCACCAGACCCCGGAGATGGTCGTTGAAGCGGCTGTCCAGGAGGACGTGGACGGGATCGGAATCAGCCTTCACTCAGGTGCCCACATGACGTTGATTCCGAAGGTGATGAGGCTCCTCAAGGAACGGGGGATCGACGACATCATCGTCTTCGGTGGCGGGATCATCCCCGAGGAGGACATCCTCGAGCTCAAGAAGCTCGGGGTGTCGGAAATCTTCACCCCTGGCGCAGCGCTCCAGAGCATTGTCGACTTCGTCAACGAGAAGTTCGCTGACCGCGTGAGCGCATGACCCCGACTGCGGGCGACGGGTTTCCCTTCGCCTCGCACCGGGAGCTTGACCTTGCACCGCGCACCATCCTTGCCGAGGGCGCCTACCGGATGGGCGACACCGAGTTGCGCCTGGTACCCGACGTACCGACCTTCATCGATGGCGGCGCCATGTTCGGGGTGGTGCCCAAGACGCTGTGGATCAAGCACAAGGTGCCTGACGACCGAAACCGGGTCCCCGTCGCGGCAAACTGCCTCCTGGTGCAGGGCCCCCAGGGGACGTCGCTGGTCGAGGGCGGCATAGGAGAGAAGTACACAGACAAGCAGCGCGACCTCTTCGGCCTGGACGACATTGGCCGTTTGAAGCGGTCGCTTCGCGCGGCCCAGGTCGAGCCCGAGGACGTTGACCACGTCTTCCTGACCCACCTGCACTTCGACCACTGCGGGGCCGTCACCACGTATGACGGCAGCCGCATTGTCCCCACCTTCCCGCGGGCCCGCCACTTCGTGCAGCGCGCCGAGTACGAGATCCTCATGGGCCCGGACCCACGAAGCCGCCCCAGCTACGTACCCGACAACCTCGAGGCTGTCCGCGACGCGGGGCTACTCGAACTGGTCGACGGCGACTGTGAGCCCGTGCGTGGGTTCGAGCTGCGTCTGACGCCCGGCCACACCGCCGGTCACCAGGTGGTCCTGGTCCACACCTCGGGGGGCACCGCCGCCTTCATGGGTGACCTCATCCCATTCTCGTCCCACTTCCGGACGAACTGGATTGCGGCCACCGATGTGCTGCCGCTGCAGTCGATGACCACCAAGCAGAGTTTTTTGGCCGAGGTCCGCGAGTTGGACTACCTTGTTGTGCTGTACCACGAGCACATCGCCCCGGTGGGACGGCTCCGCGGCGAGGAGCTGGAGCCGCTGTAACCAGCACTCTCAGTCGCGGTCGTTGCGGTCCCCCGCGGGCTGCGCCCGCGCTGGTAGCGGCGCCCCCAGTACCTGGCTGATCCGCGCTCGCAACTGCTGGTGCCGTTCCTCCTCGGGCGAGGCCGGCGATACCACCAGCCGGCCGCGGCGGGTCAGGCCGCTGCCGAAGCTCGCTCGGCGCTCCTCGGCATTGGATGTGACCGGCGGCGGCACGTCGAACAGCTCTTCCTGCTCCACCCACGCCTCCGGCGAGGTTGGCGGCGTGCTGTCCCCTCCGTGCCGGAGCTTCTCCGCCTCAGAGCGCGAGTCCCACTCGTCCACGGTGAACAACCCCTTGAGGGAGCTGCCCGGTACCAACGCCTTCACCAGCTGGCGCGACTCCGCATCCCACAGCCGCATCGAAAAGCCGCCCGGCAGCTGCTGGAACGCGGTGTCCTCGTAGGTGCGCATGGTCTCGCCGTCGAGGAAGTGCATTACCACCTTGGGGAGGTTGTCTGCCTCGCGCGGGTCACGTTCGTAAACCTCGGCGGTCGCGGGATGGATCGACACGTACTTGATGGCGCCGGCGCCCACCCACAGGCACCGGGTGTTGCCGCCCATGCCCACCAGGTTGAAGCCGCCGCTGTCGAGGCTGACGTGCTCGGCCGTCCCCTCCAGCTGTTCGCCATCGACGAAGCGGACGGTTACACGCATCGTCGCAGCCGGGTGGTCCGGGTCAGCCCTCCCCGCCCGGGTTGAGGTTTTCCACCTGCCTGGCAGCCTGGTCGCGCAACGCCGACCGGCGTCGCGCCTCCTCGCCCTCGGCGCGGGCCTTGGCCTCGCCGGCGAACAACTCTTCAGGCTTGGCGAAGCGCAGGCGCTCCTCCTCCGGGCGGGAGTCCCATTCGTTCACGAAGAAGATGGCCTTGAGCGCGTGCAGCGATACCAGCACCCTCAGCAGGGACTTGGACTCGGAGTCATAGACCCGCATGTTGAAGCCCTCGCCGTCCTGGGAGAAGGTGTCGTCCTTGTAAGAGCGCAGGGTCTCGCCGTCGACGAAGTGCATCACCACCTTGACCAGGTTCTGGTGATTGCGCGGGTCCTCATCGGAGCCCGCGTCGAAGTGGCCGCCCTTGAACAGCACGTACTTGATCGAGGCCAGCGAGACCCACGCGATGGTGTTGTTTCCGCCCGAGAAGGACACCGGGAAACCCATGCGCTGCAAGGTCGCGGCGTCTGACTCTCCCTCCATGACCTCGCCGTCGAGGAAGCGGATCTGCACTTGCATCGGCCTGTTCTCCTGGTCGTCTGCCGTTCAAAAACAAGCGGCTGCTGTACCCGGCTCACCGCGGGCCTCATGGTAGCATTCCGCGTCGCCATGCCTGAGTCCAGCGTGCTCTCAATTCAGCCCCGCAGCGAGTTGCGCAAGCGCAACCACGCAGTGCGGGCGCGCGCCTTCATCCCCGGCGTCATCTACGGCCACCGGGTTGACCCGGTGAGCGTCAGCGTTCCGCGACGGGAGTTCGAGCGCGCATTCCACCGGTCTGGACGGACCCAGCTGCTCGACCTGCAGATCGACGGTGAAGGTAAGCCGCGAAAGGTCCTGGTACGTGAGGTGCAGTACAACCCGCGCGGTGGCGCCACCCTTCACGTCGACTTCTACCAGGTCAACCTCAAGGAGAAGATCGTCGCCGACGTCCCCATCGTGCTGGTGGGCGAGTCGCCCGCGGTGCAGAGGCGCGATGGCGAGCTGGCGCAGAACCTGCACTCGCTCAAGGTGAGTTGCCTGCCCGCGGACATCCCCGAGCACATTGAGGTGGACGTCAGCAAGCTGGAGAATGTCGAGGACAGCATCCGGATCAACGAGCTGACCGTCCCCGACGAGGTCGAGGTCGTGTCCGACCCCGACGACGTGGTCGTCAAGGTTGCCGCACCTCGGGTGGCCGAAGAGGAGCCCGTCGCAGAGGGCGAGGGTGCCGAGGGCGAGGCCGCCGCCGAGGGAGGCGAGGGCGAGGAGCCGTCAGCGCAGTCTGGCGGCGACGGGAACTCGGAAGAGGCCTGATCTCCGCCGCCGGGGGGCCCCTTTTTCAGGCCTCCTTCAACCTCACGGACGAGGTGCTCAGCGCCCTCGGGATCAGGAACAACGGCTTCGCGTCGTTTGCCCTGACAATGGTTTTCGGCGCTCTTGTGGTTGTCCTCACGATGCTGGTCGCCCGCCTGGCACGCCACCTCAGCCGCAGCGCATCGCGCAACGCCCTCTGGGACGTCCAGCTGGTGCTCCTGGTGGGGCGCGCCGTCTACATTGGCGTGCTGATCCTGGGGTTCCTGGCTTTCGTCGAGGTCGTGGCTCCGCAGTGGCTGGCGGCGGTCGTCGGCTTCGTCGGCCTCCTCGGTCTGGCCTTCGGCCTGGCCTTCCAGGACATTCTCAAGAACTGGATCTCGGGGGTCTTCCTGCTCCTGGAACGGCCGTTTCGTATCGGTGACGAGATAACCGTCAACAACTTCACCGGCACAGTCGAGACGGTGCGGCTTCGGGTTACCGACCTGCGCACGGCGGACGGGCAGCGTGTCCTGGTGCCCAACCAGCAGGTCTACACGTCCGTGATCGTGGACTCCAGCAGCTTCCCGTTCCGACAGTTCACGTTGGTGGCGACGCTGGCGCCCGACCGATCCCTGGCCGAGGCGCTGCGCTCCGCAGGCGCGGCGGTCCGGGCAATCGATGGCGTGGCAGCCGAGCCTCCGCCGGAGGTCTCGCTCGTGCCCCACCTGGAGTACGGCGCGACGATCGAGGCGCGCGTCTGGGTGGACGTGCAGGCGTACAGGGTGCGCACTGTGCAGCGCCAGGTCAACGCCGCGTTGCTGGCGGTCGCCACGGACCAGGAGGTCAAGGCCGGGGACCTCGGCGTGGCGGCCGGCATCGGCGATCCGAGGAGGCCCGCGCCGCCCGCCGCTGCCGCGGCAAAGCGGCCCGGGGTGCCCCGTCTGCCGGTGCTCTCGGCCACAGGCAAGAAGAAGCAGGAGTAGGGACGCGCATGGTGGTGGTCGGGGCGCCGGGATTTGAACCCGGGACCTCGTCGTCCCGAACGACGCGCGCTACCGAGCTGCGCTACGCCCCGACACGTCCGCCCGAGCGGCGGGGCGGGAGACACACGATTCTAACTTGCGGTAACTCCACCGGGCGGATGCGACGCGGCCCCTTCGGGGTCGCGCTGCTGTTGCTAGCCGTCCTGGGTGGTTGTGGGCCGGCACCGGCCGCGGCGCCGGGGCCTGACGCCACGGTTCGACGCTTCCTCGCCGACTGGGCCAAAGGCGGCGACCCCGCGTTTGAGGACATGTACAGCCGGCTCAGCCCGGCCGCCGCGGCGACGACCAGGGCCGCGGACTTCGTCGCGCGGTACCAGGGCGTCGACGATCGGATGTCGCTGATGCGCCTTGATGCCACCGTCGGCACGCCCGGGGAGTCGGCCGGGACCGGCACGGTGCCCGCGCACGTGAGGTTCCAGAGTCGCTACGCGGGCACGTTCAGCCGGGATTACGTGTTCAAACTGTCGCGCTCCGGGCAGGACTGGAAGATCGACTGGGGCCCACAGGACATTCTCCCGGAGCTGGTCGGGGACCGGCACCTGCGCGAGGAGCACCAGGTCTCGGCCCGCGGCCGGATCACCACCCGTG
Organism: Candidatus Dormibacteria bacterium; assembly: GCA_046262455.1. Lineage (GTDB taxonomy): Bacteria > Chloroflexota > Dormibacteria > DASZGP01 > DASZGP01 > JAXDLW01. The sequence continues at coordinate 20,215 of JBHEMS010000036.1, read as the reverse complement.
ACGGTGTTGAACTCGCCGTGACCAGCGAGCAGGGCCTGTCCGTCGGAGTGGTGCGAAAGGAGATCAAGGACGAGCCGGCGATGCTCGCAGCGCTCGCGTCCATGCTTGGACGCAAAGCCGCGGACATCCAGCAGGCGTACCAACCGGGCCAGCCCGATTGGTTCAACCCCGTGGCAACACTTCCCCCCGACACGCCCCCCGACATCCACAACCGTCTCGCCGCAATCGCGGGGGTCTTTGTGCGCCTGGCCCCGGTGCGGTTCTACCCTCAGCGCAAGGCGGCGGCGCAGCTGGTCGGCTACGTCTCACGGGACGGCGTCGCCCAGGCGGGACTGGAGAAGTCGCTGGACGCCGTGCTCGCGGGCACCCCCGGCGGCCGCATCTATGTGGTCGATGCCCAGGAGACGGAGACCGCGACCGTTGCGCATCGCGACGCGGTCGCCGGGAAGGATGTGGTCCTCACGGTCGCCTGGCCGGTGCAGCAAGCAGCCGAGTCGGCACTCAGCACCAACCCACGGGACGCCGTGGTCGCCGAGGTTCCCCGCAGCGGTGACATCCTGGCGATCGCCTCCCGGCCGTCCTTCGACCCCAACGACTTCTCCTTTGCGCGCGCGGACGCCATCGCGGCATACAACGCCGACCAGGCCTCACCGCTGGTGCTGCGCGCGACCAGTGGCCTCTACCCCGCGGGGTCCACCTTCAAACCGATCACCGCCGCCGCGGGGCTCAAGGCGGGTGTCGTGCAGCCCTCCGACCAGCTGCCGTGCCCGCACCTCTGGACCGGGTACGGTCCGCCGGGCCAGGCCAACCACGAGTCAGATGACCTGGGGCCGATCAACCTGCGCACGGCCATGGCGCGGTCCTGCAACACGTATTTCTACGAGCTGGCGAAGCGGCTGTACGACAGGAACCGCAGCTTGCTGCCTGACATGGCCCGCTCGTTCGGGTTGGGGAGATCGGCGGGCATGCAGTTAGTGCCCGACCAGGCCGGCAGGGTGCCGGATCTGCCCTCCGGGATAGACGCCACCAACCTGGCCATCGGCCAGGGCGGGCTCCAGGTCACGCCGCTGCAGATGGCCGGCTACACGTCAGCACTGACCCAGGGCGGCACCGTCCCGCGGCCCCGCGTGGTCCTCAGGAGCCAGGCCGCCGACGGTGGCAGCGCCAGGCCATACCCGGCCGCGGCGGCCAGCCACGCCGCGGCGCGTCCCGAAGACCTGCCCGTCATCCTCGACGCCATGCGGGCGGTCGTCGCCGACCCCTCGGGAACACTGATCGCCGCCTTCCGTGGCAGCCCGGTCCAGTTCTTCGGCAAGTCCGGCACCGCGGAGACGACCTCAGGGTCACCGGACATCTGGTTCATCGGGGGCGCGCCGCAGCAGGGGGCGACGGTGGTCGTCGCCGCGATGGTGGAGGAGAAGCCGAACGGCCTCCACTCGCTGGACGCCGCCAACATCGGCAGGTCAGTGGTCGAGGCTGCCCTGAAACTGTCGCCGAGCTGATTGCGCGACGATTCCGGCGAAAACCGCAGGGCCGCCACTCATACTGTCCACAATGCTTGGTCGGAAGAAGCCGGGCGGCGCCACTGCTTGCCCTCATCCTTGGGGGGTGACCGGTCACCGTCGGCTTGCGCGACTCGCTGGCATCGCGGTGGGCACTGGGATCCTCATGGCTCAGTTGCCTCTGGTCACGCACGCGGCATCCGGCATAAGAACCTGGAGCGGGGCCGGGTCGGACGCTAACTGGAGCACCGTTGCGAACTGGGTCGGAGGGGTGGCTCCTGGTCCCGGCGACGGCTTGGTCTTTCCCGCGACTGGCGTCACGAACCGGAGTGCGCACAACGACCTCCCCGGCGGCCTGGCGCTCGCCTCGCTCTCTGTGATGGACGGCGGCTACACCATCGATGGCAACCGCATCGTCCTTGATGACGGATCCTTGAAACTCGCGAACCCGAATTTTCCCTTCGGGTCGCCGACCCCCGTCCCCTGGACAACGCTGAGCCTCCCGATCGCCGTTTCGGCCACGCACTTGCTGGCCATCTCTGCGACCGCCGGCGCCCAGAGTCTGACAGCGCTCCAGGGAGGGGGCTCTGTGACCATCGACCCGGTAGACACATCGACGGACGGTCACGGTTATCTCGCAATCTCAAGCGCCTTGAGCACCTTTGCTGGAACGATCGACTCGCGCGCGGTGGAGCTGGCCTGGTCGGGCTCGGGGCATCCCGCGATCACGGAACGAGGCCGCTGGCTCGATGCGACTGGCACTGCCGGAGTCGTGACGATCACGTCGGATCCCAGCCGTCCAAACTCCTTTGGGGGGATGGCTCCGGGTAACCAATGGACCGGGCCGGGCACCGCCGCCGTCGATGGTCTGACAATGGGCGACCGGGCGACCTTTCAGGAGGAGATCACGGGACCCTCGGCGGGAAGCGGCTACGGACAGGTGGTCGTCGCGGCGGGAGGTACTGTCAACCTCGGCGATGGGGCCTACCCGGGAAGCGGTCCGGGAGTCTTGCTTGACTGCTCCGGGCCTGACCCGGGCAAGCAGCTCGTCCTCCTGCACCACGTCGGTGCGGGAGCCACCAACGGTAGCTTCTACGACATCGCCGATGGGTTCCCTATTAGGGGCGCGCCGGACTATCGGGCGCCCGAGGGTGCGCTCGTTCAAGCCTGTCACCACCCATACACGGTCACATACAGGGGCGGTGTCAACCGCAACGATGTCGTCCTGACGCGGGTGCCTCGCGGTGGACAACAGCTGATGGCAACCAACGTTGACGGCCGGCAGGAGGCCTTCGTGCTCGGATCGGACGGGCGGGTGTGGCACGCCTGGCAGGGTGCTGTCAACGGCGCGTGGACCCAGTTCTACGCAATTGGAGGGCCTGTCAGCGGGGCATTCGCGAGCGATCCCGCGGTGGGGCTTAACCCCGATGGACGGCTGGAGGTTTTTGTCACGGGTTCTGATGGCGACGTTTACCACGCGTGGCAGCAGTGCGCTGGGTGCGGTTGGACGCCCTTCTACAGCCTCGGGCAGCCCTCCGGCGCCGGCTTGACGGGCATCCCCTCCGTCGCAACCAACAGTGACGGCCGATTGGAGCTCTTCGCGGTTGCGCCTGACGGAGCGGCGTGGCATGCGTGGCAGCAGACCGTCGGCGGCGGCTGGACGGCCTGGTACCGGCTTGGTGGGCCCGGCGCCGGAACCTTTGTCTCGGCGGTGGCGCCGGGGCGCAACGGCGACGGCAGGCTGGAGATCGCCGCCGTTGATATCAATGGCGCCCTGTGGCACGCCTGGCAGGTGGCACCCAGCGGTGGATGGACGTCGTTCTACAGCCTGGGTTCTCCGGGCGGCACCTCCGTTGCGGGCACGCCGGGCGAGGTAACCAACGCTGACGGTCGGCTGGAGATCGTGGGCCGCGGCGCCGACGGCCACTTCTGGCACATCTGGCAGGAGACGCCCAGCGGGGGCTGGGGCGGCTGGTTCTCACTGGGCGGAACGCTTGCGAGTGACGCCAGCGTCGGCCGCAACGGCGACGGACGGCTCGAGGCATTTGCCACTCAGGCTGACGGCAGCGTCAGCCACGTTTGGCAGGCGTGCCCGGGTTGTGGATGGGTCGGACCCTACTCGCTGGGGACGAACGGAACAACGCAGGTGGGAACGCCACAGGTCGGCACTGACGTGAACGGAGTGCTCGAGGTCCTGGCGGAGGATGCAACTACGAACAAGATGGACCAGACCAGGCAAGTCGCGCCAAGCAGCGGGTGGAACAACTGGGCCGCCCTCAACGGGACCACCCTGCCGCCTTACTGAAATTCTCGCGGCTTCCTCCGCTTCGCCAACCACGACCATCGATCAAACTGGGCCACGACTTCAACGACCCATATGTAATCGGTACGAGTTGAATACGAACGAATACCCAGTTTTGCGGCTATGACTCCGCACTAACCGGGGACCATTCTTTTTGGTTAGGCTACGTCGTCATGCTCAACGGCGGTTACTTTCGCAGGCCCAGCGTTCACCAGGACACCATCGCGTTTGCCTCGGAGGACGACCTCTGGTTCGTGCCCCGGGGGGGTGGTGTCGCCAGCCGGGTCACCGCCGGCGTCGGGGAGGCGCGCAGCCCCGCCCTGTCGCCGGATGGGCTGCAGCTCACCTTCGTTGCCGAGCATGAGCATCACCCGGAGATCTTCTGCATGCCCTCGGAGGGTGGACCTGCGCGACGGCTGACGTGGCTCGGGGCGAACACCGGGCTGGGCGGCTGGATGCCCGATGGTCGGATCCTGGGCATAACCAACGCCCGCCAGGCGATGGCGCGCTTGAGCGCCGCGGTTGCCATCGACCCCGCTTCTGGCGCGCTTGAGTGGCTCCGGCTCGGCCCCTGCCATGGCATGTCCTGGGCGCCGGCCGGGGGCGGGGTCGTGCTGGGTCGGCACACCCTCGACCCTGCCCGCTGGAAGCGCTACCGTGGCGGCACCGCGGGCCAGTTGTGGGTTGACGCTCGCGGTACCGGGTCCTACAAGCGCATCCTCGCCAAGCTCGGCGGCAACCTGGCCTCGCCGATGTGGGTGGGCCAGAGGATCTATTTCATATCCGATCACCAGGGCATCGGGAACATCTACTCATGCCGGCCGGATGGTGCCGACGTCCAGCGTCACACCGACCACGGCGAGTACTACGCGCGCTATGCCTCAACGGATGGCCGCACGATCGTCTACCAACACGCGGCGGAGGTGTGGGCGCTCGACGTCGCCGCCGATACCGCAGCGAGGGTGGACATAGATTTCCGCAGTCCGCGCGCCCAGCGAAGCCGGAAGTTTGTCCCCGCGGCCGATTACCTGGGCGGTTTTTCGGTTCATCCCGACGGTCATTCGATTGCCATTGAGACGCGCGGCAAGCTCTTCAGCTTCGCCCTCTGGGAAGGCGGCGTTCGCCAGCACGGGGTCGCCGACGGCGTCCGTTACCGGATGAGCCGCTGGAGCAGCGATGGCAAGGCGCTGGTCAGCATTGGCGATGAGGGCGGCGATGACGTCATTACCATTCTCAACGTCGAGCGACCCGCGGCGGCCCGCCGCCTGGGGGGCCTCAGTGTCGGCATCCCCATGGCGATTGCCGTCTCGCCCAAGCGTGACCTGGTGGCGATTGCCAACCAGCGCCACGAGCTGCTGCTGGTGGACCTGGAGAAGTCCACCTCGCGGGTCATCGACCGCAGTGACTTCGACGAGGTCCAGGACGTCGCCTGGTCGCCCGACGGCAGGTGGCTGGCGTACAGCTTTCCCTCCACCGAGCGCACCCGCTCGATCCGCCTGTTCGAAACGTCGAGGTCCAAAGTCCACCAGCTGACGTCCGCCCGGTTCGTCGATTTCAGCCCGTCGTGGGACCCATCCGGGGACCACCTGTTCTTCCTTTCCGCTCGGGGATTCGACCCAGTGGCCGGCGGGCTCTTCCTGGAGCACGGGTTCCCGCGCACGGTGAAGCCCTACGCGATGACCCTCCGGGCCGACGTGCGCTCTCCTTTCGTTCCACTTCCGCGCGGCATGGGCGACGCCGTCCCCAGCCCGAGTCCCGGGGCGGGCGAGGCGCCGGACCCCGCCTCGAAAACCGCTCCCAAGGCCGCGCCGAAGGCGCCGAGGGTTGTGGTCGAGCTGGACGGGATCGAGGACCGGGTTGTCGAGTTCCCGGTCGAGGACGGCATCTACCGCAGGCTGGTGGCCGTGCCCGGGAAGGTCCTGTGGTTGGCCGGGCCGGTCGAGGGCATGCTGGGCGCACAGTCGCTGAGCCTCGAGGCCCCGAGCAACGCCAGCCTGGAGGCCTGGGACCTGGTCGAGCGGCGCAAGGAGACCTTGGCCGGTGGGATCGTGGACTTCGAGGTTTCGCGAGATGGCTCGACCCTGGTGTACCTGGGCAACCGGCGGCTGCGGGCGCTCAAGGTGGGAGCCAGGCCGCCTGAGGGCCCCGACGCCGAGGGACCACCGAACCGCCGAAACGGCTGGATCGACCTCGACCGGGTCCGGGTCTCTGTGGACCCTGTCGCCGAGTGGCGGCAGATGTACACCGAGGCGTGGCGCCTGCAGCGCGAGTATTTCTGGGTCTCCGACATGTCCGGCGTCGAGTGGCGTCGGGTCCACGACCGCTACCTTCCGCTGATCGACAAGATCGGTTGCCGCGGTGAGTTCGCGGACCTGATGTGGGAGATGCAGGGAGAGCTCGGAACCTCGCACGCCTACGACCTCGGCGGCGACTACCGCCGCGCCGCCCCATCGCCCGTGGGCTTCCTGGGTGCAGACCTGGAGCTCGATGGCGGACGCTGGGTGGTCCGGCGAATCGTCCGCGGCGATGCCTGGAAATCAGCCGCCGCGTCGCCCCTGCAGGCGCCGGGGGTGAACGTGGTCGAGGGGGACGTCGTTCTGGCTGTCAATGGCCGACCGGTCGGACCCAACCTCTCGCCCGCGCAGCTGCTCGTGAACCAGGCTGGCCAAACAGTTGAGTTGACGATCGCAGGTCGCGGTAGCCGGCCTTCACGCGAGGTTGTCGTGACCACGCTGGCGGGCGAGTTCGAGCTTCGGTACCGGGAGTGGGTTGAGGAGAACCGGCGGCGCGTCTTCGAGGCCACGGCGGGCCGGGTCGGGTACATCCACATCCCTGACATGGGCGCGACCGGCTACTCGGAGTTCCACCGAGCGTATTTCTCGGAGGTCGAGCGGGAGGGTCTGATTGTCGACGTGCGCTGCAATGGCGGCGGCTACGTGTCGCAGATGTTGCTGGAGAAACTCGCTCGCCGCCGAATTGGTTTCGATGCCCAGCGCTACGGACAGCCGGCGCCGTACCCCTCCGACTCACCCGCGGGTCCGATGGTCTGCATCACTGACGAGAACGCGGGCTCCGACGGCGACATCTTCAGCCACTGTTTCAAACTCCTCGGCCTCGGGCCCCTGGTGGGCAAGCGGACGTGGGGCGGGGTGATCGGTATCGGCCCGCGCCATCAGCTCGCAGATGGCGGCGTCACCACGCAGCCGGAGTACTCCTTCTGGTTTGCCGACGTCGGCTGGGGAGTCGAGAACTATGGCACCGACCCCGACTTCGACGTTGACATCCGCCCCCAGGACTGGGCCGCCGGCCGCGATCCCCAGCTGGACAAGGCGCTGCAGCTTGTCAGCGCGGCGCTGCGCAAGCATCGTCCCCTGCGGCCCGATATGGAAGGCCGGCCGCGCCTCGCGTTGCCGGTGCTGCCGCCCCGCTAACCGAGCGCGCCCCCCAGGGGGCGAGGCCCGATGATCCGTAAGATCGTCGCGTATTCCGCGCGGCCTCGTAGCTCAGGGGATAGAGCAACGGTTTCCTAAACCGTGTGTCGGGAGTTCGAATCTCTCCGGGGCCACCACAATTTTGTATTAGTTCGGCTGAAGCTTGGCACCATCGATCCATCGGCCGACGAGACGGCCCGACACCGTGGTCTAATGCAACGCAGTCAAGGATTAAACACGGGGGCAAACATGGACCTGGAAGGCGTCAAGAAGAACCAGCAGACAGTTTGGTCCACGGGGGATTTTTCGCGCATCGGGGCACTCAACACCATCGTGAGCGAGGGCCTCTGCGAGGACATGGGCCTGCTGGGTGGACGGTCATTGCTCGATGTCGCGGCGGGTAGTGGGTCTCTCTCGCTGGCCGCGGCCCGGCGTTTCCTGCGGGTCACCTGTACCGATTACGTTCCCGCCCTGCTCGAGCAGGCTCGTCGGCGGGCGGAGGTCGACTTCCTTGAGATGGAGTTCGCGCAGGCTGACGCCGAGAACCTGCCCTTTCCCGATGGGTCGTTCGACTACGTCGGGAGCCAGTATGGCGCGATGTTCGCCCCGGACCAGGAGCGGACCGCCGGTGAGTTGATGCGGGTGGTCCGGCCTGGTGGCGTCTTGGGGATGGCCAACTGGACACCCTCTGGCTTGGCCGGACAGCTCTTCGCTCTCGGTGCCCGATATGCGCCCCCGCCACCCGGCCTGCGTCCAGCCACCGACTGGGGCACCGGCCGCCGGATCGGCGAACTGCTCGGTCCCCATGCGGCCAACATCCGGGTGGTGGACCGCAGCTTCAGGCAGAAGTTCCCGACGTTCGAATCATTCCTCGACATCTTCACGACCTGGTTTGGACCGATGGTGAGCCTCAAGGCAAGGCTTGAGCCGGAGCAGTGGAACGCATACGTCTCGGATCTCCGAGACCTCGTCGACAGTATCAACCTGGCGACCGATGGCAGCGTCGACATGCCCGGCAACTACCTCAATGTGATCGCGGTGAAGCGGGGTTAGGAAAGTCCAAACGCGTCAATGAACAATTCGCCGGAAACAAGCGAACTGCGTGATGGACGGAACGCTCCCATTTCTGTGGCCGAAAAGCGCTTCCAGCTGCCCTCCGGCGAAATAGCCGCCGAGATCTCGGGCGCTGCGAGCGCGCCGCTGGTCATCGGCATTCCCGGTCTGTCTGTGAACCTGCGCTGCTTCGACGTCATCTACGATGCGCTCGATCCTCAGCGGCACCGCCGCCTCGCCTATGACCCGCGCGGACGCGGTAAGAGTGACAAGACGCGCCCGGGCAGCTACGGCTGGCCTGCGCACGCGCAAGACATCATCGCCATGGCCGACGCGCTGGGCGCGGAGACCTTCGACCTCATCGGCCTTTCGATGGGCGCCTGGATCGCGATGAAGACGATCGAGCTGAACCCGGGCCGCGTCCGCCGGCTGGTCCTGCTCGACGCCGGCGGCGACGTCGACGAGAGCGTGACGGAGCCGATCTACGCCGGGCTCGACCGCCTGGCCACGGTCTGGCCATCTCGCGAGGCGTTCCTCGGATTGGTCCAGCAGTTTCCCCAGTACCAACCATGGCCGGTGTGGGAGCGGCTGTTCCAGTACGAGCTCGAGGACGTCGAGGGCGGCGTTCGCGCGCGCAGCCGCAAGGAGGCTGCACTTGAGGACGACGAGTACCGCCAGGCGCAGGACCCGCACCTGCTGTGGAAATCGGTGACCATTCCGACGCTAATCGTGCGGGCGACGCAGCCAGTACCGCCCGACTTCGGTTACGTGCTGCCGGCGAGCGAGTACCAGCGATTCCTGCGTGAGGTGCCGACCGCAAAGGGCATCGAGGTGGAGGCCAACCATTACACCCTGGCTGTGATTCCGGAGACCGCGAAGGCGATCGCCGAGTTTCTCGACTGAAGTTTGTGGGTGCGGCTGTAATGCAGGCTGGGCTTCCCCAGCGTAACCGCGGGGTAAGACCCGGCCTCGTGCATCTCATAATGTGCCCGTGAGCGATTGCTGCACCCCGCGGGGCTATCGACGGATATTCAGCGAGAAGGCCGCGCGCTCCCAGGCGAAGCGCTACCGCAAGAAAGGGCTTGATAAGGCGTCGCGGGAGATCGTCGACCTGGTTCGTGGCCGCGGGGTCCTCGGGGCCACCGTCCTCGAGGTCGGCGGGGGCATCGGGGCGATCCAGGTGGAACTGCTGCGCGCCGGCGCGACCCGGGCCACCAGCGTCGAGCTGACGCCGACGTACGAGGTCGTCGCCACCGAGGTTCTGGAGGAGGCAGGCTTGACGGGGCGCGTCGAGCGGCGGGTGGCGGACTTCGTTTCCGCCGCGGATGTCGACCCGGCCGACGTGGTCGTCATGAACCGGGTCGTCTGTTGCTACCCGGATATGCCCACCCTGGTCGGCGTCGCCGCGGACCACACGCGCGGCCTGCTGGTCATGAGCTTTCCCAAGGACCGGTGGTGGACCCGGTTGGTCCTGGCCATGGGGAACGCCGGGCTGCGCATCGCGCGCCGGGAGTTCCATGTGTTCGTCCGGCCCGCGGGAAGCATCCTGCGCGCCGCTGAGGCCAGGGGCCTCCGCGCGGTTGCGGATCGGCCGGGGCTGTTCTGGGAGACGGTCGCCCTGGAGCGCCCGGCAGTCTAGCCGGCCTTCACAAAGATTTACGCGTGCTCGATAGCCATTGGTGGTACGGCGCGCCACGATCGTTGAAGTGGCTGTGCGGGTGATGCCGGGGAACTCTGTGTACACCCCGTTTCGCCAGTCGAGCGACCAGCGGGACTCGGCAGGGGATCGGCATCAACCCCGCATGGCCACTTCAAAGCCCACGGCGGCATGACCGAAGCGCGCGCGAAGGTCCTGCTCGTGGAGGATGACGCGGACCTCGCCGACATGTACCGGCTTCGCCTGGAGATCGCCCGTATCCAGGTGACGATCGCCCGAGACGGCGACGGAGCCCTCGAGGCCGCCGCAAGCCTGGCCCCCGACCTCGTGCTGCTGGACCTCAATTTGCCCAGGCGCAACGGCCTGGACGTCATCCGGCTCCTCCGCGAGGACCCCGCGACGCGGCACGTCCCGCTGGTGGTGCTATCGGCTGACAGCGACCCGGACACCGTGGCGGAAGCCGAAGGCCTGGGCGTCCTGGCCTATGTCATGAAGTCGTCCACCAGCCCCGCCATGCTGGTGGCGCTGGTGCGCGAGTGGCTCAGTTCGCGCACCTGACCTCGGGCTAGTAGTAGGTGCGGGCCCCCGTCCAGAGCGGCGCGCGGCTGCGGCGCCGGCGCACGCCGCGCCGGGTCCGCTCTGGCTGACGCCCGACCGCGCGGGCGTGGGCCACGCTGCCAACCGCGGCGGCAAAGGCGATCACCGGGATGGTCTGCCGACGGTAGCGCGTGAGAAGGTACACCGCGCCAAGGGCAACGCCCACCTGCAGGAACGGGATCCCGTGGGGCACCGCGGGCGCGGGCAGAGAATTCGCGCGCCGTGCCGCCAGCGCTGTCGCGCTTGCGTGCCGGAACTTCAGTATCTCCGCCTTGCGTACCTGGATGCCTGGTGACTGGGCCTCGATGCCCGACGTGATTCCGGCGGCGATCGCCTCTTTGACGGTGTCCCTGGTCAGCTGCTCGGCCTCGTTCTTGTTCGTCAGGTAGGCGGCCTCGACTGTCACTGCCGGCATGTTCGAGCGCTGCCAGAGATCCTGGCGCAGCATCGTTCCACCGTTGCTGATTTCGAAGCGCGCCAGCCGCCTGGCCAGTTGCTCACCCATGAGGACGGCGAACTGCCGGTCCGAGTCGCGCGGGTACAGGACCAGCGATCCTCCGATAGCGGGATCCTGGAAGAAGTTGAAGTGGATGCTCACGAACTGCTGGGCGCCGGCCTTGTTCGCGGTGTTGATCCGGGTTTCCAGGCCGACGAACTCGTCAGACTGCCGGGTCATGACCACCTTCACCTGGTCTGCCTGGAGCCTGCGCTGGACCCGCCTGGCGACGTCGAGGGTCAGGTCTTTCTCCACCAGGCCGTTGCCGGCCACGCTGCCTGGGTCAAAGAGCCGGTCGGGGTGGGCGTTGTCCGGGCTCCCGCCGTGCCCCGCGTCGATGGCGATGACGTAGGGCGCCGGGGCAGCCGCCCGCGACGCCGCATCGGCAGGCACGACGAAGAGGGTGACCATCGAGGTGATGACCACGGCGCCGGGGAGAGCGTGTAGAAGACGTGCGGCCGTCAGGCGCATCTGAGCCCGCAGTATACGGGAAGCGCGCCTGGCTGATGGTGTCTGGCTAGGCTTGGACCATGGACCCGGCCCCACCAACGCCCCTCGCCGTTCGGCTGGTGGTCTGACGATGGCCGAGCTCACCGCCGCGTCGCCGTCACTACCGGCCAGCCCAGACCCGCCCCCGCGCGAGCTCACCATGGGCCAGCGTTTGCTGGAGGTGCTTCCGGGGGTCGCGACGTGGAGCATCATCCTGGCGCTGGTCCTGCTACCAGCGCTGGTCTACCCGACCGTGGTGGTGGGAATGGTGATCGTCCTCGACATCTACTGGTTCGTGCGCTCGATCATCGTCGTTCGGGGGATTCTTCAGACCTTCCGGGCATTGCGCCTTGAGACTGCGATCGATTGGTGGCAGCGCTGCCTCGACCTCCCCGCCACCGCCTACACCGACGAGGCCGGAACCTGGGATCCCAGGGACATCTACCACGCCGCCCTGGTGCCGACGTATACAGAGAGGTACGAGGTGCTGCTGGGAACCATCTCCGCCCTCGCGGCGGCGGACTACCCGGCGGAGCGCAAGATCGTGGCGATCATCACGCGCACCACCGATATCCAGGGCATCGAGAACGTGCAGCGCCTGCAACGCGAGTTCGAGGGCCGGTTTGCGCACTTCTGGCACATCCTTGACCCCCTCCTCCCGGGCATCGTCGTGGGCAAGTCGGCGGCGATGGCCTACGGCGGCCCCGAGCTCTACCGCATGGCCGAGGATGCGGGCCTTGATCCCAGGCACGTCCTGGTGACCGACCTCGACTCCGATTTCCGGATCCACCCGCAGTACCTCGGCTGGGTCACCCATCACTATGTGACTGAGCGCATGCGCGACTTCCGCCTCTACCAACCCGTGCCCATGTTCCACAACAACCTCTGGCGCGTGCCGGCGGTAGTCCACGTCATGGCCAGCGCTGCGACGCAGTGGCAGATGTTCCTCCACCAGCGGTCGCAGCGGTTGGTCACCTTCGCGAGCTACACCATGTCCCTCCACCTCACGCGTGACGTGGGCTACTGGGACCCGCACGTGATCCAGGAGGACTCGCGCTTCTTCTGGCGCTGCTTCTTCCGCTACGGGGACCGGCTGGAGGTGATCGGGGTGCCGATGCCCATCTACGGCGATTGCCCCCGGGCCAAGACCTACGCGGGCACCCACGCATCGCAGTACAACCAGATCAAGCGTTGGGCATGGGGCGTCTCGGACGTCCCCTTCGTCTTCCTCAACATGATGACCCACCCGGAGATCCCTCTGTGGCTGCGGGTGTACCGGTTCCTGCTGCTGGTTTTCAACCACCTGATGTGGGTTGGAATGCCGCTGCTGTTGCTCTTCGGCGCCAGCATCCCCGGCTACCTGGCGATCCTCAGCGGCTGGACCGGGATCCACATCGTGGGCGCCTATGACTACTCGCTCACCCGGGTGGCCGACTACCTGGGCATCACCTCGGCGGTGATCCTCACGCTCACCCTGTTCACCGTGGGCGTGCTCATCTACGTGGATGAGACGCTGGCGCCACCCCGGCCGCCAGAGTGGTCCTGGTTCCGGCGCGCCAAGTCGTACCTCGAGATCGTGGCCTACCCATTCGTGGGACTCTTCTTCAGCGTGATCCCGGCGCTGGAAGCACAGACCCGGCTGATGCTCGGCTTCTACCTCGAGTACCGGGTGACCGAGAAGGAGTGACCACGACCAGGAGCCGCGCCAGTGCGCTGGTAACGGCGTTGATAGCCCTCGTCGGCTTCCGCCTGTCGACAGAGACCGTCGGGCTTGTGGCGGCCTACCGGGGCCGGGCGGTAGGCCGGGTCTTCCACCACCCCGGGTCACTGGCCGTGATCTGGCGCCAGTGGGACGTCGGCTGGTTCGCCCGCATCGCCACCCAGGGCTACCCGGCAAGCGCCAACGTGCGGGGCTTCCATGGGGAGCACTTCGATGGCACCGCCTTCCCGCCGGCGATGCCGGTGCTCATGGCCGCGGGCCGGGCGGTGGGCGTTGACCCCTCCCTGGCTGGGCTGCTCGTCAGCACGCTGTTCCTCTTCGTCGCACTGGCGCTGCTCTTCCGCCTGGTGCGCCTGGACCACCCCGATGGGGTCGCCCGCTGGACCCTGGCCTTCCTGCTGGTCTACCCCTTCGCGCTGTTCCTCGGCACCGCGTACGCCGAGGCGTTGGTGCTGATGGCCACCGTGGCGGCCTGGCTCGCGGCTCGCGGGGGGCGCTGGTGGGTGGCCGGGGTTATGGTCGGGGTCGCGCTCCTCGGCAAGATCGTCTTCATCGTCCTGCTGGTTCCCCTGAGCCTCGAGGCCGTCGGCTGGGACGGCCGCTTCCGGGTGCAACTGGACCGGCCAGCCGCGCTGCGCCTGCTGCGGCTGTGGCTGCCGGCCCTGGCAGCGCTCGGCGCCTGGATGCTCTACCTCGGCATCCAGTTCCACGAGCCGACCCGCTTCCTCTCCGCGCAGAGGGGCTGGGGCCGGGCCGTGGGCCTGCCCTTCGGACAGGTGGCGGACATCTTCCGGCCGGCGGTCCACCTCGGGATCCGCCTTTCCTACGCCATCGACACCCTGGCGCTGGTGGACCTGGTGGCAATGACGGTATACGTGTACCGGCGCGTCCGGCCGGCGTACGCCGCGCTTCTCGCCGTCATCGCGGCGATCTTCCTGTTCAACACCAGCCTGCAGTCAAACGCGCGCCACCTCGGCATCCTGTTCCCGATCTTCATCGGGCTCGCGGTCATGACCCAGGGCCGGCGGTGGGTGCGCGTGGTCCTCGTCGCCGTCCAGCTGCCGATTGCCGCGCTGGCCGTGGCGCGCTTCGCGACCGGGCAGTGGGCGGGCTGAGGGTGGTCCCGGCTAGGCCCCGGGTCGCAGGACGAAGCCCATCGCGCGGTACATCTCGCGCAGCGTCGGGGCCACCGTGGCACGGGCCTTGTCGGCGCCGGCGGCCAGCAGCTGCTGGAGCTCGGCGGGGTCATTGCGTAGTTCCAGGTAGCGCTCGCGGATAGGGTCGAGGAGGGCCACCACGGCCTCTCCGACGGCCTGCTTGAACTGGCCGTACCCCTGGTCGCCATACTCCTTCTCGACCTCCCCAGGGCTCGTGCCGGTCGCCACCGACATGATGTCCACCAGGTTGGAGATGCCCGGTTTGTCCGGGGCGCGCCGCACCTCGCGGCCGGTATCGGTGACCGCCGACCGAATCTTCTTGCGCACCACGTCGGGCGGGTCGAGCATGAGGATGGTCCCCGCCTCGGTCCCCCCCGTGGTGGACATCTTCCGAGTCGGGTCCTGGAGATCCATGATCCGCGCGCCCGCCTCGGGGAACACAGCCCGCGGCACCTTGAAGAGCGAACCGTAGCGGGCGTTGAAGCGCTCGGCAACGTCGCGCGCCAGCTCGACGTGCTGCCGCTGGTCATCGCCGACGGGCACGACGTCGGTCTGGTAGAGGAGGATGTCACCCGACATCAGCACGGGGTAGGTCAGCAGCGCGGCTGAAACCGACGCCTGCTTCGCCGCCTTGTCCTTGAACTGCGTCATCCGCCGCAGCTCGCCATCGGTGGCGACCGAGCTGAGCAACCAGTTGGCCTCCGCGTGGGCCGTCACGTGGCTCTGGATGAAAACGGTCGAGGCCTTGGGGTCGAGCCCGGTTGCAAACAACATCGCGGCCAGGTCGAGGGAGCGGTCGCGGAGCGCGTCTGGGTCATAGGGCACGCTCAGGGCATGGAGGTCGACCACACAGAAGAACCCCTCGCCCTGCTGCGCGGTTGCGGCGTACTGGCGGAATCCGCCGCTGTAGTTGCCGAAGTGCTTGATGCCAGTTGGCTGGATGCCCGAAAAGATCCGCATGGGTTGCCGCAGATTATCCATGCGGGCGCGCCCATCCCCTGCCGGCGCCCGGCTACTATTCGACGGTGTCAGCCAGCCGAGCCCTCGCGCGCCTGGCCGCGGCGCTGAGCTTCGCCTACGTCCTCCGGGGCAACCTCGGCGGCCTGCCATTCACCGCGCTGGAGGTGGCCCTGGTGGCCCTTATGGTGGTCTACCTGGTGGAGAAGCGGGTCACCGGCGAGACCCTCCCCGACCCCCGCCGGCTGGCGTACTTCTGGCCGCTGGCTCTGCTACTGGTCGCCGCGACGGTGTCGGTGGCGGTGGCCCCCGACCACCGCGCCGCCCTGGGGATCTGGAAGGCTTACTTCATCGAGCCGGCCCTGGCGGCCTACATCGTGGCCGACGTCTTCCGCACCCGCGCCGACCTGGGCAAGCTGCTGCAGGGTTTCTACGTCGCCGGGCTGGTGGTCTCGGTCCTCAACACGATGGCCTTCCTGGTGGCCGTGGGTGCCCACCGACCCCACCTGGTGGAGGCGCCGGTGGTCGTGCTCTATCTCAGTCCCAACGCCACCGGTCTCTTCCTGGCCCCCCTGATGGCCACGGCCGCAGCGCTGGTGGCCTTCGGGGTGCCGGAGGAGCGCGGCCGGGGGGCGGTGTTCTTCCTGGTCGCCTTCCCCGCCTTCGCGCTGAGCTTCTCCCGGGGGGCCTGGCTGGGCCTGGCGGTCGCGCTGGTGCTGCTGGCCGCGATCCACCCCCGCCGCCGGGTCGCCCTGGCCGGCGTCGGGTTAGTGGCCGCGGGCGCCCTGCTGCTGCCGCCGGTGCGGCGCCGGCTGGCGCACGAGTTCGATCCCCACGACCCGCTCAACAGCGTCAATACCCGCGTCGACTTATGGCGCGCCGTGCTCACCATGATGCGCACTGGGCGGCGCCCTATCAGCGGCACCGGGCTGAGCGGGTTCAAGGCGGCGATCACCCCCTTCAAGGACCTCAGCGGCTACCGGGAGGACCATATCTACGGCCACAACCTGTTCCTCGACTTCTGGACCGAGACGGGCCTCCTGGGGCTGATCGCCTTCACCTGGCTGACCGTGGACGCGGTCCGGCGCACCTGGGTCGCGCTGCGAGCGCGCACCGAGCGGCACGCCTACCACGCCGCCTTCGCCGCCGCCGGGGTGGTGATCCTGGTCCACGGCCTGATCGACAATCCGTTCTTCAAGAACGACCTCGCCTGGTTGACGATGGCCCTGCTGGGGTTGTCCGCGGCCGCCCTGCGCCAGGACCAGCAGCACCCCGACGGGCGCTGAGGCGCGTCGTGAGCCTGGCTGCCCGCACGTTGCGCAACACCGTCCTGGTGGTGGGCGCGCGGCTGCTCTCCAAGGTCCTGGTCTTCGCCGTGGTCCTGATCGTGATCCGCAGCATGGGCAGCGGCAGCGGCAACTACGGCCGGTTCACCACGCTCATCGTGTACTCGGCGCTGGTCAGCATCGTCGCCGACCTGGGCCTCAGGCCCCTGTTCACCCGCGAGGTGGCCAAGGACCGGGCGCTGCTCACGCCTTACCTCAACAGCATCCTCAGCCTCAAGCTGGTGCTCAGCGTCCCCGTGCTGGCGATCCTCTATGTCGCCGTCTCGGTGGGTGCCTCGGGCCTGAGCCCGTATGTGCTGCCGACATTCGCCCTGCTGGTGGCGACCAGTTTCTCCAACCAGCTCCGGGCGACGTTTTACGCGGCGGGCGAGCTGCGCTACGAGGCGATCGCAATCATGGGCGAGTCGGCCGTCCTGCTCGCGGCGGCAATCTTTGTTGCGCTCCTGCGCTTCCCGTGGTGGGCGTACCTGTGGGTGTACACCGCGAGCTATGCCTTCACTGCCGTCTTCGCGGCGATCGTCGCCGTCCGACGCTTCGGGCACCGGTTCAGCTTCGACCTCAACTTCACGCGCCTGTCGATGCTGGCCCGCGAGAGCCTGCCGTTCGGCCTCACCGTGGTCCTCAGCACCCTGTATTTCAAGGTCGACGTGCCGATCCTGACGGTCTTCACCAGCTACGTCGCGGTGGGCATCTACGGCGCCGCCTACAAGTACCTCGAGGCGGTGGTCTTCGTCCCTCAGACGCTGATGGACCCCATCTTCCCGGCCCTCTCCCAGCTGGCCCACAGTGGCGCCGACCGCCTCGCCGGGGCTACCACCAAGGTCTACAAAATGCTGGCTGTCGTGGGGCTGCCCGTGACCCTCGGCATGCTGGTCTTTGCTGCCCCGATCATCCACTACACGATCCCCGGCTATGAGAAGGCGATCCCCGTCCTCCAGGTTCTTTCCTTTGGGGTTTTCTTCCTATTCGTGAACAACGTCTTCCTCTACACTCTCAACGCCATGGGTCGCCAGAGCGACTCGACCCGGCTGGCAGTCATCAGCCTTGTTGTGAACGTTGCCTTGAACCTTGTCCTGATTCCCAGCAAGAACACCTATGTCGGCGGCTACCTGGGCGCCGCGTGGGCCACCGGGCTGACCGAGCTGGGACTGTTCATCGGGGGCTGGGTGTACCTCCGCAAGCACCTTTTCGCCATGCCCCTCCTGGCGCCGCTGCGGGGCGTCATCGCGGCCGGTGTTCTCTGTGGGCTGCTGATGTTCGGCACCGTCCACCTGCTCGGCCCGCACGCCGTCACCTACGTCCTCACGGCGCTGGTGGGCGCAGTGGCGTACTGCGGTGGGCTGCTGGTCACCCGTGCCTTTACCGAGGATGAGCTGGCGCTGGCTCGTGAGGGGTTGAGATCGCGGACGAGGCGCTGAAGGCCACCGCGGCCCGTCGCCGCGCGCGCTCCCGGGCAATCCAGCCCTGGTTCACCGTTGCCCTGCTGGTCGGCGACGCCTTCTTCATCTCCGGCGCCGTCATGCTGAGCTACTGGTACCGCTACCACAGCGGCCTGGATAGGATCCCGGTCCCGGGTGAGTCGGCGCCGGACTTCAAGCGCTACCTCGCCGCCGTTCCCGTGGTGGTCCTGGTGATGCTGGTGACGCTGCTGCTCAACCGTGCCTACATCCAGGCAAGGGGGCGCGCCCTCCTGGATGAGTCGTACGGGATGATCGGGGGGCTCTCGATGGGGGCCGTGCTGCTGCTGGCCATCATGGCGCTGTACCGCGGCTTCTCCTACTCGCGCCTGATGGTGATCTACGTGGCCATCAGTGCCGCCGTGCTGCTGCTCGTCTTCCGCTCGCTGATGCGCGTGGTGCTCTCACAATTGCGACGCCACGGCCTGGGCACGACCCGCGCGCTCATCGTCGGCTCCGGCACTGGCGCCGACGCCATCATCCACCGCCTCGAGATGTACCCGGAGTACGGGTACAAGCTTGTTGGGGTGGTTGATGAACTGCTGCCGAGCGGTACCGAGTACAACCGTCTGCCGGTGCTGGGCGAGACGTCCGATCTGCCCCACCTGGTCATGAACAACAACGTCGAAGAGGTCTTCATCGCCCTCAGCCGGGCGGACAACCGCCAGATCCTGCACCTGATCGGGACCTGCGAGGACCTCGACGTCGAGTTCAAGATCGTGCCCGACCTGCTCGAGGTGATCACCAGCGGCGTGATCGCGGACGACATCGACGGCATACCGCTGGTGGGGGTTCGACGCTCGCGCCTGGTCGGCGCCAACCTGCTGCTTAAGCGCGCGTTCGACACGGTCCTTGCGATCCTGCTCCTGGTCCCCGGCGTCCCGCTCATGACGATAATCGCCCTCGCCATCCGCGCGGACTCCCCGGGGCCTGTGATCTACACCCAGGACCGCGTCGGTCGGAACGGCAGTGTTTTTGGCATCCACAAGTTTCGCTCGATGGTGCCCGACGCCGAGGCTGCCTCCGGGCCCCGCTTCGCGGACCGGGACGACCCGCGCACCACCCGCGTCGGCAAATTCCTGCGGCGCACCGGGCTTGACGAGGTCCCGCAGGTCTTCAACGTGCTCAAGGGGGAAATGAGCCTTGTCGGCCCGCGCCCGGAGCGGCCGCAATTCGTCAACCAATTCGAGCGTGAGATCCCAGGCTACGAGCAGCGTCACGCGGTCCTGCCGGGCATCACCGGGTGGGCGCAGCTGAACGATCTGCGGCAGGACACCGCGATTGAGCAGCGCACCATCTACGACACCTACTACGTCGAGAACTGGAGCCTGGTCTTCGACCTCAAGATCCTGCTCACGACCTTCATCCGGGTCTTCTTCCATCGCAACGCCTACTGAGGCGGCTACCGACGCGGCCACGGGGGTGCGCCGGTTGTCCTACTTCTTCCCGGCCTACAACGAGGCCGGGAATGTCACCCCGATGGTGGAGGAAGCCCTGCGGGTGTTACCCCGGTTCGCCCCTGAGCTGGAGGTCATCATCGTGGATGACGGCAGCCACGACGGCACCGAGGAGGAGGGCAGACGGGTCGCGGCAGCCAACCCCCGGGTCCGCTACATTCGCCATGAGGCGAACCGCGGTTACGGCGAGGCCCTGCGAACCGGGATCACCGCGGCCACCGGGGAGGTCGTCTTCTGGACCGACGGCGACCGGCAGTTCGACCTCAATGAGCTCGAGCGCCTCTGGCCGGAGCTCGCGGCCAACGACCTCGTCGTTGGCTATCGGATTCGACGCGCGGACCCCCCGCACCGCCGGGTTATCGCCAGGACCTACAACACCGTGCTCCGGCTCGTCTTCGGGCTGCGCACCCGTGACGTCGACTGCGCCTTCAAGCTTGTTAAGCGGTCGGTACTGGAGCGCGTGGAGCCACTGTCCGGGGGCGCCTTCTTCAGCGCCGAACTGCTGCTGCGGGCGCGCCAGGCAGGGTTCACGGTGGTCGAGGTGGGTGTGAACCATTTCCCGAGGCGGGTGGGCACCGCCAAGGGCGCGACGCC
>JBHEMS010000035.1:0-3551 GCA_046262455.1 Candidatus Dormibacteria bacterium | reverse complement strand
GCCCCTGGGGTGCCGCCAGCCCGGGTCCACCGCGCGCCGGCGCGATCAAGCCCATGTCAGCGCCTGGTGGCCTTCCCCGCGGATCCGGTCTGCTCTGGGTCCAGGGCCGCTGTGCCCTTTTTGAAGTCGGCCATGTCCTCGGCCATGTGGTCGTTCTGTGCCGGCGGCGGCGGCGGGGCGGAGGGCCGTACATAGGCGTCGGGGTCGACGAGCTCGTAACCCTGCTCCCGATACAGGATCTCGTACGCCTTCGGGCTGACGATCAGCTCGCGGCCGTCCTCGGGATGGCGGATCACGACCTCGGAACTGGTGCTCAGGGACTCGGTCATCTGTAGGTCCTCCAAAGTGACGTGGATGGGTGGGAAGAAGCGGGGCGACTCAAATGGCCGCCCCGCCGGTCGGACCTATACGGGCCTGCGAACGACCCCGAACGGATACCGGGTGGCCGGGTCCGGGTTGGCGCGGTTGATCACGTTGGCAACCTGGAAGGCGAACCGGGCCTTCACCCGGAGCGCGATCCCGTCCTGCTGCGCGAGGTTGAAGACGATCGCGCCGGTGTTGTCCTGCAGGGCGGCCTGGTCCAGCACCTTGACCGTGATGTCCTGGCGGACGCCGATCATCCCCTGGGTGAAGTCACCGGCGATGAGCTCCGGATCGCCCGCGGCAGCGCCGGCGGTGCCCCAGAGGCCACGCATTGCGTACTTGATGGGCTGCCCGTCAAGGGTGCCGGCGGCCATGTCCACGTCCAGCAGCCGCTGGCCGAGGGTGTCACGCGCCCCGCGGAGCTTGCTGCGCCACAGCCGCGCCGCGACGAACCCGTCGACGTCGAAGCCGTCCGCCTCCACCAGGCCCATCACGTCACTGACGTCCTGCGCCACGCCGCCCTGTGCCTGCGTGTTGGCGCCGCGGGTGATGAAGTTGCCAGCCGCGATCGCGGCGGGGGAGATGGCCGCGGGCCAGCTTGCCGGCTTGTTGATGCCGAGGAAGACCGCCGCGTCAAGGGCGTAGGCGATCGCCTCCTCGATCTTGGGCTGGACCTGGGCCCAGATCGGGAACCCAGAGTCGTCGAGGACGTTCTCTGGGATCGGGGTGATGACCGCCACCTCTTCGGCGTCGAGGAACTTGTTGTCCCACGCCATCTTGGAGGTCTGCTTGAGGCCGGTGTCGCCCGTGACCCAGAAGGCCTGGGGCAGCATCGCCAGGACCGGCATGCGGTACTGGGCCCGGCTCATCGGGACATGCTGGAAGAGCTGGAGCGCGGCCGACTGATCGGTCACGTTCTGCAGGATCTCGTTGGCCACCTGCTCGGGCATGAGCGCCTGGGCGCCAGCGCGATTTATCTGATCATTGAATGCCATGTTGCGGTTTCCAGACCGGCGGTTGAGCCGGGAGTTCTGAGAACCGCGTCGCACATCCCGGGGACTCGGGGGAGGTCCTTTCGGACCGAGCCCCTCGTCGGGCGGGTCGGGCCACCTGGGCCGAGGCGGTGTCGCCGGTTGGGCTGGGCCACCGTCCGGGGGTCGGGTCCTCCTGGGACGAGCAGGGAGCCTGTCGGCGCCCTGGTCACTTCATCGACCGGGGTTGGTGGGGAGCCCGCTGGGCTACGGGTGAATCAATACCACAACCCGCACCCATTTGTCTAATGCCGCCTGCGGTAGAGCGGCACTTCGCGACCGCAGTGCCGGCAATGCTCGACGATGAGGCCGCCCGTCGACTCCACGTAGTAGGTCTCGTGGATCCGCAGGCGACACAGCCCCCGGTTGATCAGACGGACGACCCAATTCATCGGCTCAGCGGCCGCCCCGGATGAAGCGGTCCATCAGGTCGGGCGCGGCCGACTGGCTGGTCTGGCGGGTGCCCGGATGGGACGTTCCACCACCGGCAGCTGCGCCGGCCAGGTAGGGCCTCTTCTCCAGCAGCTCGTCGAGCAGCTTCTTGATGTTCTTCGGCTGCCCCTCCTTGTCGTACTCGACGTCCTCGAGGTCGATAAAGCGATGGGCGTCCTCAGGGTCGGCGAAGTCGGCTTTACGGGCTCCGCTCTCGATGGCGTTGCGGACCCGGGTCTGCACCCGTTCGCGCTCGAACTCCTCCTTCTGGCGCTCGAGGTCCGCCTTCTCCTTGGTCAGCCGCTCGGTCTCAGTCAGCTTGAGGTCGTCGATCTCCTTGAGGCGCTGCGCCATCTTGCGGTTCTCGGCCTCGAGCCGGTTGGCGCGCCGGCGCTCCGCATCAGCGGCCGATCCGCGGTCCTGGTTCGCCTTGGCGCGGTCCTGGCCACCTCCGGCGTCGGTGTCGGTGTCGGTATCGGTGGACGTGTCGGTCGAGGTGTCGGTGTCGGTGTCTGGCATGACGTGGTCCTCCTACTGCCCCTGGTCGGGGGCTGGTGTGGGTTGAGTGCCAGGCGGCTGCGCCTGGGGAGCTGGGGTGGGCGCTGGCGGGACTGGGGGCGTACCGGGTCCGGCCGGTCCGGTCTCCCCCACGGGATGGAGCTTGAGGTTGGGGTCGATGCCCCAGGACGCCTCCTCCTCGCGCATCCGCTTCCAGCGCTTGATCTGCGTCGGTGAGTAGCCGGCGTCGAGCCAGAGCTGCTGCAGCGGCACTCCGATGGCCGACAGCTTGATCAGCGCGTCGATGTGCTCGGCCTCCGTCCGGGTCTCCGGGTCCTTCCAGATCGTCTCGCTGTCGACGATGTCGCCGCGCGGGTCCTTGAGCGCCCTGAAAGCCAGGGCGATCGCCTCCTCCCAGCCTTCGCCGAAGCTCAGCATCCGCTCCCGGGCCTTGGTCACCAGGCCGGTCTCGGCCGCGCGGAGGCTCTCTCCTGACGGGAAGCTGCCCATCGAGCCGAGCAGGTAATGGGCGGGCGTGCGGCTGATCGACGCCAGCTCCTGGATGAGGTGCTCGATCGCCTTCACCCACTGGCCGAGGTCCGCGGGGGTGAACTGGCCGAACTTGGTCTCCGCCTCCCCGCCACCACCCTGCTCGTCGTCCCGGGGCGGCGCGATCATCAGCCGGTCGACTCCGATCGCCCACGGCTCGATCGGTTTGCCCGTGTTGGGGTCGGTCTCGAGGGTGAAGTTGGTCACCCAGCGCTGCGGGAAGGCGCCGAACTCGGAGGCCAGCAGCATGTCCGACAGCTCCTTGTTGATGCCGTCCTGGATGTGGATCGCCTCCTCGATCTCCGATGTGGTCGTCCCGTCGACACGGAGCCGGTTGTTGAGCGGCACGAAGAAGATCTCGTTGAGTGGGTTGGGCAGCGGCCAGGCCTCACCGGCGACCTCGAGCGGCACCCAGCGCATCCGGGAGGTCGACCTGCCGGGCCCCGGCCGGTCCTCGGTCCGGTACTTGTAGATCCGGTCCGGGAGGTAGACGACGGCGTAGACGTAGCCGCTCTCGTCGAGCCACCGCTTCAGCGCGGCCAGCCGCCGGCCGGGCCGGGCCGGATCCATCTCGACGTAGCACTGGAGCGGGTCCTCGATCGTCAGACTCGGCGTCTGGTCGTCGATCCAGTCGGCCCGGAAGGGGCTGACGTGGACGTAGGCGACGCTCTTGATGAG
>JBHEMS010000034.1:0-20971 GCA_046262455.1 Candidatus Dormibacteria bacterium | reverse complement strand
CCACCAACAACGGGCCCAGCGATGCGACCGGTGTGGTCGTGACCGATCTCCTGCCGGCCGGGCTCACGCTGGTTTCGACCACCCCCTCGCAGGGCGGCTACAACAGCGGCACTGGGGTGTGGACGGTGGGGGCCATCGGTAGCGGGGCTGCCGCAACCCTGCAGGTCGTCGCGACGGTGACGACGCCGGGAGTGCACACCAACACCGCCACCAAGACGGGGGAGGACCAGTTCGACCCCACGACCCCGGACGCCGCCAGTGCCACCGTGGACGGCCAGCAGGCGGATATCGGCGTGAACAAGACGGTGGACAACGCCACCCCGAATGTTGGGACGAATGTGACGTTCACAGTCACCGCCACCAACCACGGGCCCAGCAATGCCACCGGGGTGGTGGTCACCGACCTGCTGCCGGCGGGCCTGACCTTTGTGTCGGCGACTCCGTCGCAGGGCACCTACGTCAGTGGAACGGGCGCCTGGACGGTGGGCGCCATGGCCAACGGGGCGGCGTCGACCCTGCAGATCGTGGCCACGGTGACCGGGCCGGGCCAGTTCACCAACATCGCGACCAGGACGGCGGAGGACCAGACGGACGGCAATGCCGCAAACGATTCGTCCAGCGCCACCGTGACCACACCCAGCGCGGACATCGGGGTAGTCAAGACGGTTGACAATGCCAGCGTGCCGGTCGGCCAGAACGCCACCTTCACGATCACCGCGACCAACCACGGTCCGACGAACGCGACGGGGGTGGTTGTCACCGACCTGCTGCCGGCCGGTCTCACGTTCGTCTCGGCCACCCCCTCGCAGGGCACCTATACCAGCGCGACCGGCGCCTGGAACGTGGGCGCCCTAGCCAATGGCGCCGGGGCTACGCTGCAGCTGGTGGCGACGGTGACGACGCCGGGAGTGCACACCAATACCGCCACCAAGACGGGGGAGGACCAGCCCGATCCCAACCCCGGCAATGACAGCGCCAGTGCGTCGGTGAACGCGCTGCAGGCCGATATGGCGGTGACCAAGACAGTGGACAACGCCACTCCCACGGTCGGTCAGAACGTGACCTTTACGGTTACGGCTACCAACAACGGCCCCAACGACGCCAGCGGCGTGGTCCTCACCGACCTCCTGCCCGCGGGCCTCACCTTCGTTTCGGCTACTCCGTCCCAGGGCACCTACACCAGCGGGACGGGCGCATGGGCGCTTGGCTCGCTGGCCAACGGGGCGTCGGCGACGCTATCCGTGGTGGCGACGGCGACCCAGGCCGGGACCATCACCAACACCGCCAGCCTGACCCACGAGGACCAGGCGGACCCCACCCCGGCTGACGACAGCGCCTCGGCCACCATCAACCCTCGGACGGTGGACCTCATGCTGCAGAAAGCCCTGCAGGGAACCCTGACCGCCGGGCAGCAGGCGACCTACGCGCTCACAGTCACCAACAAGGGCCAGGCCCCGACGTTCGCGCCGATCACCGTGACGGACCCGCTGCCCGCTGCCTTGGGCTTCGTCGCCGCTACCGGCTCCGGTTGGACGTGCGGCGCGCAGGGCCAGGTGGTTACGTGTACCAACTTGGGACCTATGGCTGTCGGAGCCACCAGCACCATAACGCTGGTTGTTCGCGTCGCGAGCGACGCTACCGGCAACATCGTCAATGGAGCCACGGTCAGCACTGCCGGTGACATTGTCGTCAGTAACAACAGCGACAGCTTCACAGGCGTTGTGAGTTCCGCCCAGACGCCGCCGCCCACCGCGCCCAAGCTTCCAAGCGCCGGTAGGGCGGCGGAACTCCGGCACCTGCAGGTCTCCATTCTGATGATGTCGATGGGGCTGCTCCTGCTTGTGATCAGCCGGCGTCGCGCTCGGCCGAGCCCCGCGTAGCGCACCTGGCGCCATCGCGCCGGGAGGCCGAATTCGTATTCGGAGAGGCCCCCAGCCTCTGCTAGGATCCAACTGACGCTCTATGCGAAGCGCCGAGATCCGCCAGTCCTTTCTTCACTTTTTTGCTGGGCGGGACCACCAGGTGCTCCCCAGTTCTTCGCTGATCCCGCAGAACGACCCCTCGGTGCTCCTCACCACCGCCGGGATGCAGCAGTTCAAGCCCTTCTATGCCGGGCTTGCCACGCCGCCCTCGAAGCGGGTGGCCACGGCCCAGAAGTGCTTCCGCACGGTCGACCTCGAGGAGGTGGGCGACGTCAGCCACTTGACCTTCTTCGAGATGCTGGGCAACTTCTCCTTCGGCGACTACTTCAAAGAGGGCGCGATCGAGCTCGCCTGGCAGTATCTGACCGGCGAACTGGGCCTTGACGCAACACGCCTGGTGCCGGTCGTGTACGTCGATGACGACGATGCCGCCGGCATCTGGCGCCGTGTGGTGGGCCGGGACGCGCACCGCATGGAGGACAACTTCTGGCCCTCCAGTTTGGAGGGTTGGGTCGGCCCCTGCGGGCCGGACTCCGAGATCTACTGGGACCTGGGCGAGGCTGTGGGATGCCGCCGGCCCGGCTGCCATCCAGGCCACTGTGATCGTTACCTCGAACTCTGGAACCTGGTTTTTCCCCAGTATGACCGCCAGCCTGACGGGACCATGGCGGCCCTCGTCCCGCCGGGGATCGACACCGGGATGGGGCTGGAGCGCCTGGCGATGGTCCTCGGGGGATTCGCGAGCATCCACGACACCGACGTGTTCGCCGCCCTCAACGAGGATTTCCGCGACCGCGCCAGCGGGGTGGACCCTGAATCCGAGGTGGCGTCCTATGCTCGCCGGCTGCTGGCCGACCACAGCCGGGCGACCGCCTTCCTGGTCGCTGACGGCGTGCGCCCGAGCAATGAGGGGCGCGGCTATGTGCTGCGCAAGATGATCCGCCGCGCCACCCTCCACGGCGTCCGCCGCCTGGGGATCGACGATGGCCTATCGGGCGCGGTCGAGCTGGTGGGCCGGCTGATGGGGGACGCCTACCCCGCTCTTGTCGAACGCAGCGCGGATATCCACCGCGTCCTCGCCGCCGAGGAGAGTGCCTTCCGACGGACTCTGGAGCAGGGCGAGTCCGCCTTCAACGACGTGGTCCGCCGGAGCGGCCGCATGATCGCCGGCGCAGACGCCTTCCGGCTCCATGACACGTACGGTTTCCCCATCGAGCTGACCCGCGAGCTGGCCGCCGAGCAGGGTGTCAAGGTAGATCGCGAGGGTTTCGAAGCCGCCCTGACGGCGGCTCGACAGATCAGCCGCCGCGGCGCGCGCCGCGCGGCAGTTCCGCGCACGGGCCTGCCGCCAGCGACCTTCACGGGGCACGACCTGCTGACGGGCGGGGGCGCGGTCCTGAAGCTGTTCGCGGGTGACGGAGAGGTGCGTGAGGCCGGTGAGGGAATGGAGGTGGAGGTCTATCTCGACCGCACCCCGATGTACCCTGAGAGCGGCGGCCAGGTGGGCGACACCGGGGTCATCGAGGGGCCGGGGGGGAGCGCAGAGGTGCGCGACGTACAGAAGCAGGGTGAGGCAATCGCCCACTATGCGCGCATCATCGAGGGAGTACTGCGCGTGGGCGACGAGGTCCGCCTGGAGGTCGACGGCACCGCCCGGTGGTCCACCATGCGCCACCACTCCGCCACCCACCTCGTCCACGCCGCCCTGCGCGGGGTCCTGGGGGAGGGCGCCACCCAGGCCGGCTCCTACGTGGCGCCGGATGCCTGCACCTTCGACTTCAGCCTGGACCGTGCAGTCAGCCCGGCCGAGCTTGAGGCGGTCTTCGGGATCGTCAATCGCCACGTTCGCGAGGACATCGCCCGTACCACTCGCCTGATGCCCATCGACGAGGCCCGCCAGAGTGGCGCGATGCAGCTCTTTGGCGAGAAGTACGGCGACATTGTCCGCGTCGTGAGCTTCGGCTCCTTCTCGGTCGAGCTGTGCGGCGGCACCCACGTCGATCGCACGGGTCAGATAGGCCAGGTTGTACCGGTGGTCGAGCGCAGCGTGGGTTCGGGCGTCAGGCGGCTGGAGTTCCTCGCCGGCGAGCCCGCCGAGCGTCACCAGCGGGCACTCAGTAGCGCGGCGGAGGCGGCAGCGCTGGCGCTCAAGGTGGCGCCCGGTGACCTGGCCACGCGCGTCGAGATCCTGGTGGAGGAGCGGCGGAAGCTGCAGAAGCAGGTCGACGAGCTGCAGCGCAAGCTGGTCGAGGGCCGCGGCGGTGACGGCAATTCCCAGGGCTTCCGAAACGGGGTGGCGTTCCAGCTGGTGGGCGCCGACGACCCCGACCTCGTCCGCCACGCCGCCGATGGCCTGCTTGACCGCGAGTCGACCGCCCAGGTGGCGGTGGCAATGGCGCCGGCCGGCGACGGCGCGCGGCTGGTGGTGAAGGCCCGGCGCGGGGGCGGCGTGACCGCCGCTGACGCGTTCGCCCGGATCCGGGAGAGGGTTGGAGGCCGCGGTGGGGGCAACGAAACCCTTGCCCAGGGTGGTGGGTTCAAGGAATCGGACATGGAATCGGTGGTCGACGCGGTGGCCGGGCTGCTCCTCGAGCGCGGTGCCGAGCAGGACCCCGGAGGCAACGTTTCAAACCCAGGGGATGACCTGTGAGGCGGATCCTGCAGCGGCGCCAGGAGTCGGCGCTGCACTACACCGCGCTGGACATCGGCACGGAGTACATTAAGGCACTGATCATCCGGCGCGAGGGCGACAACGGCATCGTGCTGGGGGTCGGCCGTCAGCAGCAGTCCTACGCCGACATGGTGTCGGGGGCGGTCTCCGACATCCAGGCCGTGATCGACAACTGCAACGCCGCCCTGGAGGAGGCCGAGGACATGGCCGAGGCCATCCCCGGCCGGGCGGTCATCGGTATCGCCGGCGAACAGGTGAAGGGCTTCAGCACCTCCGTCACCATCCCGCGGTCAGACCCCAACCAGCGGATCAACCGGGTGGAGCTGCAGACCATGCTGGAGATGGTGCAGAAGCGCGCGATGCGGGAGGCCACCCACCTGATGGGGCAGGAGCTGGGCATCCCCGAGGTCGATCTCAAGCTCATCCACTCCACGATCACCACCGTGCGCATCGACGGCTACCTGGTCACCAACCCGCTCGATTTCCAGGGCAAGACGATGGAGGTCACGGTCTTCAACACCTTTGCCCCGCTGACCCACATCGGCGCGCTGCAGACCATCGCCGCGGAGCTTGACCTCGACCTGCTGGCCACGGTTGCGGAGCCGTTTGCGATGGCACGTTGCTGCGCCACCGACGAGGTCTACGAGTTTGGCGGGATCTTCGTCGACGTAGGCGGTGGCACCACCGACGTGGCCCTCATCCGCGATGGCGGCATCGAGGGCACCAAGATGTTCCCCATCGGCGGCCGGGTCTTCACCAAGAAGATCGCCGGGAACCTGTCGCTGTCTTTCGCGGACGCCGAGGAGCTCAAGATCCGCTACTCGCGCGGCGACGTCAACGAGGACCGTCAGAAGCAGCTGCGCAACCTCCTGGCGCCCGACGCCGAGGTCCTGGTCAACGGCGTCGCCCTGACCCTGCAGCAACTCTCGCGCGCCGACCGCCTGCCGCCGAGCATCTACCTGGCGGGCGGGGGGAGCGGCCTCCCGGAGATCGCCGAGTACCTGCGGGCATACCCCTGGCTCGATCGGCTACCCTTCCCGAGGGCCCCGCAGGTGCGCCTCCTGAACCCTGCGGATGTTCGCAACATCTACGATTCGACAGGGCTCCTTCTCAACCAGCAGGACATCACGCCGATGGGTCTCGGCTACCAAGCCCTCCAGGAAGACCAGGGAGAGTCCGATCTCCTGTACAGCACGATGCGCAAGATCATGCGCGCCATGAAGGTGTAACCCGATAGCCAAGCTGGTCTACGCCGAACCTGACGACGAGATCACCAACCTCGTCGACCGGCTCCGCTCCGAGAAGGGGGAGAAGGAGTTGGTCTTCGTCCTGCCCGCCGCGTCCCGGGTGATGCATTCCAACCTCAACGCCCGGCTGCTGATGCAGTACTCCAACTCGCTGGGCAAGAAGACCTCGATCGTGAGCCCCGACGCCCGCACCCAGGGAACCGCCATCGAGACCGGCTTCGACACTTTTCCTTCGATGGCCGCGTTTGAGTCGGGCCACGCCCTCGAGCGCGCGGTGGCGGCCACCCATGCGAGCTCGCCGATCGCGGGGGCCCTCGCGGCTGGGGCGCTCTCCGACATCCCCGCGGCACCCATGCGGCGGCCCGCCGCCACGCCCGGCCCGGTCGTGTCACCGCGCGCGCGCCCCGTAGCCGCCCGCCCGGTCGTGGCCGCACCGGCCGCCGGAGCGACGGCGGTCCATGTCGAGCGCCACCTCGGCGCCCTCCCCTGGATCCTCGGCGCGGTGGGCATCTTCCTGGTCGCCCTCATCCTGGTGTTCTTCGTCCTCCCCAGCGCCACCGTCACCATCACCGTGTCGGCCCGCCCGGTGAACACCGCGCCGACCGTCACCGGCTCCACCCAGGCCCCGCCGCCAGACCAGCAGCTGGCGCTCCAGACCGCCCTGCAGCAGGCCCAGGAGCAGCAGCAGCAGCAGGTCACATCGACCGGCCAGAAGGTGATTCCCGCGGTCCCCGCTCAGGTAGTGGTGACGGTCAAGAACGATGGGACTTTCGGTTTCTCCTTTGAAGCGGGAAAGACATATGAGGTCGTCTCGAATGACGGCAAGAAGTTCCACACCGTCCCTCCAAACAAGGTCCCAATCGACCCTGGGAGCTCAGCTGATGTGACGTTCACGGCCGTCGTGGGTGGCGCGGCCGGGAACGTGGGTCCCCACACGATCACGACTCTCACTGGAGGTCCCCCGGGCAGCAGCGTGGATAACAAGGCTGCGGCGGCTGGTGGGAAAGACGAGGAGAAAAAGACCGTCGTCGGCCAGTCGGACATCGACAAGGTTAAACAGGCTCTCGGCGAGGCGCTGACCGCCAAGGTCAAGACCGACCTCCAGGCCAAGGCGGGTAAGGACACTGTCCTGGCCGACACCCTCACCACTGATGTGGCGGTGGCGGCCGACCATCAACCCGGCGACGAGGTCCCGAATTTCAACGCCACCGTCACCGTCAAAGGCCACGCCACCTCGGTGAGCGAGGACAAGCTCAAGAGCCTCTTGCTTGCGGCCCTGACTCGGCAGGTCATTCCCGGCTACCACCTCACTGACGACAAGCCCAAGATCGCCTACAAGGAGGTCCAGCACGACGACAACGGTGGTGTCGTCTGGGATGGCACGGCGTCCGGGTTCATGGCCACCGCCGTCAATGACGGCGATCTGCGGACCAAGGTCAGCGGCAAGTCGCCGAAGGAGGCGGTCAGTTATGTCAAGGGCCACTACGACGCGCAATCGGCGACCGTGACCATCAGTCCGCCGTTTGTTCCCTGGCTGCCGTTCAACGGCAGCAATATCCATTTCCGGACGCAGGTGGAGAACACCACCCCCACCGGATGAGGATCCTGGCCGTCGACCCAGGAACGGTGAGGGTGGGCCTGGCGCTGAGCGACGAGGGCGAGAGCCTGGCCACCCCGCTGAGCACGCTGCGTCCCGGCGCGAGGCTCGGCGCCAGGATCGTGGACGCTGCGCGCGACGCGGGGGCGGAGCTCATCGTCGTTGGCCTTCCCCGGCGGCTGGACGGGACGGAGGGCCCCGAGGCAGTGCGGGCGCGCGAGCTGGCCGCCGAGATCACCGCCGGGGGCATAGGCGCGGAACTGTGGGACGAGCGGTTCACCAGCGTGATGGCCGCGGCAGTCCTTCGCGAGTCCCGGCCCGGGCGCGGGCGGCGGGCGGCAGCGGCGAGGCGGCGGGAAACCGACAGGGTTGCCGCGGCGGTGCTCCTGCAGTCCTTCCTCGACAGCCGCCGGCGTGGCACCACTTGAGCACGGCCCTGCGACCCAGGCGGCAGGGCGGCGGCGGCCGCGTGTTTCTCATCGGCGTGGTGGTGGTGTTCCTCATGTTGGGGCTCGCCGCCCTCGGGGCCAACGCCTATTACCAGGGACAGGTCCACGCCGCCCAGCGCGCCGGCCAGGGACCCGTGAGCCTCACCATCCCGCCCGGGACCTCGACATCCGGGGTCGCCGACATCCTGGTTCAGCGCGGTCTGATCGGCAGCGCCCTCGTCTTCCAGGCCTACGTCAAGCTCCACGGCTTCTCCCTGGAGGCGGGCCAGTACCAGGTGCCGGGGGGTAGCAGCATGGCGGACATCGTCGCCCTGCTCTCGCACAATCAGAGCGGCACCGCCGTGCGCGTGACGATCCCCGAGGGGTACACCGCGCGGCAGATCGGGGCCTTGCTGGAGAAGAATGGCCTCTTCAGCGCGGAGGCCTTCCTCACCGCCACCAGGCAGCCGTCTCACGAGGATTTCCTGTCCGGCCATGACCCCTCCGTGGGACTGGAGGGGTACCTGTTCCCGGACACCTACGACCTCTCCCCAAAGGCCACCCCGCAGGACACTGTGGCCATCCTGCTGAAGCACTTCGGCCAGCAGGTCACGCCCGACGCGCGGGCGCACACGCCGCCCGGCGTGACCTTCGCCCAGGTGGTGGTGATGGCCTCGATCGTTGAGCGCGAGGCGCTTTTCGACAAGGACCGAGCGGCGGTCGCCGGTGTCCTGTACAACCGTCTGGCGGCGGGTATGCCGCTCCAGGCCGACGCCACCCTGCTCTATGCCAAAGGCCAGGTTGGAGGGGGCGTCAGCGAGGATGACAAGAAGATCAACTCGCCCTACAACACCTACCTGCACCCCGGGCTCCCGCCAGGCGCGATCTCCAACCCCGGGCTGAAGGCGATCACCGCCGCGCTGCAACCCCAGAAGACCGACTACTTCTTCTACCTGACCGACAAAGATGGCCACGCGCACTTCAGCCGGACATACGCGCAACACCAGCAGTGCCAGGTCAACCTCGCGGTCTGTCCCACGCTTCCCTGAACCTTGCGCATCCTGCTGATCGGGCACCCGGTGGGGCACAGCCTGTCCCCGACGATGCAGGGCGCGGCGTTCGACGCCCTTGAGATGCCGCACGTTTACGAGGCCCGGGATACCGAGGCCGACGACCTCGCCCGAGTCTTGAGCACGCTGCGCGACGGCCGGCACCTGGGCGCCAACGTGACGGTGCCGTACAAGCTCGATGTTGTGCCGGCGATGGACGCCGTTGACGCGGACGTGCGCAGGCTGGGTGCGCTCAACACCATCGTCAGCGCCGACGGGCGGCTCAGCGGCCACAACACAGACGTCCACGGCGCCTGGGAGGGCTTGGTCCAGCCGGTTCGCACCTCGCTAAGTGGCGCCGCGGTCCTGCTGCTCGGAGCCGGCGGCGGGACGCGGGCGATGCTCCTCGCCCTCAGCCGCTGCGGCCAGGATGGGCCCGCGGACGTGGCCGTCGCCGCCCGCCGGCTTGAGGCCGCAGAGGCCGCCGCGGAGCTCGGCCGGGACCTCGGGCTGCCCTGCCGTGGCGTTGGCTGGTGGGATCTCCACAAGAGCGCCCGCATGGCCGGGGTAATCGTCAACTGCACACCCCTCGGCCTGGCCGGCGAGGATCCCCTGGAGGGCATACCGCTGGCCGGCCGCGTGGTCCTCGACCTCGCTTATGGTCGCGGGGGAACGGCCCTGTGGCGGCGCGCTCGGGAAGAAGCGGCAATGGCCCTCCAGGGTGACCAGATGTTGCTGCACCAGGGGGCGGCGGCGTTCCAGCTATGGACCGGTCGCGAGGCGCCCCTCGCCGTTATGCGCGCCGCCCTGCGTGAGGCCCTGGGGTGACGCCTTCGTGGTGAACCACGTCCTGGTGCCGCTGGTCGCCGCCGTGTTTGGCGCGGGCGCCGGGGTCTTCACCCACCGGCTCAACCAGGATTTCATCCGGCACGAGGAGGAGGCTGTCGAGCCGGCTCTCCCGCGCGAGTTTCTCTGGGCGCCGGCGCTCGATGCCGGGGTCCTTGCGCTGCTCTACCATCGATTCGGCCTGGGACCCCGCGCCCTGGCGGCGACGCCGGTCGTCCTGGTCCTGGTCCAGGTGCTCGTTTTTGATGCCCGTCACCGGCTGATCCTCAACCGGGTGATCTACCCCGCTGCATTGGTCGCCTTGCTGGTCTCCCCTGTCAGCCCCTTGCTGGTGGGAACCTGGCAGGCCCGGCTCTTGGCGTCGGTTGGCGGTGCGCTGGTGGCCGGCGGCATCTTCTTCATCGCCAGCGTCGCCACCCGTGGGGGCTTTGGGCTGGGCGATGCCAACCTGGCGTTCTTCATGGGCGCGATCCTGGGGGGACTGCCGCTGCCGGTGCCGCCGGTGGGCCTGGCCCTGGTGTGGGGGATCTTCTTCGGCGGCATCATCTCGGCGCTGCTGCTGGTGACGCGGGTACGAAGCATGCGCGACTTCATTCCCTATGGCCCCTTCCTGTGCTGCGGGGCGATGCTGGCGCTCCTCTTCCCCTGTGGGCTATTTGGCCCGGCGAGCTGCTGAACTTAGGATTCCGGGATGGCTGAGGACAGGGATCTCCTCCCCGGCGAGACCGTGCTGCTCCAGGTGACGCGTCACCCGGTGGTGATGGCTCGTCGCGCTGCCGTCCCGGCCGTGGTGGCGCTGGTGATCCTGGCCGGTGGCGCCTTCCTGCCGCTGCACGCCGCGACGGGAACGCTGCGGTGGTTTGTTCTGCTGGTCTTCCTGATCGGCTTCCTGGTGTACCTCGACGTCCAGTTCATCATCTGGCGCTCCGAGACGCTGACGGTCACCGACCAGCGGGTGCTCTATCGCCGCGGCGTGTTCGGGCGTTTCTCGCGGTCCACGGCGCTGACGCGGGTCCAGGACGTCACCACGGCGCAGGGTTTGGTGGGACGGATGCTCAACTACGGCACCGTCGAGGTCGAGTCGGCCGCCCGCGACGGCGCCGAGGTCTTCGACCATGTGCCCGACCCGGCCAATTTCCGCAACGTCCTGTTCGAAGCCATGCACGGCAACCGCGGCCCCGTCGGCCAGGGCCTCTGATGCTGCGTTTCCTCACCGCCGGCGAGTCCCACGGACCGCGCCTGGTGATCGTGGTGGACGGGATGCCCGCGGGGGTGAGCGTTCGCCCGGCTCGGATCGACGCCGACCTGCGGCGACGCCAGGGCGGCTACGGTCGTGGCGGCCGGCAGCAGATCGAGAAAGACCGCGCCGAGCTCGTGGGTGGGGTGCGGCTGGGTCGAACGCTGGGGACGCCGGTCGCGATGGTGGTCACCAACCTTGACTTCCCCAACTGGGAGAAGACGATGTCGCCCCAGCCCACCGGTTTCGCCCCGACCAGGGTGACGCGCGTGCGTCCAGGGCATGCCGACCTCGCCGGGGCCCTGAAGTACGGCTTCGACGATGTGCGTAATGTTCTGGAGCGCGCCTCCGCCCGGGAGACGACAAGCCGCGTCGCCGCCGGCGCCCTGGCCAAGGAGCTGCTGCGCAACTTCGGCATCGAGGTGCGCAGCTTTGTGTCTCGCATCGGCGCGGTCGCGGCGGTGGTTCCCGAGGACATCGACTGGCAGGTGGTGGAGACGTCGCCGGTGCGCACGCCTGACCCTGCCGCGGAGAAGCGGATGGTGCGGGCCATCGACCGCGCCCGCAAGGATGGCGACACCCTTGGCGGGGTGTTCACCGTCGTGGCTACCGGCGTCCCGATCGGCCTCGGCACCTACGCCCAGTGGGACCAACGACTGGACGGGCGGCTGGCGCAGGCCCTGATGGCGGTGCCGGCGGTGAAGGCGGTGGAACTGGGCGAGGGCGTGCGCGCCGCCTCACAACTGGGCTCGCAGGTGCACGACCAACCCCGCTACAGCGCTGAGCGTGGGTTCTTCCACCTGAGCAATCGCCAGGGCGGGCTCACGGGTGGGATCACCGACGGCATGCCCGTCGTCGTCCATGGGTACATCAAGCCGATCTCCACGCTGCGCAAACCGCTGACAACCGTTGATCTCAAGACGCGGGAGGAGATCCAGGCCCACTACGAGAGGTCCGACATCTGCGTGGTGCCCGCGGCCGGGGTCATCGGCGAGGCGGTTGTGGCTTTCGCTCTCGCCCAGGCCCTGCAGGAGAAGACCGGGGGTGACTCTCTGCGCGAGATGAAGCGTAACCTCGCGGCCTTCCTGCGCTCCACGCGCTAGTGACCAGGAAGGGAAGCTAGTGCCGGCGCCGCGCAACCTCGTGCTTGTCGGCTTCATGGGTAGTGGCAAGACCGCGGTGGGTCGAGCCGTCGCGCCCTCGCTCGGCCTGCGGTTCGTGGACCTTGATGACGTGGTTGTGAGGCGCGCCGGCAAGAGCATCGTCGACATCTTTCGCGAGGACGGCGAGGCGGAGTTCCGTCGCCTCGAGCGCGAGGCGGTTCGCGATGTTGCTTCCGCGAGGGGCCAGGTCGTTGCGCCCGGCGGCGGCGCGGTGATGAATGACGAGAGCTGGGAGCGTCTTCTGGACGGCAACCTTGTCGTTCGCCTCCACGCCAGCCAGACAGCCCTCCTGCGCCGGCTTCGAAACCGCGAGGAGCAACGGGACGGCCACGGCCGGCGACCACCGGACATTCGGCCCCTCGCCGACGTCCCGCCCGATGCGCGCCGCTGGCCGGCGGCTGCCCGCCGGCGGGTCCTCGGCCTGATGGAGGAGCGGGAGGCACGCTACGCCGCCGCACCACGCGTCGTCGAGACGACCGGCAGGTCGCTCCAAGAGGTGGTCCGTGAGGTCGAGGCACTCGCGCGCGAGGCGGGGATGGTCGCTGCTCGCGAGGGGTACGCCGTTGCCTGAGTTGCGGGTCAACGCTGCCTCCGGCGGGTACCCGGTGATCGTCGAGCCGGGCGCCAGCGCGGCGGTCGGAGCGTGGGTGCGCGACCGCGCGGCGGGGTCGAAGGTGCTCGTGGTATGCGACCACAACACCGCCGAGGTCGCCGGCACCCGCATCGCTGAGGACGCCGGCGCGGAGGTGCTCGAGCTGGAACCAGGCGAGCCCACCAAGACCTTCAGCAACGTTGGTGCGATCTGTGTCAGTGCCGCCGCGGCCGGTCTCGACAGGAGATCGATCATCGTCGCGGTCGGCGGCGGCGTGGTCGGCGACGTCGCCGGCACCGCAGCGGCGGTCTACCTCCGCGGCATCCGGCTGGTCCAGGTACCGACGACGCTGCTGGCCATGGTCGACAGCTCCATCGGCGGCAAGGTGGGGGTCAACCTCTCGGCCGGCAAGAACCTGGTGGGGGCATTCAAATCACCGGAAGGGGTTTTTGTGGACCCCGACCTCCTGGAGCGTCTGCCCGAGCGGGAGTACCGCAGCGGCATGGCCGAGGTGATCAAGTCAGGGTTCATCGCCGACGCGGAGCTCAGCCGCATCCTCCAGGAGCGCGGGGACGCGGTGCGGCGGCGCCGTCCGGAGGCCCTGCTGGACGTGATCACCCGCACCTGCGCGGTGAAGGTGGGCGTGGTCAGCCGCGACGAGACAGAGTCGGGTGAACGCATGATCCTCAACTTCGGTCACACCTTCGCCCACGCGCTGGAGGCGGCCTCCACGTACTCGCGCGACATCACCCACGGCGAAGCCGTGAGCATCGGGATGGAGGTGGCGGCGAAGGCCGGTGTTGACGCCGGCGTCACGCCCATCGAGGTGTACGAGGCAGTGCAGCGGCAGCTCGACGCCTACGGCTTGCCTCGCCGTTCGCCCCTCGCGGTGGCACCCGAGGACATCCTGCGGGCAATGTCCCACGACAAGAAGTCTCATGCCGGCCGCGTCCGCTGGGTGCTCCTCGAGTCCCTCGGGAGGGCGACCTGGGGGCACGAGCTGGATGACGCCGCCGTGCGCGAGGCGATCGCCTGGGGGTTGCGGACCTAGGCCGTGAACTTCTGGGTAAACCCCGACCTCTAAAGACAAGTCGTTCCGCAGCACCCATCCAGCGGCGGACATATCCGCCATTTGGCGGATGTTGCCATCGCGGCCTGATCGCAATCTGGACTCCAACGGTGACAATAGGAGGGCGGATTGGCGGTCAGGGTCGAACGGAAGAGAGGGATGGACGGTCCAGCCGGGTTGGAGATGGCACCGCCGGCGCCGGGTAAGGTGAAGGTCAGCCGCGGGGCGGGCCTGCCCTCCGGCACCGTCACCCTGATCCTGGGCGACGTCGAGGGCTCTTCGCGCCGCTGGGAAGCAGCGCCCTCCGGCATGGCCGTGGCGACCGCTCGTTGCCACCAGCTCATCAGCGAGGTCATCGAGCGATTCGGGGCCGTTTACCAGAGCGACCAGCGCGAGGGAGACAGTTTTGTCGCCGGTTGCCCCAGGGCGGTCGACGCCCTGGAGTGTGCCCTGGCCCTGCAACGCGAGTTTCGACGCGAGACGTGGCCGGAGGGCGCAGACCTTACGCTGAGGATCGGCCTCCACACCGGGGATGTTGAGCTTCGCGACGAGCGCAATTACATGGGGACTGTGATCAACCGCGCCGCCAGGCTGCGCGATATCGCCCACGGTGAACAGGTGATCCTCTCGCAGAGCACGTACGAGATGGTTGTCGACCACCTCGGGCCCGAGATGTCGCTGCTGGACCTCGGCATCTGCCAGCTGCGCGACCTGGCGCGCCCCGAACACGTTTACCAGCTTTGCCACCCGGAGCTGCGGATGGACTTCCCCCGGCTGCGCTCGGTCGAGGTCCTCTCCCACAACCTGCCTTCCGCGGTATCCAGCTTCATCGGCCGCGAAAAGGAGCGGGCGACGGTGCTGAGGGGACTGGCTGATAACCGCGGGGTGACCCTGACGGGCTCCGGCGGATGCGGCAAGTCAAGGCTCGCGCTGGAGGTCGCCCACGGCCTGGTATCGGAGTTTCCTGAGGGCGTCTGGTGGGTGGCACTGGGCGGACTGACTGACCGGGCTCAGCTGGAGGCCACGCTTGCGGCCACGCTGGCGGTCCGGGACTCGCCGCTGCGGTCCATGGCCGATTCCATCGTCGCCCACCTGGCAGGCAAGAAGCTGCTGATTGTGCTCGACAACTGCGAGCACATGGTGGAAGCCTGCGCGGCGCTCTCCGATCTCATTCTTCGGAGCTGTCCGTCCATCCGGCTGATCAGCACCAGTCGCGAGCCACTCGGCGTACTGGGCGAAATGGTCTACCGGGTGCCCTCCCTCGGCATGCCAGAAGCAGGCGACACGCCCGACGAGGCCGCCGCGCAATCCTTCGAGGCGATCCGCCTGTTCGCGGACCGTGCTCGGAGCAGCCGCCCGAATTTCAAAATCAGCGAGCAGAACGTGGGCGCGGTGATCGAAATCTGCCGTCGCCTGGACGGCATCCCCCTGGCCATCGAACTCGCCGCCGCACGCGTCCGCACCCTGCCACTCCAACGCATCGTCACCGGTCTGTCGGACCGGTTCCGACTGCTGACCGGTGGCACCAGGATGGCGGTACCGAGGCAGCAGACGCTGGAGGCCTCGATCGAATGGAGCGTGAGCCTGCTGACCTCGACGCAGCACCTGCTGCTGCAACGTCTCGCCATCTTTCCGGCCAGCTTCACCATGGACGCTGCCGAGGCGACCTGCGCCGACGATCACCTCCCCGTTGGCGAAATTCTCGACCTGCTCACCCAGCTGGTAGATCGGTCGCTGGTCCAGGTCGATGACGGCAACCAGCGCTACGTGCTCCTCGAGACAATCCGCCACTACGCCCTGAGAGAGCTCACCCAGACGGACGACCACGACGCGACACGCGCGCGCCACATGGGCTACTACGTACAGCTTCTGTCCGGCGCGAAGACCGAGCTCCGGAAAGGGCGGCTCAAAGAGGTGCGACGGGAATACGACAACATCCGGGCGGCGATCGAGTGCGCCCTGCAAACCACTAACACCCAGGCTGCCCTGACCATCTGCGACGCGCTCTTCGCGTACTGGGCCTCTCTCAACCGCGCCGAAGGTATGGCCTACATGATCGCGGCCCTGGCGCTCCCGGGAGGCAGTCCGCGGCTGCGAGCGCTGGTGGCGGCCGGCGCCTCAATCACGCAGACCCTCAGTTTGCGGCTCCCCGGGGCCCGTGAGCTCGCGAACCAGGCTCTTCTTGCCGCAGAGCAGGCGGACGACCCCTGGGCGCGCGCGATGACGATGTCGGCCCGGGGCCTGGTGGAAGCATTCCTGGACCCACCCGTGTCCAGGGAATGCCTGGTTGAGTCACTCCAGCTGAGAAGATCGCTCAACAATCCGGGAAACGTTGTCGAGGGGCTGGTGCACCTTGGCATTTCGGAACTCCTGAACGCCCGGCTGGCCGAGGCTCGGAAATGCTTTCGGGAAGGCCTGGACCTCGCCCGGACGGTCGGAAGCCCGCTCACCCTTCCCATGCTGAGCGCATTTCTCGCGATGGTTTCTGCCGTCGAGGGCGACACCCGTGAAGCCCTGGCCCTGGGCGAGGAGACCCTCGCGCTCACGGCCGTCACCGGCGACCGCGGCTTCATGATGATGGGCGACACCGCCATCGGCATCGCACTGCTGTTCAACGGCAACCTCGACTCTGCCCGGACGGCGTTGACGCGCAGTCTTGAGATCGAACATGGGGAAATCTGGCTCTTGGAGAAGGCCATGACTGAGCTAGGGCTCGGGCTGCTTGAGGTCACATCCGGGGACGGCGCGCAGGCGGGTGAATACTTGCGCAAAGGCCGCGGCGCCTTGGACGCAACGCCCTGGAGGGGTGTCGTCGACGCCGGCCTGGCCCTGTCAGCGTTGGTGGACGGGGATGACGCTGCGGCCGAGGAGATCGTCCGCGAGGCGCTCGCCAGGGAGCACGCATCGTCGAGCCCCGCCGGCCTCGCCACCTGCCTGGCCGTCGCGGCGGTCCTGGCCCGACGCCGGGGCGATCTCGATGAGGCCGAGTCGCTGGCACGCGACGCCGTGGTGAGGGCCGCCGACTGGGGCAGTTACGTCCTCCTGGACTACGCCATGACGATACTTGGCACCGCGCTCGGCGAGGCCGGCGCGCATGCCGAGGCGACGCGACTGTTCTCGGCTGCCGCGGCCCTGCGCCGGCGGGGTGACACCAACCCCCCTGGAACCGAGTCCGCCGCGGCCGAGTATCTCGACCTGGCGCGCGCGCAGCTTGGTCCTGAGGCCTTCGCGTCGGAGCTCGCCGCCGGGGCGGCGATGACGGTTGACCAGGTGATCAGCATCTCTGCCAAAGGCCGGGGCGGCCGCAAACGGCCGGCACTGGGGTGGAGCAGCCTGACCCCCATGGAACGGCAGGTGGCCACGCTCATCGCCGAGGGCCTCACCAACCCCCAGATCGGCGAGCGCCTCTACGTCTCACCGCGCACGGTGCAGACGCACATCAAGCACATCTTCGGCAAACTGGGGATGGCCACGCGTTCGCATATCGCCGCCGAGGTGACCCGGCGGACGCCACGCGAGGTGCCGGCCAAATGAACGGCTGCGGACGCATCCCCTGGCGCGCGGCTTGGCTTGGCTCGCTCCTGGCGAGCGCTCTCGGTCTCGGGTCGGCGGCCCTCTCCGCCCCGCCGGCGAGCGCGGCC
Source organism: Candidatus Dormibacteria bacterium (assembly GCA_046262455.1). Lineage (GTDB taxonomy): Bacteria > Chloroflexota > Dormibacteria > DASZGP01 > DASZGP01 > JAXDLW01. Next base: position 3,509 of record JBHEMS010000034.1, on the reverse strand, counting down.
GGCCCCGGGTTCGTGGCCGGCGGTGCCCTGGCCACGTCACAGACCCTGAAGATCGGTCCCCGTACCGCCGGGCTTGACTACTCGGTGACCTTGGGCGTCGCGACAGCGACCTACGTGAACCAGCAGGGCAGGTCCCAGGCGCAGTCGATCAAGCTGGGGCTGGTGGGGCTGCTCCTGACCACCGGGGTGTGCGGCAGGCCACCGGCGCTGGCCGAGCTGCCGCCTACGGTCTCCCCGGTGATCGCGGACTCCCGCAGTGGCAGTGAACAGCACTCCCAGGACGTCGCCGCACTTCCCGGCCCCCTGGCCGGGCTGGCATTCGCCGGGAATGAGCGCGCCCAGGCGGGGCCCGGCCCCACCAGCTCGGCGGTCACCTCGGATTCGGGGTTCAACCTGGCCGGTTTGGCCACGCTCACGGGGATCGATAGCGACGCCACTGCGCGGCTTGAGGGCCACGCCCGGGATGCCAACGCGTCCAGTTCGGTCAAGCGCGTTGTGCTCGCAGGAGGCGCTGTTTCCATGAGCAACCTGCATTGGTGGGCGCACCTGCGTACGGGCGCGGGCCCCGCGGCGGAGGCCGGTTTCACCATGGGAGCCCTGGCGGTCGGCGGCCTCCCACTTGACGTCTCCACGCCGCAGGCGCTCAGCGCTTCCATGGCCACTGCCAACACCGCGCTACAGGCGACGGGGGTGCAGGTGGTGCTGCCGCACAGCGACCCCGGCCGTGACGGGTCGCTCACCATGACCCCACTCGACATTGTGGTGACCGGGGGCACGGTCACCGGACCGGTGACGGCCAGTGCCATCGGCCAGCTGCAGACCACCAGGGAGCAGGCCACCGGGCTTCTGCCGCAGTCGTGCGAAGAGCACCTGCTGACCGGCGGGTTACTCACCCCTGTCGACCTGGTCGCGGACTCGTTGGCAGGCGTCGGTTCCTCAAAGCTGAGCCTGGGCGGAGCTTATGCGAGCACCGACGCAGCCTCTTACGCCAACCCGTTCGGGAATGTCCCAGGCGCCTACCCGGAGGTCATCAGGGCGCCGGGGGCGCCGCCCGTCACGACCTTCAAGCAGGGCTTAGGGGCCATCACGCCACCAGCGGCCAGGGCCGTTCCACGAACCAGCAGTCCGGCCGCGGCGCTCACCTCCTGGTGCCGAACGGTCCATCCCATCGGCACACCGGCCTGCTGGGGAGGTGACGGGTTAGCCGCGGGAAGCGTCGCGCTGGTGTTGTCGCTGCTTCTGTTGGTCGCCGACCTGGTATCAGGTGCGGTTCGGCGCCGGAGGCCCTCGTGAAGGTCCCAAGGCTGGGAGCGGCGCAGGGACGCCTGCTCAGGGGCTACGGGCCACTGGTGGTCTTGATCGCAGCCTTCCTGCTGATGGTGCTGCTGGTCCCCACGGTCGCTCGCGAGCGAATCTTCACCGGCAACCGCAACGACCCAGGGAGCGTCATCCCCGGCATCGGCCCGGGCGCTGAATCCACAACCGGCGGGCCGAATGGCCTTGTTAGCCTGGGGACGGTCCCGGGCCTGTCGGCGACCCAGCGGCTTCGCCAGGTCGCAGCCTGCACCGACCGCTCCGCCCAGGTACCGGGAGATCCCTACTCACCGCCGTGCATCGCCTTCGGCGGGGACAACGGTGGCTCCACGACCCGCGGTGTAACCCGCGACACCATCAAGATCAGTGCCCGCCACACCAAGGATGCCGCGCTTCAGAGCGTGCTCGCGGAAATCGGGGGCGCCAAGATCACCGACTCCCCGGATGAGCTCGTCCGGACCGAGATTCGAATGGCGGACTATTTCAACGCCCACTTCCAGTTCTACGGACGAAAGCTCCGAGTTGTGGATTACCCCGGCAGCGGCAGCCTGACCACCGAACTCACCGGTAGTGGCCAGGACCAGGCCAACGCCGACGCCATCCGGGTGGCGAATGAGGAGAAGTCGTTCGCCGACATCACTGCCTACACGCCGTCGTACGCTGATGCCCTCACGCGCCAGCAGGTGATGAGCTTCGGCGAGCTGTACTTCTCCGCCCCCTGGTTCCAGGCGCGGCACCCCTACGGCTGGAGCTACTTCAGCGACTGCAACTCGATTCATCAGCTGTTCGCCGATTATTTGAACAAGAGGGTGTTCAGTCGCCCCGCGCGCTGGGCCGGTGGCGACCTGGCCGGGAAGCCGCGGACCATCGCTCTCGTATTACCTGACAACCCGGAGTACGCGCCGTGCCTGCAACTGAGCGACAGCATGGTCCGCGCGGCCGGTAACGCCTACACCACCAAGCTGGTTTACGACCTCGACATTCCCACCCTGTCCAGCCAGGCCGCCAGCATGATCTCCAAGCTGAAGAGCCTGAACGTGACCACGGTTGCCCTGGCGACCGACCCGATCACCCCCGTCTACCTGACCGCCAAGGCCCACGAACAGAACTACTTCCCGGAGTGGGTGACCCCCGGCATCGGCTTCGTGAACTACGACCTGTTCGCCCAGCTCTACGACCCGGCGGAGTGGGCGCACGCGTTCGGCACGACCCTGGAAGGCGTCCAGGTCCCGAGGCGGGCCTCCTTTGGTTACGCGGCGTACAAGTCGCTCTATCCCGACGAACCCGCCCAGCTGGTCGACGCCGTCTACAACCAGATGTACCTGCTCGCGCTGGGGATCCAGATGGCGGGCCCGGACCTCACCCCCGCCTCCTTCGAGCGCGGGATGGTGGCGTACCCCGGGGGATCGGGCCCGGGCGGAAAGTGGAAATTCGGCCCGGGCCTCTACAGCCCGCAGCGCGACGGCGAGGCGATGTGGTGGGATGCCAACAGTCCCTCCGAAGTCTGGGGCAACACGGGAACCTGGAGAACCGACGGGCACCGGTGGCCGCTCGGTCAGGCCACGCCGGGCGAGCCGCGGCCCGGCCCGTGAGGCGTCCCGGGCGGGGTGCGTTCCTGGCGCTGGCCGGGGTCGGGTTGCTGACGGCCGGGGTCCTCGTGGTTCCCAGGGTCATCCCCCTGGGGGTGGCGCTGCAGGGTGCGATCCTCGGCGCGGGCACCGGGCTGATGGCCGTAGGCCTGGTTTTGACCTACCGCAGCAGCGGGATCATCAACTTTGCCTACGGTGCGATGGGAGGGCTTCCGGCGGCGGTCGCGGTCGCGCTGTTCCGGGGGCACGGCGTGTCGTGGCCCCTGGCCCTGGTCGCCGCGATTTTCCTCGGCGTGGGCCTTGGCGCGGCGGTCGAGCGCCTGGTCGTGAGGCGACTGGTCACGGCACCCAGGCTGACAACCACGATTGCCACCATCGGCCTCGCCGAGGTCCTCGGCGGGCTTGAAGCGCTGGTCCCCCGCCTGCTGGGCGGTCCAACCCTGGTGGCCCCCTTCCGCACCCCGCTGGACCAGGTCCACGTCTCCATCTCGCCGGTTCTCTTCACCGGCAACGACCTCCTTCTTCTCGCCGTGGTCCCCGCCTGCCTGGGCGGGCTGACCTGGTTCGTCATGGGGACCGAGACCGGGCTCGCCGTGCGCGGGATGG
>JBHEMS010000033.1:0-33910 GCA_046262455.1 Candidatus Dormibacteria bacterium | reverse complement strand
CGACCGCGTGATCGCGATCATCCGCGCCTCGGAGAACGAGACCGGCGCGCAGGAGAACCTGCAGAAAGAACTCAAGCTCTCCGAGCGCCAGTCCAAGGCCATCGTCGACATGCGCCTCGGCCGCCTCAGCAAGCTGGAGGCCGGCAAGATCCAGGCCGAGTACGCCGAGGTCATCGCCCGCATCGCCTACCTCGAGGACATCCTCGCCAACCCACGCAAGGTGCTGGCCCTGATCAAGGAAGACCTCGAGGAGATGAAGAAGAAGTACGGCGACGCGCGCCGCACCACCATCGCCTGGGACGCGTCGACCGACATGGACGACGAGGCGCTGATCCCCACCGAAGACGTGGTTGTCTCGCTCACCGATCGCGGCTACGCCAAGCGCGTGCCGGCCCGGACCTACAAGCCGCAGAAGCGCGGTGGCAAGGGCCTGATGGGCGGCAAGGTGCGCGAGGAGGACTACGTCAAACACGTGGTGGTCGCCAGCACCAAGTCGGACCTGCTGTTCTTCACCGCCAAGGGCAAGGTCTACCGCGTGCGCACGCACGAGGTGCTCGACGCGTCGCGGGTCTCCAAGGGCATCCCGCTGGTCAACCTCATCGACATCGAGCAGAAGGACAGCGTCACCTCGCTCGTCGCCATACACGAGTGGAGCGACGAGCAGTTCCTGTTCAGCGCGACGCGCGACGGCATGATCAAGAAGACGTCGGCCGCGGAGTTCAAGAGCGTGATGCGCAACGGCAAGATCGCGATGGCGCTGCGTGGCGACGACGAGTTGCAGTGGGTCAAGCTCACCAGCGGCGACGACGAGCTGATCTTCGCCACCACCGACGGCAAGTCCGTGCGCTTCCACGAACGCGAGGTCCGCGCCATGGGCCGCGACACCATGGGCGTGAAGGGCCTTACCCTGCGCAAGGACGCCAAGGCTGCGGGTATGGAGATCGTCAAGCCCGACGCGTTCGTGCTGGTGGTCAGCGAGAACGGCTACGGCAAGCTCACCCCGGTCGAGCAGTACCCCGCGCACCACCGCGGCGGCCAGGGCGTGTACACCCTGGACGTGACGCCCAAGACCGGCAAGCTGGTGGGTATCGGCATGGTCGAGGACCCCAGCGAGGAACTGATGGTCGTCAGCACCAAGGGCCAGGTCATCCGCACCGACCTCTCGGAGGTCCGGGTCACCGGCCGCCAGGCCCAGGGCGTGATCATCATGCGCCTCAGCGAGAACGACACCGTGGGTACCATCGCGGGCGTCGGGACCCGCGAAGAGGTCGACGAAGAGGGCTAGCAGAACGGCACGACGCCGGGCGGTCCGTCATGTCGCTGTCACACATCTGGACGGCGAGCTCCAGGCGCGGGCCAGTTCCGGTCGTCGATCCCACTCCAGGTTCAGCCGGCACCACGGCGTGGGCTAGAATTTCGGAACTCAAGTCACGGGAGGAGAAGCTTGGTCGCAACCTCGGAAGGCATGTACATCCTGTTCGTCCCGGGTTTCACGATCCTGGCGTTCCTCATCGGCACCGGCCTGGCGTTCATCGCCATGAGCGCGAAGCAGGACCCCGCCGGCGACGAGCCGGCCGCTGAAGGCGAGGAGCCGGCCCACTGAACACCGAGGGTTTCTACCTCTTCTTCGTCCCCGGCCTGACCATTGCCGTGGTCCTGGTGGCGTTCGGTCTGTCGGCCTGGGCGATGACCCAGGGCGAGTTCCAGCCGGGGACCCGGCGCGGTCTGTTCTCGCTGGTGCTGGTGGTGCTTCTCCTCGCGGGCGTCATCGTCTCGAGCACCCGGCTCACCCACCTCAACCTCCCGCCCAACACCTGATCCTTGGCCGAGCGCCCGGCCCTCCTGCTGGTCCACGGGTTCCCACTGGACAGCCGGATGTGGCGCCACCAGGCTGAAGCCCTCTCCGACAGCTTCCAGGTCCTCACACCCGACCTTCCCGGGCACGGCGTCAACGCCACCGGGCAGCCCGCTGCTGATGTCGACGCCATGGCGCGCTTCCTGGCCGCTCAGATGGACGACGCCGGAGTGGAGCGCGTGCACCTGGCCGGGTTCTCCATGGGCGGCTACGTGTGTTTCGCGTTCATGCACCACTTTGGCCACCGGGTGCTGAGCCTGGCCCTGGTCGACACCCGTGCCACCGCCGACACCGAGGCCGGGCGCGAGGCGCGCGGCGCGATGGCCGCGCAGCTCCGCAGCGACGGCGCCAGGGCTGCGGCGGACGCCATGCTGCCCCCCATGTTCACCGCGGCGGTGCCGGAGCCGGTGCGCGGCGAGGCGGAGAGGTGGATGCTCGACCAGGCGGCCGAAACCCTGGTCGCGGACGTCGGCGCCATGCGTGATCGCCCTGACTCAACCACGATCCTGCCGGGCATCAGCGTGCCGACGCTGGTGCTGGTCGGAGACCAGGACCCGATCAGCCCGCCCGCCGATGCCGGGGACATGGCCGCCGCCATCCGCGGCGCTCGCCTGGTCACCATCAGCGATGCCGCCCACCTCACGCCGGTCGAACAGCCGGAGCAGGTGACGGGCGCGCTGCGCGCTTTCCTCACCGCCCTGGGTTAGCATGGGGGCGCCCGGAGGTGCACCCACGACTCCTACGACGTCTTTGCATCGGCAGCGCTCTGAGCTGGATCTCATCACGCAGTACCTCGAGGTTTATTTCGACGACCTCGCCGGCGAACTGGCCGAGCTACTCTCCACGGATCGCCCCGCCACCCTGCGCCGGGCGGAGGGCGCGGCCCACCTCCGAGGGCTGATCCGCGAACTGGTCGCACGCCGCAGCCCGGTATCGGGGCTGACCGACGGCCTCGAGGCTCTGCGCGCTGTCAGCGACATCAGCGATGCCGAGCGGGCCCTGCTGGAGCACCGGATCCAGGACATCGTTGACCGGGCTCGCCAGCCCATCTCCGCGCGGGCGCGGCAGAACGAGGCGAAGGCCGGGCCGCGCATCGGGAGCGCTGCGGTCGGGTTCGCGGCGGCTCCTGACAGGACGGTGGCGCGTCCGCGCGAAGCGGGGTGGGGGAACCTCCCGACCGCGGAGCCTCCCGTGCCGGTCGAGGCGGTCGTGGCGGTCCAGCCATTCGCGCCTCCCGTGCCGGTCGCGCCGGTCGTGCCCGTCGTGCCGGTCGAGCCGCCGGGCGCGGCCCCAATCACCGAGCGCGCGGGGTTGGGTGCCGCGGGCATCCAGCCGGTGCTGATGGCGCTGGCGACGAAGGCCCTGGAGCTGCTCCAGGCCGACCTGTGCCAGGTGTTCCTGGAGGACGGCGAAGTGCTGTCGCTCCAGGCCGAGGCCCCCGAGCGCATCCCGTCGCTGGGGCCGCTGAAGCTGAGCCCGGCGGAGGGTTTTGCGGCGCACGTGCGGGCGTCGGGTCGAAGCCTCAGCGTGGAGGCAGTGGACCTGCTCGAGGGCAATGAGCGGACATGGGCGGAACGCGGTGCGCTCAACGTGGCGGCGGTGCCGGTCGGCGCCCCGGGAGAGGCCGGGGCCGGGCTGCTCGTGGCGGTGCGGGTCACAATGCGGCCTTTCGGCCATGGGGAGATGATGGCGATGGCCCGGCTGGCGGACGAGGTGACGCTGGCGATGGCCAGTGCCGACCTGCTGTCGCGGGCGGAGGAACTGGCCGTGCTCAAGGAGCGCATGAAGCTCGCCCGGGAGATCCACGACGGGCTGGCCGCGGACCTGTCCGCCGTCGTCCAGATGTTCAAGTACCACGAGCACAGGCGCAGGGTGGACCCCGCGGACGCCGACGAGCTCCTGGTGCAGATGCGCGAGCTGGTGCAGGGTGCCCTGCAGAGCGCGCGCGACATCCTCGCCACGCTGCGACCCCGGCAGGCGCCACCCCGGCAGCTGGCGGAGTCGGTCAAGCACCAGGTGGATACCTTCTCGCGGACCTACGGCGTGAGCGGGGCCACGCGTATCTCCGGCGTCGACTCGGTGCTGGTGGCCGAGGAGCGAGAGGCGATTCACCAGGTCGTGCGCGAGGCGCTGACGAACATCCGCAAGCACTCGCAGTGTGCCGCGGTGCAGGTGACCCTGGACATGCGCGAGCGTCCCTTCGTCCTGGTGGTCGAGGACGACGGCGTCGGTATCGACCTGGGGGCGTTGGAGGAAAAGAGCGGGTCGTTTGGGATCCTGGGGATGCGCGAGCGCGCTCAGCTCCTCGGCGGGACACTCACGATAGGAAACGGCCCCATGGGTGGCGTGCGGCTGGAGTTCCACGGGCCCCTCGTTCCCCTGGGGGTGTGAGCCGGGGCCGCTAGATCTTTCGCATCGTGCTGGACATCGCGCCGGCCGTGGCGACGACCAGCATCGCCGCCCCGGATACCGCCAGCGCGACACTTGCCTTCGCAATCCCCCCGAAGAGCGGCGATGTCGCGAGCCCCGCGTATGCCGCGCCCCCCAGGACGCCCAGCTGCACCAGCGTTGCTCGCAGGGCGAAGACCCGGCCTCGGAGGGTGCTCTCCGTGCTGGTCTGGATCGCGGTGACCATCGGGATCAGGTAGATCATGTTGCCGACGCCGACCGCGGCGAGGAACACGACCGTCACGGCGAGCGAGGGCGAGAGCGCTGCGACCACCGTGCAGACCCCCATCATCGACGCGCCGATCAGGATCGCCGTCCCGCGTCGCGCAAGCTCCAGGACGGACGTCAGCAGTGTGCCGATGATCGCGCCCGCGGCGATGGCTCCCTCCAGGATCGGGAACCCCGCGGTGCCGGCGTGCAGGTGATCCACCGCGATGGGGACCATCAGCGGGCCAATCGCGCTTCCTGCCATCGTGAGGACAAACGAGAAGGGCATGATCGCGCGGAGCTCCCGAACGGCAAGAACGGCCCGGGCGCCGTCAACCAACTCTCGGCGGGCCTGCGCCAGGCTCAGGGCTGGACGCGTTTCCATGATCATGTCGGGGAAGGCCATGGTGATGAGGAGCGCGGCCGAGACGGCAAAGGTCAGGGCGTCGATCGTGAACACCATGGCCAGGCCGCCGATCACAATGATGCCCGCAGCCGCGGCATAGCCACCTATCTCCGTCAGCCGTTCGATGAAGCTCATCGCGGAATTGGCCGCGTTCAGCATGTACGAGGGGACGATGTCGGGGAGCGTCGCCTGCCTGGAGGGGTTGAACAGCACTGTTGCGCTGGAAACCAGGAACGCCACCGCCACGATCAGGATGAAGGGCGCATTCAGGAGTAGCGGCAGCACGCCGACCATCACCGCCCGCAGAACGTCCATGCCCACCATCAGCGCCTTCCGGTCGTAGCGGTCGACGAGCCCCCCGGCGACCAGGCCGAACAGCAGGTTGGGCAACGCTCGTGCCGCGAAGACGAGGCCGACGCTGGCCATGCTCTTGGTCGAGCCGTATGCCGCCAGCGCCAACCCGGTCGTGGTCAGCATGTCGCCGAAGTTCGACAGACCCGCGGCCATCCAGAGCCGGAGGAACGGCGGAAACGCGAGTGCCTGTCGGAGGCTTACATGTGCACGCTCAGCCGAGGCACTGTTGAGCATCTCGGCGAGCTTTCCGTCGCGCTCGATCAGGACGGTCGTGAAGGCATCGACGACCTCGGTGTCGTAGATCGTGCCGGCCTCCGACGTGATCTCTGACAGCGCCTCGAACGGCGTGCGCACCCAGGCCCGGTAGTCGCGGACGTTGGTGATGCAGTCGAAGGAGTCGATGACCCTGGTGATGCGCCCACCGACTGGGATAGCCCGTCCCTGCAGTGCATCCGGGTAGCCTGACCCGTCGTAGTTCTCGTGGTGTGAGCGAACGATGTCCGCGGCTCTGCTCAGCATCGGTTGCTCGCGCAGTACATCCCATCCCTCGACGGTGTGTGTCTTCATGACCTCGTACTCCTCGCCGGTCAGCTTTCCTGGCTTGTGCAGGATGTCGTCGGGGATTGCGATTTTGCCCAGGTCGTGAAGGGTCGCGCCTATGCGGATCTGCTCGACCAGGTCCGGCCGGATCCGCATCTTGATCGCGACCGCCTCGGCCAGGACGCCGACGCGCTCGGAGTGGCCAAACGTCGAGCGGTCTCTTTTGTCGATGAGCCGACTCTGCGCGACGTACTGCCCGTGGGCGACGCCCTCAAGGACCACCGACCGGCGGGCCAGGTCGCGATAGACGATGAGCAGAACGCCGACGGCGATCAGCATGGCGACGGTCACGAACAGGCTCTGTGTAAACGACAGGTATGCGATCAGCGCCCCGAGTGGGGCAAGCCCCACATAGCTGACCCAAACCCCCTGCATCGAACCCCGGGCGACGGTGCGCAGGGGCTCGCCGGTTGACAGCTTGATCGCGCCGATGACGATCCCCGGGTTGAGCGCAGCGATCAGCGATATCGCCACCAGCCCCGCCATGCCCACGCCGACCTGCTGACTGAGGGACGACCCGGTTTGAAGGGTGCGACTGAGGGTGTGGTAGGCAAGCCCAGCGACGGTGAAGACCAGTACCTGCATTGCGCGGTTGAACAAGAACCGGTACCACGGGTACTCGTCGCCTCGCTTTTTGGTCGGCAGCCGGTCGATGCTGCCCAGGGCCACTACCACACCGGTCAGGCCGGGCGGGAGCACGAGCGCGGCTGCGAACTGTGGCGCCAGGCTCATTGTCAGCCGCAAGCCGTGCGCGGCCGTCACGGGCGCCTGGGAGCAGGCAAACGCGAACACCATGAACAGCAACGCCAGCACGAGGTACTGGATGCCCCCTGGCGTTGAACCCTTTATCTCGTCGCGCTCGAGGTAGAGAAGGGCCGCTACGAACAGCAGCCCCGCTAACTGGATCGAGAAGACGTAGACCCTTGCGAGCCGTGGAAGTTGATCCATTCCCGGAGGGGATTATGCGGCTCGCAGGATTGCCGGTGGGTTCGTTGCGGGCTCCCGAAACCCTTTGGGTCTTAAAAGCAACAACGGAACCCCTCGTGGAGGAGCCCCGTTTACTCCAGCTCTAATGCTGGGTTGTTTGCGATTGCTTACGCACAATCCATCTGCGGATTGGCGTTCTCGACTACCAGTTAACGGTCAGGTTGAGGATCATTTCATCGCTCCTTGAGTTTCGACCACCGCAGGCCTTCCCGCCGCGCCCGGTCTTTCATCTGCGGCTGGTTAGCACCGCGAATGTGTGAGCCACACCGTAACCGGCGCCAGGGCCGCAGTCACTCGGTCAGGCGGCCATTTCTCACATGCCTTTCGGCCAACCACCGGGTAGCCACATGGCTACCTGGGACGGTTGCTCAGCCCAGGTCCATCCGCTCGGCGATGGCTGCCGCGGCGGATCGGCTGGGAACGTCCAGCTTGCGCAGGATCTCGGAGACGTGAACCTTGACGGTTGCCACGCTCAGGTCCATCTCCCGCGCGATCTCCTTGTTCGCCAGGCCACGCTTGACGAAGCCCAGCACCACCCGCTCCCTGGGCGTCAGGTTGTCCAGGGTCATCATGTCGCTTCGCCGAGCGCCCATCGTCTCGATGGTCTCGATCAACACCTCCTGGACCGCCGAGTCGAAGTGCATCACCTTGCCGGTGTACGCATCCTGGATGGCGGTGACCAGTTCCTCGGGCCCAGCGTCCTTGAGCAGGTAGCCCTTGGCGCCGGCCTGGATCATCCGCCGGATGTCACCGGGGTCGACCGACACCGTGACCCCTATCACCGCAGTCCGGTGTTTCTTGGCGGCCAGGATGGCAGCGGTCGCTCCCGGTCCGTCAAGCTCCGGCATCTGGATGTCCATCAGGACCACGTCGGGGAGCAGCTCGAGGTACATGCGCACTGCCTGCTCGCCGTTGCTCGCCTCGCCGACGATCTCCATGTCGTCCCGGTCCTGGAGAAACATTCGCGCCCCGGCGCGGAACAGCGGCACGTCATCGACGACCATCACGCGGATCTTCTCGCCGACGCTCAAAGTGTCATTCACCGAGCTATCAATTTACGACCCGGTCGGGCTGATTGCCGCTGCGGACCCCTTGCGGCCTTAGTTGCTCCCTACGAAACCTGGGCGGTGTGCGCTTCCCTGGTCGCCCAGGACTGCAGCTCGCTGCGCCAGAGCACCCACGGCTCCACGAAGGGCAGTTGGAGAACCACTTCGTGAAAGAATTTCTCCACCGTCGCCTGGTCCTTCGCGCTGGCGTCGGCGCCCAGTGCGTCGCGGACCAGGGCGTAAGCCAGGGCCTCGGCGCCGGCCGTCGGACGGCCCCAGTCCCAGCCCACCTCAGGGGCCTCCAGCGCCGCGAAGTCCCCGGGACTGTCGTGCACCGTCACCTGGGTGTGCCACTTTGTTCGCTCGCCCCGATAGAGGCGGTCATTCACCATTTCAGCCATATCGCCTTCTTGAAGGAAATGTTATAACGCTGCGGTAAAAAAGCGGTAGCGCGTCACAGTCCCGTCACCGGGCTGCGTCTAGGGCGTCGCGGGCTCCGGCTGGGACTCCAACTGGGACTCCAGCTTCTTGCCGAAGTAGTACGCGCCGACAAGCACCAGCAGGATGATCGCGGCGAAGACGTAGGTGAGCTTGCCCAGGTTCCGCTCGATGTCATGCCAGTGGTCGCCCAGCTTCAACCCGGCATAGGCCAGCGCGAAATTCCAGGGAATCGCGCCCAGTATGGTGGCCACCGAGAAGGGGATCGGCCGAATCTTCCTGGACAGCCCGGCAGGAAAGGAGATGTACGTCCGTACCACCGGCAGGAGCCTGCCCAGGAAGACTGCGAACAGCCCAAAGCGGTCGAAGAACCGTTCCGCCAGCAGCATGTGACCCCCGCTCAGACCGATCTTCCTGCCTGGACCCAGCATCACCTTCTCGCCGTACTTCCGCACCAGCAGGTACGCCACCAGGGACCCGATGAGGTTGCCAACGCTCGCCGCGACGACCACCATCGTGAAGTCCAGGTGGGCGGCACCGGCGATGCCTCCGCTGGCCAGCGCCCCGCCCAGCGGGACCACGATTTCGCTGGAAATCGGCAGGCCTGCGCTCTCCGCCGCCATCAGCAGGAAGATCGCGAGGATGCCGCCGGTGCTGACCAGGTGAGTCAGGAATCCGACCATGGGGTCGGAGGCTAGCAGAGGAGGTGGGTCGGCCATAATCGCCGCCATGAGTCGGATCGCGTACCTCGGGCCCGAGGGCAGCTTCAGCGAGGACGCCGCCCGCCGCTACGCCGATGAGGGCGCCGAAATGGTCGGGTTCCCGGACATTCCGTCGGTCATCTCCGCGGTCAGCCACGGGCTCGTGGACCAGGCAGTTGTGCCGATTGAGAATTCGATCGAGGGATCCATCAATGTGACCCTCGACCAGCTGATCCACGGCAAGAACCCGCCGCGGATCGTCGCCGAGCAGAACCTCGAGGTGCACCACCACCTGATCGGGCGTCCCGGCACCACCATCGGCGAGATCGAACGCGTGGTCTCGATGCCCGCGGCGGTCGCCCAGTGCCGGGGATTTCTCCAGCAGCACCTTCCCCAGGTGCAGGTGTTGCCCGCGCTGTCCACCTCGGCGGCCGTCAGCAGCCTGGTGCACTCCGACCGCATCGCGGCGATCGGCAACGAGCGGGCGGCCCGGCTCTATGGCATGGAGCTGATCGCCTCGAACATCGAGGACGCCGACGACAATGTCACCCGCTTCGTGGTCCTGGCGAGGTCCTCAGCCGGCGCGACGGGGCGCGACAAGACGTCCATCTGCTGCTACATCGCCCAGGATCGCCCGGGGAGCCTGGTGGCGATCCTGAACGAGTTCGCCAGCCGCGATATCAACCTTTCGAAGCTGGAATCGCGTCCAACCCGCGGCGGACTGGGGCGATATTTCTTCCTCGTCGACCTCATCGGGCACGAGACCGACGCCGACGTGGCGGCGGCCCTGGCCGGCGTCAGGGAGACCTGCGAGTCGGTCGTCGTGCTGGGGTCGTACCCCCAGGGAGGCTGAGACCGGGCCGTTAAAGAGAAAAGAGCCGGGCTGAGCCCGGCCCTTCGCCTGTTCGGCGGGCCTTACTTGGCCTTGCCGATCTTGAAGATCTTGGTACCGCAGTCCGGGCAGGTACCGGTGATTGCCGGCTTCCCGTTCTTCATTGTGATTTCCTGGGGATTCGAGATCTCGACCTGCTTCTTGTCCTTGAGGCAGTATCCGGTAACAGCCATGTGTTCTCCTTCGTTGAGCCAGTAATCCTGGGCCCGATCAGTTCGGAGCCTGGGCCAGGGGATCCGGCCTTCCCGGTGTCCCTCCTCAATTCAGCCCGAACTTGAAGCCAAGGCAGGAGTGTAGCCGCGCTCCAATTCGAATGCAACCCTCGCTGAACTCGCGGGGCCCCCTCCGCGGCGAGATGTGACAGCGCCTTTCCTCGCCCTGGGGGACTCGCGCGCGGCGCCAGAGCCCGATCGCCAACGCGTGAGCCTTCCCCAACCTAGACTTGTACCCATGATCTCTGGAATCAAATATGGTGAAGGATATGCCTCGCTATAGACCCCAACAGCGGTCAGCCCCTCCTGCGAATCCTACTGCTTCCCAAAACCAGCCCGGTGGCAGTTCGCCTTTGATTCGTATGACTGCTGAAACAACAGTTAACGGTCTCGTATTGGGGCTGAGAGTCTGGCAGATTATTTCTGGACTGGGAGCGTTGTTGTTCCTTCTTCTTTTAGCCGGCGGTGTTTGGGTGATACTGACGGGAAAGCCATCGCACTGCGATGCCTCGAATTGCGTTACTGACGGTCAGTCGTATTTGACGGTTAAGAGCGTTAACTTCCAGGTTGATGATCAAAATAATTCGTATGTTGAGGTTCATTACGATTACTACGCAGTGAAAGGTCAGACGGCTGCCACCTATTCATTGAAAGATAAGAATGGGACCGTGCTGGTTCCTTACTATGGAGATTACCCCTGTCATAGATCCACCCGTGACTCTCCGGGAGGCCTGTCCGTAGGAAGCAACACTGTGTGTTTCAAAACGGCTAACTCGTCAAAACCATATACCCTGACTTGGGGAGCGCTCTCACACACTATCCGTTAGCCGGACGAGGCTGTCTCTTGTAGAGCTGGTGCTTTCAAGAAACTATTCTTGTCCCGCTCAGCCCCCCGGCGGCCAAGCGCTCAGACCCGGTCGTCCAGGCGCTCAGCCGCCGATCTGCGACATCGACCGCGCGGGGGCCACGAAGTCGGCTGCCCCGATGCGGTGCCCCGCCCACTTGCCGGCGACCGCGGCGCGGATAATGACCGCCAGCTCCTCGTCGCTCGCCCCGGCGCGCAGCGGCGCCTTGAGGTCGTGCTCGTCGAGCGCGAAAAGGCATGTCCGCAGGTGCCCATCGGCGGTCAGTCGCAGACGGTCGCAGCTGCCGCAGAAGGGCTCGCTAACGGAGCTGATGAATCCCACGCTGCCCGGCACGCCATCCGCGAAGAGGTGGCGAACCGCGGGCTCGGGCCCGTCCTCGTCGGCGCGCGTGAGGGGATAGCGGGCCTCGATCTGCGCCAGCAGTTCCGCCGACGGCACCACGTGGTCCTGGGTCCACTCGTGCCCCGCGTCCAGCGGCATGTATTCGATGAACCGCACGTGGAAGTCGTGGTCCCGGGCGAGTGTCGCGAAATCAACCGCCTCGTCATCGTTGACGCCGCGCACCATCACAGCGTTGACCTTGACCAGCCGGAGCCCCGCGGCGGCGGCGGCGTGCAGACCATCGACCACGCGCGGCAGCGAGTCCCGGCGGGTCATCGCGTGGAAGCGACCGGGCTGCAGCGAATCCAGGCTGACATTGACGCGCGACAGCCCGGCATCCGCCAGGACCTGCGCCTTTTCTGCCAGGCGGTAACCGTTGGTGGTCATCGACAGGTCGACCTCGGGGTGCGCGGCCGATAGGGCACCGATCAGCTGCTCGATATCGCTGCGCACCAGCGGCTCGCCGCCGGTCACGCGCACCGTGTCCACGCCGAGGCTGACAAAGACCTCCACCAGGCGCGCGATCTCTTCGAAGCTGAGGACCTCCCCGCGCGGCAGCCAGTCCAGCCCATCCGCCGGCATGCAGTACACGCAGCGGAAATTGCAGCGGTCGGTGACCGAGACGCGCAGGTCCCGGGCGACCCGGCCGAAGCCGTCGACGAGACCCTCAGTTGGCATCCAGCAATTATCGACGCGACGCCCCGCTCCGCGCCGCGGCCAAGCAGAACCGCCCCGGCGCCGACCGGTGTTAAGATCACCGCGCTGTGAGTAAACCCCGAGAGCGATCGGGGAGGGCCTAGCCCCAGGCCCGGCGGTCCCAGCGGCCGCCCAGCGGGCAACGGTCTTCCCCTCCAACCCGAAGACCGAAGAGGCAGAGCCCGCCAATGATCTTCCTCAGCGACTTCCTCCGCGCGGAGATCGTCGACAACAGGCAGCGGCACGTCGGACGTGTCGGTGATCTTGTCGTACGCATGGCCGATCCGTTCCCGGTGGTCGAGGGCGTGGTTCTGCGCGGTCGCGGTGAGCGCCGTTTGGTCCCGTGGTCGCGGGTACGCTCCTTCGAGGCCCGGGAGGTGGCACTGAAGGGCACACGCGAAGAGCTGGTGACCGAGCCCGCTGACGACGATCGCGTGTGGCTTGCGCGGGACGTGCTTGACAAGCAGATCGTCGACACCGACGGGCACCGCGTGGTGCGGGTGAACGACCTGCAGCTGTCGTCGGTCCGGGGAAGGATGCTGGTGGTGGGCGTGGACATCGGCGGTCGCGGGCTGCTGCGGCGCATCGGGCTCGAGGACCTGGGCAAGTCGGTGGCCCACGCGGCGCGACGCGATTGGGCGCAGAAGCTCATCGCCTGGGACGCGGTGGATACCGTCCAGACCAACCTGGAGGCGGTCAAGCTGCGCATCAGCCACCAGAAGCTTTCGAAGATGCATCCCGCGGACATCGCCGACGTCGCCGATCGTCTCTCCGCCAAAGAGCGTGACGCGATTTTCGCCTCCCTGGACGACGAGATAGCGGCGGACACCCTGCAGGAGATGGAGGCCGACGACCAGGTCGAGATCCTCGAGCGACTGGATCTTGAGCGCGCGGCCGACATCCTCCAGGAGATGGACCCCGACGAAGCCGCCGACCTGCTCGCCGACCTCCCCGACGAGCGCGCCACCGAGCTCCTCAAGCTCATGGAGCATGACGAGGCGGAGGACGTCGAAGAGCTGCTGGCCTACGAGGAGGACACGGCGGGCGGACTGATGACCACGGAGTACGTCACGCTGACCAGCGACCTGACCGCCGCGCAGGCCATCAACCGGCTGCGTCAGCTCGAGCCGGAGGCCGAGTCCATCTACTACATCTACGTCGTCGAAAAGGACGGGACGCTGGTGGCGGTGCTGTCGCTGCGCGACCTGATCATCGCCAAGCCGCGCACACCCATCGCCGACTTCATGATCCGCAACGTCGTCAGCGTCAGCCTCGACAGCCGCCAGGAGGATGTCGCGGAGGTGATGCGCAAGTACAACCTGCTGGCGGTGCCCGTGGTTGACGATAACAACCACATGGAGGGCATCGTCACCGTGGACGATGTGATGGACGCAGTCCTTGTCGGCGGCGGCCGGCGCGGCCTGGCGAGGATATTCGGATGACCTCGAGGTGAATGATGGCGGCGAACCTCCAGGGGATCCTGCGCCGGCGTAGGGTCCAGTTCGTTCTCTTCCTGGGCATCCTGGGCCCGGGACTGATCACGTCGACTGCCGACAACGACGCCGGTGGCATCTTCACCTACGCGCAGGCCGGCGCCAAATATGGCTACGACATGATCTGGCTGCTGGCGGTGACCACCATTGCGCTGGCGGTGGTGCAGGAATTCAACGCGCGCCTAGGCGTCGTAACCGGCAAGGGGTTGGCGGAGCTGATTCGTGAGCGCTTCGGGGTGCGCATCACCGTGCTGGCGATGGCCCTGCTGATGGTGGCCAACATCGCAACCGTGGTCGCGGAGTTCGCGGGAATTGCGCTCGCGGGCGAGGCTTTCAACGTATCGCGCTATATCACCGTGCCACTCGCCGCCATCTTTGTCTGGTACCTCGTGCTGCGCGGGTCATACGCGATTGTCGAAAAGGTGTTCCTGGCGCTTGGGCTGGTGTATTTCGCATACATCATCAGCGGCTACCTGGTGCACGCGCCGTGGGGGACTGTGCTGCACCACACGGTCGCGCCGCACATCCACCTGAACAGCGAATATTTGTTGCTGTCCGTCGCGCTGGTTGGCACCACGATCACGCCGTGGATGCAGTTTTACCTGCAGTCGTCGGTTGTCGACAAAGGCCTGCGCGAAGAGGAGCTGCAGTACGCCCGGGCCGACGTTTTCTTCGGCTCGCTGGTGACCGACATAATCGCGTTCTTCATCATCGTCGCCACCGCCGCGACGCTGCACCTCGCGGGTCACACCGACATCGTCGATGCCAGGGACGCGGCGCAGGGCCTGGCGCCGCTCGCCGGCCAGGGGGCAAAGGCGCTGTTCGTCATCGGCCTGGTCGGCGCGTCGCTGCTCGCCGCGTCGGTGCTGCCGCTGTCGACCGCCTACGCGCTGTCGGAGGCCTTTGGCTGGGAGCGCGGCGTCAACCGCAAGCTGCGCGAGGCACCCGCGTTCTTCGGGATCTACACCGGCCTGATCGTGGTCGGCGCCATGGCCATCCTGGTCCCCGGCCTACCGCTGACTGCGACCACCATCCTGAGCCAGGACGTCGACGGCCTGATCCTGCCCGCGATCCTGGGTTTCATGTTCGTCCTGCTCAATGACAAGCGCCTGATGGGGCGCTACGTCAACGGCCGATTTGCCAACATCTTTGGGGGGGGAACGATCGGCGCGATCGTGCTCCTCGCGGTGGCGCTGGTGCTATCCACCATCCCCGGGTTTCCCTGGGTCCACTTCTGAGCGCGTTGGACCGCTGACAGGGCTCGTCGCGCCGTCTGCAGTGGCCAGCGGCGGCGAGACGGGGGCCAGCCCGGTGCTGCGGGCCAGCTTCTCGACCTGGATGGTGTTCCACCAGCGGTAGCGGATGTCCCGCAGGGTGCGCCCCCCGGCGCCGACGATCCTCACTCCGCGGGACGACGGCTCAAGCGTCTGCACCTCTGAGCGCGGCCACCCCGCGCGGACCTGGCCCAGCACCCGGAACTCGACCCGCTCGTCGGTCACGAAGATGCCGCTGTCCCGTGCGCTGGCATACAGGATGTACGCGGGCACCAAAAACACCAGCATGAACACGCCGCTGACGATCAGCGCCCGGATCTCGGCGGGGCGGTTCATCACCAGGCTGGCGGCCGTCAGCAGCGCGATCGCCAAAAAGATCACGGCCACGGCGTCCCCCCCGGGGGCGACCTGGCGGAGCGATTTCTCCGCGCCGTCGGTTTTCGGGTTCTCGGCCACTACGACACCTCGTCTGGGGCGGTCAGCTGGTACCGGGACATTCTGTCCCACAGGTGCTCCCGGGTCATGGCGCGCAGCCCGGCCAGCCCCGGCGCCTCTACGGCGAACGATGCGCAGACCACGCCCCATCGCAGGGCCTCCAGCAACTCCGATGCCCGCAGCGCCGGGTGGTCGGCGTCACGCAGCCATCGCCGGTCGGCGTCCTCCGGGAGGCGCTGCGCCAGTCGTCCGAGGACCCCGCCGGCGAGGGCGTCGCCCGCCCCGGTCGGATCGATCGCCTCCACCGGGTATGCGGGTAGCTCGTAAACGGTGGTCGATGTCCACAGCTCAGCCCCTGTCGCGCCACGCTTGACGACCACCGCGTCGAGGCTAAAGCGCGACATCAGCAGCGATGCCGGTGCGTCGGTCTCGCCGCCGGCGAGGAGCGTGAGCTCGGTCTCAGTGCCAAGCAGCACCCGCGACTCGACCAGCACGCGCCCGACAAACTCCCGCTGCTGGTGGATGAACACGTCCATGGTGTCGACCGCCAGCAGGGCGCCGACGGGGGCGGCGGTGGCCACCGCCAGCTGGGCCAGTGGGTCGCAGCTGCCGAGAAAGACGACGTCGGGCCAGGACTTTGCGCCTTCCACGTTGGGCGCGTAGTCCTCGCTCGAGCCTATGAAGCGCTCCAGTGTCTGCGCGTCGCCGCCGGCTGATTCCCGTCGCGCGTGCCAGCTGTAGGTGGGGGCGTCCACCACGCTGACCGCGTCGAGGGTGGCGAACTCCAGCACCTCACGCGCATCCGCCTCGCGGTCGCGCCCCACCGGGGCGACGACGCAGACCGGGCCGAAGTGGCGGGCCGCCAGCGCGAAGTACGTCGCCGACCCCCCGAGCTCACCGTCCAGGCGGACGGCGGGCGACTCCACGAAGTCCTGCGTGATGGTCCCCACGACCAGCGTTCCCGGCGCCATGAACCTGAATCATGGCGGCGCAGGCCGTTCGATACAATTCGCGGACCATGGCCGGGCCCCTGAAATACGGAGTCGGCCTGCTCGGGCTCGGCACCGTCGGATCTCAGGTCGCGGAGCGCCTGGAGCGGAGCAGCGAGCTGGTGCAGCGCCGGACCGGAGTCGAACTGTCGCTGCAGCGCGTGCTGGTGCGCGACACCGCGAAGGCACGCCCTTTCACGCCGGCGGCGCCCCTCACTGCCGACCCGCAGGCGGTGATCGACGACCCTGAGGTGCACATCGTGGTCGAGGTCATCGGCGGCGAGGCCCCGGCCCACGACTACGTGCGTCGCGCCATTCTGGCCGGCAAGCACGTCGTCACCGCCAACAAGGAGGTGATGGCCAAGCACGGCCCCGACCTACTCGAGCTGGCGCTGGAGAAGGGTGTCGACATCTATTTCGAGGCCGCGGTGGGTGGCGGGATCCCGCTGATATCGACCTTCAAGATCGACCTCCTGGCCAATGAGATCAACAGCATCGAGGCCATCATCAACGGGACGACGAACTACATCCTCGACGGGATGTCGCAGGGCAAGAGTTACCAGCAGGCACTGGACGAGGCGCGCGGCCTGGGGTACGCCGAGGCCGACCCCAGCAGTGACGTGGACGGCCACGACTCGGTGTTCAAGCTCTGCATCATGGCTTCGATCGCCTTCAGCTCGAGGTTCCACCCCGACCAGGTTTACCGCGAGGGCATCACCCACCTCGACCCGCGCGATTTCGGGTATGCCCGCGACATGGGTTACGCCATCAAGTTGCTGGCCGAGGGCCGCAAGCGCGGCGGGTCGGTCGAGCTCAAGGTGCACCCCACGCTCATCCCCCACGCGCACCTGCTGTCGCAGGTCGCGGGCAGCAACAACGCGGTGGTCATCGACGGTGACCTCGTGGGCTCGGTGCTGCTGTACGGGCAGGGCGCCGGGGGGCGGCCCACCGCCAGCGCGGTCGTCGGTGACCTCATCGACCTGGTGCACTCGATGCGCAAGGGCGTAAACAACCGCATCCCCATGTGGTTCGACCGCAACTACCCGGTGCGGCCCTTCGCCGAGGTGGTCAGCCGCGCCTACGTGCGGATGGAGGTGGAGGACCGCCCCGGGGTGCTGGCCGACATCACCACGGTGTTTGGCAAGAACGAGATCTCGATCGACAGCATCGTTCAGAAGTCGGCCGACGCCGCCAATACCACCGCCGAGCTGGTGATCCTGACCCACCCCGCGGCGGAGGAGGTCCTGCAGCGGGCCCGCCGCGAGTTCGAAGCGTTGGGCTGCGTGCGCCAGGTCAGCGCCTTCCTGCGCGTGCAGTGAGAACCGCGCTTCCTGCGCGGGCGATGAGAACCGCGCCATGACAACCGCCAACCACCGCGCCGGCGTCCTCGAGCGATACGCCGACAGCCTGCCGCTCACTGACCGCACCCCGCGCATCACCATGGGCGAGGGCGGCACACCACTGATCCATTCCGTCAACATCGGCCGCGGCCTGGGTCTCGCGGAGCTGCACTTCAAGTTCGAGGGACTGAACCCGACGGGGTCGTTCAAGGATCGCGGCATGGTGGTCGCCGTCGCCAAGGCAATGGAGGAGCGCGCGGGGACGCTGATGTGCGCGTCCACCGGGAACACCTCGGCGAGCGCGGCGGCCTACGCGGGTCGTTTCGGGCTGCGGTGCATCGTGGTCATCCCCGAGGGCAAGATCGCGCCCTCCAAGCTGGTCCAGGCACAGGTCTACGGCGCCCGCGTGGTGGCCGTCGAGGGCAACTTCGACGAGGCCCTCAGCGCGGTCCGCGAGCTCAGCCATCATGACGGCGTTTCGGTCGTCAACTCGATCAACCCCTACCGCATCGAGGGCCAGAAGACCGCGGCGTTCGAGGTCGTCGAGGACCTTGGCGACGCCCCCGACTTCCTCTTCATCCCGGTGGGCAACGCCGGCAATATCACCGCCTACTGGAAGGGCTTCAAGGAGTACCACGCCGCCGGGCGCGCGACTCAGCTACCGCGCATGATCGGTGCCCAGGCGGACGGCGCGGCGCCAATCGTGCGGGGACAGGTGGTGCCAAAGCCGAAGACGGTGGCATCGGCGATCCGCATCGGCAACCCGGCATCCTGGGAGCAGGCGACGACCGCGCGCGACGACAGCGGGGGCGCGATCGAGGCGGTGACCGACGGCGAGATCCTCGCCGCGCAGCGCCTGCTGGCCTCGACCGAGGGCATCTTCGCCGAACCGGCGAGCGCCGCCAGCCTCGCGCTGCTGGCCAAGATGGCCCATGCCAGGCGCATCCCCCCGGGGAGTCGCGTCGTGTGTGTTCTGACCGGCAGCGGCCTCAAGGACCCCGCGGCGACCGAGGAGCATCTCCTGGCCCCGCTCCGGTTGCCGGCGGACGCCCGGGCCATCGCCAAGGCCCTCAAGCTCTAGTCGACGGCGGTTGGGTTAACCTCGCCCCCGTGAACCAATCGCTCTACACCCCGGATCGCAAGCCAGGTGTCCGCGTGACCGTCCCGGCCAGCTCGGCCAACCTCGGTCCCGGGTTCGACGTGCTCGCCCTCACCCTCGACCTCGTCAACGTCTTCGACGTGTGGGAGCAGGCTGAGGGCGTGCAGGTTGAGGTGATCGGCGAGGGTAACGGGATCCTCCCCACCGACCAGAGCAACCTCTTCTACATGACGATGAACACGTTCTTCACCATGGCGGGCCACCACCCGCCCGGGCTGTTGATACGGCTGCAGAACAGCATCCCGCTCGCCAGGGGACTGGGCAGCAGCGCGTCGGTGATCGTGGGCGCCCTGCTGGCGGCGCGGTACCTGTCGGGTTATGCGATGGACGACGACCGACTGCTGGACATGGCCGCGAGCCTCGAGGGCCACGCCGACAATGTCGCGGCGGCACACCGGGGCGGGTGCGTGATGGCGCTGCCCCAGGACGGCGGGCGCCACACCGTGCGCAAGATCATCTGGCCGAGCCGGCTGGGCTGCGCGCTGTTCATCCCCGAATTACTGGTAAGCACCCAGTCGGCACGCGAGGTCCTTCCCGAGAGCTATGGCCCCGTCGAGGTGGTGTTCAACCTGTCGCGGCTGGCCCTGTTCATCTCGGCATTGCAAGAGGACCGCATAGAGGACCTGGTGCTGGCCACCCAGGACCGGCTGCACCAGCCGTATCGCGCCCAGCTGGTCCCGGGCCTCGACAAGATCATCGAGGTCGCGGAGTTCAACGGCGCGGCGGGCGCCTGCCTGAGCGGCGCGGGACCGACGATCATCGCGCTGTTCGATCAGAGCGGGCCGGGCGGCCAGCACCGCGGGGAGACCATCGCCAGGGAGATGAAGAAGGCGGCCGCCGGGTTTGGGCTGGACGGCCGCACCATGGCCATCTCCTCGCGCATACAGGGGGCCGACTTCAGACCGCTGCAGACGGACCCCAACGGCACCCCGCTGGTCCGGTGAGCACCGCGCTCGCGCCATGAGCACTGCTCTCGCGCCATGAGCCGTGGACGCCGCCGGCTCCTGGTGCAGAAGTACGGCGGCAGCTCGGTTTCGACGCCGGCCAAGATCCGCCGCATCGCCCAACGCATTGCGGCCCAGGCCGCGGACGGCGCGCGCGTTGTCGCGGTGGTGTCGGCGATGGGGGACACCACCGACCGCCTCGTAACCCTCGCGGCGAAGGTCAGCCGCGAGCCGGTGGCCCGCGAGATGGATACCCTGCTCTCCACCGGCGAGGCCATCACCGCGCCCCTGCTGGCGATGGCGCTCCACGTCGAGGGCGTCGCCGCCCTGTCGCTATCAGGCGCGCAGGCTGGCATCCGCACCACGCGTTCGCACACCAAGGCCCGCATCCTCGATGTCGTCCCGACGCGGGTGCAGGCGGAGCTAGACGCGGGGAACGTGGTGGTCGTCGCGGGTTTCCAGGGGGTCAACGAGAAACTGGACATCACGACCCTGGGGCGTGGGGGGTCGGACACCACCGCGGTCGCCCTCGCCGCGGCCCTCAAGGCCGAGGAGTGCGAGATCAACACCGACGTCCGAGGGATTCTCACGGCCGACCCGCGTGTGGTGCCCGACGCCCGCCTGCTGTCGACGGTCAGCTACGACGAGATGATCGAGTTGGCGTCGCTGGGCGCGAAGGTAATGCATCCCCGTGCGGTGGAGATCGGCGAGCTGTACAACATGCCGATCCGTGTGCGCAGCACGTTTGATGAGTCGCCGGGTACGCTCATCACCAGGAGAGCTGACGTGGAACAGAACAGGCGGGTCCGCGGGGTCGCGGCCGAGGAGGACGTGGCCAAGCTGACACTGGTTGGCGTGCCCGACCGCCCCGGCGTGGCGGCGGCCATCTTCTTGCCGCTGGCAGACCGCGGGATCAGCGTCGACGTCATCATCCAGAACGTCTCGCTGCACGGCGTCACCGACCTTTCGTTCACCGTCGCCGGGGGCGAGCTGGCGGCGGCCGAGAGGCTGGTCAAGAAGATCAGCAAGGAGATCGGCGCTGAGGGTGTGATGACTGACGCCAACGTCGCCAAGGTCTCCATCGTGGGGACCGGGATGCTGGGCGCCCCCGGTATCGCCGCCCGCATGTTCTCCGCGCTCTCCGACGCCGGGATCAACATCGAGATGATTTCCACAAGCGAGATCCGGATCACCTGCATCGTCGCCCGCGACAGGGCGAAGGATGCGATGCGCGCGCTGCACAGGGCGTACGACCTGGACCAGGCTTAGTCGCTGTCAGCGATCTCCGCACCGGTCAATCAATAGCGCCAACGTAGGCTCTCGACGTGGACACCCCCCGGCCCGCGAGCGGAGCAGCGCTCCAGCCCGAGCTTGACATGCGGGTGCGGCTGCGCAAGTCACACGTCTGCGGCAGCGACACCTTCACCGTGGTCGGCCTCGGCGCCGACATCCGCCTCAACTGCAACGGCTGCGGTCGCAAGATCTTCATCGAGCGCGCCCGCTTCCACAACCGGGTCCGCCTGGTGCTGCCCACCGCCGGTACCCTCTAGCCGGCATGGGACTGAGCATCGGGATCGTGGGGCTGCCCAACGTGGGCAAGTCGACGCTGTTCAACGCGCTGACCAAGGCCGGCGCCCTGGTCGCCAACTACCCCTTCGCCACGATCGATCCCAACACCGGGGTCGTCGAGGTACCCGACGAGCGGCTGACCCGCTTGGCGGAGGTCTTCAAGCCCCCCAGCGTCATCCCCGCGACGGTCACCTTTGTCGACATCGCGGGCCTGGTCAAGGGCGCTTCCGAGGGCGAGGGGATGGGCAATCGCTTCCTCGCCCACATCCGTGAGTCGGACGCCATCGCCATGGTCGTGCGCTGTTTCGATAACCCCGACGTGACCCACGTCAGCGGGCGGGTCGACCCCCGTGAGGACATAGCCACGGTCGACTACGAGCTGATGCTGGCCGACCTCGACACCGTCCGCCGCCGCAAGGAGCGCACGGTGAAACTCGCGCGCAACAACAAGGACGCCGCCGCCGAGCTGGCGGTGCTGGAGAAGATCGAGGCCGGCCTCGACGAGGCCAGGCCCGCGCGAAGGCTGGGGCTCAGCGACGAGGAGAAGTTCGCGGTCCGCGAGCTGAGCCTGCTGACGATCAAGCCGGTCATCTACATTGCCAACGTCTCGGAGGACAATGCCGGGCAGGTCTCGGGAGGCGCGCTCGACGAGGTCGCGGCGGTCGCGGCCGAGGAGGGGTCCCGCTGGCTGCCCATCTCGGCGGCCATCGAGTCCGACCTCCAGGAGATCGACCCCGCCGAGGCCAGGGAGTACCTGGAGACCCTGGGGTTGGAGGAGTCGGGGCTGGGCCGTCTCGCCCGCGCCGCCTACGAGACCCTCGGGCTGATGACCTTCCTCACCGCGGGCGAGAAGGAGGTGCGTGCCTGGACCATCCGGCGCGGCACCAAGGCGCCGCAGGCAGCCGGCGCCATCCACGGGGATTTCGAACGCGGCTTCATCAAGGCCGAGGTCATCAACTGGGCCGAACTGGTCGACGCGGGAACATGGCCCGCGGCGAAGGCGGTTGGAAAGGTCAGAATTGAGGGCCGCGAATATGTCTTCCAGGACGGGGACACCGTCACCTTCCGCTTCAACGTCTGACCGGGCCGCCGTCGCGGACCTGCGTCCGACGTGGCGCGTCGTCGTCGACCCCCCGGCCAGCGGCGCGGAGAACATGGCGCGCGACCGGCAGCTGCTCGACGAACTTGTCGCCGGGAACCGCCCCGCCACCCTGCGCTTCTACGGGTGGTCGCCGGCGTGTATCTCGCTGGGCCTGGGCCAGCGGCCTGAGGCGGTGCTCGACCTCCAGGAGGTCCGCGCCGCCGGTCTCGATGTCGTCCGCCGTCCGACGGGAGGCCAAGCACTCCTCCACGACGATGAATTGACCTACTCGGTCGTGGCCTCACAGCAGGACCCGGTGGCCGGTGGCACGCTCATGCAGAGCTACCACGCGATCTCCGAAGCCCTGCTCGCCGGTCTCGCCGAGCTCGGCATCGACGGGGTGGGCGCCCCTTGCGAGCCGCGCCCCGCCAGCGGTCTGACCCCGGTGTGCTTTGCCTCCGCCTCCGCCGAGGAGGTGCTGGTCGACGGGCGCAAGCTGCTGGCCAGCGCCCAGTGGCGCAGCCGCGGCGCCTTCCTGCAGCACGGCAGCCTGCTGCTGACCGACCGCCAGCCCGAGCTGCCGCGGTACCTGAGCGACGCCGGCGCCCGCGGGATTCAGCCGATGTCGGTGAGCCTTGCCGAGCTGCTGGGCACCCTGCCCGGGCGTGACCGGCTCATCGAGGTGTTGAGCCGGGGCTTCGAGCGGGCGCTCGGCGTCTCCCTGGAGCGCGACGGTGTGTCCCTGGAGCGCGACGGCGTGACCCTGGAGGGACGCGCGGGCGGCGATTAGTGCCGGGCCCAGGGAGCAACGCTCGGGCCGCGGGTGGCGCCTAGCTCAGGGTGAAGGTCGCGGAGCGCGCACTGGCGCCCTCGTCGAAGCCGCCTGTGGCGGTATAGGTACCCGGGGCTGCCGGCTGCGCTGGGTACGTCTGCTGCTGGTTCCACGCATGGGTCGCCGTAGCGGTGGCGCCTGCCTTCAGGATCACCGGTTGCCCGGCACCGCCGGTGGAGGGCAGGCCGTTGCTCGGCGCGGTGTTGCAGTGGTTGTGGCTCCAGTACACGTCGCTGCCGTCGGCGGCCTGGACGCAATAGTTGGGATCTTCACCACTGGGGCGGTAGATGCAGTCCCGGCTTGAGTGGTTGGTCAGCCTTACCGTGATCACAACCGGCTGACCCGGCGAGTAGCTCGCCCTGTCCGTCGAGAGCTGGTTGGTGACATCGGACGGCGTGCAATCCACAGGCGCCGGCGTCGACTGTGGCGCGCCGCCGGTCGGTTTTCTCGGTGCGGCGGCGGCCGGTTGGCTCGCGCCCTGGGGCGCACTCACGGGGCGTGACGCGGCGGGGGAAATGCTCGCGCTCGGCGCTGGCGCCGCGGTCGAGGCTGGCGAAGCGCTGGCGGCGGCCAACGGGGCGTCCGGGGAGGGTGACGCGGTGCTGTCAATGGTGGGGGAGGGACTTGTGCGCAGAGCCAGGCGTGGACCGCGTCGCGGCGCCTGGTCATTCACCGCGGCAAAGGCCACAGCGGCAATCAGCAACACCGGGATGCCGATGGCGATGGCGATCACCACGCCGCGCGGAAGCCGCGAAAGAAAAGAATCCCCGCCCATCGAAACGTATGATGCGCGCCCAGGCGAAAACTTGCTTGGTTCGGCCCTAGTGTCCTCGGGGCGCTGATAACCCAAGTTGTTGTGCCCGCGTCTTGACTAAATCTAGATATCGCGGTACAGTCTACGTTGGGACACAAGATGTGGGTGGGCGACCATCCGGATCAAGTGGCCTTCATCGCCAGGCAACAGGTGTCCAGGTCCTCCCGCGGTCTTGCAAACGTCCCTCCAGTGGTCTCCGCAGCTGGCACCTGTTGCCTGATAACCCCTCCCCACCGCGGCCGCCGTGATACGGAGACGGCCCGACCCTCCAGTTCACTAGAGTTGTCGCGTGCCCAAACAGCAGATGCGCGTGCAGCAACGCAAGATCAAGCCCAAGGCCGCGCAGTTCGAGCCGCCTCCGCCGCCTAAGAACCGCGGTGCCCTGCAGGCCCGCATGCTTGAGGGCCACAACCCCCGCACGGTCGTCCGCCTCTGCATCTACCTGGCGGTCTACCAGGTCGTGCTGCTGCTTATCGGTATCGGCCTCGGTCTCCTGCTCCTGAGGACGTGGCCGTTGGCCGTCGAGGATGCGCTGCTCTTCCTCCTCGCGATCCTGGTGCCCGGGACGCTGGTGTGGCCTGCCCTGCTGCTCGCGCTCCGCGACCGCAAGGCCCAGGTTGAGATCGTCCAGGGGCAGATGGTCGGAGCGTCGCCGGTATCGATGACCTACGGGCTTGGGATGCTGTACCTCAAGACGCGCCAGGGCCAGCGCCAGATGAATATCGAGCGCCGGCTGCTCAAGCAGGTGCCGCAGAACCAGGTGCAGATCGTCGCCCGCGTGACGCCCAACCTCCACCATGTCGCCGGCCTCCAGGTGCTTGGCCCGCGCATCGGCGGCGGCGTGCCAACCGACGTGCCGGAGCAGTTCAAAACGGCCGAGAGGTTTCCGATCTATGCCATCGGCGGCGCCTACGGGCTGGTCTTTGGCGTCGGGTTGATCCTGCTGCTGCTTCCTCTCTATGGTGGCCTGCTCCCGGTCCACATCTTGCTCGTACCCATCGGCATGGCGGGCGCCGCGCTGCTCGCCAGGTACGCCACCACCTACTACCAGAAGAAGCTGCAGACGAGCCTCGAGCAGTAGCGCCGCGCGGCAGTGTCGCGTGGCGGTATTTTCTACCCATCCGTCAGGGGATTGAGGCGGATGGAGGTTGTGATGGGAAGGGCATCCAGGGTGTGCGCCGCCGCAGGTCTGGCGATCACGCTCGCGACCGTGGTCGTACCCGCGCAGGTCGGCGCCGCAGTGCCCAGCCGCGGCCCCGCTGCGGTCTCCACCCGTGGCGTCTCCTCCAGCGGGCTGGCCAGGGCCCGCGCGCAGCTGCCGATGCTCCAGCAGCGCGGCTCGCACGGGATGATGGCCACTCGGGCCGGCGAGGTAACCGCCAGCCAGGCGGCCCCCGCGGGCGCGGTGTCGTCGAACGTGCAGTTCCTCGCCAACCTGCCGATCCCCAGCGCGATCGCGCTTGCCTTCATCGGCAACACGGTCTTCGTCTCGACGGTGCTGGGCGTCTACAGCGTGGACATCAGCGACCCCACCAACCCTCGGCTGCTTGGCTCCATCCCGATGTACATCTGGGAGAACGAGCACATGACGGCCGACCCGGCGCGCAACCTGATCTTCATCGCCCGCGATCCGCGTGGGTTCACCACCCCCGCGACGACCGCCTTCCCCTACGGCGCCACCCACATCATCGACGTCTCCAACCCCAGCGCGATGACCGAGGTGAGCTTCCACACCCAACCCACCGGTCACACCGCGGCGTGCATCAACAACTGCACCTTCCTGTGGGTCGCCGGACCTGCCTCGCCGGCCATCGCGGTCCAGAGCGGCGCCGACCCCAGCTGGGGCGGGCGGCCGATGTGGGGCATCGACATCACCGACCCCGCCCACCCGGTCGATTGCCCGCATTTCATCGACCTCAACAACCACGACGGCAGGACCGACTACGACCACGACGTCGACCTGGACGCGACGGGCATCGCCTGGATCTCGGGCTCGGGCCACGTCCGCGGCTTCTGGACCAGCGGCCAGCACCTCAACCCGGTGTCCGGGAGGGTCGAGACCGCGACGGCCTGCGATCCCATCCCAGCCGGCGGGGGTAACACCAACGAGGGACAGATCAGCGTCCAGGGCGGGGTCATCCACAACTCCTTCCGCAACATGACCCTGGCGGTCGACGGCCGGAAGGGCGACGTCCACGCCGCCACCGAAGAGGTGACCACCTCGGACTGCGCCGAGTCAGGCCGTTTCGTCACCTACGACCTGGCCGGGTCGATGCAGGGTCAGGACTGGACCAGCCCGCCGTCCAAACCCTATGTCCTGCCCCGACTCGGTGTCTGGACCCCGCAGGGCCAACCGGGAAGCACCGGCTGCGACTCCTCGCACTGGTTCACCGACCGCGGCGATGGCCTGGTGGCAATCGCCTTCTACACCCAGGGCACGCGGATCCTCGACACGCGCGACCCGCGTCACGTCCGCCAGGTCGGCTACTACAACGTGGCAGATCTGAGCGGCGCCTCGACCAACAACGCCTGGGCCTCCTACTGGCACGGCGATAACTACATCTACGTCGCCGACTTCGAGCGCGGCCTCGACGTCCTCAGGTTCACCGGGGCGGTCGACGCGGCGGCGGGCCCGGCAGTGGCCTCGACCGCACGGCCGAGCTCGGCGGCCGGAGAGCGGCAGCGCGTCCTCCCCAACACGAGCGCGGGTGTGGCCGCGCTGCTCGCGGAGCGCCCGACGCCCGCGACGATCACGGTGCTGATGCTGCTTCCCATGCTTGCGGTGGGCGCGTGGATCATGCGTCGGCAGTGACCTACTGAGTGACGAGCCTCCCGAGGTGGGCAGGGACATTCACCACTGCGTACCAGGCCAGCGCACCGGCCAGCGCGATCAGTCCCACCAGGCCGGAGTTGAGCAGCGCCGGGCTGAGGGGCATCGCCGTTGCGCGGCTGATCAGCCACCCGTACTCCATCCGACGGGCTGCCCTGTGTCCGTTGCTGCTCATTGCTCCAGTCTCCAACGTCTCGATGAGGCTGACCTGAGTCTCTCCTGAGCCGGGCCTGAGAATCCTTGGGCTCACCCACAGGAAACTCCGGCAAGGAACCGTCAATGGGCACAACAAGCTGAAACAACCTGACTCCGCAGTCATGTTCAACGAAAACAGCAGTTCGTTGGTATGATGCAGCCTCCGCTTCAGTTTTCCCGGTGACTTCGCACTAGTTTTCGGCGTTCCCGGTGGCTGGCGGGCCGTGAGAGGTGACTTGATCGATCCCATCGCCGCCGGCATCCAGCGCGACCCCCGCGCCGACGAGCACGACGCCTGCGCGCTGATCGCCAACGTGCGCAAGAAGGGCGGCGCATCCCACGGCAACGTGAAGCGCACGATCGAGGCCCTGATGATGATGTCCCACCGCTCGGGCATCGTCGAGGGTGAGGGCGATGGCTGCGGGGTCCTGACCGACATCCCCCGCAAGATCTGGGCCGAGCGCCTGGTCAAGGCCGGGCTGTTCGAGGCGGTCACCACCCACCCTCGGTTCTTTGTCGGCCACTTCATGGTGCCGCGCAGCCTGGGCGAGAGCGCCGGCCGGCTGCGAGATCGCTTCGAGGACATCTTCAGGGCAGCCGGGGTGGAGATTCTCTGGTCAGGCCGCGGCGAGGTGCAGCCGATGGCGCTGGGTCCCTCCGGCAAGGACGAGGAGCCCGACTTCTGGCAGCTGTCCGGTTTCCTGAACCAGGGCGATACGGGTGACGTCAACGCAAGGCTGTTCCAGCTGCAGCTGCAGATCGAACGCGACACCGAGATCCACGTCGCCTCTCTCAGCGCCGACTCCTGCGTGTACAAGATCCGGGGCAGCGCCGAGGCCCTGACTCGCTACTACCCCGAGCTGCGCCGCCCGGACTTCACGTCGGCGATCACCATCGGTCACAACCGTTACTCGACCAACACGGCGTCGGCCTTCGAGCGGGTTCAGCCCTTCTCCATGCTGGCCCACAACGGCGAGATCAACACCGTGGCCCGGTTGCGCGAGGAGGCGCTGGGCATCGGCACCCAGCTGGTCACCCGCGGCTCCGACAGCCAGGACCTCAACCGGACGATGGAGACCATGGTCCACGGCTACGGCATGACGCTTATGGAGGCTGTCGAGGTCCTCTTTCCGCCGATCCTGAGCGAGATCAAGCAGCTCCCGCCGCCACTGCAGGACCTGTACATGTTCTTCCGCCAGGTCTGGGGTCCCTTCTCCCAGGGGCCGGCGGGCATCGTCACGCGCAACGGCGATGAGTGCGTCTTTGGCGTCGACGCCATGGGCCTACGCCCGCTCTGGTACGGCGAGACCGAGAAGGAGTACTTCTTCTCCTCCGAGAAGGGCGTCATCCCGATCGACGTCATGATCACCGACCCCGTGCCGCTGGCGCCGGGCGAGCGCGTCGCCGTGCAGGTGGAGCGGGGCCACCGGGTCCGTCTGCTGCGCCACCCCGAGATCCAGAAGCGGGTCAACGACCTGGCCCGCCACCGCTGGCCCGGGATCCGCGGCTACCGCCAGCACATCGACGGCCCCGTGCCCACCCGGGCCACCCGGGAGCACACGCGCTACTACCGCGAGTACCTCGGCGAGGACCAGTCCGCCGCGCCGCCGCACGAGCGCCTGCTGGCGGCCTTTGGCTGGGACCGCGAGGACGTGGACGGCGTCGAGCGGCTGGCGGGTACGGGCAACGAGAAGATCGGCTCGCTGGGCTGGGACGGGCCGCTGGCCAGCCTCAGCGACCACCGCCAGAACCTCGCCGACTACTTCAAGGAGACGGTCGCGGTGGTGACCAACCCGGCCATCGACCGTGAGCGCGAGATCGAGCACTTCTCGCTGCGCATGGTGCTCGGTCGCCGGCCCCAGATGCGAACAGGCAAGCAGGTGCGGCCGCACAAGCGGATGGAGCTGACCCACCCGATTCTGCTCGGGGGGCACCTCAAGGAGCAGCTGATGCCCCCGGAGGTGTATCGCCACATGGCGGAGAACCTCGGCACCTACGTCCTCGAGGACCTCCTCGCGGAGTTTGCCGAGGACCCCGGCGCGGTCAGGATCATCGCCGCCAGCTACCGCCCCGAGGAGGGCCTGCGCCGCGCCGTGCAGCGGGTCGCAGAGGAGGCGGTCAGCGCCGCACGTCACGACGGCGCCCACATCATCCTGGTCGACGACGGCACCGCCTTCCGCAATGGCCGGCACGCCATCGACCCCCATCTCGCCCTCTCGTGGATCGACCTGGCACTGAACAAGGAGCTGGACGAGCACGGCGAGTCATTCCGGCGCCGTGTCAGCCTGGTGCTGCGCTCGGGCGCCCTGCGCAACCTGCACGACCTGGCGATGGCCATCGCGGTGGGGGCTGACGCGCTGAACCCCTACCTGCTGCTGGACACCGCCCTGCACGCCGAGAACTGGAAGGCCCTGGAGAACACCGTGATCGCCCTGCGCAAGGGCTTCGAGAAGGTGATCTCGACGATGGGCATCCACGAGCTGCGCGGGTACGGACGCTTCCAGTCGTCGATCGGCCTCGAGCCGGAGCTGGCCGGGTACATGCGGATGCGTAACTTCTACGGCTCCGAGGGTCGCGGGCTGTCACTGGCAACGATGGAGCGCGACGCCGCGGAGCGCTACGCGATCGCCACCGCCGCGCCCATTGACGCGTTAGTGGATGAGCCGGTTGGAGACCCAATCCCCGCCGTGGCCGGCCAGGAGGTCCCAGCGGCAGCGGTCACCGGCGCCGTGGGCAACGCCGACCACGGGCCGGCCGAGGCGATCTCCACCGTGACGGTGTCAACTCCGGCGGTGGCGACAGGGTCGCGGGTGACGCCGCCGACACTGCCCAAGACCTTCCACTTCAACCCCTTTGTCTACAAGCTGGCCCAGCGGGTTGCCGAGACCGGCGAGGGCTACGAGGAGTTCGCCGCGAAGGTGCGGGCCCAGGAGATCGAACACCCCGTTTCGCTGCGGCACGTCCTCGACTTCCATACCCAGCCGAACGCGGAAGGCACGCGGCTCTTCGGCCTCGAGGTCGACTGCTCGGTGGGCGATCACTCGCTGCCGATGCTGATCAGCTCGATGTCCTTCGGGTCGCAGGGCGAGACCGCCTACCGCGCCTACGCCGAGGCCGCCAAGCGCCTCAACATGATCTGCATCAACGGCGAGGGCGGCGAGCTGCCCGACCTGATCGGCGCCTACCCCAAGTGGCGCGGGCAGCAGATCGCCTCCGGCCGCTTCGGGGTCACTTCCGAGCTGCTCAACAGCTCGTACCTGCTGGAGATCAAGATCGGCCAGGGTGCCAAGCCCGGGGAGGGTGGGCACCTGCCCGGTTCCAAGGTCACCGACCGCGTGGCTCTGGCCCGCAACGCCGCCCCCGGCATCGACCTGATCTCGCCGTCCAACAACCACGACCTTTACTCGATCGAGGACCTGGCGCAACTGATCGAGGAGTTGAAGACCGGCAACCCGCGGGCCAGGGTCGCCGTCAAGCTTCCGTGCGTGCCCGGCATCGGCACCATCGCCGTCGGTGTGGCCAAGGCCGGGGCGGACATCGTCACCGTCTCCGGCTTTGACGGCGGCACCGGCGCGGCGCGCTCCCACGCCCTGCGCCACGTCGGCCTGCCCGTGGAGATAGGCGTCCGCGAGGCCCATTTGGCGCTCCAGGCCGGCGGGCTGCGCGAGAAGGTCGAGGTCTGGGCCGACGGTGGGGTCAAGGGCGGCGCCGACGTCGTCAAGCTGGTCCTGCTGGGCGCCAACCGCTGCGGCTTCGGGACGATGTCGATGGTCGCCATCGGCTGCACGATCTGCCGCGGCTGCCAGCTCGACACCTGCCACGTGGGCATCGCGACGCAGGTCAACACCCAGGAGGAGGCGGACCACAAGGGCATGAAGCGCTGGGTGCCCCGGGAGTACGAGCGCGCGGTGCACAACCTGGTCAACTACTTCAGTGCCGTGGGCGAGGAGATCCGCGGCATCACCGCCGCCCTGGGGGCCATGCGCACCCAGGATCTCGTCGGTCGGTGCGACCTGTTGCACCAGGCTCGGCTCAAGGACCAGGTCGACCTCACCGAGATGATCACGGTCACCGCCGAGGACTACGCGATCGAGGACTACTGCGCCCCGATGGGCACCATGCGGCGCCCGCTCAACCACCTGACAAAGGTGATCACGGGGATGGCGATGGAGCAGTTCGAGCGGGGCCAGACCGCGGTCATGTACGAGGACGACAAGGTCTCCTCGATGGACCGCGCCCTGGGCACCCACCTCTCGGGAGAGATCACCCGCCGGCGCGCCGCCCACACCCTCAACGGCGTGACGACCGACCTCGTCTTCCACGAGGGCACCATCCCCGGCAACGGGCTCGCCGCCTTCAACGTGAAGGGCGTCACCGTGCGGGTGGAGGGCGGCGCCCAGGACGGCGTCGGCAAGAGCTCGCTGGGCGGTACGGTGTCGATCCTCAAGGGGATGAACTGGCAGGGCGGCCGCGTCGACGGGTCGGTGGGCAAGTCCCTGCTCTACGGCGCCCAGGGGGGCACCTTTTATATCCAGGGCGACGCCGACTCCCGGGCGTGCATCCGGCTCTCCGGCGCCGACGTGGTGCTGGGCGGGCGGCTCCGGGGTCCGATCGACGACGAGGCTGGCAACCTGGCCGGCAAGGCCAACCTCAAGGGGTTCGCGTTCGAATACATGACACTCGGGCGCGCCGTGGTGCTGGGCGACCCGGGGCCGTGGATGTGCTCGGGCATGACCGGCGGCGTGGTCTACGTGCGACTGCAACCGGAGATGGGAATGGACCTCGACGCCCTCGACCGGCGCAAGGCCAAGGGGGCGATGGTGCAGATCGTCGATCGCCTGGATGGTAGCGACGAGGCCAACCTCGCCGAGTTGCTGGGCGGGTACGCCGATGCCCTCGAGGACGGCAACCAGCCCGACGAGGCCCGCGAGGTCCGGGAGCTGGCCGTCGCGCCACACGGGCAATTCGCCAAGATCATCGCGCGCAACCAGCAGGTCGACCCGGCGGTCAGCACCGAGTAGCCGCAGACCCGCCGCGCACCGCGAATTCGCAGGGATTGGGTAAAGTATCCCGCGATGCGGAACAACGGCACTCTGCGTTACCTCTTCCCCGCTGTGTTCGCCGTACTGGCGATGTCCGCCCTGATCGTGGCCCAGATCTACGCCGCGAAGATGCTCGGGACGGGGGGTTCCGAGTCGTCCCTGGCCCCCGCGACGATCCCATCCGTGGCGCCGCGGGAAGCATCCCCGACGCCGACCCAGGCGCCGTCCCCGGCAGCGACCGCCGCGCCCACCGCAGCCCCGACCGCCGCCCCGACCGCCACCGCCGCGGCCGGCGCCGGCACGGGGACGGCCACCGGACCGGTCACCAGCACCCCCCCGGCCGCCGGCGCCTCCCCGGCGGCGAACAGCTCGGGCGCCGCCCCCAGCCCGGCCACCTCCGGTGCCGTCGGGTCGAGTGGCGGTCCCACCGCCACCGCTGCCAGTCCCTCCGCCGCGCCCGAGGCCCCGGCCACGCTGGCGTCGCCGCTCTCCGGGACGCTGCAGGTGTCCACGCCCGGCGAGGATTTCCCGTTCGGCCCGATCCTGTGGCTCTCGGTGATCCTGGGTCTCGTCTTCTGCGGGATCTGGTGGATGTACAGCCGGGCGCCCAAGGTTGCGGTCGTAGTCGCGCCCGCAGGCCCCGCCGCCGCCCGCCCGACGCCCGCCCGCCCGGCCGGGGCTGCCGCGCCCGCGCGCCCTGCGCCCGCCGCCGGTGGCGCTGCCGCTGCCGCTACCGCCGCGCCCGCAGCCGCGGCTGCAGCCAAGCCCGCGGAGCCCGCTAAGCCCGCGGAGCCCGCCCCCACGCCCGCACCTGCGGCCGAGAAAGCTGCCGAGGCGCCCGCGACCACTCCCGCGCCGGCTTCGGCGCCCCCAGCCGAGAAGGCCGCCGAGGAGCCTGCGGCCACTCCCGCACCGGCTGCCGCACCCGCGCCCGAGAAGGCGGCCGAGGCTCCGGCCGCGACTCCGGCGCCAACTTCCTCCCCAGCCGCGCCAGAAAAAGCTGCCGAGGCGCCCGCGGCCACTCCCGCGCCGGCTTCCGCACCCGCGGCCGAGAAGGCTGCCGAGGAGCCTGCGGCCACTCCCACGCCGGCGCCGGCGCCCGCAGCGGCTGCTACCCCTGCCGCTTCCGCGCCGCCGGCCCCCAAGCTCCCCGCCGAGGTCGCCAAGCCCGCCGATGACGCCTCGCCTGCTGATGCTGCCCAGGCGGCGGAGCCGGCCAAACCGGCCGAGGCCGCCAAGCCCGCGGGCCAGACTGGGTCGGCCGCGGCGGCTGGCGCAGCTGGCAAGCCGGTCGCTGACGCCCCCAAGGATGGTGCTCCCGCCGGTGAACCAGCCCTGCGCCAGGATGTCCCGCCGGCGACCGCATCCGAGTCGAAGCCACCGCAGCCGCGCCAGACGCCGCACGATAAGGCCCTCGGTGGCCTGTTCGAAAACAGGGGCGCGGACGCCGCCCCGGCGTCCGCGCCCTCAGCCGGAACACCAGCTCCCGCCCCGGACTCCGCACCTGCGGAGAAGGCGCCGGAGCCAACCGCCGCCGACAAGCCCGCGCCAACCCCGGCACCAGCTGCCCCGGTGCCCGCTGCCGGCGGCGAGGGAGCGATGAGCCCCGCGGAGAAGGCCAAAGCTGCCATGTTCCAGACTACCGGTGGCGCCCCTGCGGCCGAGAAGCCCGGGGAGACCGCGGCTCCCACCGCCCCGGACCCGGCTCCCGCGCCCGCGGCCGAGAAGCCCGCGCCTACCACCGCCCCCGACCCGGCTCCCGCGCCCGCGGCCGAGAAGCCGGCCGAGAGCACGCCCGCCCCGGCACAGGACCCGGCCCCAGCC
>JBHEMS010000032.1:0-10835 GCA_046262455.1 Candidatus Dormibacteria bacterium | reverse complement strand
GGATACCGGCGAAATGCCCATCCGCGGTGGCCAGCGCGTCCACGTCCAGGTCACCGCTTCGTACGACACGCTGAAGCGGCAGGTTGGGGCTCCCGGTGCTCAGCTCGGTTTCGGACTGCCGATCTCCGCTGAGAAGGCCCGTCGCCTGGCCTGCGATTGCAACCTGACGCGGGTGCTGCTCAACTCCGACTCGGTACCAATAGACGTGGGCCGGGAGAAACGGGTGGTGTCCGGTGCAATCCGAAAGGCCGTGCATCTGCTGTATCCGTGCTGCGGTTTCACCGGTTGCGAGAGACCGGCATCCTGGACCGAGGTGCACCACATATGGCACTGGATAGACGGCGGTCTGACAATCGTGGAGAACCTGGTGCCACTGTGCTTACGGCATCACTTCATGGTGCACGAGGGTGGGTGGACGATAGAGAGAGTCGGTTCCGGCGCACTCAACTTTATCCGGCCGTCGCGCGACACATTCTCGTTCACTGACCTGAGGACCGCGACGGACCCACGCGCCATCGCCTAACCACTCTCCCCGGATCGACCCACGAGGCATCGTGCGAAACTCTCCCACAATGTTGCTCCTCACCCTGTACATCGTGCTCGCATTGTGGGGGGTCCATTTCGGCCGCTGGTTGGCCACGGCCAGTGTCACGCGCCAACTCCGGGCTCGCCATGGCCGGGCGTTTGGGGCAGTGCTGGCCCTCGTTTCACTCACCGCGGTGGGGGCTGGCTGTTTCCCATCCAGGAACGCCGACGTCGCGCCCGGTACCTTGAACCAGCCTCAGCAGTGTGAGAGCTTCACGCTATCCGGGCGGACCGTAATCGTGCACCAAGGCTCAAAGGCAAGACCGCCCGCTCCACTGGTGGTCGTCCTGCACGGCCTCAACGGCAGAGGGCGCGACGTTGAGGCACAGAGCCACATGGACGAAGAAGTAGATCGCCGGGCTGCCGTTGCTGCATATCCCGACGCGAGCGGTCGGCAGTGGAACCAGGCTCCTGAAGTTCTGGGTAATGTCCCCGACGATGTCACGTTCCTCGAAGCCGTCGTGAAGCGACTCACGGACAATGGCTGTGTTGACAGCCATCGCGTCTACTTCGCCGGGATCAGCAATGGGGGTGGCATGGCGTACCGGATGGGTTGCGACTCCCGGTTGCGTATTGCGGCGCTCGGGCTGGTGTCCGCGGACTACCTCGGGTCATCATCCTGTCATCGAAAAGCGCGGATACCCGCCATCGCCTTCCACGGAACGGCGGATAGGCAGGTGCCTATTGCAGGCGTCACCTACGGGACAAGTGTCCATCCGCCCGTTGAAGAGTGGGCGCGCGGATGGGCCGGCGGGAATGGATGCAGCGGCCCGGTCGTGGAATCATCACGAAATGACCATCGAACAATCTCGTGGGCCGGCTGCCCGAGCGATGGAGACATGATCTTGAACGTCATAAGTGGCGGTACTCACACCTGGTTTTCTGCACGTTGGCAGTTAGGCGAACACCTCGACGCAACCAAGTCAATGTGGGACTTCTTCGACTCACACCGCTGACTAGCTCTACAACTCATTACGCTATCTCCGCGTCGTGGTTGTCGTGGCCGCCGCCGCTAGGGTAATCCGGCGCCGGCGACGTCTACTTGCATTTGACGGATTTCCCCGTTGCGCTCGCGCGCATTGCGCGCGGGGTCAAGGCCGGTGATGCAGCAGATAAACAGCGTGCGCCGGTCCTCGCCGCCGAGCATGCAAGCGACCGCACGTCGCATGCCGGTTGGCACGCGCTGCACAATTTCGCCGTCGGCGCCGACTCGAATAACCTCGCCGGTGTTCGCCGCGGCGACCCAGACCGCGCCCTCGGCGTCGAGGCAGATGCCGTCCGGGGAAAAGCCGTCTAGTTGGGCGAACACACGGCGGTTCGACAGGCCGCCGTCGTCATCGATGTCGAAGGCCGTTAGCCGCTCGCGATAGGTCTCGGCGAGGATCATCGTCCGGCCATCCGGTGAGATGACCGTGCCATTGGGAAAGACCACGTCGTCGGCGGCAACGCTCACGCGTCCATCGGGGTCGACGCGCACCAGGCTCGTCGGCCTGGGCTCTTCGCCGTGGGCGAAGTCGAAGCCGAAGTTGCCGATGTAGGCCCGCCCCTTCGCGTCAACCACCATGTCATTCGCGTGGAAGGTCGCGTGGGCGCCGAGGTCGGCCACCTCGGACAACGCTCCGTCGCGCCACGCCAGCAACTTGCGCTGCTCCATCGACACCACCAGCAGGGTCCCGTCAGGACGCCATCCCAGGCCGGACGGCCGGCCCGGCACGTCGAATATCTTCTCCAGCGTGCCGTCCACGCCCAGCGTGGACACGCTCCCCAACGCCATGTCCGAGAACCAGAGCCTGCCGTCATGCCAGCGCGGGTCCTCGGGAAACCCGAGGCCGGCAACCAGCGTGGTCGGGGCGGTCACGTCGCGGCTTGGCCGACTTCCTGGAGCAGTTGCCGGCGAACCGCCTTGCGGTCCACCTTGCCCACCGGGGTGAGGGGGACGGAATCGACGATGCGCACCTCGCGCGGGTATTTGTAGGCGCCCAGTCTCTGGCGACCGTACTCCACCAGCGCCGCACTGGTCACCTCGGCATTGGGCATCAGCGACACGAAGGCCACCACCTCCTCGCCGGTGGCGGCGTCGGGACGCCCGACCACTGCGGCGAGCTGGACAGCCTCGTGCTCCAGCAGGGCGTCCTCCACGTCGCGCGGGTACACATTGAAGCCATTGCGGATGATCAGATCCTTTTTGCGGTCGACGATGTACACGAAACCGTCCTCGTCCACGCGACCGATGTCCCCGGTGTGCAGCCAGCCGTCGACCACCGTCGCAGCGGTCAGCTCCGGCGCGTTCCAGTAGCCCTGCATGATCGTCCCGGAACGGGCGCAGATCTCGCCCAGCTCGCCAACCGGGACCTCGTGGTTGTCGTCGTCCAGGA
Organism: Candidatus Dormibacteria bacterium; assembly: GCA_046262455.1. GTDB lineage: Bacteria > Chloroflexota > Dormibacteria > DASZGP01 > DASZGP01 > JAXDLW01. Next base: position 7,875 of record JBHEMS010000032.1, on the reverse strand, counting down.
TGCGGACCTCGCACCCCGGCACCGGCTCGCCCACCGAACCGACTCGCCGCCGCGAGGGGCGGGTGCTGCTGATGATCGCCGACGATTCCGTCAGCCCGTACCCCTCGCGGATCTCGCAGTTGGGAATGCGGCGTTCCAGCTCGTGGATGACCTCGGCGGCCAGCGGCGCGGCGCCGCAGGCGAAGAACCGCAGTGACGAGAGGTCGTACTGCTCCAGCGGCTGGGAGAGCATGACCTGGATCATCGACGGCACCACGGGCATGACCTGCACACCGTGCTCCTGGATCAGGTTGAGCGCGCCCGCCGGGTCGAACCAACGCATCAGCACGCTGATCCCGGGCTCCGCCGCGTGCATGCCGACGACGGTGACCAGCAGGCCGAAGGAGTGGGAGAGGGGAAGGGACACCAGGGAGCGGTTGATGCCCGGGATGTAGCCGGCCTGGTGCGACGCGCCGCCGGCGCGCCAGAGGTTTTCGTGGGAGAGCATCACCCCCTTGGCGCGCCCCGTGGTGCCTCCCGTGTACATCAGCGCCGCGAGGTCGTCGTCGGCCCGCGACACGATCGGCGCCGGCTCGGCGGCCTCCAGCTGAGCCAGCGAAACCGTCTCATCGTCCGCCTCACCGTTCCAGATCACCCACTCCACATTGGGCGCCGCGGCGGCGGCGGCACGCACCTTGGGCAGGAATTCCGGCGTGGTGAACACCGCGCGCGCGCCACTGTCCTTGAGGATGTTCTCCAGCTCCTGGTCGGAGAGCAGGAAGATCGCCGGCGTGATCGCCGCCCCCGCGCGCCACAGGGCGTTGTAGATGAGCCCCACCTCCGGGGTGTTGGACATCATGACCACGGCCCGGTCATCCGGCTTGAGGCCGAGGGCGACAAGGCCGCCGGCCATCCGCGCGGCGCGCTCGTGCATCGCCCCGGTGCGGAACCACTGGCCCTCGAAGAACAGCGCCTCGCGGTCGCCCAGGCGCTCCAGCGCCGCCTCCGAAAGCCGCGCCAGGTTGTGCTCGCCGACCCCCATGGCTAGACCGTCGCCAGCTCGGGGGCGGGTTGCTGCACTGCTGCATCCGCGCCGTCCAGGCCGAAGGCTCCGGCGACCCGGTCGCGGTGTTCGCTGACGCTGCCAAAGAGCCGGGCATCGGCCGCGGCACGCTTCATGAAGAAGTGCAGGTCGTGCTCCCAGGTGAATCCGATCCCGCCGTGGACCTGGAGCGAGGACGCCGCCACCTTCCAGCCGGTTTCCGCGGCGGCTGCCTTCGCCACCGATGAGGCGAGGGGAAGGGTCGTCGGCTCTGCGTCGGCAGCCCATGCCGCGAAGTAGGTGGCGGAGCGGGCACTCTCGACGTCGACGAGCATCTCGGCGCAGCGATGAGACACGGCCTGGTAGGCCCCGATGGGACGGCCGAACTGCTGCCGGTTCTTGGCATATTCGACGGCCAGTTCCATCGCCCGCTGGGCCACCCCCACAAGCTCGGCGGCCAGGACAACCTCGACGCGCTGCAGCGCGCCGGCGACGTCGGCCGGGAGCGGCTCGCCGTCGTCGGCTCGGACCCGCGAGTAGCGCCGCGTGATGTCGATTGTTTTCACCGGCATGATCGTCGCCGCACCGCGCTCCACCAGCCGAGCGGAGCCACCCTCAATGAGAACGATCACGTCCGCCGTCTCGGCATCCGGCACCAGGGCGGTGCCGTCGCGGGTGACGCTGCCGGCGCTCCCGCGCTTGTCGCCTGAGGCGAGCGCCGTCAGCCAGCGCGCCTTCTGGGCGTCGCTGCCGCCGAACTCGAGCAGGATCGCGGCGATGGTGTTGGAGAACAGCGTGGTCGGGGCGCAGGCGTCACCGAACTCCTCCATCACCACCGCAAGCTCCACGTAACCAAGGCCGGCGCCGCCATGCGACTCCGGAATCGCGATCCCGGTCCAGCCCTGGTTGTGGATGCCCTGCCACAGCGCATCGTCGTAGGTTCCCGCGTCCACCTGGCGCCGGACCGCCCGCAGGTCGGCCTTGGCCGCCAGGAAATCGCGCGCCGCGTTCTTGATGGCCTGCTGTTCAGTGCTCAGGTCGAAATTCATCAGCCCTCTCTCAACGCATCCGCGGGAGCATCAGCACCCGCTCGGCCAGGATGTTCTTCTGGATCTCGCTGGTCCCGCCCTCTATGGAGTTGCCCCGGGAGCGCAGCATCCGGTAGCTCCACGGGGAGTCGTCCAGGAGCCCTTCGAGCCCTCGCACCTGGACGGCGAACTCGGTCATCGCCTGGTTCACCGACGCCCACTGGATCTTGGTGATCGAACCCTCCGGTCCCGGCATCCCAGACTTGATGACATAGCTCAGCCCGCGCGCGCCGTTGAGCCGCATCGTCTCGGCGGCGACGCAGAGCTCGCCGAACTTCTGGCGCACCGCCGGGTCGCGGTCCTTGCCCAGGTCACGGATCATCCCGGCCAGTTCGCGGAGCTGGATCTGGATGGCGACGGCGGAGCCCAGCGACAGCCCAGCGCGCTCCAGCGCCAGCGTCGAAATCGCCACCATCCATCCCTCGCCGGGCTTGCCCACGACGTTGTCATCGGGGACGAATGCGTCGTCGATGAAGACCTCGTTGAACTCCGACTCATCCGTGATCTGCCGTAGTGGCCGGGCCTGCACCCCCGTCTGCTCCATGTCCATCAGGAAGTAGGTGATTCCCTGGTGCTTCTTGGCCTCGAGGTCGGTGCGGGCCAGCAGCATGCACCACTTGGCATGGTGGGCGAACGAGGTCCACACCTTCTGGCCGTTGATGCGCCAGCCGCCCTCGACCTTTGTCGCCCTGGTCTTCAGGGATGCGAGGTCGGAACCAGCATCCGGCTCCGAGAACCCCTGGCACCAGATCTCGTCCGCGCGCAGGATCGGTTCGAGGAAGCGCTGCTTCTGTTCGTCTGTGCCGTGGGCGATGACCACCGGGCCGCCCATCACCAGGCCCAGGATGTTGGCGGGGGAGGGCACCCTGGCGCGGATCATCTCCTCGTTGAAGATCGCGGACTGCATCAACGTCGCGCCGCGACCGCCGTACTCGCGCGGCCAGGTCAGCCCCGCCCAGCGGTCGTCCTGCATCCGGCGCTGCCAGTCGCAGCGAAACCGGAATGCCTCCCCGCTCCCTCAGGCTCGGGGCCCGGGTGATTCTTGTCCAGCCAGGCGCGCAGTTCGTCGCGGAACTGCAGCTCCTCCGGCGTCAATGTCAGGTCCAACTCCTCACCTCCGAAGGGCTACTAACCTAACACCGCCGCCCCCAGTTGCCGGGACGGGGATGGGCGGAGTAGAGTACCGCCCTGTACTCGAAAGAACGGACAAGTTCTTTTAGGGCCGGTGGGGGTCACCGGTCATGGAAGTGAGTGCGCGGGGTTGAGTTAGAGTGCTGAGTAGCGGGTCCGGCGGGGCTGCCCTGCAGCTGCCACGATCTCTGCCGCGGGGGCGGCATGCGCTGCCGCGCGACATCGTGCTGGTGTCCCAATCGGAACGCCTGGTCGAGGCCATCGTCGCTGTGGTCGCTGAGAAGGGGTACGCGGCCGCCAGGGTAGCGGACATCGTGGCCCGTGCCGGGGTGTCCCGGGGCACCTTCTACCAGCAGTTCCGTGACAAGGAGGACTGCTTCCTCGCCGCCTACATGGCCGGCTCGCGCTCGCTGTTTCACGCCGTCGAGACGGCCGGCACTGATGACGCCGATCCCCTCGAACGCCTGCGCGCCGGGACGCACGCCTACCTGCGCACGCTGGAGGTCATGCCCGCGTGGAGCCGCGCCTTTCTCATCGACATTCGTGCCGTCGGCGCCGCGGAGGAGCCCCGCCGTGAGGTACACGGTTGGTACGTCGACCTGATCCAGCGCTGGCGCCAGGGCGCGGCGCCGTTGCTTGGCGGTCATCCGATTCCTGACATGGCTTACGAGGCGTGTGTCGACGCCGCCAACGAGATCGTGGCGCGCGTGGTCGAACGCGGCGCGTTCGAGGATCTCTCCAGCCTGGATTCCCCGCTCCTGTACATCCACCTGGCGCTGCTCGGCTTCCCCGACCAGGCCGCCGCAATCCCGGGAGGGCAACATCTATGAGCCTCTGGCAGCGCTTGATCCTCACCCGCCGGTACGCGCCGTTCCTGGTGCTCGGGGTCTCCCAGCTGGTGCTGGTGATGGTGGCGCCGTCGGTGGGCCTGACCAACGTCAACGCGCCAGCCGGCATATTCAACCCAAATGGCACCGACCAGGGTAATGGCGCGCAGGCGACCAACACCCCGGGGGGCCAAGGCGCGGCCGCCGGTGGCGCGGCAGGCGGTAGCGGTGGCGCGGCCGGTGGCGCCGGCTCTGGGGCCGGCGCGGCGGGCGGGGGACCGAGGACTGCCCTGGGCATCCCGACGACCGGGGATACCAGCCACTGCGTTGGGGGCAAGCAGTTCGGCGATCTCACCACCGCGCCACCCTGTGTTCCCAAATGGCCCGGTGGCAACAACGGCGGCGCGACCTACCAGGGTGTCACCGCGACCTCGATCACCGTCGTCTACTACCGGGAGAAGGACAACCCGGTGGTCAAGCAGATCGAGCAGCAGATCAACGTCTACTCCGACCCCGGCGACCAGGATCGCTTCCGCGCGGCCGCGGAAAAGTTCATCAACGCCAAGTACGAGTTCTACGGCCGCAAGCTCCACCTGGTCTTCTTCCAGGGGTCGTGCGACCCCTCACCCCCGCAGGAGGACTGCTTCCGCAACGACGTCCGCACCTTGAACACCCAGTACCACCCGTTCGGGGTGATCTACGAGAACAACACCGCGATCCCCTGGTTCTTCCAGGAGGCCACCCGTCTGAACATCGTGAACATGGGTGGGTGGCACTACGGCGACAACGTCTTCAACATCCCGCAGCGCCCGTACCACTACGACGTGTACATGGGCGGTGACAGCCAGGCCCAGATCACCGCGGAGTACTGGTGCAAGAAGCTCGAGGGCAAGCCCGCTCGGTTCGCCGGGGACGCGGTGATGAAGACCAAGACTCGCAAGCTCGCGGTGGTCACGATTGACACGCCGTTCAATAAGCCGTCGGCGCAACACCTGGTCGACCTCGTCAACCATTGCGATCCGAATGGCGCGCGCCTCGAGACGTACGCCTCTGACATCACGACCGCCACCACGCAGGCGAACACCACTGTTCACAACCTCTCGACGGCCGGCATCACCAGCGTGTTCTTCTTCGGCGACCCCATCGCACCCCTCTACTTCACCAAGGCCTGCACCAGCCAGCAGTACTTTCCCGAGCATGTGCTGGTCGGGAGCGGCCTGATCGACTACGACCTCCTGGCGCGTCTCTACGATCCCCAGCAGTGGAAGCATGCCTTTGGTCCCAGCGACATTCCCACGTCGGTCTCTTACGACAAATCCGACGGCGGCATCGTCTGGCACTGGGCCGGCAACACCAGCACCCCCTACCCCGGTGTGAACCTCCCCTGGTCGTACTTCAACCTGATGGCCAACGGCCTCCAGGCGGCCGGGCCCCACCTCACACCACAGACGCTGGAGTACGGGGCGTTCAATTCGCCCGCGATCAACGACTACAAGCAGACCCACGACCAGTACCACGCCCAGACCGTGATCCGCCCGGGCAAGTACACCGCCATCACCGACCAGCGCGAGGTCTATTGGGACGCCAACGCCACCTCACCCATTGACGGGAAGGCAGGGGCATACATACCCCTGAACGAAGGTCGGCGATATGCCCCCGGCGATTGGACGACCGGGGAGCCCACCCTGCCGCCGGGTGTCTGAGCCGCTGCGCGCGGCCTGGGACCACCCTGTCGCCGGCAGGGTGATCAAGGTCGCGCTGTTCCTTCTCGCGACGATCGTGGCCGATGAGGCCATCTTCGGGCGGAAGACCTTCGGACGTATCGCGGGCGGGCTGCCGATCCCGGTCGGCATCGACGCCGGCATCATCCTCAACGGCCTGGTCATCGGGACCCTGTATGCGCTGGTGGCGTTCGGCATCATCCTGGTGTACCGCGCCAACCGGATCATTAACTTCGCGCAGGCCGGCCTGGGATCTGTGCCGGCGCTGTTCGCGCTAATCCTGATGCAGCGGCACACCGTCCCGTACTGGGCCGCGGCGGTCATCACCATTGTCGGCGCCGCCCTGATCGGCGGCCTGGTCGAGATCCTGATCATGCGACGTTTCCGCGACAAGCCCCGTCTGATCGTCACGGTCGCCACCATCGGTGTCGCGCAAATCATGGTGCTGGGCGAGGTATACGTCCCCAAGTGGACCACCGGTAGCGCGTTTGCGCCAGTGACCTTTGACACCCCGTGGCAGCGGCTCAGCTTCCGCGTCACCGGCTTTGTGTTCAGCGGGGACTACGTGGCCATAGTGGTGGTGGCACTGGCGATGATTGTCGGACTCGGCGCCTTCTTCCGCTACACGCGCGTTGGGGTCGCGATGCGGGCGGCCGCCGAGAATGCCGACCGCGCCTCCCTCCTTGGAATCCCGGTCGCCCACATCTCCACGCTGGTGTGGATCCTGGCCGCGGTGGCCTCGGGGATCGCGGTGTTCTTTCGCACCCCGGTCCTGGGTCTGCCCATCGGGACAAGTGTCAGCACCACCCTCCTTCTGTACGCGCTGGCGACGGCGATCGTGGCCCGCATGGAGAGCTTCCCGGTGGCGTTGCTGGCCGGGATGGCCATAGGCATCATCGACCAGTCCGCGTTCGTTTACACCAACAAGCCTGACCTATCGATAGCGCTGATGCTCCCGGTGATCCTGGGCGGCCTGCTGCTACGTCGCAACAACCTGTCCCGGGCGATGGACACCGGGATCTCCAGCTTCCGCACCCTGCAGGAGTTCCGTCCCATCCCCCTGGAGCTCCGGCGGTTGCCCGAGGTGCGCGCCGCCAGGGTCGTCCTGGCCGTTGTGGGAGTAGCGCTCCTGCTGGGCTTCCCCTTCCTGCTGGGAGTCAGTCGGGCCGGCCTGGTCACCCTCGTGGTGATCTACGCGATCATCGGGGTCTCCCTGGTCGTCCTCAGCGGTTGGACCGGCCAGATCTCCCTGGGACACTTCGCCTTTGCCGGCATCGGCGCCGCGGTCGCCGGCGGCCTGGCCGCGAACCACAACGTCGATTTCTTTGTAACCATGCTCGCTGCCGGCCTCGTCGGCGCGCTCTTTGCGCTGCTGATGGGGGTGCCGGCGCTGCGGATCAACGGGCTGTTCCTTTCGGCGGTCACGCTGGCCTTTGCCGCGACCGTCCAGAACGTGGTGCTCAAGTCGGAGTATTTCCCCTGGCTCCTCCCGGGCGCCTTCCAGCCGGTGGAGCGGCCCTTCCTCTGGGCGCGCATCGACACTCGCAGCGACCTCGCCTTCTATTACGTCTGCCTCGCGTTCCTGGGGCTCGCGTACCTTGCCGCCCGTAACCTGCGTGGCAGCCGCTCCGGTCGGGTCTTCGTTGCCACCCGAGACAACGTCCGCGCGGCGCAGTCCTATGGGGTCAGCGCGGCGGGATCGCGGCTGGCGGCCTTTGCGTTCTCGGGTTTCGTGGCGGCGATCGCGGGCGCCCTGTTCGCGTACCAGATCGGTTCGGTCGGGCCGAGCGCATTCCCCATCAACCTCAGCGTCGACGTCTTCATCTTCGCGGTCATCGGGGGACTCACGTCACTTGCAGGCGCCATCGCGGGGGCGATCGTGTACATGAGCATTCGCTTCTTCCTGCCGCTGACCGAGCCCTTTATGCCACACCCATTCCGAGACGTCATGCACTTCGTCGACGAGATCGGCATTCCCACGGGGGTCCTGTTCGTGCTCAACTTTGCCCCGGGCGGGTTGGCTGAGGCCTTCTACGGCATCCGCGACGCGGTTCTGAGGCGGGTCGCCGCGCGGCGCGGGATCGAGG
>JBHEMS010000031.1:0-4340 GCA_046262455.1 Candidatus Dormibacteria bacterium | reverse complement strand
CCCGCCTACCGGCAGGCGCTCCAGGATCACTACCGGCCCCACATGGCCCAACTATGTGAGGACGATCGTCGACGCTTCGAGAGCAACCCGCTGCGCCTGCTGGACTGCAAGAAGCCGGGTTGCCAGCCCTTCCAGGCGGGCGCGCCCCGAACCCTGGATCACCTCTGCGAGGCCTGCGCGGCTCACCATACGCGGGTCCTCGCCGCGCTTGACGAACTGGGCATCCCGTACCGGCAGAACGACCGCCTGGTGCGCGGCCTGGACTATTACACGCGCACCGCGTTTGAGTTCTGGGACCCCGGCGTGGGAGGCCAGCAGAACGCCCTGGGCGGGGGCGGCCGTTACGACGGACTGGCTGAGGTCCTGGGCTTTCCGTCGACCCCCGGGGTGGGGTTTGCCATGGGAGAAGACCGGGTGGTGCTGGCGCTCGTCGATCGTGGCCTGGCCACCGTTGTGAACCCACCCGACGTCGCCGTGATCCCCGCCGCGGAAGGAAGCGAGGCTCGTGCCATGGCCCTGGCGGCGACGCTCAGAGGTCGACAGCTCGCCGTGGTGGTGCAGTTCGGGCGGCGCAGCCTCAAGGCCCACATGCGCCAGGCGCAGAAGGCAGGGGCACCCGTTGTACTGCTCCTGGGCGAGGCGGAGCTGGCCGCCGGTCAGGTCGCGGTGCGGGACATGGTCGGGGCTGCCCAGGCACTGGTGGCGCAGGACAGCCTCGTCGACCACGTGGTGAAGATGCTGGGAGACAGCGGGAGAAAAACATGAGTGAGTCCTCTCTGACGCGCACGCTCGCGGGGAGTCTTCGGTCCGACTCTGTAGGGCGGCAGGTGCTCCTGCAGGGTTGGGTCCACCGGCGCCGGGACCATGGCGGTGTGCTCTTCGTTGACCTGCGCGACCGAGACGGGGTTGCCCAGGTGGTCTTCAACCCGGAGACGCAGCGCGAGGCCCACGCCGTCGCCGACTCCTTCCGGCTGGAATATGTCGTCGAGATTGAGGGTGAGGTCCGCTCGCGGCCGCCGGACGCCGTCAACCCGGACATGCCGACCGGCGAGATCGAGGTTGTGGCCCAACGCGCGACGGTGCTTTCGGCGTCCAAGACCCCACCGTTCCCGATCAACGAGGAGAGCAATGTGGACGAGCGGACGCGCATGCGCTTCCGCTACCTCGATCTCCGCCGTGAGCGGATGCAGCGGAACCTGCGGCTGCGTCACCAGGTCAGCAGGACGATCCGCGACTACATGGATGGGGAGGGTTTCGTGGACATCGAGACGCCGATCCTGTACAAGACCACGCCGGAGGGGGCGCGCGATTTCCTGGTTCCGAGTCGCCTGCAGCATGGCTCCTTCTATGCCCTGCCGCAGTCCCCGCAGACACTGAAGCAACTCCTGATGATCGCGGGCACGGAGCGCTACTACCAGCTGGCGCGCTGTTTCCGAGACGAGGACCTTCGCGCTGACCGCCAGCTCGAGTTCACCCAGTTGGACCTCGAGATGTCCTTTGTCACGGTAGACGAAGTGCTGGCCCTCATGGAGCCGCTGTTCGTCCGGCTGTGGCGCCTCGTGGGGGTCGACCTGCCCACCCCGTTTGAGCGCCTTCCCTACGCCGAGGCGATCGCTCGCTACGGTAGCGACAAGCCGGATCGCCGAATAGGGATGGAGATCGCCGACCTGAGCGACGTTTTCCGTGACTCCGGCTTCCAGGTGTTCGCCGCCGCGATTGCCGACGGCGGGGTCGTTCGTGGGCTGGCCGTGCCCGGCGGGTCTGGGATCGCGCGCCGGGAGATCGACGCCTGGGGCGAGCACGCGCGTGGCCTTGGGGCACGTGGCCTGGCCTGGCTACCGGTGAGCGACGAACCATCAGGTCCGGTGGCCAAAAACACCTCTGCTGCGGAGCAGACCGCTGCCGCCGCCGCGACCGGGGCCGCGCCAGGGGACGTGATCATCTTTGCGGCCGGGGAGGCCCGAGAAGCCGCTGACCTCCTGGGCCAGATGCGCCTCGAGATTGCGCGTCGCCTGGAAATCAAGCCCAGCCGAGAGTGGGACATGTTCTGGGTCACGGACTTCCCCATGTTCGAATGGAATGCCACGGAGAAGCGCGCTGACGCTGTCCACCACGCTTTCACGCGACCCTTCGACGAGGACCTGCCGCTGCTCGAAAGTGATCCCCTCAAGGTGCGCGCGCTGGCCTACGACAGTGTCTGCAACGGGATGGAGCTTGGTGGTGGCAGCCTTCGTATCCACGACTCCGAGGTCCAGTCGCGGATCTTCCGCGCGATCGGCCTGGACCAGGAAACCGCCGAGCGGCGCTTCGGATTCTTCCTTGAGGCACTGCAGTACGGAACTCCTCCGCACGGGGGGATCGCCCTCGGGGTAGACCGGATCGCCGCCATCCTGGCAGGGGAGGAAGCGATCCGCGAGGTGATCGCCTTCCCGAAGACCCAGCTAGGCCAGGACCTCATGGCCAGTACCCCATCAGGGGCCGACCCGGCGCAGCTGGTTGAGCTCGGACTCGCGCTGCGGGCCGGTCCTAGAACTGCCGGCGACGCCCAGGGGGGCTGACACGCCCCCCGTTGTCCCGCTGTTCCTGCTCGGGGTCCTGGTCCTGACCCAGCTCTTCCACACCGTGTTCCCCGACCGGGTTCCCTACCTGCGCCGGCTGATCCTGTCGGTGACGGGGATGGCGGTCGGGGAGTTCGCGGGCCTCTTCATCCCGGGGCCCCGCCTCGGGGAACTACACCCGGCTTGGGATGTGCTGGCCACGGCCATATTGCAACTGGCGGCCAATCGATTCCTCACGGAGGCTCATAGAGACAGCCAGCGATAACCCCGGGATCCCGGGTAGCATAAAGAGTGATATCGAAGCTTGGGGGATTGAAAAATTCGGTGCCGGGAAAGCTGGTCGCCAAGATCGGCGAGGACCGGGCCATCAACTGGGCCACGCTGATCGCGTGGAGTGGCCTGCTCGCGATGTTCCCGATCCTCCTCGTGGGCGCTTCAATACTGGTGTTGGCGCTCGGGGCGGCGGGCTTCACGGAAAACGACGTGGTCAGTCACCTGTCCGGTGCCATACATGATCCGGGCACCAGGAACCTGATCTCCGGAGCCCTGGCGCAGATCAAAAACAAGTTCGGCGTTGTTGCCCTGGTGGGCATCGTGGGCTTGATGTTCGGCGGCTCGGCGCTCTTCGGCTCGATGGAGCAGGGGTTCGCGATCATCTACCACACCAAGCCGAGGCCCTTCCTGCGCCAGAAGCTGATGGCCATGGCGTTGATCGTCCCGTTCTCGCTTCTCGCCGGGCTGGCGATCATGACCTCGAGCGCGCTACCCGCCCTCAAGGCCATACCCAACATCCCCGAGTTCCTGAGCGGCGGCCCTGTCTCATACGTCCTGCAGGTTGGGATCGGCGCGATCAGCGGATCGCTGCTCTTCCTGCTCGTCTACTACGTGGTGCCCAACCGCCGCCAGGAGTTGGCCAAGGTCTGGCCGGGGGCGCTGGCCGCGGGCGTGCTGTTCTCCCTCCTAGTTCTGCTCTTCCCGTTCTACCTCGAGATCAACAAAGGTCTCCAGAGGTATGGCCAGACACCTGCCCTGTTCCTCACCCTGATGACCTTTTTCTTCTTCCTCGGCATCATCACCATGGTGGGGGTGGAACTGAACAGCGTGCTCTACCCTCTGCCGGTGGAGCAGCCGGAGAAGGCGGAGGCCCTGGCCCCCGAGGATTCGACGACAACCACCGACTCGCAGGTCGGGTCTGTCCGGCCCGCGCGCGCTGACAGGCTGGAGCCGGCCCGGCGCGGGCCTGGAGGCGTCTCGAGCCGCACGACCGTGCTCGTCGGCGTGGGCGCCGTCGCCTGGCTCGCCGGGCTCTTGATGGGCCGGCGCGCGGGAGGCGGTCACTAGCGGGGGCGCGCCCGACTATGATGGTCCCTCCGCGGTTGCGGGAAAGCTGGAGGAGTGCTCATGGCTCGGAGGGAGTTCGGACTCGGTTTCCTGGTCGGGGGTTTGGCGGGGGCGGCCGCGGGGTATTTGTTGAGCAGGTCGAAAAGAGAATCGGAACAGGAGCTCTCGGCCCCCGACACAATTGACCTGACCTCAGCCCTGCAGCGTCGCGATGCGGCGGACCGTGCGACGGGCGGGGAGGCTCAAGCCGGGGATTGAGGGCTCGAAGCCAACCGAACCGCACGGGGTGAGCCAGGTGAGTCGCATGACACGGACAAGGGGAGCCGTCACTGAACTGAAGATCCCGGCCTCAGCGCCGTTTGTACTGGTGGCGAAGCGGGCTGCCGGGGCGCTCGCGGCCTGCGCGGGCTTTGGGCTCCACGATATCGACGACCTCAACAT
>JBHEMS010000030.1:0-3751 GCA_046262455.1 Candidatus Dormibacteria bacterium | reverse complement strand
CGGGCGATACAGGCTCATGCCGCTGTACTCCCGGATCGTCAGCCATGGGAAGCCGCTGCGCTCCTGACCTTCACGAATAAAGGCCCAGCGACGATCCCCAGCCAGGCCGTGCCAAGACACGTCGGCCACTGCGAGCGCCTCACCTGCCATCGACTTGACCGGGTAGCGCCATAGCGCCGCCACCCGCCCTACCGCGCGACTGCCGCATGAGTGCCCCGGGGTCCCATGAACGGAAGCCATTGGGGTTGCCTCCGACGGGTGGCGCCCTTAACCGAAAACCGGCATCGAGCGTGGCGGACCATGTCCGTCGCAGCGCCTCTCGACACGGCTACTCCGCAGCGGTGCGTCACAAGCATTGCCGCTGATGGCGAGCGCTGTCAACACCGGCGAACTGTACGGTTACGCAGGCGCCGTACTGCTTTGCGTTTGCGCACAAGGGCCTTTGTCTCCTCCGAGCTCCCCACGAGCGCCCACTGGCAATCTCACCCGGCACTGCTCGACAGCTTCGCGCCACCAGAGCTCATCTGCCTCTACGACCAGGCAGCCCGTTCGACTTGTGTACGTACCCCGTCGAAGCTCCCCCGGACGTCCCGATAACGGCGCCCTGCGTACGCAGTCGGCAGGTCAAGGACACTGATCTCTTGCATGCGTGGCGCCGGCAACGACCGTTGCCTGCTGCAGACCTCAGGCGGGGAGGCAGAACGATTTCCTGCCCTCGGCTGGGTAAGGCATTCACCGCGCTCTGGAAGGCAGCGCGTCCAGTCCGGGCCGACCTCTGTATTGGAACTACCAAACGCCGCGATCGCGCCCAAACAACGTATCAGCGGCGCTCGCGTCTTGCTGAGGGCCAGGCGCGGCTGGCACCACGCCTGCCTTGCCGAGCTGGATGTTCCTCCCAACAGCGGGCCTGATCCACAGCGCTGTCAGGGCGACCAGCGGGCCGGCCTGGTCGACTTCGTCAACAATTCGTCCGTGGAGAGCACCTGTGCGAACAGGCCATCCAGGCTCTCCAGCGTGGTGCTGTGAAACCGCGCCCTCGACGCCTTGGGCAACGTTTCGCCGGCTCGGCAACCGGCTCAACCCCGATCACCGAGCTCGTCACCATTCAAGGTCGACTCGCGTCATCCAGCGCTAGTCAACACCGCCAGCCGTGCCAAATCCGAGCGATTCATGTTCTCCGCTGACCGTCTGCCCGAGCGCGGACACGGCGGGGAGGTCATTGGGGTCGAGGGCGACGGCCCGGGTCAGCTGCGCCCTGGCGTTCGCGAGGTCGCCCAGCCCCAGCTGCCCCAGGCCGAGCAGGTGATGACACCGGACCCGCTTGCGGAGGTCCAAATCGTCCTCGAAGACCAGCAGGGTCGGAAGCGACGTCGCGAAGTAGTCGACCGTTGTTGGCGTCCCCAGCAGTCGGCTCGCGTGGTCGATCAGCCCGAGGAGGGAACTGCGCGCCTCTCCGCGGTGACCCAATTTGGCCAGGGCACAGGCGCTGAAGAAGCTCAGCTCCGAGGGGGGTCCGTCTTCCTCGGCCGCGCGGTGAAGGTACTCGAGTGAGCGCGCCGGCTCGCCGGCTGCCTCGGAGGCTGCCCCGAGCGCGTAGAGGACGTGCGCCTGGCGGCTGATGAACGGCCTGCCCTCACCCAGGTTCTTCGGATATTCCAGCGCCGCCACCAGGGTGTCGCGAGCATCAGTGGGACGGCCGGCGACCAGCAGCTCGCCCCCGGCGAGGAGATGTGCTCGGACCCATTGCTCGGGGACCCTGCCCTCGCCGCCCTCCCAGGGGTGAAACCTCCGTGCCCTCAGCAACTCAATGGCCGCACCGGGCCGCCCAGTCAGGTTGTGCAGTTCGACGAATTCCAGATAGAGGTCGTCGCGAGCCTCCACCTGGTGCCTGTGCTGGTTGAGTAACTCGAGTCTCTCAGCGGGGGTCGCACCGGTGATCTTGAGCAACTGGTCGAGCTCGAAGAGGATCCGGGCGTCGGCGGGGGCACGCTCGACGGCGTCGCGCATGGCTTGCGTGGCCGCGTCCGAATCACGCAGGACGTTGAAGTAGCCGAGCGCGAGGTTGCGATGCACGGTCGGAAACGCATTGTCGACTCGCCGCGCTTGCTCCCAGCGATGAATGGCTTCCTCACGTCTGCCCTTGTCGTAGAGCAGATTGCCGAGGTGATAGGGAGCGCGGGCGTCGCCGGGATTGCGGTTGGTGGCCAGCTCGAGGGCCTCGATGGCCTCGAGGCGGTTCGGGAAGCAGAGGCCGGGCGGCGCTTGCGCTGCCCGGTCAAAGTGTCGCAAGGATGCCTCACGTTCGCCTTGGTGGTGTGCGAACAGGCCGAGGAAATACAGCACTTGCGGGTCGTCCGGGCGCTGTGCAGTCTCCGCCTGGGCTAGGAAGCTCTCCAGGACGGCGCGTGCCTCGGCGTAGGCGCCGGCAGCCGCATACGCGAGGGCGAGGTCGAGGTACGAATGCGGCTGGCCTCGCATCAGGGCAGCAAGCTCCGCCTCCTCCGCGGCCGCCGGCTCCTGCGCGCGCTGGTGGCGCAGGCAGAGGGCCAGCTCCTTGCGGCTCCAGTGGTCCAGCACATCCAGGTTCTTGACGCGGGCGGCGGCCTCGGCCGCCTCGTCGACCCGCCCCAGGCGTCGCAGCGCGAGTGCCCGCAGGGTGCGCGCCCGGTTGTTCTGGCCGTCCCGCTGCAGCGACCGGTCCAGGTGGACGAGCGCCCCGGCCCAGTCTTTGCGCCGGCAGTCCAACTGCGCTAGCCCGTAGTGACCGGCGGCTGCCCAGGCCTGGTTCCAGGTGGCCTTGGAGAGCGCATCGCGGGCGGCATCCCACCGTCGCAGAAAGGCGCAGGCGACCCCCAGGTTGTAGAACGGTTCGCCGTCGGCCGGGTTGGGGTTGTGCTGGGTGAGGGTGCCGATGGCGGTCCGGAAGTGAGCGGCCGCGTCTTGGAACTCACCTCGGCGGAGAAGGACGAGCCCGTGAGCATTGTTGCACCGCGCGTCGTACGGATCCCGGGCCAGCCCCTCGCGGTAGTAGGGGTCCGCTGCGCGCGTTGCGTGCCGGTATTGCTCGAGGTGGAGGCCGGCCAGGTAGAGCGCTTCGACCTTGTCGAGCTCAGCGGGCCAGGGCATGGCCCGAGCGGGTTGGGGTTCGGGTCCGAGCACACGCTCGACCGGCGCATGCCGGATCAACTCCCGGCCGTCTTGACAGAGGGAAAGCGCGAGGCTGTTCGCCTCCAGCGCATCGGGCAATCCGACGGTCTCCAGCAACGGCGCGTCAGGTCCGAGGTCGCAGGAGCGTTGCGCCAACACCTCGCCGCTGTCCGATGTGAGCCGAAGCTCACAACCGACAAGGCGGCGGCTCGCGTGTACCCCGACGGTGACGTGGCTTTCCCCTACGGCGACACTGACAGCCGCCAGCTCGTTGGCATTCTGGGCAGCACCGATTTCGCGGATCGGATACCAGAGCTGGGTGAAGGTCTTGGTCTCGTACGGCTGCAGCCAGGAGAAATCCGGTTGGTTGTCGGTGTACACGCCGGCCATCAGTTCGACGTAGGGGCCGTCCTCGTCGGTGAGGTTGCGATCCCAGGCGTGGCCGAACTCATGATCGCCCCAGGTCCACTGCTTCTTGCCGGGGGCGATCTGGCGGTCGGCGATGTGCACGAATCCCGCCGCGCGGGCATGGTCGTAGCCGCCGAAGAAGTCGAAGTCTGAGTGCAGCACCATGTACGACGTCGGGACCGGGATGTTTTTGTAC
>JBHEMS010000029.1:0-11052 GCA_046262455.1 Candidatus Dormibacteria bacterium | reverse complement strand
TGTACCTGGCCCACGTTCTCAAGCTGGATTCCGGTCCACTTCGCATGCTGCCTCGCTTCACCAGCGTGAGCGTCGTACTACTCCGAGACGATCGGGTCGTGGTCCAGTCGATCGGCGATATCGGCCACTTGGTGCGGGAGTCGGCCGATGGCTGAACCGGTGGCGGCAATGCCCATCGCGGAGCTTGGAGAGCGACTGCAGGCGTACTTGAGAACCGAGATGGACCGTCCCGGTCTCCAGCTCAGCACCGTCGACGCGATCCCCGAGGGTCACTCCGGGTTCACCTACTTCGTCACCGCCACCGACGGCGATTGGCGTCAGCGCATGGTGCTTCGGGTTCCGCCCCCGGGGGCCCGGATTGCGGGCCCGGCCGACGTCCTGCGCCAGGGCCGAATCATGGCCGCGCTCAACGAACAGGGCCTGCCGACGCCCCGGATCATCGCCAACTGTGAGGACTCGACGGTCCTCGACGGTAGGCCCTTCTGCCTGATGGAGGCCGTCGAGGGCGTGCGGATCGAGAGGGCCCTGCAGGACTTCTCGTCACCGCAGATCGCGTCGGCCGCGGTTCATACCCTGAAGCGAATCCAGGCCGTCCCAGTGCAGCGGACGGGGATCGGGGATGAGAGACCAACCCCCCTGACCGAGGAGATGATCCGCTGGTCATGGCTGATGTCGCGTGCGCCCGAAGAGGTCACGACGGCAGCGCCCGCCCTGGGCGCGCGGCTGGCGGAGCGCAAGCCCGAGGACCCCGCGCCGACCCTGGTGCACGCCGACTACCACTACGGCAACATGCTGTTTGGGGCGGCCGCCGACGGGACGCCCGAGGTCGTCGCGGTGGTTGACTGGGAGATCGCCGAGATCGGCGCCCCGCTGCTCGACCTGGGCTGTCTCTGCGTCGTCGCGCAGCGTCGCAACGACGTGCCGGACGCCCCCAACCCGGGCGGCGGCATTGATATCGGCATCGACGACGTCATCGACCTGTACGGCGCGGACCCGGTGGAGAGCCGCTGGTACCTGGCGCTCAGTTGCTACAAATACGCGGCGATCTTTGGCTACAACCTCATGCTCCACCGGCGCGGCAAGAGACCCGATGCGATGTACGAGAACCTCACCGGCGTGATCATCGCGCTGATTGAAAGCGGCATCGCGATGCTGGACGGCTGATCGTGGCAGGATTGACCAGTCGGAGTTGGAGGTGAAGACGTGAGCTGGGATTTCTCGACCGAGCCAGACTTCCAGGAGAAGCTGGATTGGATGCGCGAGTTCGTGCGCGAAGAGGTTCGGCCGCTGGAGGTCATCGACACCGACCTTGCCGGCTTCAGCCGCCTCATCCGCCCGCTGCAGGAGCAGGTCAAGGCGCGGGGCCTCTGGGCCACCCACCTACCGCCTGAGCATGGCGGTCAGGGCTACGGCCAGGTCAAGCTCGGCCTGATGCACGAGATCGAGGGCTCCTCGATGTGGGCTCCCAGCGTGTTTGGCAACCAGGCCCCCGACTCCGGCAACTCCGAGATCCTGGCGATGTACGGCACCCCGGAGCAGAAGCGCCAGTGGCTGGAGCCGCTGCTTGCCGGCGAGATGCGAAGCGCTTTCTCGATGACCGAGCCCGCGCCGGGTGCGGGGGCGGACCCGACGATGCTGCGCACCACCGCTCGGCGCGACGGGGACCAATGGGTGATCAACGGCCACAAGTGGTTCACGAGCAACGCGATGGTCGCTGACTTCCTGATCGCGATGGTGGTCACCGACCCGGAGAACGAGAACCCCTACTCTCGCGCGTCGA
Source organism: Candidatus Dormibacteria bacterium (assembly GCA_046262455.1). Lineage (GTDB taxonomy): Bacteria > Chloroflexota > Dormibacteria > DASZGP01 > DASZGP01 > JAXDLW01. The sequence continues at coordinate 9,272 of JBHEMS010000029.1, read as the reverse complement.
TGATCATCGTGCCCAAGGACGCCCCCGGCCTCAACGTCGTTCGCAACATCCCCAACATGGCGTCAGAGCACGAGCCCTTCGGTTTCGGTCACTCCGAGGTGCTGTACGAGGACTGCCGGGTCCCGGCGGAGAACCTCCTCGGTCCCGAGGGACAGGGGTTCCTGATCGCCCAGATGCGCCTCGGCCCGGGGCGCATCCACCACTGCATGCGGTGGCTCGGGGTTGCCGGGAGGGCCTTCGACATGATGTGCGAGCGCGCCCTCCAGAGGGACGCGTTCGGCAGCGCGCTGGCCCGCAAGCAAACCATCCAGAACTGGATCGCCGACTCCGCGGCTGAGATGCAGGCGGCGCGACTGATGACCCTGCAGGCCGCGTGGAAGATCGACCAGGACGGCGCCGCGGCGGCCCGCAAGGAGATCTCGATGATCAAGTTCTTCGGGGCCAAGGTCCTCCTTGACGTCATCGACCGGGCCATCCAGGTGCACGGGTCATTGGGCTTCTCATCCGACATTCCTCTCGAGGCGATGTACCGCCACGCCCGCGCGGCGCGCATCTATGACGGCCCCGATGAGGTGCACCGGGTCACCGTCGCCCGCCAGGTGTTGAAGGACTACACGCCGGCCGAGGGCCCCTGGCCGCGCGACCACATCCCCACCCGCCGGGAGGCGGCGGAGCGCAAGTTCGCCAACCTCTTGGAGCAGGCGACGGCCAATCTCTGATCTGCGTCCTCATCCCGGCGCCGTCATCGCGGTGCTCGTGGTCGTGCTCGTCGGGCTCACCGCGTTTGCCTACCTGCGCGGCGCCGGGCGGCGTGGGCCGGTGAGCGCGACGGGTCAGCTCCACTACCTCGCCCTGGGCGATTCCTACACCATCGGAACCGCCCTGACGCCGGCCCAGAGCTTTCCGCCCAGGCTCGCGCGTCACCTCGAGGCGGCCACGGGCCAGTCGGTGGGCGTGGTCAACCTGGGCGTCAACGGGTACACGACCAAGGACCTGGCGCGCGACGAACTCCCACACCTCAAGGACGCCCGGTGGGACGTCATCACGGTGCTGATCGGCGTCAACGACTTCGTCCAGGGCTTTTCCGAAGCGGACTACCGTACCAACCTGCGCCACATCTACGATGAGCTCCGGGCGCTGGGGCTGCCGCGGGGGCGGGTCGTCGCTGTATCCGTCCCCGACTTCTCATTCACGCCTGCCGGCGCCAGCTTCGGTGCGCCCGCGGACATAGCGGCGGGTATCCAGCGGTTCAACGCCGTCGCTCGGGAGGAGGCGGATCGAGCCGGCCTGCCATTCGTCGACATCTTCGGCGTCAGCCGCTCCCATATCGGGTCCGCCGGGTGGGTTGCCGGGGACGGGCTGCACCCGGGGGAGGCGCAGCTGCAGGCGTGGGCGGACCACGTCTTTCAGGAGGCGGGACCGGGGCTCACGCCGTAGCGGCAGGACCCCTTGCGAATGCCGCGCTGGTCTGGTTTGCTGTAAACATCTGTAAAACACCGCCTTGCCGGACGGTGCAGGCACTGCTAAACGGAGGCCGAATGAGACTGAGTCTGTCCGTGCGAGGTGCCCTGGCGGTGGGGGTGAGCCTGTTTGCGGCGGTGTCCGTGCCGTCCATGGCGAGCGCCCGCTTCGATACCGGGTTCAACCGTCAGCCGGCCAAATCCTTGATCAAGCACCTATACCCGACCGTGACCGGCGCGGTCGAGACTCGCAACAGGGGATACCTGGGTGTCGGCAACGGTGCCGGTCCGCTCCTGTACGGCGGTGGCGCGGTGGAGAAATCGCCCAGGGTCTACCTGACCTTCTGGGGATTCCATTCCAAGGACCCCTCGGGCGAGCAGAAACGGCTGACCGACTTCTTCAACGGTATCGGCGGCAGTGGCTGGGCAAACATCCAGACCCAGTACTACAGCACGGCCGCGGGCAACATCACCAATCCCAGCGGTCAGCTTGGCGGCGTGTGGAACGACGACACCAGCACGCCCCTTGCGGTGATCACCGACGGCCAGATCGCGGCCGAGGCGATCAAGGCAGAGAGGCACTTCGGCTTCAATCCCGACGGCGACTACTTTGTTGCGACGCCGACCGGCACCGGCACCGTCGGGTTCAAAGTGCAGTACTGCGCGTGGCACAGCATGACCACCGATGGAGCCCGGAACGTGGCCTACACCAACCTGCCCTACATCACCGACGCCGGTGCCAGCTGTGGCGCCAACTTCGTCAACCCCGGACCGGCCGGGGCCACCGACGGGATCACCATCGTGGGCGGCCACGAGTACGCGGAGGCGGTCACCGACCCGGATGTGAGCACCGGCTGGATCGACGCCTCCGGGCAGGAGAACGGCGACAAGTGTGCCTGGATCCGCAGCGGCTCGGGCGCCGCGCGTAACATCAGCCTGCGCACCGGCAGCTTCGCGGTACAGAGCCTCTACAGCAACAAGGCCAGCGCAATTGGTGGATGCGTGATCAGCTATCCGTAGCTGATCAGGATCGCGACAACGGCGCTATAACCTTCCGCTTCAACTGCGCCCTTGCCGGGGGGAAACGGATGTGCGAGGATCTGTTTCATGCCCCGTTCGATGTGGAAAGGCGCAGTGAGCTTTGGGATGGTCTCGATCCCCGTTCGCATGTACCTGGCGACCGAGTCCAAGTCGGTGTCGTTTCGGTCCCTCTGCCCCTGTCACCAGCAGCCGATCAAGCAGAAGCGTCACTGTTCGGTCACCGACGACGTGCTGGAGTGGAAGGACGTCCTGAAGGGCTATGAGCTCAGCAAGGACCGCTACGTGATCATCGAGGAGTCGGACCTGGACAACCTACCCCTGGCCACCGCCCGCACCCTGGACATCACGGAATTTGTCGACTCCAACGAGATCGCCGATGACCTGTACCTGAAAAACGCGTATTACCTGGAGCCTGAGAAGGCGGGCCTCAAGGCGTTCTACCTCCTCAAGGAGGCTCTCGGGGAGTCCGGCCGCGTGGCGGTTGGAAAGATCGCCTTCCACGACCGCGAGCACATGGCGACGCTAAGGCCGCACGGCAAGGGGGTGGTGGTGAACACCCTCCACTGGCCCGATGAGATCCGCGACATGGCCGAGCTGAACCTGCCCGAGGACGAGATCAAGATCGATCAGCGCGAGATGGCCATGGCCAAGATGCTGATTGACAACCTCACCGAGGAGTTCGACCCGCAGCGCTACCACGATGAGTACCGCGAGGCACTGCAGAGGGTGGCGGAGGCCAAGGCCGAGGGCCAGACGATCGAGGTCGCCGAGGACGCTCCCGCGCCCAGGGTCATGGACCTGATGGCGGCGCTGAAGGCGTCCGTAGAGGCCAGCAAACGTGGCGGGAAGGCGGCGGCCAGCGACGAGCAGCAGCCCGCGCGGCCGAAGGTCGTCAAGGGCAAGAAGGCACCTGCCACCGCTGCCGCTGAAAAGCCTCGCCGGCGGGTGGCCAAAGCGTCCTGACGTCCCCTCGATGGGGATAGGCTTGGCCCATGGGTGACCCCCCGGTGATCACGCTGCCACCCGCCGTCGCCGAACTGCCGCTGGACGCCGCCGCGCTGCCCAAGGCGGTCGCGCCGATGGTCCCGGGTGGGGCGAGTGAGCCGTTTGATTCCACCGAGCACCTCTTCGAGGTGCGGTGGGACGGGCTCCGGGCGCTGGCCTTTGTCGAGGGCGGGGGATACCACCTGCAGGACCAGGCTGGTCGCAACATCACCGAGATGTTCCCCGAGCTCGGCGAGCTGCCGCGGCGGGTCATCGGCGACCAGGTCATCCTCGACGGCTGCGTGGTGATCAGTGATGCAACCGGCCGGCCGGACTTCGCGGCCCTCGACCGGCGCATGCGCTCGGGCACCGCCGAGGCCACCAGCCAGGCGGCGGCACGCCAGCCCGCGGCCTACGTCGTTTTCGACATCCTCTACAGCGAGGCCCGTTCGGTGATGTCGCTGACACTGCTCCGACGCCGTCGCCTCCTGAAGCAGCTGCTGCAGGCGGAAGGACGAATCTGCCTGTCCGACGCGGTGTCCGGGGATGGAGTCTCCTTCTTCGAGGCGGCGCGGGACATGGGCATCGAGGCGGTGATCGCCAAGCGCAAGGACAGCCCGTACCTGCCGGGCGGTCGCACCCCGAGCTGGCTGCTGGTGCAGGACGTCCCCCGCCAGGACGTCGTGGTGCTGGGCTACGTCCCCGAGCCGGAAGGCGCCGGTTTCGAGAGTCTGCTGGTGGGCGTCTTCGTGGAGAACCGCGCCGTGTACGCGGGGGCAGTGGGCGGCGGCTTCGACCAGCGCACGGGGCGGCTGCTGGCGCAGGCCATCCCCGGCCTGCGAGCCGGCGCCGAACCGCCCCTCAACGCCGAACGGGTGCCGCCGGGAGCTGAGTGGATCCGGCCCGAGCTGGTCATCTCTGTCAAGTTCAGCGAGTGGACGCCGGAGGGGATTCTGCGGTTCCCGATCTTCGTCGGGCTTCACCCGGAGGTCGATCCCCACGCCTGCATCCGCCAGGCGTTGTTTCCACCTCGCCCTCGAAGCCGGCGCCGCAAGCTGACGATCGACCTGCCCCAGCTTCCCTTCGCCGCTGACTCTTGAGAGGCGTGTGCTCCGCATGAGCCCCAGCAGGCTCGCCGAGTACCAGCGCAAGCGCAGCTTCGACAGCACGCCGGAGCCGGCCGGTAGGGTGACGCCGCGGTCCGCCGGGGTGTCGACGTTTGTTGTGCAGAAGCACGCTGCCAGCCGCCTTCACTATGACTTCCGCCTCGAGCACGCGGGGGTCCTGCTGTCGTGGGCGGTGCCCAAGGGACCGAGCCTTCAACCCGCGGACAAGCGCCTGGCGGTGCACGTTGAGGACCACCCCAGGGAGTATTTCGACTTTGAGGGACGCATCCCCAAGGGTGAGTACGGCGGTGGGACCGTGATGGTTTGGGACTGGGGCGGGGTGCGCTGGCTGGGCGAGGACGTCGACGCCATGCTGGCCCGTGGCGACCTCAAGTTTGAACTCTATGGCCGCAAGCTGAAGGGCGCGTTCGCGCTGGTCGGCGGACGCAACGGCAAGGACTGGCTGCTGATCAAAAAGCGTGACGAGGGCGCCTCCGACGACCCGGTGACGGACCTGGACCGCTCGGTCCTCTCCGGCCGGTCGATGGAGGAGATCGCCGCGGCCCGCGAGCGAGTCTGGCACTCCCAGCTCGATGCTGGCGAGCAGGGCGGCGGCGGCACCTCGTTCATCGACCTCTCCGGCGCCGCGCCGGCGCGGTTCCCGGCATCGATCGACCCCATGCTGGCGACGCCGGTCAGCGCGGCCTTCGACGACCCCAGGTGGTCGTACGAGATCAAATTGGACGGATTTCGCACCCTCGCCCTGATTCGTGAGGGCAAGGTCAAGCTGTTGTCACGGCGGGGCCACGACGCCACCCGGCAATTCCCCGAGCTGGCGCAGCTGGGGGTCCTGCTGCGGGGGCGAGATGCGGCCCTCGACGGCGAGGTGGTGGCCCTGGACGACGAGGGGCGGCCGAGCTTTGGCCTGCTCCAGGAGCGAACCGGCTGGAAGGGCGGCCGCTCGGCGACCGCCCCGCATCCCCAGATCCCGATCGTCTACTACTGCTTCGACATCCTCCACGCTGATGGGGCTTCGCTTCTCGAGGTCCCCCTGGTCGAGCGGCGCCGCCTGCTGGCTGCCTCACTCCTCGACGGCCCTTCCGTGCGTCGCCTGGACAGCTTCGGTGGGGAGGACGGGAAGCTTCTCTTCGAGGCGGTCCGCCAGCAGGGGCAGGAGGGGGTCGTCGCCAAGCGCCTGACGTCCAAATATATCCCGGGGAAACGAACCAAAGACTGGGTCAAGGTCAAGGCCAGCCGGACCCAGTCCTGCGCGATCGTGGGCTATACGCCCCCCCAGGGCGGGCGAAAGCACTTCGGGTCGCTGTCCGTGGCGGTCATCGCCGAGGGTCGGCTGACCTATGCCGGGCAGGTCGGCAGTGGCTTCGACGAAGCGACCCTGAAGGCGCTGCTCGCCGTGGTCGAACCGCTGTCCGCCGCAGACCCTGGCCTCGACCGCCACGAGCTCTCGCCCCGCGGCGTTTCCTGGGTGCAGCCGGCGCTGGTTTGCGAGGTGAAATACACGGAGTGGACCCGCGATGGGGTCCTCCGGCAACCGACCTTCCTCGGGATGAGCCCGGACAAGGCCGTCGCCGACTGTGTGCGAGAGGACCCGGCCCGATGACGTCCATGGGGGGTTCGCCACTGGGACCCGCACTTATACACTGAGTCGATGCCGGGAATCCTTTCGCGCTTCGGGCGCCAGCCAAAACTGACACTCGCGGACCGGCACAGGTTGGTCAACGTGGCCATGGATCTGCACCGGTCGATGACCCCCAATGCGGCCGTGATCGAGGAGGTCCAGGGCAAGGGGGTGACGCTGGCGGACGCCAGGGCGATCAGCGCAGAGGCCCAGGCCAAGGTCGAGCAGGAGGTCGTTCGCAACGTCGCGCTGCCGGCGTCGGCGCACACGGACATCAACTACTACTTCCTGCTCGGCGTGACGCCGCGGGCGACCAACGAGGCCATCCATCGGGCCTTCCGGCGGAAGGCCAAGGAAGTTCACCCCGACCGCCACAGCAAAGACTTCACCGTCGACCAGTACCAGCGCCTGATGACCGTCGTCAGCGACGCCAACACGGTGCTCTCCGACCCCACGACCCGGCGGGCCTACGACATAGTCTGGCGCGAGAGGAGCCGCCGGATCGCCACCGAGAACCGCAAGAAGGGCGAGGTGCGCGGAGACTGGGAGACCCGGTACCGCTGGGAGATCGCCGAGATGTCAGAGGTGGAAGAGGGTCTCCTGTCCCTGCTCGGCGAGCTGAAGAAGAGCCTGGAGGGCGGCGGCGTTCCAGAGGCGATGGTCCGGGCGATGGAGCAGGCGCTGGAACAATACGAGGGCGAAATGCTCGAGATCCGCAACCAGACGCACCTTCTGCCCGCCAGCTTCGCCCACTTCGCGGAGCGCGTCCGCAGTCAGATGCAGCGCAAGGAGAGACTGGTCAAGAGCCTGGACAACCTCGCCACGTCGCTCGGCGAGGCGACCACGCCGTCGGGCGCCTATGCCATGTCCGGGCAGGTGGACGGCGCGCTGCAGATCCTTGAAGAGATCCGCGAGGCCCAGCACATCTTCGAGCTGGGCGCCGCGAGGCCGTTTATCTAGCGTTCGGCCCGACCGTCAGGCGGACTCCCGAACCGCTTTGCGGCTGCTGTGCAGGATGACCAGGATCACCGTCGCCAGCACCGCCTCCCCGGCCAGCGCACGCTGCGCGCCCACGACGTGGGCCACCGCCCCCAGCTGCACCGCGCCGATCGGCGCGACACCCATCAGCAGCAGGATGTAGATGCTCATCACGCGTCCCCGCAGGGCGTCCGGCACCGCGGTCTGCAGGGCGGTGTTGGCGCGGGCAAGGAAGGCGATGCCGGCGAACCCGGCAAAGCCCAGCAGGGCCACCGAGACGCTGAGAAGGGGTGACAGCGCAAAGAGGGCGATGGCCAGGCTCCAGCCCAGGGACCCCAGGACGATCCACGCGCCGCGGCTGCGCCGCCGCTCGGGGATGACCGCCAGGCTGAGCGCGGCGACGAGCGCGCCAACGCCGCCACCGGCGGTGAGCAGGCTGTAGCCGCCGGCCCCGCTGTGGAGGATCTCGTCGGCGAACAGGGGCAGCATCGAGGCATACGAGAAAACCAGGATGCTCACCGTGACCACGCTCAGGTAGATGTCGCGCACGACCGGCTCCTTCCAGACGTAGATCAATGATTCCTTCACGTTGCCGGCCACACTCCCGCGGATGGTCACGGCCGTAGCGTGACGGCTGGGCCGGATCAGGTAGAGGCCTACCAGGACCGGGATGAAGCTCAGGCCGTTGATGGCGAAGCATGCCGGGACGCCGAGGAAACGAATCATCAGGCCGGCCAGCGCCGGACCCACGATGCGGGCGGCGTTGAAGATGCTGCTGTTGAGCGAAATGGCGTTGAGGAGGTGTTTCTTGCCGACCAACTCCACCACAAATGCCTGCCGCGCGGGGGCGTCGAAGGCGTTGACGATGCCCAGCGCGAAGGCGATGATGCCCACGATCACCAGGCTGGAGACAGCGTGTGCCGGGCCGACGACGCCGGTGAACGTGAGTCCGGCGAGCAGCAGGGCCAGGATCATTGCCCCGAGCTGGGTGCCGATCAAAAGACGCCGCTTGGCGATGCGATCGGCGGCGACACCGCCCCATAGCCCAAATACCAGGATGGGAAAGGACTGGGCGCCAGTGATCAGCCCGAGCATCAGCGCCGAGTGCGAGATGGTCCAGACCAGCCAGCCCTGGGCCACCTGCTGCGTCCAGGTGCCGATCAGGGAGATCAGCTGGCCGGTGAAGAACAGCCTGTAGTTGCGGTGGTGGAGCGCCGGGAAGGCCCGCTCCAGGACCACACGACGCATCCCGCGACCGCTGGTGGGGACGCCCTCGATGAGCGGCTGCGCGGACTCGGCGCTCACCGCTGGCCCAGGGCAGACGTCAGCAGGGCCCTGTCGAGGTTGGCCAGAGACCTCTCCAGCAGGCGCTGCTCGCTGGGGGTCAGCTCGTTGACCAACACCTGCACACGCCTGCTGGCCTTGCGCTGGAACTCGCGGAGGATGGCCCGCCCTGCCTCGGTCAGCTCCAGGCCGACCTCGCGCCGGTCGCTGACCGAAGACACCCGCCGCACCAAACCCTTCCGCTGCAGGCCGTCGACCAGGCGCGTGATCGTGGAAGGGGTGACCACGAGGTGGCGTGCGAGGTCGGCCGAAGTGCGCGAACCGCCGGACAGGTGGCGCAGGGTACGGAACTGGCCCATCGTCAGCGGCACCGAGAGCTTCTGTTGGCGGACGTCTGCGTTGATCGACGCTCCCAGGCGCGGCACGATGGCCAGAAGGCGCTCGACGAGCGCCGCCGAGGCCTCCGCATCAGTGGTCGCCCGGGTGAGTGTCGACGGCGTCGGACTCACTGCTTGCAGAAGCTAATAGTTAGCATGTGCAATAAGCGTACCACTGGCGCCACGGCCGGCCGCGCCTCGGTTAGAATCCCCCCGACATCCTGACGGCACTGTCATGTTTGCGGTGTCCGGCACTTCCACCTTCAACTCGAGCGAGGTTTCTGCGTGAACGTATTCGTGACCGTAAAGCAGACGCCCGACCTCAACGTCACCCCTCGGCTGGGCGACAACCACAGGGTTGTGCGCGAGGGCGTCGAGCTGGTCATGGACCAGGCTGACGAGT
>JBHEMS010000028.1:0-31089 GCA_046262455.1 Candidatus Dormibacteria bacterium | reverse complement strand
TCGAAATCCAGCGCCCCGGCGTCGCGCATGGCCGCCTCGTACACCGGGTAAACCCGCGAGACGACCTCGGCGAAATAGTCGTTGGCGGCCCGGGAGAATTCGGCCGGCCCCTGCATCTCGTTCTTCGCCGACGAGATCTTGGCGGACACGGCGTTGGGCGGGAACTTCTTCTCGTCCAGCCCGAGCTTCTGCATCGCGCGCTTGACGACGGCCAGCCGATCGGCCTGGTCGTAGACCACGAAGCTACGGTCCACGCCGATGGCGTTGCCATCGCGTCGCAGGATGCGCCCGCAGATCGAATGGAACGTCCCCATCCACGGCGGTGCCTGGCCAACGCCGACCAGCTCCTCGATGCGCCCCCGCATCTCGCGCGCCGCCTTGTTGGTGAAGGTCACAGCCAGGATGTCGTCGGGCCGGGCCCGCCCGCTCTCCACCAGGTGGGCGATGCGATAGGTGAGGACGCGCGTCTTGCCGCTACCGGCGCCCGCAAAGATCAGGAGGGGGCCGTCGGCGGCGGTGACCGCCTCGAGCTGCGGCGGGTTCAGCAGCGCGGAGAGCTCGACGGTGGACGCGCTCACGGGGCCGCGATGTCGTAAGCCGCAGCGTCGGCCTCGGTCCGGTAGGCGTCGGGACGGCGATCCAGGATGCCGTGGTTGAGCGGGTTTCGCTGCCGCTTGCGCGTGGCCTCGGCCAGGTCCATGTCGGCCACCAGCAGCTCCTCCTCGTCCCCGGACGCCGGCCCGGCCAGGGGCCAGCCGTCCCAGCCGACGAGGATGCTCGCGCCGATGAAGCCGATCCCTCGCTCCTCACCGATGCGATCGGAGAGCGCGAAATAGACCTGGTTCTGGCTGGCGATGCCCATCGCGGCGACGCAGGCCTGGGTGAAGCCGCGCGCGTCATAGACCTGGCGGCGAAAGTTGCGCACGAAGTTGCCGGGGCTGAGGATGAGCTGCGCACCGCCCAGCACCAGTGACCGCGCTGACTCAGGGAAGAAGATGTCGTAGCAGACCTGCATCCCCACGCGGCCGAAGGGGAGGTCGAACACGGGGAAACCGAGGTCCCCGGGCTCAAACAGGTTCTTCTCGTTGTGGAAGAGGTGCACCTTGCGGTAGACGCCCACCAGGCCGTCCCGACCCACGAGCGCTGCGCTGTTGTAGTAGGCGCCCTCGGCGACCTCGGGGAAACCGCCACAGATGAACAGGTTGTGCTCGCGCGCCAGCTCGGCCCAGCCGGTCAGCGCCGGTCCGAGGCTCGACACGCTCGCAGTCTCGGCGAAGCGGCCCAGCTCCTCCTTCGATTCAAACGCATATCCCGAGGCGGCCATCTCGGGAAAGACCACCAGGTCAGCCCCCGCGGCCGCGGCCTGCTCCGCGGCGCGGGTGGCCGCCGCCAGGTTCGCCGCCACGTCACCGATGCGCACGTCGAACTGGAAGACAGCGGTTTTCACTGGGTCAATTATCGGCGCGGGGGCGCCCCCAATACCGGGGGGTGCGGAAGGCTCTAGAAGCCCATGCCCCCCATACCTCCCATGCCCCCCATGCCCCCCATGCCGCCCATGCCCATGTCGTCCATGCCGCCCATGCCGTGGTCGTGGCCGTGGCCGTGCTCGCCGCCCGCGGGCGTCTCAACCGGCGCGTCGGAGATCAGGGTCTCGGTGGTCAGGAGGATCCCGGCGATGCTGGCAGCGTTCTGGACGGCCGAGCGGGTCACCTTGGCGGGATCGACGATCCCGGCCTTGAACATGTCGCCATAAACGTCGTTACGCGCGTCATAGCCATCGTTGCCCTTGAGATCACGGACCGCCTGCACGATCACCGAGCCCTCGACGCCGGCGTTCTGCCCGATCTGGCGCAGCGGCGCTTCCAGGGCCCGCCGGACGATCCGCGCGCCGGTCAAGGCATCGCCTTCGAGGGAAAGCTCGTCGATCGCAGCCTGGGCGCGGATCAGGACGGTGCCCCCGCCGGGAACGATCCCCTCCTCGACCGCGGCCCGGGTGGCTGAAAGGGCATCCTCGACGCGGTGCTTGCGCTCCTTCAGTTCGACCTCGGTGGCCGCGCCGACCTTGACGATCGCGACGCCGCCGACGAGGCGGGCGATGCGCTCCTGGAGCTTCTCGCGGTCCCAGTCGGAGTCGGAGTCGGCCACCTGGCGGCGCAGGTCGTCGACGCGGCCCTCGATCGCCGCGCTCGCGCCCCCACCGTCGATGATCGTCGTGGCCTCCTTGTCGACGCGCACGGAGCGGGCAGTGCCCAGCCGGTCCACGTCGGTGTCCTCCAGGCGGAGGCCGATTTCCTCGGTGACCACCTGGCCCCCGGTGAGGATCGCGATGTCCTGCAGCATCGCCTTGCGCCGGTCGCCGAACCCGGGTGCCTTGACGGCGACGACGTTGAAGGTGCCGCGGAGCTTGTTGACCACCAGGGTGGCCAGGGCCTCGCCCTCGATGTCCTCGGCGATGATCAGCAGCGGCCGGTTGGCCTGTAGGACGCGCTCAAGCACGGGGACCAGCTCGGCGATGGTGGCGATCTTCTTGTCGGTGATCAGGATGTAGGGGTCCTCGAGCACCGCCTCCATCTTGTCCTGGTCGGTGACGAAGTACTGACTCACATAACCGCGGTCGAACTGCATGCCCTCCACCAGCTCGACCTCGGTACCGAAGCCCTGGCCCTCCTCCACGGTGATCACACCATCCTTGCCAACCTTGTCCATGGCATCCGCGATCAGGTCGCCGATGGCGGCGTCGCGTGCGGAGATGGTTGCGACCTGCGCCACGTCGTCACGCCCCTGCACCGGTCGCGAGAGCTCTTTGATCTTCTCGACCACGCGCCTGGTGGCGGCGTCGATCCCGGTCTTGATGCCCGTCGGGCTGGCCCCGGCAGCGACCTGCTTGAGCCCCTCCACGATCATCGCGTGGGCCAGGACCACCGACGTGGTGGTGCCGTCGCCGGCAATGTCGTTGGTCTTGACCGCCACCTCTTTGACGAGCTGCGCGCCCATGTTCTCGAAGGGGTCCTCGAGCTCGATCTCGCGGGCGATGGTGACCCCGTCATTGGTGATCACCGGCGAGCCGAACGACTTGTCCAGCACCACGTTGCGGCCCTTGGGGCCCAGCGTGATGCGGACGACGTCGGCCAGCTGCGTGGCGCCATCGCGAAGATGCTCGCGGGCGTGCTCGTCGAAGATGAGCTGCTTGGCAGGCATGGCTAGGCGGTTACTACTTCTTCTTGCCGTTGCTGGCCACGACCGCCAGGATGTCCTTCTCGCTGAGGATGAGAAGGTCGACCTCGTCGATCCTGACCTCGTTGCCGGCGTACTTGGAGTAGATGACCCGGTCGCCTACCGAGAGGTCGATGGGCTCGCGCTTGCCCGTGGCCTCGATCAAACGACCGCTACCCACAGCCTCGATGAGGCCCTCCTGGGGCTTCTCCTTGGCAGTGTCGGGCAGGACGATGCCACTCTTGGTGACTTCCTCGCGCTCGAGCGGCTTGACGACGACACGATCGGCCAGTGGACGCAGGTTCATACAGGTTCCTCCTCTTGCAGTGCGGGCGTTTTTGGCCTTTCAGGGCCGGTTAGCAGTCAGTGGTCCGGAGTGCTAATGCTACCGCCCGGAGCAGGGCCCCGGCAACTCAGGCGACATCCCAGTGCAGGGAGGGGTCGACCTCGAGCGAAACCCCCCTCCCCCTGCGCCACAGCGCGGCGCCGGCGGCGGCGATCATCGCGGCGTTGTCGGTGCAGAGTGCGGGCGCCGGCAGGATGAGCTCCGGGATGGACCGGCTGCGCAGCCGCGACAGCCGCCCTTCCACCTCCCCGCGCAGGGCGCGGTTCTGGGCGACACCCCCGGCCAGCGCCACGGTTGCGGGCTTGACCTCCTCGACGGCGGCGATCAGCCGGTCTGTGAGGTGTTCCACCACCCGGCCCTGGAACGACGCCGCCGCAACGCGGGCGAGTTCCGGGGGCACGAGCATCGGTTCCCGGCTGGACGCCCCCTGGGCCAGGCCGAGGCGGCGTTCAAGCGCGTAGCGCACCGCGGTCTTCATCCCACTGAAGCTGAGATCGAGCCCGGCCACCCTGATCGCCGGGAGGGGAAAATCGCGTGCCGCCTCAGCGTAGGAAACGCCGGCGGCCAGCCGGTCGACCTCGGGCCCCCCCGGGTAGGGCAGACCGAGGAGCCGGGCCACCTTGTCGAACGCTTCGCCGGCGGCGTCGTCCAGGGTCTGGCCCAGCAGGTGGTAGTCACCAGCGTCGTCCATCAGGACAAGCTCGGTATGGCCCCCCGAGACGATCAGCACCAGAACGGGAAGCGCGGCACCGGGGGCCTGCAGGAAAGCGGAGTGGAGGTGCCCATCAAGGTGGCTCACGCCCACGATCGGCAGGTCGCGGTCCCACGCCAGGGCTCGGGCGAAGCCGACCCCGGTGAGCAGCGCGCCGACCAGTCCCGGTCCCCGCGTCACAGCCACCAGGTCGATTCCCCCAGGGTCGACTGCTGCCGCCTCCAGCGCGGCATCGACGACCTTCGGCAGGCGCTCCACGTGCGAGCGCGCCGCCAGCTCCGGAACCACACCTCCGTAGGCGCTATGCAGGTCCACCTGGGACGACACCACGTTGCTGAGGATTCGGCGCTCGTCCTCGACGACGGCCGCGGACGTCTCATCGCAGGAGGTCTCGATCCCCAGCGTCAGCAACCCGGGACTACCAGCCGCGGGTGTCGAAGGAAACCTTCTCCCCCACCTGGTCGCGCAGGGTTTCGTAGCGCCGCTGGAAGGCCGGCGCCATGAGGGAATCCGACCACATCACCACCGCGTCCTCACCGTCGTCCGTGTAGTAGCCGCGGCGCCGGCCGATGACCTTGAATCCGAGCTTCTCGTACAGCGCCATGGCGCCATAGTTGCTGGCCCGCACCTCCAGCGTGACCCAGCGCGCGTCGAGCCCGTAAGCCCGCTCGATCAGCGCCAGCATGAGGGCAAGGCCAAAGCCGCGACCCTGGTCTCGACGACGCACACCGACGGTGGTGACATGTGCCTCGTTGTGCATCTTCCACAGGCCCGCGTAACCGACCAGCTCCTCCCCATCGCGCAGGACCATGTACGAGGCCATGCGGTTCTGGGCTATCTCGCGTCGATAGGCATTGCGCGGCCATGGCGTGAGGAATATCTCGCGCTCGATCTGCTGGACAGCCGGGATGTCCTCGAGCTGCATAGGCTCGATGAGGGTGCGCTGCTTGAGCTGCATCATCACTCTCCGTAATCTCCGGCGAGGCGATCATATGCCACCTGACGGCCCCTCCCGACCGCCTCGCGGGTCGCCGCGGCCAGCGCCTCGGCACCGCTTCTGATCGCCTCCACGCCGGCACCCGCTCGGCTAAGCGCGGGCTCTGTCGCGAGCGGGGTTTCCTCGGCGAGGCCGAGGCGAGCGTGGACCTCATCGAGGGCGCAACGAACGCGAACGCTCAGCATCCTGCGCCCGGCGCCTGCTGCCTGGAACGCCTGCGCGTAGACGTTGCTCCGTCCCGCGCTGACCGCAGCGATCCCCGTGCCCTCGATCGCCAGGCGGTGCGCGGCAACCGCTAGCGATGACACCGGCACGATCGGAAGCCGGCGCGCGAAAGCCAGGCCCTCGGCGGTTGCCAGGCCGACGCGGAGGCCGGTCTGCGATCCCGGGCCGCGAGCGACCGCGACGCTATCCAGCGCTTCACCACGGCCGGCGCCGAGCAGTTCCTGGACGACCTCGACGACGCGATCCTGGTGCTTTCGTCCCGGCTCGGCAAGCCCCCGCAGCATGTGCAGGTCGTCGTCCAGCAGGCAGGCCACCAATTCGCCGCCTGAGGTATCCAGGGCTAGGATCACGGTCCCGGTTGGAGGGCCGCTGCGAGGTGCGGCGGGACGCTCACCGCCTCCACGGTGCGCCGGTCTTCACCGGTCGGGTGCAGGCGCAGACGAAGCGCCCGGCCATCGTCCAGGTTCGTCGCCCGGTCCGCCCACTCGACCGCCAGAACTCCGTCTTCAGACAGCTCCAGGAGGCCCAGTGCCGCAACCTCAGCGTCAGAGTCCAGGCGGTAGAGGTCGGCGTGCACCAGCGGCAGCCGGCCGGCGTAGTGCCTGACCAGCACGAAGGTTGGGCTGGCCACCTCGCCGGGGCATTCGAGCCCGCGCGCAACCGCCCGCACGAGCGCGGTCTTCCCCGCGCCGAGCGGCCCCTCCAGCAGGATAACGTCCCCCGGCCGCAGGGCACCTCCCAGCCGCCGGCCGAGCTCCTTCGTCTCCTCGAGGCTGCGCAGGGTGAGCGCCGGACTCACCCGCGGAAGTGCTCGTGCCCGCCCGCCGGCGGCGCCTTCTCGTGGCCGTCTTCACGCCAGCGCAGACCATCGCCGCTGTCGAAGGCGCCGATCACCGCCGGCGTCATGCCGGTCGCCCGCAGGGCATCGCACGCCCGCGACACCACGTCCTCCGGCCCCGCGAAGAGAAGTTCGTAGTCCTCCCCGCCCCCGGCGACCCGCAACCACTCGCTGGGCCAGCGATCGCGGATCCCGGGGGCCACGGGAAGCCCGGACGCCTCCAGCACGAGACCACTGCATGCCGCCGCCTGGAGCAGCCGGCCGGCGTCGACGAACAGCCCGTCGCTGACGTCCATCGCTACACGGACCCCGGAGCGCGCCAGAACTGCGCCGGCCTGGAGGCGGGGCACCGGTCGCGCGGCGGTCCTCCAGGCCTGCTGGATCGCGCCGCCCGAGGCGCGGGCGCGAAGCGCGGCGGCCGCCGCGCCGACGGGACCGGTGAGCGCCAGGTGCCACCCAGCCTGGGCCCCATCCCGGCGGAGAACCAGCGACGGCTCCACCACGCCGACGCAAGTGCTGCTGAGGACGGCGGACGCGGCGGCGCTGATGTTGCCGCCCACCAGTGGCGCCGCGAACTGCGCTGCACACTCGGCCAGGCCCCGGTAGATGGCCTCGACCCAGCTCACCGGCCACGCGGAGGGCAGCGCAAGTGAGATGACCACCGGCCCCGGGGCAGCGCCCATCGCCGCGAGGTCACTGAGAGAGACGGCGAGGAGCCGCCAACCCAGGTCTGCCGCCGCGTTGTCGCAGAGCGGGGTGAGGAAGTGGGACCCTTCCACCAGGCTGTCGGTAGTCGTCACGAGGGCATGTCCGGGCGGCGGCTGCCACACCGCGGCGTCGTCGCCGGGACCCACAAGCAGCGCTGGTGTTCCGTCTGAAAGCCAGGGAACCAGCCGCTGCAGCAAGCCCGCCTCGCCGACGTCCCCGACCGTCGGGCCCTCGGCCGCATCTGCAGACCAGGCCACGGGCGGCTCGCTCAGCTCGAGCTTGCCTGCCCGGGCAGACCCCGGCCGGGGCTCGACGCCACAGCCTGGAGGCTGATGTGGGCGCGACCCGCAAGGAATGCCCGCCGGCCCGCCGCCACCGCCTCCGCGAATGCCCGGGCCATGAGGGGCGGATCCTGGGCGCGGGCGATCGCGGTGTTCACCAACACTCCCGCGGCGCCCCACTCCATGCAGCGGGCCGCGTCCGACGGCACACCGAGGCCGGCGTCAACGATGACCGGGCACGACAGCTTCCGGATGATGAGCTGGATGTTGGTCGGGTTGAGCACACCCATGGTGGTGCCGATAGGCGCGGCGAGGGGCATGACCGCGGCGGCACCTGCCTCTGCCAGGCGGATGCACTGGACGACGTCGTCGCTGGTGTAGGGAAGGACCGTGAAGCCTTCGGCGACCAGCAGGCGCGTGACCTCCAGCGTCGCCCCCGGGTCCGGCAACAGGGTTTCGTCGTCGCCGATGACCTCGACCTTGACCAGGTCGCTCAGGCCCGCGGCGCGGCCCAGCCGGGCAAGCCGCAGGGCCTGCTCCACGGTCGTCGCGCCGGCGGTGTTGGGCAGGAGGTTGTAGGACGTGAGGTCGATATCCCCGAGCTCGGAGTCACCGCCGGAAAGCCCCAGCCGGCGCACGGCCAGGGTGATCATCTCGGGGCGGGCGGCCTCCAGGCACCGGCGCAGGATGTCGTTGTCGGCAAATTTCCCGGTGCCGTGGATCAGCCGCGAACCCAGGGCCAGCGCGCCTATGGTCAGCGCGTCGTCCGTCGCCACCGGCACCGCCATCAGCCGCCCCCCACGAACTGCACGATCTCGACCTCGTCTCCCTCGGAGAGGCGCTCGCCGAGGCCCTCCCCACGGCGGTGGATGACACCGTTCAGCTCGACCACGACGCGCTCGGGGCGCACCTTCAGACGGGTGAGGAGATCGCCAATCGTGAACGTGTCGAGCAGCGGGAAGCGATCACCGTTGACCGTGATCTCACTCTCCACAGGCGGTGCGGTCACGCCGTCGCCTCGACACGCTGCAGCTGGGCGAGCAGTTCGGCCGCGGCGCGGCCCGGGTCCGCGGCGGCCGCAACCGCCCGGACGACGGCCACCCGCTGCGCGCCCGCGTCGATGACCTCAGTGAGGTTGTCGCGGTCGAGACCCCCGATGGCGAACCAGGGAATGTCGACGGCGCGGGCCACCTCGGTTACCAGGCCCAAACCGACCGCCGCCCGTCCCGGCTTGGTGGGCGTGGCGTGGACCGGCCCCACGCCGATGTAGTCGGCGCCGCCGGCCGCGGCCTCCTGCGCCTGGGCCAGGGAGTGCGTCGAGCGTCCGACCAGCGACCCCTCGGGCAGCCGCACCCGGACGGCGTCCGTCGTGCCGGCATCCTGGCCGGCGTGGACACCGTCGGCGCCACTTGCCTCGACCAGCTCGGGGGTGTCGTTGACGATGAAGACGGCACCGTGCGCCGTGGCGTGGCGAGCCACCCGGCGGGCGGCATCCAGGAGGTCCGCGGGAGCGGCCGCCTTGTGGCGCAGCTGCACGACGCCCGCGCCCCCATCGATCGCCTGGCAGAGAACCTCCGCCTGCCATGACGGGTCGCTATCCGCGGAGATGACGTACAGCCGCGCGGCGGCGAGATAGTCGCGGGCTTCTTCGATGCGGCTGGACACGTTCACAGGCTAGCAGCGGCGACGTCCGCCAACCGAGGCTCATATGGCTCGGCCTTAAGAAGGATTTACATTCCTGCGCTCGACTCTGCCGCCGCGGGGTGGTTAGCTGCATCAGAGCCTCATGGAGATGGGGCGTGGAGGGACCTTGAGGGGAATACTGGGACTGATCGCTGGTAAGAAGGAGCTCAGCGGGCTCGACCGCAAGCGCCTGCTGGTACTGGGCACGGCCATGCACCGCGAGGGGAAGCGAACCAGCGACATCGAGGCGACCCTCGAGGAGCAGGGGGCGGAGCACGAGGTGGCCCGGACGATGTGTGTCGAGGCGCGGTTGCAGTTCGAGGCCGAGGTCGTTCGGCACGTGCCCCTGCCGGTGACCGCCAGCGCGGGCATCAACTACTACTTCGCCCTCGGCGTGACCCCCAGGGCTAGCACCGATCGCATTCGTCGCGCGTACCGGATGCGGGCGCGCGAGATCCACCCGGACCGACATCAGCAGGACCTCGACCGCGACCTCTGGGGCCAGTTGATGACCATCGTCACGGACGCCTACCACGTCCTCACGGACGAGCACTTGCGGCGCGCCTACGACGTCCACTGGCTGCGCCGTAGCCGCCGTACGACGGCACAGTGGGCAACTGCAAAGGAGCGGCGCGGTGACTGGGAGACCCGGTACCACTGGTACATGGCCGAGGTGGCGGAGATGGAGGACAACGTCGAGATCATCCTCGATCATCTCCGCGAGCGGCTGGAGAGCGGCCAGGTCCTGGACGAGGGGCTTCTGTCGCTGCTGACCGCCACCGACCTCTACGAGGAGCGCGTCCTGCAGGTGCGCCTCGACGCTCTCGGCGTCCCTGGGGCCTACCGCCGCCTCGCCGAGCGCGCCCGCCTGGAAATGGTGCGCAAGGACCGCCTGGTGTCGATGCTCGTGACGCTGCCGGGCCGGCTACCGCGGGGTCCCTACTCGATGGTCGAGCGCGACGGCGCGCTGGAGGTGCTGGCGGCCAGCGCCGAGACGCGCAGCCTGGTGCGCGAGGCACACCGACGATTCGAGATAGCCGCCCTGAAAGAGAGCGTCGGCTAGTCTACGCGCAGGCCCAGGGCGTCCACGGACGTGTCCCCCTCCGAGGGGAGGGGTGGTGGAGCTGGCGGGTATCGATCCCGCGTCCGAAACAGCGTCCCGTGAAACCTCTACGAGCCTAGACCGGAATTGATCTCGCCCCCAGCCTGCCTCCGGACGGGCCAGCTGGGAGCCAGCAATCCTTTGAAGTCCCCACTTGGGCGATCACGGTTCCCGTGTGGGCGAGCCCTGTATTTGTGGCCCGTCCCCCCTACCAGGACGCTCGGGAGGCGGACCCCGGGGCTATGCCCCGGAACTTACCTTTACTGCTTAGGCAGCGTAGGCAAGCGTCTGCGGTGTTTTCGCAGTTGAAGTTTTTGCCCGTTTATAGGAGCCAGGCGCTCCGCTCGCAATCTCACAAACCACTGCCCCGTCGAAGCCATTTCAGCCCCATGAGGTGGTGTCTGTACTGCAAGTCTATCGCAGCGTGGCCTGTCGGGCCGGGCTCAGGGCGTCTCCCGCGCGAGGGGGTGGGCGCCGCGGGCCAGGGGCTGGTCGTCGGTCATCCCCAGCTGGATGATGGTCTGCGCCAGTTGGTCCTGCACCAACAGGGTGGCCCTCGCACCAGTGCTGCGGCGCCGGAAGGTGAACCGCCCGACGCCTGCGTCGCCCGTCACCACCTCCCAGTCGCCCCGGTTCAGCTGGTCCTGGTACCAGGCCTTGACCGCGCTGCCGCGCCCCACGACACGCCACTGCACCAGGGCCACGCCCTGCCCCGGCGTGCCGTCGCGAGATTTCATGGCGAAGCCCGCCTGCTGCTGGGCCCCCGGGTAGACGGGGAAGTCCGTGGGAATCGGCGCCTGCGCCGAGAGCGAGAAGTTCCGCAGCAGCGCCACCCCCCCGACAACGGTGACGAGCAGGATCAACAGCACGACGACGCCACAGCCGCCTACCAGGCAGCCGACCAACCACTTGGTGCCCCGCGACACCCCGCCCCCGGTCCCCGCAGCCGGGACGTTACCCGGCATGGGCCCCGCCGGCAATGGCGCGACGAGGGGTGCTCCCGGGGGAAGCGGCGCCTGGCTCAAATCAGTGCGTGGCCTGGGGAACGAAGAACTGGCGCTGGCGGATCAGGGACATGACGCCGGGGGCGCCGTCGGGGCCGACCTGGCGAACCCACCGTGACGACCTGGGGTCGCGCCAGAAGCCGATCTCCCGCATTTCGTCATCGGGGAGGGGGGTGTTGTCGAGCACCAGGACCCCGTCGACCACGTCGCCCTCGGGCGGCGGCCAGTCATGGCCGAAGTATCCGTACCGCCACGGGCCCGAGTGCAGCGTGGTTGGCGCCGGGACCACGTCCACCCAGAGGTTCCCGGACTCACCGTCTTCCGCCAGGTCGCCCCAGCCCTTGACCAGCGTGCGCCGCTGGCCGTCGATTCCCGGAGGTAGCTTGAGCCGCACGCTGCGCTCCACCAGTGCCGCCCCCGTGCCTGCACAGTGGCGGCAGGTGCCAGGCCGCAGGTGCAACCAGCCCCGCCCCTCGCAGATCGGGCAGTGCCAGGTCTTGCCATCGCAGTCCGGACACATCCGCTTGGGCCCCGCCGGGTCGGCGCCAAGCCCGGCACAGTATGTGCACATCCGCGGCTCGCTGCGCATGAAGCGCACGGTGCGGTTGGTGCCCTGCATCGCCTCGTCCTCGCCGATCTCCAGGCGCACGATTCGGTCAGGCGCCGAAACCGGGTCACTGACCCCCTCTCCAAAGTGCACCTCGAACACACGCGCGGGCTGCGGCCGCGGCTTGCGGGGCGCGCGGGTGACCGGTGGCGCGGGCGCCGGGACGCCGTCCACCTCGCCCCCGCGCCGGATGAAGTCGCAGAGAAGGTCGGCCGCGGTATTGATGGCCCCCATACGCTCGACCGAACCGGTGCGCGGGTTGATGTCCGGGTGCCAGAGCTTTGCCTGGGCGCGACGAGCCTGCATGACGTCGTCAACGGTCGCCCCGGTCTGGACGCCGAGCAGCTTGGCGGCCTTACGAAGCGCGGCGGCGGAGGCGGGCCTGGTACGAGGCATAACTTCGGATTACAACACTTGCAACCGGGTTCCGGGCGGCGAATATTCAGCTAGCGAGGCGCCCGCCAGGCGAGGGCATCGCCATCGGTTCTCACCACGGGGGGGTCGCCGCCGCGGCGCCACAGCTTCACCACCCCCGGGCCGTGGGCCCGCCAGCCGCCGGAATACACCAACCCGGTCGCCTCGTCCAGCCCGAGGATGTCCCGACCCTGCGCCTCCCGGCGCGCGGAGTCCAGCCATCCCTGGCCGAAATTGTTCAGGTGCGGGATGACGACCACCCGGGGGAGGATGGACAGCGCCTGCTTGCCGTGCCGCGCCCGCGGGCTCGGGTTGCGGCTTCGCAGCAACAGGGTTTCAGCCATGACCATGGCCCCGGCGCTGCTCCCCGCCAGCGCGCCGCCCTCGCCCAGCGCGGCCCGCATCGCTGCCCAGGCCGGTGTCTCGCGCACCGTCTCCAGCAGGTAGCCGGGGTCGCCGCCAAGGATGTAGGTGAAGCGCGAGCCACGTAGGGCGGCAACGACCTCCAGCCGCGAGGCGTCCGAGCGGCGGTGTAACTGGACATGGGTGACCTTCAGTCCGAGCCCACCGAAGTAACGGCGCGCCCCCGCCAGCGCCCGGGAAACCGAGCCGTTCTGGACCACGGCCGCCGGCACCACGCAGACCTCGTTTGGACCCCCGGCGGCCGCCGCGAGGGCTTCGTCGAAGGGACGGCAGGCGGCCCTCATCTCGTTGCCCCCGAGCACGCCCAGGATCCCTGGAAATGCCACTACCGGACGTCCCGGCGAATGGCCCGGGCCATCTCGCGCTTGGCGTCCCGCTCGGCGATGGCCTGGCGCTTGTCCCAACTCTTCTTGCCCTTGACCAGGGCGATCTCAACCTTGGCCCGGCCGCGCTGGAAGTAGAGCTTGAGGGGAACGATCGACAGCCCCTGCTCCTTGCTCCGACCGTGGAGCTCTTCGATCTGTCCCCTGTGAAGCAGCAGGCGCCGGGACCGCATCCGCTCGTGGTTGTTCCGGTTCCCGCCCTCCCAGGGCTGGATGTCGACGTTGTGCAGGTAGGCCTGGCCGTTCTCCACCCGGACATAGCCATCCTTGATGTTCGCCCTCCCCGCGCGCAGCGACTTGACCTCGGTTCCCAGCAGCTCGATGCCGGCCTCGACGGCGTCCAGGATGAAGTACTCGTGGAATGCGGCGCGGTTGTTGGCGACCACCTTCTCGCCGTCGTCTTTAGTCGTCATGGTCGCGCCACCAGGCCGCGACGACCCCGCGCGTACTCCAGGGCCGACATCTCGCGCTTTCCCGGTGGCTTGAGCCGTTGCACCAGGAAGGGACCGGTGCTGGTCTGCACCACGATCCCCTGGGCGTCCGATCCATCCAGCAGCTGGAGGACCGTACCTGGTGGCACATCCGTGATATCGGCATCGGCCTCGCGGAACCACCAATCCGGGACCGGGCCACCCGCCACTACCTCGACAGGGCCACCTCCAAGCGCCAGCCGCACGCCCGGCCACGGACGGTAGGCCCGCAACGCCCGCTCGACCTCGGCGCCACCGACGCTCCATTCCAGGTCCCCGTCCGTCTTCTTGACCAGCGGGGCATAGGTAGCCTCGGTGTCGTCCTGGGGTTGGGGGGCGGCAGTGTCCCGAGCGACCTGGTCAAGGGCCTCGAGCAGCGCCTCGCCCCCCAGGATCGCCAGGCGATCGGCCAGCGTCACCGCATCATCCCGGTCGAAGATGTTGGTGAATTTCTGAAGGAGTACCGGGCCAGTGTCGAGGCCGGCGTCCATGCGCATGATGCTGACACCGGTCGTCGCGTCGCCGGCGAGGATGGCGGCGGTGATCGGCGACGCGCCGCGCCAGCGCGGGAGCAGTGATGCGTGGACGTTGATCGCGCCTTCCGGCGCGACCTCGAGGAGCGCGGGCGGCAGGATCTTGCCGTACGCCGCGACGACCACGACGTCGGGCTGGACGGCCTCTATGCGCGCCACAAGCTCAGGGTCGCGGGCCTTCTCCGGCTTCAGGACCCCCACGCCGGCCGCGGCGGCCCGAGCCCCAACCGCCGATGCCCGGACATCGAGACCGCGGCCGGCGGGACGATCCGGCTGGGTGACGACCAGGGGAACGTCGTGGTGCTCGAGGAGTACCTCGAGGGTGGGGACCGCGAACGCAGGGGTGCCAAAGAAAACCGTGCGCAAGATGCTGTGCCGACGGGACTAGTGGGCGTTACGGCCCACTAAACCCCGACCAGCTCCTCTTCTGTCTCTCCCTCTTCCGCCGCAGCCTCCTCGGCCTCCTCATCAGACACCTTGCGGAAGGTCTTGGGGTCGGTCAGCCGGTCGGTGAAGAGGATCCCGTCGATGTGGTCAATCTCGTGCTGCAGGCAGCGGGCGAGCAGGCCCTCGGCCTTGATGCGAACGTCCTTGCCGGTGCGGTTCTTGGCCTTGACCACGACCCTGTCCGCGCGACGCACCTCCCCGATGTAACCCGGAATCGAGAGACAGCCCTCGTTGCCGACCTGCTCCCCCTCCATGCGGATGATCTCGGGGTTCACCAGGCAGTGGAGGTTCTCGCCCACCTCGCAGACGATCACCCGCAGCAGCACACCGACCTGGGGCGCCGCCAGCCCGATGCCTGGGGCTTCGCGCATGGTATCGACCATGTCATCGATCAACTGCTGGATCGAGCCGTCGACCTTCGGCACCCTGGGGCACTTGGTGCGCAGTCGCTTGTCCTCGACCACGACGATCTCACGAACCATGGCTGGATTCTAGGTTGGAGAGTCCCTTGGCTACTTCCCGTACACGAAGCCGGTGAGGGGGCCGGGGTTGGAATAGGGCACGAAGCGGCTGTCCACCTGGCCCCAGGCGTTGTAGTTCATCTCCGAGACGGTGAAGCCATTGCCCTGGACGCTCTCGACGTACGCGACGTGACCGTAGCCGCTCATGCGCTGGTCCCAGACCGCCACCGCGCCAACCCGCGCCTGCTGCCCAACGGGGTAGCCGTACGACTGGGCCTGCCCGTACCACTCCCAGGCGTTGCCGAACCAGGGGATGCAGCGGCGATTGGCGACATACCAGGTGCAGTACCCATAGCTGAAGTGGTTGCCGCAGGAGCCACCGCCATTGACAGTGCCGCTTCCGGGCCCGAACGACCCGCCACCGCCGCCACCCGTCGAGGCGGTCCGGACGCGGGGTGCCGGTGGCGGAGCCTGCGCAATCGCGATCTGCTGGTTGAGGCCGCTGATCTGGCCGAGGAGGGCCTTGGACTGGCCGTCGATGTGGGCGACCCGCTGGTCATAGTCGGCCACCAGCGCGAGCTCCTTGCCATTCTCCTGCTCGAGGTTGCCCTGGACCTGCGCAGCCTGGCCCTGCTTGCGGGTGAGGTCGGCCGAGAGACCCCGCAGCTGACCCTGCTCGGTCTTGATGTGGCGTGCGGTGTCCGCAACCTTCCGCTGCACCGTGATCTCGGCCATCACACGGGTCAGCATGTCCTTGAAGTTGGAGGAGTTGAAGACCAGGACAATCGCCTGGTCCCCGGTCATGGTCTTGTACTGGCCGCGGCTGAGAGAGCTGATCAGGGCTCGCTGCTGGGCCAGATGGTGCTCGGTGTTGGCGATCCGGCCCCTGATCTCGTCCTGCTGGCCGTTGAGGTCGGCGAGGTAGGCAGAGTTGGCGCGCAGGGCTTGCTGGAGGTTGTTGAGCGCGTCCTGCGCCTCCAGGAGGTCGGCCAGGGCCTTGGCCTTGTCGCCGCCCAGCCCGCTGACCTGCTGCTGTAGCGCCTGGCGTTGGGCGACCAGGGCACTCGCCTGGTCCGCGCTGGCCGGGATGAGCGCCGTCGCAAGGGACGTGCCCATCGCAAGGCAGACTGCCAGCGCACGGATTCGTAAGCCCAGGATCTGAACCTCCCCGAGAAGTGCTGTGAAGTGGTTTGGGTCGGCCGCGCCCCCCAGTCCCGTGGGGTGACCCTAGAGGGTCGGCATACGGCTCAGGGTCACACCCTAACCAAGGTGGCTACGTCGCGTCAAGTTCAAGCGGTCGTCTGTAACCGGCCCGCCGCCGCCCATTAGAGGGCTGGAGACCTCACAGGGGGTCGACGTCGACCATGAACCCGCGGCCGTCGGGAAGCAGCGGTTTGACCGCCTCAAGCTCCCCTCCCTTGACCGTAAGCGACCACCGGTACTCCCCGCGAAGGCGGTGTATGAAGGCCGGGCTGGGGCCGAGAACGGTCACCCCCTCGATTCCCTTCATGACCAGGCTGTCGCGCAGGGCAGCTGCATAGCTGTCGGCCATCCGCCGGGCCTGGGCATCTTCGACCGCGGAGGCGGTGATGTCGATGAGGTGGGTGAAGGGCGGAAAGTCGAGGGCTTCACGGACGGCGAGTTCCTCGGCAAAGAATTCGTGGTAGTCGTGTTGAAGGGCGAGGCGGACCGCGTAGTGATGGGGGTTCATGGTCTGCACGATGGCCCGCGCATCGCTGCGGCGGGCACGGCCAGCAACCTGCACCAGGCTGGCGAAGGTGTCCTCGGCGGCCCGGAAGTCGGGGTAGTTGAGGGCCTGGTCGGCATCGACGACCCCCACCAGGCCCACCTTCGGCAGGTCCCAACCCTTGGCCACCAGCGATGTCCCGACCAGGACATCGACTTCCCCCCTGGCCAGTTGGTCCCAGATGCCGTAGAAGGAGTCGCGGGTTGCCGCGGTGTCGCGGTCGAGGCGCGCGACGCGGGCCTCGGGGAAGATGCGGCGCGCCTCCGCCTCGATGCGCTCGGTGCCGAAGCCGACCGTGGCGAGGTCCCGCGCCTCGCAGTTGGGGCACCTCTGCGGCAAGACCTCTGTGTGCCCGCAGTAGTGGCACGACAGCTCCTTGCTGGCGCCGTGGTACACCAGGGAGACGCTGCAGTTGGGGCAGCCCACGGCCTCACCGCACCTGCGACACCGCGCGTACCAGGCGAGGCCGCGCCGGTTGAGGTAGAGGATGACCTGGCCCCCACCCTCCAGCTCCCGCCGCGCTGCCTCGGCCAGCTTCTTCCCCACCGGGCGGCTGAAGCTCCAGCTGTCATCCTGCCGCATGTCGGCGACCTCCATCGCCGGCAGAGGCTGGCCGCTGTAGCGCTCCGGCAACTCCAGGACACGCGCACCCTCGAACCCCTCCGCTGCGCGGCCGTGGCGGTAGTAGCTGGTGAGGCTCGGCGTGGCGCTGCCCAGCAGGACCACGCAGCCGGCGAGCTCGCCGAGGCGGTGGGCCACGTCCACCGCGTGGTAGCGGGGCACCCGGAGCTGTTTGTAGGTCGTGGAGTGCTCCTCGTCGACGATCACCAGGCCAAGCTCCGGGATGGGCGCGAAGATGGCCGCCCGCGGGCCGATCGCCACCATGGCCTCGCCCGCGCGGAGGCGGCGCCACTCCAGCGCCTTCTCGCTGGGGGTCAGCAGGCTGTGCAGGACCGCCATCCGCCCCGCGAACCTCTCGGCGAACCGGGCGATCGTCTGGGGCGTCAGGGAAACCTCGGGCACCAGCACGATGACCCCGCGGCCCAGCTCCAGGCAATCCTCGATGGCCTGCAGGTACACCTCCGTCTTCCCGGCGCCGGTCACGCCATGCAGCAGGAGCTGCCCACTCCCGGCCGCCAGGGCCTCACGAACCGCCGCCGCGGCGGCGTCCTGGGCGGACGTGAATCGCCGAGTTCGCGAGGCCCGCTCCACGGTACTGGCGCTGCGGTCGCGGCTGGTCACCCTCGGCCCTCGGGCGCGCTTGGAGCCGACCTTGATCGAGCGGATCCCCGGGGGGATCATGGCCCGCACCACCTCTGGAAGCGGCGCGGCGTAGTAGCTCGAGATCCAGTGGGCCAGTTCGACCTGGTACGGGAGCAGCAGTGAGGGCTCATCGCCCGCCAGGGCCTCGATAGGGCGCGGGTCGGGGAAATCGGTGACCTCGCTCAGGCCCAGGACGTACCCCGTGACAGACTGCTTGCCAAAGGGCACAACGACGCGGGCGCCCTCCACGACCTGGCCTTCCATGGCCGGTGGGATGAGGTAGGTGAACGATCGGAGCGAGGGACCGGTCCGCCGGTCCACGACGACCTGGGCGTAGCGGCTCAGGACGCCTGGCTGCGGCGGAGCCAGCCGAGCAGGCCGGCCCGCCTGGCGCCGCGCTTGCCAGTCGCGCGGGTCGGCACGGCGGCGCCCGCTTCCGCGCGCAGGTCCGCGACCATGTCGTTGACGGCGATCTCGGGGGCGCGCTGTGGAGAGGCGATCTTGGGGGCCGGGGCCCGCGGAACGTGTGCCGGCGCCTCCTTGATAGCCTGCCAGACCGCCGCGGCCACCGCGGTGTAGGCCTTGCCCGCGACGCTGCCGGGCGCCGATGCCACGACCGGGACGCCCGTGATCGACCCCTCGGAGATCTTCACGGTGTAGGGGATGTAGGGCTGGAAGATGCGGGTCTCTGGCAGCAGGCGGATGGCGTCCAGCAGTTCGCGGCTGAAATTCGTGCGCTCGTTCACGAACGTCGGGAGCAGGCCCAGCATCTCCAGCTCAGGGTTGAGGTACTGCTGCGCCAGGCGGATCGCATGCGCCAGCTGTCGCACCCCGGAGAGGGCGAACCCGGACACCTGCAGAGGCACCAGCACGAATCGCGACGCCGCGAACCCATTCACGGTGTGAAAGCCGAGGTTGGGAGGGAGATCGACCAGGACGACGTCGAAGCGCTGCGCCTCCGGCTGTTGCAACAGGGTTCGCATGATGAATTCCTTTCCCTGGGAGCCCATCAACTCCTGCTCTGCCGCGAACAACTCCATGTGGGCCACGATGCAGCTGACCCCCTCGAAGGTCGTTTTGTGAATGGCGGGCTCGATCTGGGTCACCCTTCCGGCCATCAGGTGGTAGCTGGAGATGGCGACCGCGTTCAAATCGCACCCCAGGGCCTGGCCGAGGTTGCCCTGTCCGTCCATGTCCCAGGCCAGCACACTTAGGCCCTGCTTGCCGAGCGCGACGGCGAGGTTGGCGACCGTTGTCGTCTTGCCCACGCCCCCCTTCCCGGAAGCGACGCTCACCACCACCGACATCAGCGGTGAACCATCGTCAGCATCACCAGGATGGCGATGATGAGCAGCCCGAGGATGAAGGCGATCGCCCCGAAGTCGGCGATCTCGGGTTCTCTCTCGGCTGGATCGGGTGGCGCGGAGACCGGCTCCTCGGGCACGGCAGTCAGGACGCTTTCTCCCCTTGGCGTCCACTGCGCAGGACGTCGAGTGCCGCACTGAGGACCTCGAAGCCCACGTCCTCCTTGGGCGATTTCTCGACCTGCCGGCGAGAGCCGTCCCGGCCGATGATGGTGACGGCATTGTCGTAGCTACCCATGCCGATGGTCGGGTCCGACACGTCGTTGGCAACGATCAGATCAAGGCGTTTGGCCATCAGCTTCTCCTGGGCCCGGGCCAGTAGCTCGTGGGTCTCGGCGGCGAAGCCGACCTTGACCAGGCGCCCGCCCGCCGCCGGGTCGATGCCCGCGACGATGTCCTCGTTGCGCTCCAGGTCCAGGGAGTCAGGAACCTCAGCCTTGCGCATCTTGTTGGCGGCGACGGTACGGGGGCGGAAGTCGGCGACGGCCGCGGCCATCACCAGGATGTCGGCGCCGTCAGTGCGGGAGCGCAGCGCCACGGCCATGTCCTCGGCGCTGTCCACCTTGACGACCTCTACGCCGCGCGGTGGGGCCAGCCGCGAGGTCGTCACCAGGGCGACCGTCGCCCCGCGGGCCTCTGCCACCGCCGCAATGGCGTGCCCCATGTAGCCGGTCGACCGGTTCCCGATGTAGCGCACAGGGTCCAGCGCCTCGTGGGTCCCGCCCGCCGTGACCACCACGGTGAGCCCCTCCATGTCCCGGGTTCCCGGGAGCGCCGAGCGCAGGGCGCGCAGAACGTCCTCCTGGTCGGCCAGGCGGCCCGGACCCTCTTCCCCTGACGCCAGGCGCCCATCCACGGGGCCGGCGAAGGACACGCCGCGCTGCGCCAGCCGCGCGACGTTGGCGCGGGTGGCGTCGTGCTGCCACATCCGGGAGTGCATCGCCGGCGCCAGCACAAGGGGCGCGGTGGAGGCCAGGATCGTGGTGCTGACCACCTCGTCGGCGAGCCCGTTGGCCAGCTTGGCGATGAAGTTCGCAGTCGCGGGAATGACCAGGGTCGCCTCGGGCCAGTCCGAGAGGGCAATGTGCACCTCGCCGCCGTCGCGACCGGGGGCCGTCTGCTTGCCGAAGAGGTCGCTGGCGACCGGCTGGCCGCTGAGCGCCTCGAACGTCAGCGGGGTGATGAAACGCATCGCCTCGGGGGTCATGGCGACACGCACTGCGGCGCCCGCCTGCACCAGCATGCTGACCGTCTCGGCGACCTTGTACGCCGCGACGCCCCCGCAGACGCACACCAACAGGCGCCGCCCGGCAAACGCCCTTCGTGCCAGGTGAGGGTTCATGTCCCGCTGCCCCGCCGCTGCTGGATCAAGTCGAGGATCTCCTTGGCCGCCCGGTCGACATCGTCATTGACCACCACGGCGTCGTATTGGCCAGAGTATCCCATCTCGATTTCGGCATCGAAAGCCCTCTTGGCCAGCTCGACCTCGTCCTCGGTGCCGCGGTCCCGCCGGCGGCGGTTCAGCTCCTTGATGCTGGGCGGCGCCAAAAAGACCAGCAGGGCCTCGGGCACGAGCGCCCGGATACGCACACCGCCCTTCACATCGATGTTGAGGACGATGTCGCGTCCGGCATCGAGCGCATCCTCCACGCGACGGCGCCCGGTGCCGGAGCGGTGGCTGTGCACCGGCTCCCACTCCAGCAACTCGGCGGCGGCGATCATCCGGTCGAACTCGGCGTCGGCGACGAAGCTGTAGTCGGTACCGTCCACCTCGCCGGGCCGCGGCTGGCGGGTGGTGTAGGAGACGCTGTAGGACAGCGAAGGGTCGAGTTCGAACAGACGCCCGATCACGGTGTCCTTGCCCACGCCGCTAGGTCCCGATACCACTGTGAGCAGGCCACGCGCGGTCACACCTTCTCCCGCAGTCGGCTGAGCGCGGCCTCCATGTCTGGAGGTAGAGGGGCGGTGAAGCGCAGGCGGTCCCCGCGCACCGGGTGGTCGAACTCGATGGTGTGGGAGTGCAGGGCAGGTCGGTCGATCAGACCGGGCGCAGGGTGACCGTACGTGGCATCGCCCAGCAGCGGGTGCTCGATGGCCGCCAGGTGAACCCGCACCTGGTGGGTGCGCCCGGTTTCCAGCCGAACCGCCAGGAGGGTGTGGCGGCCCAGGTCCTCGAGCGCGGTGAAATGGGTCACCGCGGCGCGGCCCCCGTCGACGACCGCCATGCGCTTACGCTCGCGAGGATTGCGCCCAATGGGCGCGTCGATCACCCCGGTGTCCTTGAGTCTTCCCACGGCGATGGCGCGGTACTCCCGGTGCACCCGGCGGTTGGCCAGGTCGGCGCCCAGCCGGCGCAGCGCGGTCTCGGTCCGCGCCACCAGCATCAGTCCACTGGTCCCCTTGTCCAGCCGATGGACTATCCCGGGACGCTCCGGACCGCCGAGGGAGGGCCACCCGGAGTGCCGGGCCAGCAGCGCGTTGACCAGCGTCCCGGTGCGGCGACCCGCGCCGGGATGCACCACCATGCCCGCGGGCTTGTCCACCACCATCAGGTCGACATCCTCATACACCACGGCGATGGGGATGCTCTCGGCCGCAACCTCCGCCGGCTCGGCCGTGGGGACGGTGAGGCTGACGCGGTCGCCCGCGCTGACGGCGCGGCTGGCGCGCACCGGCCGGCCGTTGACCAGGACGGCGCCCTGGCGCACAAGCCGGGTGGCCACGGCGCGGGATGGCAGCAGGCCGGTTTCGGCCAGGTAGCGGTCCAGACGGTCATCGTCGTGGTCGACCACGACCTCGGTCGGCCCGGGAGCCATCAGCTCCCGCCCGTAGGCTCGTCCGCCGCGTCGGCGGTCGGGGTCCGCGACCCCGCGAACAGCCGCCAACCGATGATGACCGCCCCGATGTCAATGCCCATGTCGGCGACGTTGAACACCGGCCAGACGCGGAGGTCGATGAAGTCCGTCACGGAACCCGCGAGGACGCGATCCAGGGCGTTGCCGATCGCCCCTCCCAGCACCATGCCCAGGCCCACGCGGAGCCAGGGCTCAGCCGCCGGCACACGGCGGGTGAGGTAGAGGATGAAGCAGATCGCCAGGACGTCGAAGACGAATACCAGCCCGCCGTGCGACCTGGCCAGGCTGAAGGCGATCCCGGCATTCTGGACATGGTCCAGCCACAGGACGTCGCCGAGGACCGGGACGTGGTCACCCACACCCAGGCTGTGCTGGATCGCCAGCTTGGAGAGGCGATCAAGGACAAAGATGATGAGGGCAACGACGAACAGCATCGGTCAGGCCCGGCCGGGGTCGCGGAGGCCTAGTGGGCTGTACAGCCCACTAGTGCTCTTCCTTGGACTTGCAGCCCACGCACTGCCCGGCGAAGGGCAGGGCCTCGAGGCGTTCGACCGGGATGGGCTGGCCGCACGTCTCACAACTGCCGTAGCTGCCGTCGTCGAGCCGGTCCAGCGCGTGCTTGACCTGGCCCCGGACGTGCTCCAGGTTCTCGATCAAGGCCCGGTCCCGCTCGGCCGCTGAGGTCTCGGTCGCCGCCTCGCCCACACCGTTGCCGTAACCCGCGGTCTCGTCCTTGCCCTCACGCGCGCTCTCGCGAACCTTCTCGAGCTCGCCAAGCTCGTGATCGACGCGAAGCAGGTGCGCCTCCAGCTCGCGGCGCGCGGAGTCCAGATCCAGTGAAAGCTCAGCCACGTCAGTGCGTCTCCAATGGGTGCAAAGACACCCGTGCTCGAATTCAGGCCGAGTATAGCTCCGATACCCGGGTCACCTCGAGCCACGTCGCGTCGCCCTCCACCGTGTACTCGGCGGCGAAGGCCCCCTCAGCGCCACTCTCCCCCTCGGCGGCGCGGTTGACGCGGACCGCCAGCGTCTCCGCCGCGATCCGGTCGCCCCACTCGCCGAACGCCGCGGCGACCTCGCCCCCGGCGCGCCAGCGCAGGGCAATCCGGTCCTCGACGTTGAACCCCGCCTCCTTGCGCATGCCCTGGACCCGTCGAACGACCTCGCGGGCCACGCCCTCGCGGCGAAGCTCAGGGGTGATATGTGTGTTGAGGTCGACGTGGTGGTCGCCACGCTCGTGGTACGCCAGCGACTTGATGTTGAGTTCGTCCAGCACAATCGCCTCGAGCTCCGGCAACAGCGGCGGCCCCGCCACCGTGGCCCCGGCGAGCGGCTGCCGCACCTTGAGGCCGGCGCGGTCCCGCTCCTTCAGGAGCGCCTCGACCAGCCGGCGTGCCCTTGCCATCGAGACCGACAGATCGGAATCGACCGGTCCCTGCGCCGGCCAGTCCGCCAGGTGCACCGAGTCGGCGCGGGCATCACCGCGGGCCAGGTTGCGATAGAGCTCGTCGGCGATGAAGGGGGCAAAGGGCGCCATCAGCAGGCTGACCTTGGTGAGCGCTTCATGCAGGGTCTGGTAGGCGCTGAGCTTGTCGTGGTCCGACTCCGACTTCCAGAAGCGGCGCCGTGACCGCCGGACGTACCAGTTGGAGAGATCGGCGACAAAATTCTCGATCGCGCGCGCCGCGCCCGTGGCATCGTAGGCCTCGAGCTCGGTGGTTGCGCGGGTGACGCACTGGTTGAGCTCGGAGAGCAACCAGCGATCGAGTAGGGGACGCTGCTCGAGGGGGGTCGACGGCTGCGCCTCCGGGTCGAAGCCGTCGAGGTTGGCGTACTGGACAAAGAAGACGTAGCAGTTCCAGAGCATCCGCATGAAACCGCCCACGACGTCGGAGAAGACCTTGGGACTGACCCGGTATTCGCTGCCAGCGGCGACGGCGGTGTAGAAGTACCAGCGCACCGCGTCGGCGCCGTACCTGTCCATCATCTGCATGGGATCGACCACGTTGCCCTTGGACTTCGACATCTTCTTGCCCTCGGCATCGACCACGTGGCTCAGGCAGACCACGTTGCGGTAGCTGCTGTGACCGCTGACCAGGGTTGACTCGGCCAGCAGGCTGTAGAACCACCCACGTGTCTGGTCGATGGCCTCACAGATGAAGTCGGCGGGGAACTGCTGCTCGAACAACTCCTGGTTCTCGAAGGGCCAGTGGTACTGCGCGTAGGGCATCGCGCCCGAGTCAAACCAGACGTCGATGAGGTCGGGCACTCGACGCATCACCGGCGGGCGACTGCTGCCGTCCACATCCTGGACCGTCACTCCAGAGCTCGCACATTCCTCACATGGCAGGGTGACGCGGTCGATGTGGGGGCGGTGGATGTCGTCGTCAAGGGTCAGGCCAACCTCCGCCACCGACCCCACGCAGCGCCTCGCCTCACACCGCTCGCACACCCAGACGGGCAGCGGCGTGGCCCAGTAGCGGTACCGCGACAGGCTCCAGTCCACGCCGCCCTCCAGCCAGTTCCCCATGCGCCCGTCGCGGATGTGCTCGGGTACCCAGTTGATGGCGCCGTTGGACGCCAGCAGCTCGGCCTTGCGGCCGCTGGTGCGCACGAACCAGGAATCCAGGGCGTAGTACAGCAGCGGCGTATCGCACCGCCAGCAGAAGGGGTAGGTATGGCGGATGGTGCCCTTCTTGTAGAGCAGCCCGCGTTCGACCAGGTCGATCATGATCGGCACGTCGGCGTCCTTGACGAACATTCCGGCGAACTTGAGAACCTCGGGCCGGAACTGCCCCTTGAGGTCGACCACGTGGCGCACCGGGATCCCCTTCTCCTGGCAGAGCCGGAGGTCATCGACGCCGTACGCGGCCGCGGTGTGCACGATGCCCGTACCGTCGTCCACGCTGACGAAGTCCGCCTCGACCACGTAGAAAGCGGGCTCGTCGGGCATCAGGTACTCGAACAGGGGGCGGTACGACCTGCCGACAAGGTCGGCAGACCGCAGCCGCTCGACAACCTCGTACGGCTCCAGCAGGACCTCCAACCGCGCCTCGGCAAGGATCAGCAGCACCTCCGTCTCCCCGCCCGGTGCCGGGTTGGGGTGGGCCGTGCGCACCTTGACGTACTCGACCTCCGGTCCGACCGCCAGAGCGACGTTGCCGGGCAGCGTCCAGGGTGTGGTCGTCCAGGCGAGGAAAAAGGTTCCCGGCTCGTCGGTCAGCTCGAACATCGGGTAGACGCTGGGGTCCTTGACGTCGTCCTTGTACCCCTGCGACAGCTCGTGCGAACTGAGCGGGGTCTGGCAGCGGGGACAGTAGGGCACGACCTTGTAGGCGGTGTAGAGGAGATCCTGGTCCCAGAGCCGCTTGAGGATCGCCCAGACCGATTCCATGTAGGGGGTCTGGTAGGTGATGTAGGGGTCGTCGAGGTCGATCCAGTAGCCCATCCGGTGGGTGAACTCGACCCACTCCCTGATGTAGCGGTTGCCGGATTCCATGCAGAGCCTGTTGAAGGCCTCGATGCCAAAGGCCTCGATGTCCTGCTTGGACTTGAACCCCTGCTGTTTCTCGACCTCGACCTCGACCGGCAGGCCGTGGGTATCCCAGCCGCCTTTACGGACGACGCGGTGGCCGCGCATCGTCTTGTAGCGCGGGAAAAGGTCCTTGAAGGCGCGGGCCAGGACATGGTGGATTCCCGGCAGGCCGTTGGCCGTTGGCGGGCCTTCGTAGAACACCCAGCTGCTGGCTGCGGGGCGCTCCTCCACCGAGCGTTTGAAAGTCGACTCGCGCTCCCAGGCTTCGCGGACCCGCCTCTCGAGCGCGGGGAAGTCGGCCTGCTGCTCCACCGGCCGGAAGGCCGGGCTGACGGTCGTGCTCACGCGGGACCTATATGCCGGCCAGGAAGCCGTTCAGCAGCTGCAGCCCGATGATCAGCACCAGGGGTGAGAAGTCCAGGCCGCCCATCGGCGGGATGATTCGCCGCGCGGGCGCAAGGATCGGCTCGGTCACGTCCCACAGAAAGCGGGGAAGGCCGCGGCTCCAGTCCTTCACGAAGAAGGAGCCGATGGCCCGCGCGATGATCAGGTAGATGACCACCTGGATGACGGCGCTGAGGATCCGGCCCAACTCGTGGCTCACCCGTCCGCCCGAGGTCGGTGATGGTCACCGAAGAGTGCAGTTCCCACACGGACGATCGTAGCGCCCTCCTCAATAGCCACCTCGAAGTCGGCCGACATTCCCATCGACAGGTGACGCAGGGCGGCGCGGGGCCACTCCCCGGAAAGGCGGTCGCGCACCGCCCGCAACTCGACAAAGGTCGGCCGGGCGGTCTCTGCGCCCTCCACCAGCGCGCCGATGGTCATCAGGCCCTGGATCTCCAGTGAGTCATAGGCCAGCAGGGTGGCGGCGTCGCGAAGCAGTTGCTCCGTCGGCATCCCATCCTTGGCCGGGTCGGCCGCTACGTTGACCTGCACCAGGACCGGTAGCGGGGTGCCGCGCGACTCCGCGCCGCGGGCCAGCTCGGCGGCCACCCGCAGGCTATCAACGGACTGCACGACGTCGAACACCTGGGCGGCACGCCGCGCCTTGTTCGTCTGCAGGTGGCCGATCATGTGCAGCCGAACCGCCTTCCGTACCTGGTGAGGCAGCTCCGCGACCTTGGCCTCGGAGTCCTGGACCCGGTTCTCACCGAACACCCGCTGGCCGCACGCCGCGAGCTCGACGATGCCGGCCGCGTCGGTGTACTTGCTGGCGGCCAGCAACTCGACGTCCTCGGGCGCCCGCCCAGCGCGCCGGCACGCCATCCCGATGCGCGCCTCGACGGCCGCCAGCCGGTCGGCGGCCTCAGTGATGGTGGCGCAGGTCGGCCTGCGGCGCCTGGTCGAGGATGGCGACGGCGGCGATGCGGAAGCTGGTCCCGTCGCGCCGGAACGACGGCAGCGCGGGGTCCTCGAAGGTACACCGTTCGAGCCGCTCGATGTGCTCCAATCGCACCCCAGCCTCCAGCAACTGCTGGGTGACGGCGCCCGCGATGTCGAACCGCCGCCGGGAGCCATCGGCATCCGCCGCCACGTGGCTGCCGAGGCCTGAGTGCCAGGCCGCCTGGAGGACCTCCTCGCCCACCTCATAACACTCGCCACAGATCCCCGGGCCGATCCCCACGCGCAGCTCGCTTAGCCGCCCACCGGACTCCTTGACGAGCCGGCTCACCGCCCGCGGGATGATCCCGGCCACCGTCCCTCGCCAGCCGCAGTGAACGATGGCGACCACCTTCTGGTCGGGGTCGTAAACGATCACCGGGAAGCAGTCGGCGACGCGGATCACCACTGGCCAGGGCTCATCCGTAATCAACCCGTCGGTGTGCGGGATGCGATTGCCTGGGCCGCAGTTCTCGCACAGGTGGACGACGGCGACCGTGCTCCCGTGCACCTGCTCGGCGGTTACCGCCTGGCTGGCGTCGAACCCCACCACGCCGCCGACGTCGGCGAGGGCGGCCCGGCCCGCCGGGGTGCCCAGCGCGGCATCGGAGAGGTCGCCGGCGGCCAGGGTGGTGAAGCCGTGGGGCAACCCGGCGGCGGTGAGCCCGGCGAGGGACAACACGGCGGCGGCTTCGGTCATGCCCCTATCATCGCGCGGCGGCCCCACCTCGGGGGCCGCGGGTTTCGCTAGCGAACGCCCTGTTTGGAGAGAAGCTGGTCGATCTCCCGCTTGACCTCGGTCAGGTCCCGGAACTGCCGGTACACTGACGCGAAGCGCACATATGCCACGTCATCGAGCTTGCGCAGCTTCTCCATGACCAGCTCGCCGATGTCCCGGGATGGGATCTCCATCTTGCCCGTGCTGCGGAGCTCGGATTCGATCTCGTCGATGGCCGCTTCGATCGTGGAGGGCGAGATGTCGCGCTTCTCGCAGGCGGTCATCAGGCCGTCAAAGAGCTTCTGCCGGTTGAAATCCTCCCGGCGGCCGTCCTTCTTGATGACGAAGAAGGGGATGTTCTCGACGCGCTCGTAGGTCGTGAAGCGCTTGGCGCACTCCAGGCACTCGCGGCGGCGACGGATCGCCTCGCCGGTGTCCGAGTCACGTGAGTCAACGACCTTCAGCTCCTCGTGACCACAATATGGGCACTTCACAGGGCGCCTCCGGCTGGGGAAAAAGACAACATGTTGTGTTCCGCGCGGATCGTACCACAGCTTTTTGGGGCTACCGGGTGAGAACCTCGAGGGCGGCTACGGCCACCACCGGGAGCAGCAGGTCGAGGTCGGTCGGCGCCAGGAGCCAAAGTAGTGGGTGGGGGCGACCGGGGTTGACCAGCCTGGGCCGCCCCGGCAGCGGCCGCGGCACCATGGCGCGGATCTGCCGTACCCGCGCCATGCACGTTGCCAGGCGCACCACTGAGAGCAGGAACATCACGCCGGGATGACCTCGAGGGGGATTGCAAGACGGGTCGGCGTGCCCCGGCGGGCGAAGACCAGCTCGCCAAGGAGCAGCACCACCAGGTGGGCCAGCGCCCAGCCGACGCCCCAGTACAGGGTGAGCTCGAAATTGCGCACGAAGAGGCCGGCCCAGCGCACCACGCCCGCCGCGCGCGCCAATGCCGGGTCCTCCGAGTGCGCCTCGGACAGGTCGGCGATGCGCGTCGCCATGGCCCGCAGGTCGAGGTGGACGAGGCGGCTGAGCGCCCCGCGCCCAGCTTCGACCAGGCCCTCGGTGAGGACGGTCGGCGGCGCTAAGGCGCCACCTCGGTAGGTGTCGCCGCGACCGCAGGGCGAGAGCGTCCCCTCGTCACGAAGCCGTAGAGGTAGTACAGCCAGGCGGGCGTGAACACCAGGGCGACCGCCAGGGACTGCCCGGGCATGTCCGGCCCGCTGCTCGTCACCTGGTTGCCGAGGATGAGGTGGTGCATGACGCTGTACGCGCCGATTGGAAGCGCGATGATCGTCACCAGCCCGAAGCCGACGGTTCCCAGCGCCGCCTCGGTTCGTGCCAGGCCCGAGTTGTGGCGCTCCTCCAGCGTCTCCGAGGCCCGCTGGCCCAGCCGATGTCCGGCGCCGAGGATGAGCCCGGTGAACATCAGTGAGAGGCCGCGAATCAGGTCGTCCTGCTGGCGGGTGTCAGGCGGCCCAGCGAAAATCGGCGCGCCGCCGCTCCCGTACCGGCTGGTGCAGTTCTTGTACGCGGTGGGGTCGCCCCCACTTGGCGGAATCGGACCGCACGGGTTGGCCGCGATCGCATTCGGGTAGTAGCTGAAATCGTGCCCGAACGCCACGGCGAAACCCGCGGTGAGGGTGTAGACAGCGCCGACCAGGAAGACGACCAGGCTGGCCATGTAGGCCAGCCTGAGGTAGACGCGGAGCATGTTCCGAGAGGTGAACGCGTCCTCTCCCCTGTTCCCGCGCACCAGGAAGAACACGAGGGCGACGATGCCGCCGACGACCGCGACGGGAACCAGCAGGGCAAGGGCGAACATGGCTGCGCCATTATGGGCCCGGTCCAGGGAAAAAGCCCGCGGCACGGGGTGCCGCGGGCCCTGCTGGGGTGTTTACCGCCTGTTGCGCAGGAACGCCGGGATGTCGAGGTCCTCGCTGTCGAACGAGGGCGCCGGCTCGGCGATGGGCTCCGGGCTGGTGGGAAGTCCGCCGAACGTCGGCGCGTAAGCCGGGCTGGGCTCGGACTCCGGCTCAAAGACGTCCATCTGGCCTGTCCGCTCGACGCCGAAGCCGGTGGCCACCACCGTGACCTTGACCTCGCCCTGCATGCGCTCGTCGATCACCGTGCCGAAGATGAGGTTGTCATCCTTGGCGTGGGCCGCTTCACGCACCAGGTTGGCCGCCTCGTTGACCTCGACCAGGGAGAGGTCGGGACCACCGGTGATGTTGAGAAGGATGCCCTTGGCACCCTCGATGGTGGTTTCCA
Organism: Candidatus Dormibacteria bacterium; assembly: GCA_046262455.1. Lineage (GTDB taxonomy): Bacteria > Chloroflexota > Dormibacteria > DASZGP01 > DASZGP01 > JAXDLW01. Next base: position 1,100 of record JBHEMS010000028.1, on the reverse strand, counting down.
GCAGCGGACTGCTGATGGCGTTCTTGGCGGCGTCGACGGCACGCGTGTCGCCGGTGCCGAAGCCAATACCCATCAGCGCCGCGCCCTGGGCCGACATGATCGTCTTGACGTCCGCGAAGTCCAGGTTGATCAGGCCCGGGAACACGATCAGGTCGGAGATGCCCTGGACGCCCTGCCTCAGCACGTCGTCAGCGATTTTGAAGGCCTCGGGCATGGGGGTTTTACGGTCCACCACCTCCAGCAGGCGCTGGTTGGGGACGGTGATCAAGGTGTCAACCTTGTCGTGGAGGCGCTTGATGCCCTCCTCGGCAGTCTGCTTGCGGCGCGCCCCCTCGAACATGAACGGCTTGGTGACCACGCCGATCGTCAGCGCGCCTGCCATGCGGGCGATCTCCGCCACGACGGGCGCGGCGCCGGTACCGGTGCCCCCGCCCATGCCGGCGGTGATGAAGACCATGTCGCAGTCCTTGAGAAGCTCGGTCAGCTCCTGCCGGGACTCCTCAGCTGCCTCCTGGCCCTTCGTCGGGTCGCCACCCGAGCCCAGGCCGCGGGTCAGCTTCTTGCCGATGTTGAGCTTGACGTGGGCCTCCGAGGCGCTGAGCGCCTGCAGGTCGGTGTTGACGGCGACGAACTCGACGCCGCGGAGCTTGCTGCGAATCATGCGGTTGACGGCGTTGCCACCGGCGCCGCCGACGCCCACCACCTTGATCCGAGCGTTGCCGTCGATTGTGCGATCCATTTCCCTGGCCATTGGGTCCTCCTTAGTCGAAGCACTCCTCGCCGTCCCGGCGCCGAGCTCTTCGATGCTCGGCCGATCCGGCGGTGTGGGCGCTTCTTCTGTGCCCTGCTTGGGGTGGTAAGAGTCCCCTGCAGCGCTATCCGTGTCAACAGTGGGCGGCTCGCTCGCCGCCCGCGGATTCAGTTGTGCCTCCCGTGCGGGATCCTGGCCGCTGAGGCCCTTCAGCCTCATCTGGCGGTCGAAATCAGAAAAAGTCACGCAACCACCTCGTTGCCCGCTGGTAGGCATCCTGCAGGTTCGCTGCGGACGCTCCGTCGGACGCGTGGGACGGCCCCGTGAGCTTGGCCCCCCACTTTATCAG
>JBHEMS010000027.1:0-34906 GCA_046262455.1 Candidatus Dormibacteria bacterium | reverse complement strand
CGTGGGCACTGAGCAGCTCGAGATGGTTGATCGAGCCGCGCAGCCCCCGCAGGTGGTCCGCCAGCTCAACCGGCCCCAGCCCGGACACCCCGAGCTGGTCGAGGCGGCTGAGCCAGACCTGGATTCCACTCAGCGCCAACTCCTGCGGACTTTGCCCGGATGCCAGCGACGCCCTCTCGGGACACGGACCCGACGTCACGGCCCCAACCCCCGTCTGCGAACCCATGTTCGTATCTTACCACCACAACTCTGTGTATGCAGATGCGGAGACATGCGGATGGTGGGACCCCTCCGCTCGCCCGACGCTGCATATGCAAGCAAGTGGTTCTGTGATAACCTAGAGGTGAGCGTGCCCTTGGGAAGGCCCGGGGACGCTGGGGGAGACAGATGGGGGAGAGGTTTCAATCGGCGTGGTGGCGCGTGGTCGTGGCGCTCGCCGCCGTGGCGCTCGTGGTCGCAGTGGGGTTGGTGGTCTGGCACACCGCCACGGCGCCGACCGCGGCAGAGTCGATCGCGGCGGAGGCGGCCCGGGCGCGCGGCCACGCCGCACCACCGGCGCTGGTCGACCCGGCCGGCGCCGCCCGGGCGAAGCCGCTGGTGGTCTTCGTCTCCGGGGCGGTCGCCAACCCGGGGACCTACCAGCTGCCGCGTGGGTCGCGGATCGCAGATGCCATCGACGCCGCCGGTGGGCTTTTGCCCGACGCCGACAACAGCCGGCTGCCAAACCTCGCCGGCCGGGTCACCGACGGCAAACAGGTGAAGGTGCCCCGCCGAGGTCGCGGCGCGTCAGGCTCCTCCAGGGTGGACGTCAACAGCGCCACCGTGCAGGAGTTGATGGGGGTCCCGGGGATCGACGAAGCCCTGGCGGACGCGATAGTCAGTGAGCGCGAGGGATACGGTCCGTTCACCACCCTCTCCGAGCTCCACACGCTCCTGGGGTTGGACACCGCCTACGTGGCAAGCCTGCGGCCGTACCTGAAGGTCGCGAAGCCCTAAAGGCCCCGCTGACTTGCTGCCGGCGGTCCTCGCAGGTTGGGTGGTGGGACTCGCCGGCGGACAACTCCTTCTCGGCCCCGACGCTGCGGCGTGGGCGTTGCCGATGGCGATCGTCGTCTGCGCGGCGGCGATGGGGCTCCTGGCGGCGCGACCCCCGGGCGTCCCGCTGGCCGCCGCGGTTGTCGTCGCCGCGGCGATCGTTGGGGTGTGGCGCGGATCCGCCACCGTGCACGTCGTCGGTCCCGGGACGCTTGACTACTACACGGGACGCCACGCAACGCTGTACGGCACCGTGGCACGCTCCTCCGGCAGTGCCGGGTTCGAGGCCTTCCGGCTCGACAACCTGACCATGTCCGGTCGGCACCTGGAGGGTGCCCTGCACGTGACCGCGCGCACGCCGGTGCAGCTCGTCCCGGGGTCCACGGCGCGCGTGACGGGGTTCGTGGAGCGGCTTCCGCGTCGCGCGCCCGACGGCACCACGGGGTTCGACCAGCGGATGGAGCGCGCGGGCGTGCTGGCTACGATGGCCGGCGCCGGGGTGCAGCCCGTGGACCCGGCGCCCCCCGGCTCCGCGGCGGCGCTGGCGTGGCGCCTGCGCGCATCGATGGCGTCGGCGGTGCGGACCGCTGTTCCCGAGCCGGAGGCCACGATACTCCTCGGCGAGCTGCTGGGCCTGCGCGCGAAACTGCCGGCTCCGGTCGAGGCCGACCTCGTGGGTAGCGGGCTCGTGCATCTGCTCGCGGTCAGCGGCCTGAAGGTGGCGCTCGTCGCGGGCGCGCTCGCGGCGTTGCTGCGGCAAGCGGGCAGGCGCGCGGCGATCCTGGCCATCGCGGGGGTATTCGCCTACGCCGTCGTCGGCGGCGGTAGCTCGGCAGCGATGAGGGCTGCGGTCATGGGGTCGATGGGCCTCGTGGCGCAGGCCCTCCGTCGGGACGTCGACCCCGCACGCGCCCTGTTGCTGGCCGGCGCCGTTCTTCTCGGGCTCCACCCGCCGCTGTTCGGGGACCTCAGCTTCCAGTACTCGTTCCTGGGGGTCGCCGGGATTCAGTTCCTGGCGCGCCCCCTCGACGGGCACCTCTGGTGGGTCCCCGCACCCTTCCGGGAGGCGCTGTCGGTCTCGCTCGCCGCCCAGGCTGCGACCGCGCCGCTCACCGCGGCATATTTCCACCTGGTCTCGCTATCCGGGCCGGTCGCCAATACCCTTGCCGTGCCTCTCCTCCCGGCGACCATGGCTGTGACCGCGTGGACTGCGGTGGGTCTGCCCGACCCCGGGGGGTTGGCCGCCGCCACCGGGATGGGGCTGGCGCGGGTGCTGCTGGGGCTGGCGGCGGGCGCGACCCGGGCGCCGGCGGGGGTCGTCGCCGTGCCGTGGTTCGGCGTCAACCACGTCGTCGGATATTTCGTGGCGGTGTTGGTCGCGGTCGTCCTGAGTCGGGTCCAGGCCGAGTGGCCGTTGGTCGTGGGCGGCGCCGCCGTGGCCGCACTGGCGGTCATGGCCTGGACCGCGCGTCCGGATGGCCTCCTCCACATTGACGTCCTGGACACCGTAGGGGCGGGTGCGCTGGTCACGGCGCCCGACGGGGCACACCTGCTGGTCGACACCGGCTCATCACCCAGCGCCCTCAGTGCCTCCCTTGACGCGGACCTGGTTCCGCTCGGACAGCCGCTGGACGCCGTGCTGCTGACCGACTCATCGCCCATCGCCGCGGCGGGGATCGGGGGCCTTGGACCCCGTGTCCCGCGGCTCATCCTGCTCCCGGATGCCGCCGTCGGTGACGCCGCGCGCCGGGCGGCCGAGGTCTTTGCGGCCCACGGCGCGGCGGTCCAGGAACTGCGGCCCGGCGATCGCTTCACCTGGCACGGCGTGGCGCTGGCGGTGGACAGTTGTGGGGCGGCGCTCTCTGTGACCGTGAGGTTTGGTCAGGCCGCCGCCTGGCTGTGCACGGCCGCGACGGTCGCCGACCCGGGTGCGCCGCCGCCAGGGCACATTGACCTGGTGGACACCGGCGACCCTGCGGCGGTCCCCGAGGGCGGCCTGTCAGAGGCAGGATGGGTGGTTCAGCACGGGGCCGCCAGTCGCGCCACGGCGCACGCGGGGAGCGTTTGGCGCCCGTCGAAGGACGGGCCCCTGCGGCTGACCTGTGGTCCCTCAGGGTGCACCGCCTCCTAGACTCAGCGGGTGGCGATCCACCTGTTTCATGGCTCCGAGGGATACCTCGTGGAGCTGGCCTTCAAGAAGACCTGGAGCCAGCTCACATCGGGCCTCGATTCGGACCTGGACGCGGAGTTGCTGGACGCCGGGGCGACGGCGGACGACGTCCTCGTGGCCTGCACGTCGGTGGGGTTTTTCAGCCCCGTTCGTATCGTCGGCATACGAGACTGGCGCGTCCTGGGCGGGTCGGCGGCCAAGCGTGGTAAGCCGAAGACAGCCAAGGGCGCCAAGGGCGTTTCCGATGACCCCGTTGAGGCGGCTGCCGCGATGTTGTCATCGCTGCCGGACGCCACCACCCTGGTCCTCTCCAGCAGCACCCTGCTGACGGCCACCAACCCCCTCCTCAAGGCCATCCAGGAGCAGGGCAAGGTGATGTCCTTCCCCCGGCTGCGGTTCGGAGAGGTCCCGGCGTGGGTGGCTCAGCGGGCCCGCGAATACTCGCTGGACATCGACCGGCGAGCGGTCGACGCGCTGGTGCGGCGCGCCGGCGAGGACCTCGCACAGCTGGACAGCGAACTTGCCAAGCTGGCCACGTACGCAGCGGGTCAGAAGGTGACGCCGCGGGACGTCGAAGCGCTGGTCGCGGACAGCGCTGAGCACCAGGTCTGGGACCTCACCGACTCCCTGATTTCGAACCCCGGTAAAGCGGCGCTGGAGCTTGACCGCTCGCTCGCCGCCGGCGAGCCTGCCGGCCGCCTCAGCTACATGCTGGTGCGCCACCTCCGGCTACTCCTGGCGGCATCCGCCGCGCCGGGCGGCGGCGCCGGGGCGCGGAGCGTGGCGGAGGCCTTCGCCGGGGACGGCCGCCCGCTCAGCGACTATTCGCTCAACAAGGCCATCAGCCAGGCCCGGGGCGTGCACATCGGCCGCCTGGAGGCCATCTACCGCAGGGCCGCCTCGGCCGAGGCAGCGCAGCGGCGTGGCGAGATGGACGAAGAGACGGCGTTACGACTCGTGGTAATGGAGGCTGCGCTGCGCGACTAGCGCCATGAGGGCACCCGTCAAGGGCCCCCCCTTGGCCGATCTACCTGGAGCGGGAGGTGCTCCTCGTCGCCGGCTTCTTGGCGGCCGCGGTTTTGCGGGCGGCTGCCGTCTTACCCCGATTCTTCGAGGTTCCCTTGGCGTGGGCCTTGGCCTCGGCCGCGGCCTTCGCCTTGGCCTCCGGGTCGGCATTCAGCGCGGTGGCCCGGGCCACCGCCTTCATCAGCCGGGACTTGCGCCTCGCCGCGTTGTTGGGGTGCAGAACCCCTTTCTCGGCGGCGCGGTCGAGGGACGAGACGGCCACTCTCAACTGGTCCGTGGCGTCGGTCTCGCCACCATCAACCAGCCGGCGCACGCGCACGACCTTGGTCTTGATCGCGGCCCGCACCGACTTGTTGCGCTCGTGCTTGGTCGCCGACGTGAGGACGCGCTTCTTCGCAGACTTGATGTTTGGCATGGGACCGCGAAGTATACCGTCCCCAATAAGATGGCCCCGGTGAAAAGCGATGAGGGCCGCAGGATCGCGGCCTCCGGCGCGCTGCTGCTGGTCGCCTTCGCGATAACCAAGGCCGCCGGGTACCTCCAGAAGGTGATCATCGCGCATCGCTTTGGCACCAGCGGAGACATGGACGTGTACGTCCTGGCGTTCACCATCCCCGACCTCCTTCTCTTCCTGGTGATCGGCGGCGCGGTCAGCTCCGCGTTTGTCCCGGTGACCTCGCAGCGCCTGGCGACCGGGGACGAGGAAGGGTCCCGACGCGTGGTCAACGGCGTCATGACGGCAGCCCTGCTGATCCTCCTGGCCGCGGTCCTGGTACTGGAGCTGGTGGCGCCCCTGGTGGTGCATCAGCTCGCCGGGTTGCGGCCGGCGCGCGAGCAGGAGCTGGCGCTGACCCTCACGCGCGTCCTGCTGCTGCAGGCCTTGTTCCTCGGCCTGGGAGGGTTCGCCGTTGGGGTCATGAACACCTACCGCAAGTTCCTTCCGCTTTCCCTGGCCCCCCTCTTCTACGACCTGGCCATCATCGCCGCCGCCCTGCTGCTGACCCGCCTCAGGGTCCACGGCCAGCCGCTCGGGGTGGTCGGCCTGGCGATCGGGGTGGCGGCCGGCGGCCTGGCTCATTTCGCGGTCCAGGTGCCGAGCCTCTATCGGATCGGCTGGCGGCCCGTGGTGCTGGCGGCGGTCAGGGACCCCGGGGTGCGACGCGTCGCCAAGCTCACCATCCCGATCTCGCTGGGACTGATCGCGATACAGGCGAACATCGCCGTCGATCGTTACCTGGCGTCGGGGCTCCCGTCAGGGCGCGTGGCGGCGCTGGACTTCGCCAACGAGATCGCCCAGTTGCCCAACCTCACATTCACCACCGCCCTGACCCTGGTCATGTTCCCCTACTTCGCACGGGACGCCGCGGTCGGCAACATCGACCAGTTGCGCCGGCGCGCCGCCCTGGCCGTCCGGCTCAACCTCTTCGTCCTGCTGCCGTCGGCGGTGGGGCTGGTGGTGCTCGGCCCGCAGATCGTGGCGTTGCTCCTGCAGCGGGGGGCGTTCGACGCGCACTCGACGTCGCTGGTCGCGTTGCCCCTCAGCCTGTTCGCCGTCGGCATCGCCGCCCAGGCCTCCATCTTCCTCGTGGTGCGCGTCTACTACTCCCTCCAGCGCGTTGTCACTCCGATGCTCGTCGCCTTCGTCTCAGTGGTGGTCAACCTCGCCGCCACCGCCCTTCTGATCCGCCCCATGGGCACTGGCGGCCTCGCCCTGGCCACGTCCCTGGCGAGCATCTGCAATTTCACCCTCCTGGTGCTCCTGTTGCGGCCCCTGATCGGCGGGTTCGAGGGGCGTCGCTTCGCCATCTCGATGGCCCAGCTGACGCTTGGGTGCCTCGCGCTGGGGTTGGTCTGCTGGGTGACCTGGCGCGTTCTCGGCGGGTCGACGCCGGTGCGCCTCGACCTCCGGCACTACGTCGCGCTGGTGCTGGCCATCGTCCTCGGGGGCGCGGCCTTCCTGGCCACGCAGTTCATGCTGCGCTCCCAGGAGGCGGGCGTGGCCCTGAGCATCTTCCTCCGCCGACGCGACGCGGTCGAAGCGGTGGCGTGATGCGGGCGGTCACGGTGCGCGCGCCGGCCAAGCTCAACCTCGGGCTGGAGGTCCTCGGGCGGCGCGATGACGGCTACCACGAGCTGGTGTCGATCATGGTCAACGTCGACCTGGCGGACGAGGTGACACTGACCACTGCTCCGGGCCTGGCGATCTCCGGACCCTACGCGTCGGACGCGCCGGTGGACCCTGGCGAGGAGCTGGCATCGCGGACGCTGCGCGCGCTCGAGGCCCGAACCGGGCGGCCCCTGGGCTACGGCCTGGCGATCGACAAGCGGATACCCGTCGGCGCCGGGCTTGGTGGCGGCAGCGCCGATGCCGCCGCGGTGCTGCGCGCGGCGCCGGCGATGGGGGTCGAGCTGTCAGACGACGAGCGGATGGCGTTGGCCCTGGAGCTGGGGGCGGATGTCCCCTTCCAGGCGGTTGGAGGGGCGGCCATCGTCCGCGGTGCCGGCGAGCGCGTGCAGCCGCTGCCGGTCCCCGAGCTGTGGGCGGCGGTGGTGTTCCCGGGCGTCCGCGTGAGCACCGCCGCGGTGTTCGCCGAGCTCCGCGAGGACGAGTGGGGCACCGGGAAGGTGATCGAGGCCGCGGGGCGCTTCGTGGCCGACGGGGGCGGCGCGGGGGCACTGACGCGCCTTCCCAACTCCCTGCTGGCGCCGGCCACGCGCCTGTACCCGCAGCTCGCCGTCCACGTCGCCGAGCTGCGGCAGAAGGGATGGGAGCCGCGCCTCACAGGTACTGGCGGTGCCCTCTTCCAGGTGTGCTTCGACAGGTCGGAGGCGGAGACCCTCGCGGTGCGGACGTGGGACCTCGGCCTGCGCGCCTGGGCGGTCCGCGCGATTGACCCTGGGGCGCTCGGTCCGCTAGCCCCAGGTTCTCCGGCTCCATAGGATCGACAGGTGGATCCAACGCTCTCGCTCGCCGTCGCCGCCGGGAAGATGACGGCGGCCACGATCCGCCGCCTGGGCCGCGGCGGCGGGACCACCTTGCCCGGGCGCGTGAGCTCGACCATCGACGGGCGTGCCCTGCAAAAACTCAGTGCCGGGCTCTCCCGGGGGGCGATTTTGGTCGCCGGTACCAACGGGAAGACCACGACCTCGACGCTGCTTCGCACCGTCCTGGAGACGGCGGGCATCAGGGTGGTTGCCAACCGTGCGGGGAGCAACCTGGTCGGGGGGCTGACGTCTGCGGTGGTCCAGGACTCCGGGTTGCGGGGCGGTGCCCGGGCAGAGGCCGGGGTGTTCGAGGTGGACGAGGCATCGCTGCCGGCTGCTGTCGAGGCGATCGCGCCGCGCGTGGTCATTGTCACCAACCTCTTCCGCTACCAGCTTGACCGTTACGGGGAGTTGGAGTCGTCCTCGGCGGCGATCTCGTCGGCGCTCGCCGCGCTGCCCGCGGCCTCGGTGGCACTTCTCTGCGCGGACGACCCGCGGGTGGCTGCGATGGGCCGCGGGTTGCGCGCGCGCGCCGTCTATTACGGCCTCGACGACGACCAAGCCGGCCAGGCCGAGGTGCCGCACGCGGCAGACGCCCGCTTCTGCCCGTTCTGCGGCCATTCGTTCGATTTCAAGCGCGTCTACGCCGGCCACCTCGGTCACTACCGGTGTCCGACCGGCGATTTCGAGCGCCCGGCCCCCGACATCGCCGCACGATCGATCACCTTCCAACACCTCGACGCGCAGGCAATGACGGTCGCTGGGCTGGGGTTCGACGGCACCGTCCTGGACGTCCCCCTGTCGGGTGTCTACAACAGCTACAACATCCTGGCCGCCGCCGGCGCCGCGGCGCTCTTCGGCATCTCGCCCGAACGGATCGCGCCGGCACTGGCATCCTTCCGGCCGGCATTCGGGCGCCTCGAGCAGGTTGAGGTGGAGGGACGAAAGGTGCACCTGATGCTGGCCAAGAACCCCGCCGGGTTCAACGAGGTCCTGCGCGCGAGCAGCACCCTCGGTGGCGGCACCCATTACGTGGTGGCCCTCAACGACCGCATCGCCGACGGCCGCGACGTCAGCTGGATCTGGGACGTGGATTTCGAGCTTCTCGATGGCGCCACCTCCATCGTGGTCGCGGGCGACCGGGGGCTGGACATGCGGGTGCGTCTGAAGTACGCGGGCATCGACCCGCAGAGGATCGCCGTTGCCGAGGCCCCCGGCGATGCCATCAGCGCCATGCTCGCCGGCACCAGCCCGGGGGACGACGTTTTCGTGCTGCCGACCTACACCGCGATGCTCGACCTGCGCGCGGAGATGGCGGCGCGGGGCTACCTCAAACAGTTCTGGGAGGAGTCGTGAAGCTGCGGCTCGGCCATCTCTACCCGCGGGAGATGAGCATCTACGGCGACCGCGGCAACATCATCTCGCTGGTCGACCGCAGCCGGCGGCGGGGAATCGAGATGGAGATCGTGGAGATCGGCCGGGACACCGGCAACCTCGATGACATCGACATCTTCTTCATGGGTGGCGGTCAGGACCAGGACCAGGACCTCGTCGCGCAGGACCTCGCCGGCCCAAAGCGTGCGGCGGTCAAACAGGCGATCGAGGGCGGGGCAGCACTGCTGGCGGTCTGCGGCGGGTACCAGTTCCTCGGCAGCCACTACGCCACCGTGGACGGCACACGGCTGCCGGGGCTTGACCTGGTGGACCTGCGCACCGAGGCGGGCCAGACCCGCGCCATTGGCAACGTCCTCGTCGAGACCGACCTGGGCCTCGAACCGTCGACCCTCGTCGGCTTCGAGAACCACGCCGGCCGCACGATTCTGGGGGAGGGGCTGACCCCCCTGGGGCGCTGCGTCGTGGGCCGCGGCAACAACGGCGACGACGGCGCCGAGGGCGTGGTCTCCGGTACCGTCATCGGTACATACCTGCACGGCTCGTTGCTGCCGAAGAACCCTCATCTCACCGATCACCTGCTGTCGATCGCGGTGCAGCACCGACAACCCGGCGCCGTCCTGGCGCCGCTCGCCGCGGACGAGGAGATGGCGGCCCACCGGGCCATGGCAGCGCGCGTGAGGCGCGAAGGACCGCTGGGTCCAAAATAGGAACCGCGCGCAGCGCGTCCACCTGGGGCCCGCGGGGCGATCCCCGCGGAGGGCGGAGCGCAGCGCAGCCCGGACCGGTCGGGGGTCGTCTAATGGTAGGACGGCAGCCTTTGGAGCTGCTCATCCAGGTTCGAATCCTGGCCCCCGAGCCATCGCACATGGGTGGCTGTCCACATGCGTCCGGCAACTATCTCGATCGGCTCAGCGCAGTAGGAGCTGGCCGATGATCATGCAAACCCACTCCTTGTAGCGTTCCGAAGTCCACCCCCGGCTGCGTGTCAGTTCGAGATACACGCTCGGGCCCGCGAGCGTGAGGAGGACGTCGGTCGCCTGCTTGACCGACACCGCGGCCTGGAGCAGGCCGCGCTGTCCCAATGTGTCCGCGAACTCCCGGTAGCCCTGCTCTCGGAGCAGCTCGTGATGGGCCAGAACTTGCGCCACCTCCGGGTCGCTGACCGCCGCGGCCCCGGCGACCTGGTTGAGGAGCGCTGCCCGGGTGAAGATCTCGGCCGTTCCCCCGATAAAGAGTTCGATCGACCGCGCGCCTTCTGCGGCCGACGACGCATCGGCCCACCAGCCCGTCATCTGGGGTGGGGTGCCTGCGCCGAGGACGGCGGCGTCGATGGCCGCCGTGAGCAGCGCGGCCTTGGTGTGGAACACGAAATACACCGTCTGCGTGGCCACCCCGGCCCGACGGGCAATCGATTCGACCTTCGTCGCGTGGTAGCCGCCCTCGGTGAACTCTGCCGTCGCGGCCTCGATGATCGCGCGGCGGGTTGCGGCCGCCCGCTCGCGCCTGGAGGGCTTGACCTCGTGCATGGCGTGGATTATATTGGACTCAACCACTAGTGATAAACTCTAGTGACTGACTACAATTATTTGGAGGGACATCGATGTCAAGGCAGGTCATTTCGAGGCTGGCGTACGCCGGGATCGCGGCCGGGGTGCTGGGCGTGCTCAGTGCCGTGGTTCTTCTCGCGTGGCCGCCACAGGTCGCGCCCGGCCCGGTGCACTACCCATTCACCACCAACGGCTTCCGGGTAGCCCAGGCCTGGTTCTTCATTCATCACCTCGGCCTGGTGGCCGTGCTCGTCGGGCTGGCGGCTAGCGGGGCTGCCGGCAGCAAACGCAGCGCGCGCGCCGGGGCCTGGCTTGCGGTCGCGGGCGCGGTGGGCCTGACCGGCGCCGAGCTTTTGGCCATCCAGTATGCGAATGTCGACTTCGCCAAGGCCAATTCGGGCCTGATGGGTGCCGCCTATGGCGTCTCGTGCACCGCCATCGGAGCCGGCATGCTGGTCATGGGGATAGGTGTCGTGCGGGCGCGGCGCTGGGAGGGCTGGCACCGTTGGATGCCCTTGGCGGTCGGTGTGGTCGAGTTCCTCGTCTTGACCCCGGGGTTGTTTGCCGGGTTCGTCGCGGCACGAATGGTGATCGGCTTCTGGATGCTTCTCTTCGCCCTCCTTGGGTGGAGCTTGCGTGCGGAGATCGGCGCGTCCACCGTGAGCGAGAGGTCGCGGGTGGTACAGCCAGCCTGAGGTTTGGGGCTCCCCGCATCCAGGTTCGAATCCTCGCCCCCGAACACCCGCCCCGAGCGGCGGCGTTGTAAAATCGGCCCACTTCATGCCCGCAACAGGCGAGCCCTCCCCACCTCGAGCGTCGTCGCGCGCCCGCGACCTCCTGGTCGTGGTCCTGGCCGCCGGTCAGGGCACCCGGATGCGGTCGTCCCGGCCCAAGGTGCTCCACGAGCTGGCTGGGCAGCCATTGCTCTCCTACCCCCTGGGGCTCGCCGGCCACCTGGGTGCTGCCCGCGTGGTGGTGGTGCATGCGCCGACCCAGCGCGAGGCGATCGCCGGCACCGTCGGCGCAACGGCGGAGCTCGTGTCGCAGCGTCAGCAGCTGGGTACGGGCCATGCCCTCAACCAGGTGCCGCAGGCCCTGCGCTCACACCGGGAGGTCCTGGTGCTCTATGGCGATGTTCCGCTGCTCACGCTCGAGTCCCTCCGCCGGATGCTGCAGCTGCGGCGCCAGGGGGATCTCGACTGTGTCCTGCTCGCCGCCGAGGTCAGTGATCCCCGCGGCTACGGCCGGGTGATCGGCGAGGGCAGCCAGGCCCGCATCGTCGAGCAGGCCGAGGCGACCCCCGCGGAGGCGGCGGTCAACCTGGTGAACACCGGCGTGTGCGTGTTCCGCGCTGAGGCGCTGTGGCCGGCCCTGCGGCGCCTGCGCAAGAGCTCGCGCACAGGGGAGTACTACCTCACCGATGTCTTCGGTACGTTGCCGCGGCGCGCGGTGGTGACCTGCCCCGAGGAGGAGTCGCTCGGTGTCAATGACCGCTGGCAGCTGGCCCAGGCGGAGAGCGTGCTGCGGCGCCGCAAGAACCGAGAGTTGGCCCTTGGGGGGGTGACCATCGTGGACCCTGAGACCACCTATATCGACAGCACCGTCACCGTGGAGGCCGACGCCCGCATCGAGCCGTTCTCTTTTCTGAGAGGCAAGACCACGGTGGGCGCCGGCTCCAGGATTGGTCCGTTCGCCGAGATCACCGATTGCCGCGTGGGGCGGGAGTGCGTGGTGGGCCGCAGTCACCTGGTGGGCTCCACCATTGAAGACGGAGTCGACATCGGCCCGTTCAACAAGCTGCGCGCCGGCTCCGTGGTCGCCCGCGGAAGCCGGGTCGGCTCATTCGCCGAGATCAAGAACACCCTGGTCGGCCCCGAGAGCGATGTGCACCATTTCTCCTACCTGGGTGATGCCGTGCTTGGCCGTGGGGTGAACATCGGCGCCGGCACGGTGACCGCCAACTACGATGGCGAGCGCAAGAGGCAGACCGTGATCGGAGACGGGGTCTTCATCGGCAGTGACAGCACCCTTGTCGCCCCCGTCCAGATCGGGGACCATGCCTACACCGCCGCCGGTTCGGTGATCACCCGGGACGTCGAGGCGGGAAGCCTGGCCATCGAGCGCAATGACCAGCGGGAGGTGGCGGGCTGGAGCCGCCGCCGGCGCCGAACGGCGCCGAAGGCAAAATGAACGTGGTGCAGGCGCTATAACTGTGCGGATGGCAGGGGAGGATCCAGGTGTTCGGTGAGCTGAAGCTGCTCTCCGGTAACGCGCACCCGGGCCTGGCGCGGGCGATATCCGGCGAGCTCGAGATCCCCGTGGGGGAGATGTCGGTCACCCGGTTCAAGGATGGGGAGTACGACGTCAAGATCGCGGAGTCCGTGCGCGGCAACGACGTGTTCCTGATCCAGCCCACCTGCCAGCCGGTGAGCGAGAACCTGATCCAACTCTTCATCATCCTCGACGCCCTGCACCGGGCGTCGGCGGCGCGGGTGACCGCGGTCATCCCCTACTTCGGCTATGCCCGAAAGGAGAAGAAGACCGCCCCCCGCGACCCCATATCCGCGAAGCTGATGTCCAACATCATCACCCTCGCGGGCGCCAGCAGGGTGATCGCGCTCGACCTCCACGCGGACGCCATCCAGGGTTTCTTCGACATCCCCTTTGACCACCTGACGGCGCTCAAGCTGATCTCCGAGCACATCCGACATCGGCACCTCCGCGACGTCGTGGTGGTCTCCCCGGACGTGGGCGGGACCCGCCGCGCGCGCGCGGTGGCCAAGATGCTCGAGGCGCCCTTCGCGATCGTCGACAAGCGCCGTCCGCGCGACGACGTCACCGAGGTCCTCAACGTCATCGGTGACGTGGAGGGGATGAACGCCGTGGTCATCGACGACCTGATCTCCACGGGGAGCACGCTGGTCGGCGTGGCCAACGCGCTGATCGCCGCCGGGGCGCGTTCTGTCGATGTCCTGGCCACCCACGGTGTGCTGAGCGACGGGGCCGTGGCGCGGTTGGCGGCGGCTCCGATCGACCAGATCGTCGTCACCGACTCCATCCCGATAGGCGAGGAACACGAGAAGCTGCACATCCTCTCGGTCGCCCCGCTGCTTGCGGAGGGCATCCGTCGGGTTCACGAGGATCGCTCGGTGAGCGAGCTGTTCCGTGACCCGCGTTTCCCCAACGACGATGCCCGCACCGGGCGCGACCTTTGATCGCCGGCTGTACGGGGTGCTTCGGCCGGGTCTAGCCCGGCGCTGCTGATGGTCTACGATCTCGCGCTCCTTTTCCTCCTGCTGGTCACGCTGGTGATGGCCTGGATCGCCGCCGCGGCCGAGACCGCGCTCACCTCGGTGAGCCGGATCCAGTTGCGGCGCCTTGCCGACGCCGGCGATCCCCAGGCGCTGCTGATCCAGAAGCTGCACGCCAACCCCAACGACTACCTGACCGCGATCCTGACCACCAACACGACCGCGATCATCATCTCGGCAACCGCTGCCGGCCTGATCGGGAACAACCACGGGTTCAGTGCCTTCGGTCCCCAGCTGGTGATCTCGCTCATCGACGCCGCGATCGTCCTCGTCTTCTGTGAGATCACCGCCAAGACGCTTGCCCTTCGCTACAACATGCGGTTTGCCCAGGCGCTGGCCCCCACGGTCGGCCTGATCACCTCGGCGACGCGCATCCCGATCCGGGGGATGTCGTCCTTCGCCCGCCTCATCGCCCGGCCCACCGGCGGCGCCAAGGGTCCGTTCGTGACCGAGGAGGAGTTGAAGATGCTGGTGACCGTCGGGGAGGAGGAGGGGATCATCGAAGAAGAGGAGCGGGAGATGATCCACGGCGTCATCGAGATCGGCGACATGATGGTCCGCGAGGTGATGATCCCGCGCATCGACATCGTCGCCGTCGAGGTCAACCGCGCGGTGGAGGAGATCGTCCAGCTGGTCCTGAAGCACGGGCATACCAGGATCCCCGTCTACGACGAAACCATCGACAGCATCGTCGGCGTGGCGTACGCCAAGGACCTGCTGCGGTACAGCTCACAGCGGCGGCCCTCCACCGCAGCCCGCAACAACGGCGACCTGCGCAAGGTGATGCGCAACCCCTACTTCGTGCCGGAGAACAAGAACCTCTCGGAGTTCCTGCACGAGATGCGCGAGAACCGCGTGCACATGGCCATCGTCATCGACGAGCACGGCCAGACCGCGGGGATCATCACCATCGAGGACATCATCGAGGAGATCGTCGGGCCGATCCGCGACGAGTACGACGCGATGGAGGAGGAGGAGATCCAGTTCCTCGCCCCCAACGAGGCCGTGCTGGACGCCCGCGTGTCCCTCGCCGACGCGCGTGATGAGTTGGGACTGCAGCTGCCGGCAGAGGACGTCGACTCCCTGGGGGGCTTCATCTACTCCCACCTCGGCACCATTCCCCGCGCCGGGGAGGTGGTGGACATCGAGGGGGTGACGATGACCGTGGTCAGTGTGCGCGGGCAGCGCATCGGCAAGGTGCGGGTGCGGTCGGAGAAGCCCTTCCCGGGCGCCATTCGACGCGAGGAAGACCGCGCCGAGGCGGAGGGCGACGCCGCCCAGCGGGGCCAGGCCCAGGCCGCCGACGAGGCCCGCGGTGCCAAACCCCGCGGCCGCGCCTGAGCCACTCGGCGCCGCGGACCATCAGTGCCGATCTACACCGCGGAGGCCGTGGTTCTTCGCAAGGTCGATTACGGTGAGGCCGATCGCATCCTGACCCTGCTGACCCGCGAACGCGGCAAGGTGCCGGCGATCGCCAAGAGCGTGCGCAAGGCGAAATCTCGGATGAGCGGACAGCTGGATGTCTTCGCCCACGGCACCATGCTGCTGGCCGAGGGCAAGACGATGGACGTGGTCACCCAGTTCCAGCGAATCACCGAGAACAGTGCCCTCGGCGCCGACCTGCGCCGGGCCGCGGTGGCGTCGGTGGTGGTGGAGGTCGCCGACAAGATCATGGAGGAACGCCACGAGGCGCCCGAGATGTTCTCGCTGGTGGTGGAGTCGTTGCGCCTGCTCAGCGACCGCCAGACCCCACCGCTGATGGAACTGGCGGACTTCCTCATGCGCGTGCTGGCCGAGCTGGGCTACACGCCTGAGCTGACCCGCTGCGCCCGCTGCGCCGGCGCGCTGGGTGAGGAGGGCCTGGCGTTCTCCGCGTTGGCCGGCGGGGTGGTATGCCTCTCCTGCAGCCACCACGACATGCCGGCGCGGTCGATTTACTCGCGCAGCGTGAAGATCCTCCGCGTGCTGGCGGCCGGTGACCGCGACCTATTCTTTAGGCTCCGCCTGGACGAGGCAGACAACCGCGCGATCGAATCGGTGCTGGAGGCGCAACTTGAGCACCACCTCGACCGCCAGTTGAAGTCCATCGACTTCCTCCGGCGCGTCCACTGACGCCGGCGGGTTCACGGGAGCAATGTTGACCGAAGAGCGCCACATCGCAGAACCCGAGAAGCTGGTTGAGACCCTTGTGTCCCTGGCCAAGCGGCGCGGCTTCATCTACCAGAACAGCGAGCTGTACGGCGGGGTGAACGCCATCTACGACTACGGTCCCCTGGGCGTCGCCCTGCGGCGCAATATCAAGGACCTCTGGTGGCGTCACATGGTGGAGTTGCGCCACGACGTCGTGGGTCTGGAGACCGGGATCATCATGCATCCCAGGGTCTGGGAAGCCTCGGGTCACGTGCAGACCTTCACCGACCCCCTCGTCGACTGCCGCAGTTGCAAGCAACGCTTTCGCGAGGACCACCTGCCCACGCCGCTACAGGCGCGGGAACACCCGGAGTCGCTGCGCGTCGAACTCAAGCCGGAAGCGGCCAAAGCGCTGAAGGGTGGCAGGCTGGCGGATGATCGGCCCTTCTGCCCCAACTGCGGGGTGCAGGACTTCTCGGAGAGCCGGCAGTTCAACCTGATGTTCAAGACCACCATGGGCCCGGTGGCGGAGGCCGGTGCTGAGGTGTACATGCGACCCGAAACCGCGCAGGGCATGTTCGTGCAATTTCTCAACGTGCTCAACTCGACGCGGAAGAAAATTCCCTTTGGCATCGCGCAGCAGGGCAAGTCATTTCGCAACGAGATCTCACCGGGCAATTTCATCTTCCGGCTGCGTGAGTTCGAGCAGCAGGAGATGGAATTTTTCGTAAAGCCGGGGACCGATGACGAGTGGTTCCAGTACTGGCGCACCGAGCGCATGCGCTGGTGGACGGATGTACTCGGCGTGCGCGCATCCAAGCTGCGGTTCAAGGACCACGAGAAGCACAAGCTCTCCCATTACTCCAAGGCGACGACCGACGTGGAGTACGAGTACCCGTTCGGCTGGGATGAGCTGGAGGGCATCGCCAACCGCACCGATTTCGACCTGACCCAGCACTCCACCCACTCGGGCAAGGACCTCTCCTACTTCGAGGATGAGACCAAGGAGCGCTACATGCCCTACGTCATCGAGCCGGCGATGGGCGTGGATCGGTGCATGTTCACCCTGATGCTGGATGCGTACGACGAGGATGAGGTAAAGGGCGAGAAGCGGGTTGTCCTGCGATTTCACCCCAACGTCGCGCCGATCCAGGTGGCTGTCCTGCCGTTGTCCAAGAACCAGGATCTGCTGCCCCTGTCCCGACGAATCGAGGACCAGCTTCGCCAGCACTTCCGCATCGAATACGACGAGACGCAGGCTATCGGTCGCCGCTACCGCCGACAGGACGAGATCGGCACGCCTTTTGCCGTGACGGTCGACTTCGATTCGCTGCAAGATGACGCGGTGACCATCCGACAGCGGGATTCCATGGCCCAGGAACGCGTCGCGGTGGGCGACCTGGTGGCGCGGCTCCAGGCGCATTTCTCAGGGCTGTCCGCCACGGGCTGAGCCGAGGCCAGCTTGCGCCTTTCCCCGGGGGACATCGCGCACCTTCCCCTCGCCTGCGCCCTGTTCGACCGCCAGGGTCGCATGCTTCACGCCGCACCGGAGTGGCAGGGGTTTTCGCTGGGAGCCTTGACTTACCACGCGGGTGTGGGCAGCCTCGTCATCGTGCCTGACGGATGCAGCCCCGACGTCGATGCGCTGGTCACAGAGCTCATCGCGGAGGTCGTCGCCGCGGGTTCGACGCTACGCCTGCCAGACCGCATGGCCGTTGACATGTTGGCCGCAGCCCTCGCCACGGTTGCCGGTCGAGGCGCCACCAGCGGCGTCGCCGGCACCGTTTCGGAGGTGGTGGACTACGTCCAGGAGGGCGTCAGGCGAACGGCGCCCTCGGTCTCGCTTGCCGTCGATTCCACAGTGGAAGCTGAGGTCGCGACGCCAGCGGCGCTGGCGCTGGCCCTGGTGCAACTGGTGCGTAACGCCAGCACACACGCCGGCGTGGCCTCGCTCCGGTTGCGCATAGGGCGTGGTCCGACCTTCACCGTCGAGTGGGACGACGCCTCACCCGGCGCTGCGCGCGTGGCGACGGCGCGGCGGCCAGACCAGCGGCCGCGCTGGGGATTGGGCTTCGCGCGCCTGCTCGCCGACTCGCTGGGCGGCGTCTTGACCGCCCCAACCGCGCGGGGGGATGGGGTGGTCGCCACTTCGATCGGTCTCGGCGTACCCCGCCTTTCAGCGCCGCTAGCGGCGGCCGTCCGGGGCAAGGTCGAGCGCGCGACGCGCGCGTGGGACGAGGAGACCGGGCTGACGCCAGGATCTGTTCTTGACGCCCGGGTCAACGCCGCGGTGAGCGCAGCGGCCGCCACCCCGGGTCAGATCGGCTACGCGGACATCATCCGGGCGCGGGTCACGGACGGGCGAACCTGGCTTGCCGTGGCCCCTCAGTCCAGCCTGGGTCGCGCTCGCGACGTCTTGCGCGGGATGCAACACGAAAATGCGTTGCTGGCGGCCCCCGAACCGCACGCCACGCGCATCTATGCGCTGGCCTCCACCCTGGCCTCCGCGGTGTCGGGAGGACGGATCGACGAGGTTGCCCCGTCAACCTGGCGGCGAGACATCGACGCTGCCTGCGCCGCCCTCCAGGTGTCGCCGCCGAGAGTGGACCCGGACCGCCTGAGATACCCCGAACCGCGCGTCACCGCGTATCTGCTGGCAGCTCTCGCCGGTCGTGTTGAGGAGAGCCCCTCCGGTTTGGCGCTGATCCCCTCAGCGGCGCGTGCCGACCATCCCCTGGTGCGGTTGCTGGCGGGGCCTGACGGCATCATCCCCCTGGCGACCTGACGATGGAGGTCTGGTTGGTGGTCCAGGTCGAAGACGGCGGTGTACGTGACCTGGCGGTGCGCGCCCCCAGCGTAGCAACCGTCAGCGACGTGGCGACCGCACTTGCGGCGGCGCATCACGGGGTGGCTACCGGCGGAGATTGGTCGCTTTTCAGCCACCGGCTGGGTGCCTGGCTGTCTCCGTCCGCGGCCATCCAAGACATCGACCTGCGCCACGGCGACATCGTTGCTGTCACCCCTTCGCCCGCGGCCGGCGAGGAATCCTCTGCGGAAATCGGCCCGGCACTGATCGAGATCACGGCGACCGCAGGGCCCCAGGTCGGCCAGCGCTTTGCGATCGCCGCGGGAGACCACGTCATCGGGCGCGGCGAGGCGGCGGCGGTGCGCCTTTCGGACCCCTTCGTGGCCAGCGAGCATGCGCGCCTTTCCGTCCGCCCGGACCGCGTCACCGTCACCGACCTCGGCGCCGAGCGGGGCACGCTGGTGGACGACGTCGCGGTCAGCGGAAGTCGCGTCGTTAAATCCGGCCAGGTCATCCGGGTTGGGGGGTCGACGCTGGCGGTGAAGGAGCTCCGTGAGTCGACGTCCGGTGCCGGTGGCCGCCGCCACGCCGCAGTGGAGGTTTTCAATCGTCCGCCGCGGGTGATCCAGGCCCGCGCCGGCGGCGTCCACCGTCTCGCCGCACCCCCCAGCCGCGCCCGCCGCCCACGACTCCCCCTGGTGACCGCGCTGGTCCCGCTCGCGCTGGGGGCGATGATGCTGGCGTTCATACACAACGCGCTGACCCTGGTGTTCCTTGCCATGAGCCCAGTGCTCGCGGTTGCCTCCTACGTGGAGAGCAGGATGGGTGGTCGGGGGGATTACCGGCGCGCCGCGACGGATTTCCGCGGAGAGCTCGGCGCCCTCATGACGGAGCTCGAGGGTGCGACCGCCGCGGAGTCGGACGATCGGCACGCGGAGTCTCCCGACCTACGTCGCCTCGCGCTCGCGGCCCACCGCCGGGAGGCGTGGCTGTGGCAGCGGAGGCCGCAGGATGACGACTTCCTGGAGCTGCGGGTAGGCCGTGCGGACCTGCCCTCGCGGCATACCGTCGAGATCGCGGAGGGCGGCGATACCACGCTGCGTGCGGAGGCAATGGACCGGCTGGCGCCGCTCGCTGCCATGACGACGGTGCCTGTTGTGGTTGCCTGGGCGGAGCGCGGCACCGTCGGCCTCGCGGGACCCCGCGGCCCTGTCCTGGATACCGCCCGGTGGCTGGTCGTGCAGGCGTCCACGTTGCACAGCCCACGCAACCTGTCGATCTGTGCCGCCGTGCCAAATGAGGAGGCACCCGAGTGGGACTGGCTGAAGTGGCTGCCGCACACAGGGGAGGCTTCTCGACCGTTCGAGGGCGCCGCCGTGTGCACGGACAACGCATCGGCGCGGGACCTGGTGGGGCGCCTGGTGGCCCTGCTCGAGGCGCGCTCCGCCGAGATTGGACCGTTCAGGGGCACCGCGACCCGAGCGCCCTACCCATATGTCATGGCCGTCCTCCACGAGGACCTGCCCCTGTCCCGCTCGGCGCTGACGCGGCTCTTGTCCGAGGGACCCCGGGTGGGCATAGTGGTGCTTTGGATTGGCAGCGCGGCACGGGACCTCCCCAATGAGTGCCACGCGGTGCTCGAGGTGGACGGCCGCTCGCGGGTCACTGTCACCTACCCCGCGGAAGGCAAGGTGCAGCCGGCCGACGCAGCGGACGACAGGGCGTCCGCCGAAGAGGCCCGACAGGTCGCCCTCGAGCTCGCGCCCCTGCGGGACAGCGCCGCATCGGATACAAGGGGACAGCTGCCGCTCAGGGTTGGTCTGCTGGACGCGCTGGCGCTGGGACCGGCGTTCACCCCGGAGGACATCCTGGCCCGGTGGGCCGGCGGGACGGCGCAGCTGTCGGCTCCGATCGGGGTTGGCGCCGCCGGGCCGTTCATCCTGGACCTTCGCGGCGACGGCCCCCACGCGCTGGTCGGTGGCACCACGGGTGCGGGTAAGTCAGAGCTCCTGCAGACACTGGTCGCCTCCCTGGGCGCATCGCACTCACCGCGGCGCCTCAACTTTCTCCTCGTGGACTACAAGGGCGGGTCGGCCTTCAAAGATGCGGTGCGGCTTCCGCATACGGTCGGCCTGGTGACCGACCTCGACGGGCACCTGGCAAATCGCGCGCTGGTATCGCTGCGGGCGGAGCTGCGCCGGCGCGAACGGGTGCTTCGCGACGCTGGCACCCGTGACCTCGCGGAGCTGGAGCGCCGCGCGGACGGTACGTGCCCGCCGAGCCTGGTGATAGTCATCGACGAGTTCGCCACTCTCGCGCGGGAGGTTCCCGAGTTCGTGGACGGCGTCGTCGACCTGGCTCAGCGCGGCCGGAGCCTGGGGCTCCACCTGGTCCTGGCCACGCAACGCCCCGCAGGGGTGATCAACGACAACATCCGCGCCAACACCAACCTGCGGGTGGCGCTGCGGATGAATGACGACGCCGAGAGCACTGACGTCATCGGCGTGCCGGATGCCGCCCGCATCCCGCGCAACTGGCCGGGCCGAGCGTTCGCGCGGACGGGACACCGGGAGCTGACGGAGTTCCAGGCCGCGTACGCCGGCTCAGCGACGGGCAATCCGACCGGGGAGACCGTGCAGGTGGTTGCCCTTGGCCCCGCCGGCCCGGGGTGGATCACTCTCGGCACGGTCGATCCCGATGCCGACGAGACGACCGACCTGCACCGGCTGGTCGCGGCGGTGAATGACGCGCATGCCGGCGACGGCGGCGACGCGGCCCGGCGGCCGTGGCTCCCCGAGCTCCCGCCGATCGTGCCGCTGCCGCTTCCGGCCGGCGACAACCGGGGCGGGCTGGCGGTGGCGCTGGGCATCGTCGACCTCCCGGAGACCCAACGGCAGAACACCTGGGTGCTCGACCTCAGCACGACCGGCGGTCTGCTGGTCCTGGGCACCGGGGGAAGCGGCAAGACAAGCCTGCTGCGAACCCTGGCGTACTCATTGGCCGGGGTCGAGGAGCCCAGCCGACTGCACGTCTATGCCATCGATTGCGGCGGAGGCGCCCTGGCGGCGGTCCAGGCATTGCCGCATTGCGGCGCCTATGTGCGCGCCGACGAATCCGAGCGGCTGGGCCGGTTGATTCGCTGGCTGCGAGCCGAGACCGACGCGCGCCGGGAGCACAACTCGGCCCAGATGGGGACTGCCCAGGGAGCGGCCGGCCGGCCCGTCATCGTGGTGATCCTGGACGGTTATGGCGGGTTCGTATCGGCAATGGACAAGGTCGAGTTCGGGGAGTACGTCGACGCATTTCCCCGGCTCGTCGCGGATGGGCCACCGGTTGGGATTCATTACGTCCTCACCGCGGACCGGCGGGCTGCGATTCCAGGGACACTCACGGCGGTGCTGCCCACCCGCCTGGTCCTGCGCCTGGCGGACGAGGATGAGTATCGCAACGCAGGGCTGCCGGCAGGAGGGCCCCGAAGCAGCCACCCGCCGCCTGGCCGCGGCTTCCTCGGCAAGGGCGACGAGGTCCAGTGCGCGGTGTTGGGCCAAAGCGGCTCGAACGAAGAGCAGGTGGCCGCGCTCCAGGACCTCGGCGCCGCCCTTGCCGCGAAGTTTGGTCCAGTGGCGGTCCCGGGCATCCACCTCCTGCCCTCGGTGGTGTCGCATACCGATCTTCCCATAGCGGGCCCGCTGCAGGCGGTGGTCGGCCTCGCCGACACCGATCTCTCGGCCGTCGCGATCGACCTCAGCGACGACGGCCAACTGGTCGTTGGCCCCCCGCACAGCGGCCGCTCGAACACCCTCGCCGTGGCCGCGGCATCGTTGCGAGAGGGATTGGGCGACCGGGTGCGCCTGGTGCTCCTCGCGCCGCGGCGCACCCCCCTTGCGGGGCTGGGTTTGTGGGACGCCATCGCCGAGGGCGGCGAGCAATGCGAGCTCCTGGCGCGCCAGCTCGCCGACCAGGGCGACGTGGAGGACGGACCAGGGCGGCCCACCGTCGTGGTCGTCGATGACGGTGAAGAACTCGCCGAGGGTCCCGTGGCCGGTGCCCTGACCGTGGTGGCCCGGCGGGGCAGGGACACGCGGATTCGCCTGCTGGCGGCGGTGGAGACGCGCTCCGCACACCGCGCTTACAGTGGCTGGATCCCAGAGGTTCGCAAGGCCAGGCAGGGGCTCCTGCTGCAACCGGACCTGGACATTGATGGTGACCTGCTGGGAGCCCGGCTGCCCCGCCGCGCCGCTGCCTTTCCGGTAGGCAGGGGCTTCCTGGTGCGGCGGGGCGGCGTCATCCTCGTCCAGGTGGGGATCCTGGCCGCCACCTGAGCACCAGGGTCAGGCGTTACCGCCCGCGGTCATGATGTTGTGGTTTACCTTCTGGACCGCGAGGCGGAGCTCCTGCAGCGTCTGCAGGGTGCGGTCGAGCGCGGCCTGGGTCTGGGGCCAGACACTGCGGAACTGTGCGGCCGCCTGCCCGTCCCAAACGTTGGGATCGGTCAGCGTCTGACCCTGCTGCTCCAGCTGCTTGACCTGCTGCTCCAGCTCGCTGCTGAGGATCGTCTCCATGCGCTGGATGGTCTCCTGCGCCAGGTGGGTGGAAAGTACGCGATTGCTCATCGGGACCTCCTTGTTCTCAGGGATGGTGGGGCCCCCCGGTGGGGGGCATTTGCCTGAGTAAAGGCCGGCCCGACGGACGCGGGATGGACATTTTTCCGGTGGGCATTCCTCCACGCCCCGGGCCGCCCACGGCACGCCTAGAATGCCCAGTCATGCCGGAATCGACGACCCGCGGGCTGGATGGTCTGCTCCAAAGTCTTTCGGAGCAGCAGTCCCTGAGGGCGACCGGGGCGCTGAGCATCGGCGACGATGGTCGGATCTACGTCGTCTTCGGCCACGCACTGCACGCGGTCGCCGCCGACGCCACCGGTACGGGCGCGATCGACGACATCGGTCGCTACGCACGGGACCACGGCGACTGCACCGTCAGCTGGACGCCGGGCGTCACCGCGGGCCGAGCCCACACGCTGGCGCCGGGCGATGGTGTGCTCGAGCGGCTTCGCCGCCTGTCCTCGCACCCTGGCACCGCGGCCCTCGAAGAGGAGCGTGCGACCGAACGCATCGACGACCTGGGGCTGCGTCGCCGCATGTTTCAGGAGCCGGTCCCTAACCCCGGTGGCATCGAGACCCCAGCTGGCGGGTGGGCACCTCTCGTGTCAGCGGTATGCGAGCTCTTCGAGGCCGCGCTGCATCGCCATGCCCGCAGGCTGGTGGACGCGGTGGAGGCCGCTGAGCCCGAACCGGACGCCATCCTGCTCGCGCTGCAGCGTGCGCGCGGCCTGACGATCCGCGCCGTCTCCCGCGCCCAGGTCGCCGAACTGCTGGACTCGGCGGAGGCCATGGTGAGGTCTCGAATGGAGGTCCAGAAGTGACCCGGGTGGGAAGTTAGCGCAAGTTTGTCCTTCAACTGTCCCTGGTGTGGGGCGACCATTCTGCCGTTCCCCCAGGACGATGAGAGAAGACGACCACACCAGCAGCGCAAATCCGGACCTCCTGGTCGCCTTCCGTGACGGGACCCGGGAGGTGGACCTTAGCTTGCGGGCCGGGGTACTTGACCGCCTGCGCGCAGAACTCGACGACTTCCTGCGCAGCCGTCCGGAGTACGGCTCAGGGACTCCGCGCCTCGACGCGGTCCTGAGGACCCACCTCGCACACACCGAGGACCTCGGGGAGTGGGTCGGGGCGGTGGCGCTGGCCTTCATCGAGGCGGGCCAGCGGGTCCAGGCGACGGGCGAACCAGGTGAGGCGGCGGGAGATTGGGCGAAGGAGTGGGTGGTCGACGACGGCACCCTGGCGGACCAACTGTGTGCTGACTCCTCCGCCGCCGAGGCCGACCGCCGCCGCGGCCGGGAGCTTGCCGATGAGGTCATGAAGAACCGCAGCGACCTCGACCGGACGCGCCGAGCGATGGCCGAGCTCGGCAACCACGAAGGTGACGTGATTTTCACGGTCGCCTTCCTCAACCGGCTCGGCCCCGCGCGCGCGCTCGACTTGGAACGCAGCCTGGTCCTTTTGACGCAGTACTCCCGCTACCAAACGGTGGTCGCGCCGGACGGATTCGACGAGTTGCTGCGGCCTTTCGACGAGACATTCGCCACCGCCACTAGTGGTCTGGGCCGCACCTCACGTGACCAGCTGACCGCCGGGTTCCTGCGCGACTTCCTGGCACAGCCGCACCTTTCCCCCGCCGACCTGTCGAACCTTCTCCAGGCGGGGGCATTCGGGACCGACTTCCTGGTCGACGCCGCGCGCCGGATGTTCGCGTTCCGGCCCGACGAGTTAGTGAGCAGCCAGTACCCCAGCATGATCAACGAACGGTGGCCAGGTGTGCAGTACTCCTACTTCGACGCGCGGGTGGCCGTCCTCGCCGCCGTCGGGCGTGACCCCGGGGCGTCCTACCGACTCATGGCCGACAGTAGCCTGGCCTCGCGGCTGATGCGAATGAACGGCGACTGGGTCCAGCAGCCGGTGGCGGACATCACGCGAGCAGCCGTCTTTGGAGGGGCGGGTGACGGACCCGGGCGTGACGCCATCGCGTTTGACGTCGCCATGCATCACGTTCGGCGGGGTGGCGCGCCGGCGGAAATGCGTCACGTGCTCGCCGATATCGTGGCCGCTCACATCCAGGACGTCGCCGTCAATGCCAACGCGCCTGCCGAGGGGCCGAGCGCCCTCAACGCGGACGGCACATTCCGGGTCACCTGGCCGGACCTGGAGCGCCTGCTGCATATCGCCAGCGAGAGCCCGGCAGACAGCGTTCGGGTGCTCGATGCCATGGCTGCCTGGACGGCCGGCATGCTCGCTCGCGGTGAGGGTTGGGAGGCGATAGGTCGCACCTACCTGCTGCTGGCGCGAGCCAACGACCTCAAGGTTGGCGAGGCGCGGGCCAGTGACGAGCGCCACCGCAAGTTCGCCGAGAGCATCGACAAGGTGGTGGGGATGATCCCCATTCCCGGGCCGCCGCTGGTTTCCCTGGCGGGCGACGGCGCCAAGGCGCTGGTCGAAAACCGGGTCACCGAGGGCAACAGGACGAACGATGCGAGCAACGCCATGACCCAGGCGAACGAGTTCTCAGACGCGATCGTGAGGCACCTCGACTACATGATTTCGGCGGCCGCGTTGGCCCGCGACCCCGCTGCCCTCTCCGACGGCGCGAAGCTGATCATGGTCGATGGCGAAGTCCACATGGCGCCGCCCCGAACGTGGCAGTCGGGCTACCAGCGCTGGCTGTGGAACCACCGGGAAGACCCGACTTTGAAATCAACGCGGACCGGCATAGAGGCTGCGTTTGGGCTGCCGACGCCGTTCAGCGGGGGGTGATCGTGACGATGGACAGGAGCCCCTGGGGGGACGTCCGCGGGGACTATGAGGCAGCGCGTCGTGCGGCGACCGCGATGCGGCGCGCCGCCGCCGCGCTGGAGCAGGCACGGTTTCGGCGGGAGGCAATTGCGACGGTGGCGCGAGACGGCTGGTCCGGGCATTTCGCCGCCAGGTTCGATGCCCGCCTGGCGGCAGCGCAGCGCGAGTCCGCGGATCTCCAGGCGGCGCTGATCGCCGCCGCTCGACGGCTCGACCTGGGCGCCGATGACGCCGCTATCGACCAGCGAGCCCGCACGTTGGCCGGTGAGCGGTCGAGCAGGACGATTCTGCCAACCACTTGCGCAAAGAGCTTGCATAACTGATATAGTCCCGGCTCATGCCGAGACCGAGCCACGTCCGCGACGCCGTCCAGGCGGTTCTCTCCGAACCCGGGCACCACAGCTGGACGGTGGAGGAGATGCTCTCGGAGCTCGGGCGGCGCGCCGTGTCCGCGGACTTCTCGTCGGTGTTTCGCAACCTGACCTGGTGCCAGGCGCAGGGCATCGTCGAGCGGATCGAGGTGGGTGACGGGAGAGCGCACTTTGAAGCCAGCGCCGAGCACCATGAGCACGCCCAGTGCGAGCGGTGCGGCACCGTTGTCGAGATACCCGGCTGCCACGTCGAGGCGGCCGCCCGCAACCTCGAGACGCTGACAGGTTTCAGCTTCACCGCCCACCGGCTGGTATTCATCGGCCTGTGTCCAGGTTGCAGGGTCGGGGTTTCCTGATGGCGATCCTTCTGGCCGGCGCCACCTTCTTCTCGACTGCCATCGGGGGCCTCGTTGCCCTGAGGTTGCGGGACCGTCTCCACCTGGTCATGGGCTTTGCCGCCGGGGCCGTCCTTGCGGTGGTGTTTTTCGACCTCCTGCCCGAGATCTTCCACACCACCGATGCGCCGAAGTGGGTCCTCCTGGCCTCGGCCGGCGGGTTCCTCTCGTACTTCCTCCTGGAGCGGGTGACCGCGCTCCACGGCGCCCGCGAGCACGAGCACCAGGAGGGTCCCCACGCCCCCGAGCTGGGGGTGGCCAGCGCCACCGGGCTGTCCATCCACAGCTTTCTTGACGGGGTGGCGATCGGCGTCGGCTTTCATGCCGGCTTCGCGGTGGGAATCCTGATCTCTGCAGCAGTGCTGGCGCACGACTTCAGCGACGGGCTGAACACCGTGACGGTGATGCTCGCTCACGGCAACAGCCCGCGCCGGGCCGCGATCTTCCTGCTCATCGACGCCACGACACCCGTCCTGGGCGCGCTGTCAACGCTGGTCATCCACATCCCCGGAGGCGTGCTTCCATGGATGCTGGCGTTCTTCGCCGGCTCCTTCATCTACATCGGCGCCTCGGACATGCTGCCGGAGGCCCGCGAGCACTCGTCGCCGCTGGTCGCCCTCACCCCCGTGCTGGGGATGGCGATCGTGTTTGCCGCGACGCGCGCGCTACCGTGACGTTGGGGTCTTAATGGTGTGGTATCCACAAGGCAGGAGTTGATAACGGAATGAGTGAAGCGCGCGAGTTTGACGTGGTGTGCATCGGGGCGGGGCCGGCGGCGGAGGCCCTGGCGGGGCAACTGCGGGGAGGTGAACTCTCCCTGGCGGTGATCGAGTCGCACCTGGTTGGCGGCGAGTGCCCGTACTGGGGCTGCATCCCGAGCAAGACGATGCTGCGTTCCGCCGAGGTTCTCGCAGAGGCCGGGCGGGCGATCGCGCTGGCGGCATCGGAGCTGACCTGGAAGGTGGATTACCCCAAGGTCTACCGGCGGGTTTTCGACATGGCCCGCGAGGAGAACGACGCCAAGTCCGCGGCCGGCCTCGAAAGCACCGGAGCCACGCTCATCCGCGGCCGGGGCGCGCTGGTTGGTCCGGGAACGGTGGAGGTCGACGGGGAGCGCCTGTCCGCCCGTCGGGCGGTGGTGATCGCCACCGGGACCTCGCCGGCGATTCCCCCCATCGACGGCGTCGACAAGATCGACTATTGGACCAACCGCGAGGCGGTGCTGGCCGCGGAGCAGCCGGAGCGGCTGATCGTGATCGGCGCCGGGGCGGTCGGTGTGGAGCTGGCCCAGGCGTACGTGCGCCTTGGTACCCAGGTGCACCTGGTCGAGCCCACGCAGTTTCCCCTGCCCCAGGAGGAGGAGTTGGCCGGCCGGTACGTCCGGGACGCGCTCGAACGCGAGGGTGTCAAGGTGAGCTGCGGGGCAAAGGTGGTCCACCTGGCCCAGCAGGGAGGAGAGATCTCAGTGACGGTCGGAGGGGGCGACGTCCTGACCGCCGACCGGGTTCTGCTCGCCACCGGGCGCAGGGCCAACCTCGACGGCTTCGACCTCGATGCCGCCCGGGTGCGCAAGACGGACCGTGGCTGGGTGCAGGTGGACCCCGCGACACTGGAGGCTGCCGAAGGCGTGTATGCGATCGGCGACATCAACGGCATCGGCGGGTTCACACACCTCGCTGATTACCATGGCAACGTCGTCGGTCGCGCACTCCGTGGTGAGAAGAGCCGCGCCGACCACCGGGCGGTGCCGCGCGTCACGTTCAGCGATCCCGAGGTGGCCTCCGTCGGCCTCAGCGAGAAGCAGGCGCGAGAACAGGGGATCAACGTCAGGACCGCGGGCATCGACGACCTGCAGAACGCCACTGCGCGCGGTTACATCCACGGTGAGCCGGGCGGAATGATGAAGCTCGTCGCCGACGCCGACCGCAATGTGCTGGTGGGCGCCACGCTGTGCGGGCCGCGCTCGGGCGAGATGATCGGCGAGATGTGCGTGGCGATCCGTGCTGAGGTCCCCATCGCGGTTCTCGCGGATGTGGTGCACGCGTTCCCAACCTTCGCGCGCGCGTTCCAGGAAATGATCGCCGAGCTGGCCTGACCGGACGCTGGCCAGGCACAGCGGGCCGCTGGAGCGGTACAGTTCGGAATGCCCGATGGATCGTCCCGCGTCCGGGAGGCCGGCGAGCTCGCGGACCTGACGATGTACGGGGTCACCGGGTTCACCGGCAAGCTCGGTGCCCGCGCCGCCCAGCGCCTGGGTCTCTCCATGGTCCTCGCCGGCCGCAACGAGGGAAGCCTGCAGCGTCTGGCGGAGGAGTTCGACGGTGAGTACCCCATCGCTGTGGCGCGCCACGACGACCCCGAGGCCCTCGCCGGCGCGGTCCGACGGGGCCGGGCCCTGGTCTCCACCGCCGGGCCCTTTGGAGAGGTCGGCGCCCTGCCGGTTGCTGCCGCGGTCGCCGCCGGCCGCCACTACTTCGACTCCACCGGGGAGGTCGACTTCATGCGCCAGACGTACCGTCGGCATGACCGCGCCGCGCGGGAACAGGAAATCGTGGTCATGAACGCGTGCGCGTTCGAGTACGTCATCGGCGACTGCCTCATCGAGATCGCGCTGCAACAGCATCCCGACGCCTCTCGCCTGCGCGTCTCGTACTGGATGCCCGACAAGACGGCAACCCGGGGTACCGCAAAGTCGGCCCTGCGGATCATGGCCGGCGCGGCCGGTCGGGCGGTCCCGGCGCGCGGGCACAAGGTGCGCTTCCCCGACGTGGGTGAGAAGTGGGCGGTCACCTACGCCGGGGGAGAGACGGAGTTCCTGCGCCGGCGTCACCCGGAGGTCGAGGTCACCACCCTGATGGACATGCCGCCGGCGGTCGCGCGAACCTCGCGTGCCCTACCGGGGGTGCTCTCGGTTGCGGGACTGGCCCCGGTGCAGGCGATCCTCGACCGCGCCATCTCCCGCCTCCCCGAGGGCCCGGGTGCGGAGCAGCGGCAGGCCCAGGAGTGGATGATTTTGGTCGAGGTCGACCCCGACGATGGCGCGCAGCGGGGCGTCTACGGCCGGGGCGTCGACCCGTACGGGATAACCGGCGAGATCCTTGCCCGGGTGGCAGGCCGGGTGCTTCGTGGCGAGCACCGGGCGACCGGGGTGGTCACCCCGGCGCAGGCCTTCGAGCCCGAGGAGTTGCTGGCGTCCCTCGCGGATCTCGGGGTCGCCTGGCACCGTATCTAGGCTTCGTGGGTTATCTAGGTCACCGCCAGGCAGGTTACGGTCTTGAAGACCCCCTCGATCTTCTGGACGGCCTCGACGATCACCCCGCCGATCGCGTTGACATCCTCGCCCTCCAGGCGCGCGATGACGTCGTACTCACCGGTGATGGCGTCGGCCACCGTGACTCCCCGCGTTCCCTGCAGTTTCTTGGCGACGTCCATGGCGCGCCCCGGTGACGTGTTGATCAGAACGTAAGCGGTAACCATCGGCGTCCTCCTTTCCTCGAATTGGAGAGCCCAGTGTAGGCGGGGGTGGATGGTCGGTCAAATCTGCTGCGGCGCACGCCACCTAGGATGGAAGCGTGAAAGCCGTCATCAAGGCCGAGCCCGGCGCGGGCATCAGGATCGCCGAAGTTCCCGAGCCCACCCCCGGTCCCGGGGAGATCCTGGTACGGGTCGAGGCCACGTCGATCTGTGGTTCCGACCTGGCGGTTTACGAGTGGCGCGACTGGGTGGCCGCGCGCATGAAGACCCCGCGCATCGTCGGCCACGAGTTCTGCGGCACCATCGAGTCCCTGGGGGAGGGGGTCGACCGCGTGGGGGTGGGCGATTTCATCGCGGCCGAGACCCACATCGTCGATGGCACCTGTCACCAGTGCCTGGTTGGCGAGCGCCACGTCTGCGAGAACGTCCAGATCATCGGCTTCGATCGCGACGGCTGCTGGGCCGAGCTGGTGGCGATCCCGGCGGAGAACGCCTGGGTCACCGATCGCTCGATGCCCCTGGAGGTCGCCAGCATCCAGGAACCTTTCGGGAACGCCGTGCACTCCGCCACCCGTGGCTCCCTCAAGGACCAGGTGGTGCTGGTCACCGGGTGTGGTCCGATCGGCCTCTTCTGTATCGGGATCGCGAAGGCGGAGGGCGCGGCGCGGGTGATCGCCACCGACGTCAACCCGTTCCGCCTGGGCCTCGCCAACAAGATGGGCGCGGACGCCCTGCTTGACACCAGCTCGGGCGACGCGGTCGAGGCGATCCGCGAAGCCGCGGGCGCGCAGGTCGACGTGGCCCTGGAGATGTCCGGCAACGCCGGGGCGATCGAGCAGGCGCTTCGCGCGCTGCGCCCAGGGGGCTGGATCAGCCTGCTGGGTTTGCCGGTGCGCCCGGTCACCCTCGACCTCAACGCCCTGGTGATCCAGAAGGGGGTCACCGTGCACGGGATCTTTGGACGCCGCATCTGGGAGACCTGGGAGCAGACCCGCCGGCTGCTCGAGGGGGGCCTGGTCGACGTGCGGCCCCTGATCACCCACCGCGTCGGCCTCGACGACGTCGAGGAGGCGCTACAGCTCCTGGAACATGGTGAGAGTGGCAAGGTGGTGATGTTCCCGGGCGGCGTTCCACCGCTGAAGCCGTGACCCGGCCCTCCGAGGCATCGCTCCGGGAGGAGCTGGACGAGCTCGCCGCCAACGGCCTCTACCGGCCGATGCGGGTGATCGATTCCCCCCAGGGCAGCGAGGTCACAATCGGCGGCCGGCGGCTGATCAACCTCAGCTCGAACAACTACCTGGGCCTCAACACCCATCCCCGCCTGGTCGCGGCCACCGTCGAGGCAACCAACCGGCTCGGGGCCGGCAGCGGCGCGGTTCGGACGATCGCCGGTACCCTGTCGGTCCACGAGGAGCTGGAGCGGCGCCTCGCGGACTTCAAGCACACCGAGGCCTCGCTGACGCTGCAGTCGGGCTACGCCACCAACCTCGGCATCCTCTCCAGTGTCCTCGTCGAAGGCGACGTTGTGATCAGCGACGAACTCAACCACGCGAGCATCATCGACGGCATCCGGCTGACCAAGGCCGACCGGCTGATCTATCGCCACAGCGACCTCGACTCGCTCGAGGAGGCACTGGAGCGGGCGGGCAAGTACCGCCGCAAGATCGTGGTCACCGACGGCGTCTTCTCGATGGACGGCGACATCGCCCCGCTTCCCGGCATCGTGGAGCGCGCGGAGGCCCACACCGCCATGGTCATGGTCGACGACGCCCACGCCAGCGGGGTGCTGGGGAAGAATGGTCGCGGTTCAGTCAGCCACTTCGGTCTGGAGGGCCGGGTGGAGATCCAGGTCGGCACCCTCAGCAAGGCCATGGGGGTGCTCGGCGGGTACATGGCGGGTAGCGCCACCATGCGCGAGTACCTGGTGGCGAGGGCGAGGTCATTCCTGTTCTCGACGTCCCACCCGCCCGGGGTGGCGGCGGCCTGCATCGCCGCCATCGACGTGCTCCTCGACGAGCCGGACCGCATTGAGCGGCTCTGGGACAACGCCCGCTACTTCAAGGGCCAGCTCAAGGAGCTTGGCTTCGACACCGGCGTCAGCGAGACGCCCATCACCCCGGTGATCGCCGGCGACCCTGACAAGGCCAACGCTCTGTCGGATGCGCTGCTGGCCGGCGGCATATTCGCCCAGCCCATCGTCTTCCCGATGGTCAGGCGAGAGCAGTCGCGCGTGCGGACGATCGTCACCAGCGAGCACTCCCGGGCCCAGCTGGACGCGACCCTGGAGGTGTTCGAGAGCGCCGGGAGGAAGCTGGAGCTGATCTCGTAACCAACCGATGTCGGGTGTGTTGAGTAGGACAGGGAATGACGAGGTCTGACGCCGATCTCGAGGCTGAGCACCAGCTAATCGAGGCGGCGAAGCAGGATCCCGCGCGTTTCCAGGAGCTATATGACCGCTATTTCGACCAGATCTACTCGTACGTGTACTACCACTGCGGCAGCCGCGAGCAGGCCGAGGACATCACCGCGGCGACCTTCCAGAAGGGCCTCGAGGACCTCCCGAACTTCCAGTGGCGCGGCGTCCCCTACTCGGCCTGGCTCTACCGCGTGGCGGGCAACCTGCTGTCGCGGGACCGCCGGCGGCCCGCCTGGCTGGAGCTGCAGGAGACCCAGCCTCAGGGCGTCGAGGCCGAGGAGCCGGACGCCGTGGTCCTGCGGATGGATGAGAACAACCGGCTGCACGAGGCGATCCGCGCCCTGCCGGCTGACCAGCGCCAGGCGATCCTGCTGCGCTTCTTCGGCGGCATGCGTAACAAGGAGGTGGCCAAGGTGATGAACCGAAGCGAAGGCGCGATCAAGCTGCTGGTCTTCCGCGCCGTCAGCAACCTGCGCAAACAGCTCCCGGAGGACACCGAATGACCCACCGGGGCGCGGACGACCTCTCCAGGGTCATCGACGAGTGGCTCAGCGATGGCGACGTGGGCAGTGGGCGCGGACTGGCGGAGTTGGTCGACGCACTCGGCGAGGCCCTGCCGCGCGTCGAGGACCCGATGGCGCGCGAGCGCGTGCGGCGGCGCCTGGCCACCGTCCGGCCCCGCCCCCGCAGCGCCCAGGAGGTGCTGCTGGCGCGGGCCGTCGACGAGGTGGACCGCCTGCAGCACCGTTTCCGCGAGGACGAGTACGTCCCGTGGACGGCGGTCGCGACTGCCGCCCTGGTGGTCGCCGGCGCGGTTGGGCTTGCGGTGTGGCTGCGCCGTCGGGGCCTCGACGAGGCGGTTGTCGGCGCCTAGCGACAGCTGAGGCGGCGGCCCAGCGCGTACTCGCTGGTCGCGGCGACCGGGGTCCAGCCATCCGGGACCGGGGACTGGCCGCCGTCGTAGACGACGACCATCTCGCAGGCCGGGGTTCCCGGGAGCCCATCGATGACCGCCGGCGCCGCCCCGGCGGGCAGGTTCCAGCCGGGGTGGCCGGCGTAGTACAACACCGCTGGGAACCAGGGCGAGGGACCACCGACGCTGCTCAGCACGATCACCGGCCGTCCTGGCGTGGCGATTCCCCGCAGGGCAGTTCCGGCGTCGTGGAAGATGGGCGCCTCACGGTAGAGCGGAATGATCGCGTAGATCGTCACCGCGGCCAGGGCACCGGCGATGGCGAGTCGCAGCGCCGCGGGGCGCGGCCACCGGGGCAGGGCGTACGCGGCGAGGGCTGCCAGCGCCGGGATGATGGGAAGCTGGTAATAGAAGTGCACATAGTTGAGGGTGCTGAAGACCTCGATGGAGATCAGTCCACCCAGCGCCCACAGCCACCACCACGGGTCGCCGCGTCGCGCGGCGCCAGAGAGCAACAGCCCGGCGGTCAGGGGAGTCAGCAAGGTCCACACGGCTCGGTCGGCCAGGGTGCGGTAGAAGGCCACGTCGGTGCGCAGGCTGAGGGGCCCGAAGAGCCACTCGCTGCGGGTGTTGGTACGGTACCAGTCGGGTGCCGAGCTCAACAGCACGGCCCGGTCGAACTGCGCCCACAGCAGCACGGCAACCCCGGCGCAGAGAAGGACCGGGTAGACCCTTGTCATCCGCCGGCTGCGCCAGCCCTCGTACAGCAGGGGAGGGCCGAGGACCAGCAGGGCCGTGGGCTTGATGGTGGCGGCCACGGCCAGGCTGGCGGCGGCGGTGACGCTCCAGTGCCAGGCGCCTGTTCGCGCCTGCAGGGCGCTGTAGGCGGCCAGCAGGGTGAGAAACAGCAGCAGGGATTCGGGCTGTGCGGCGTGGCCGTAGAAGATGGCGATTGGGGCGAGGGCGAACAGAACCGTCGCGGCACGCCGGCGCGGGTGCGCTCGCAGAAGCAGGATCCGGTCGAACACCAGGATGGCGCCCATGCCCGCCAGCCAGGAGACGATGCGGGCCCCGGTCAGCAGGTTGGCGGTGAGGTAGGTGAGAAGGTGCGCGAGGATCGAGTACACCGGGAACTCCAGGACCCCGATGCGTGGCGTAGGGCCGTACCAGTCCACCCGGGGCGTCAGCCAGCCGGCGCCGTGCGCATAGCTGGCGGCGTTCATCAGGGTCTGCGTCTGCCGCCACTCGTGGGCGTCATCCGGGGGTGTCGAGAAATGCCAGAGGCGCAGGCCCGCCGCGAAAAGCAGGAGCCCGATGTACCAGCGGTTCCGAACCGCGGAACCCAGCCGCGCGCCCATGACGCGCGCATGGTATCAGTAGAAAGAGGGCGGACCGGCCGGGAAGCCCAGTCCGCCCCGGGGAGGGTCTACCGCGCTGCTACCAGAGCAGGGCGATCGCTACCAGGGTCAACGCCAGGGGAACGAGCGGGAGGCCCGCAAGGGAGACGTTGAGCCACATCA